>CAZHTS010000048.1:0-16251 GCA_964535315.1 uncultured Anaerolineaceae bacterium
GGGGGCGAGGGTGAACCGCGTCCGTACAGGCAGAGACGGCCCCGCAGATAGAGGCGAGCCTGTGCGCCCTCCGGGCGCCTTGCCCGGGTGGGCCCAGGGGCTACCCCAGGCGTTGGTCGGGATAGGTGGTGGTGGGGAAGGAGAAGTGCATCTGGTGGAAACGCCAGTGTTCGCCCTGCAACACCAACACCGCGGCGAAGCGGATTGGCCAGGTGAAATTTTCGCCGCGTTGCGCTTCGACCAGCATGTTGGCGCCCTCGCGCACGATGCCCAACAGGCGGGCGCGTTCGTCCATATCTTTCTGATCGCTTACCCAACGGATGTAATCGGCAAAATTGTGGTAGCACTCGTCGGCGGAAATGTGGTCGCGCACCACGCCGCTGGTTGCCAGCCAGGCCACTTCGCCGCGCACGTGGATGTGCGCCCCGGCGACGTCCAGTTCCAGGCGGCCCCAGTGTTTCCAGTCGTTGTAAACCAGGGTACGCACCGCCGCCGGCCCCAGGCACCACTCACCGCCGGCCTGCGGGGTGGTGGCGCCCGTGCCGATCACTTCCAGGGCGGCGTCCGGGTCGAAGAGTTCCATGAAGGCATCCAGGGCGGTCAGGTCGCGCTGGCTGTATCCCTGTTGGAAACGCGCCAGGACGGCGCGCACCGCTTCAACCGGGCCGGCGTGCATGGCGCTCACATCCCGGCCATATAAGCGATGCTCAACGTGCCCGGGCCGGTGTGCGAGCCGACCACCGGGCTGACCTCGGAGAGAATGCCCTCCACCGCTCCGAAGCGTTCTACGAGCGCATCCTGCAGGGCCTGGGCCTGTTCGGGCACCAGGGCGTGAAAGACCGAGATGCGCACCGGACTGCGGCCGGCAATGCCCTTTTCGACCAGCTGCACCATGCGGTCGACCGCTTTGCGCTGCGAGATGACGCTTTCGACCAGCTCGATCTTGCCGTCGCGGATCTCGAGGATGGGTTTGATGTTCAGGGCGGTGCCCAACAGGCGTTTGGCGCTGTTAATGCGCCCGCCGGCGGCCAGGTATTTGAGCGTGTTGACGGTGAAATACACGCCGATGTGGCGGTAAGACTGCTGCGCCAACGCCACGCATTCGCTCAGGCTGGCGCCTTGCGCTGCGGCACGCGCCACCGTTAACACCTGAAAGCCAAGCGCCATCGAGACCAGTTTGGTGTCCAACACGGCCACCCGTTCGGGGGGGAACAGTGCGCTGGCGCTGATGGCGGCGCGCACCGTGCCGGAGATGCCGCTGGAAATCGGCAGGGTGAGGACGTCGTAGCCTTGATCCAGCAGTTTCTGGTACACCTGTTGGAACTCGTGCAGCGAACCCTGGCTGGTGGTGGGCAGCGATTCGGACTGGCTCAGACGGGTATAAAATTCCGTCGCGCCAATATCCACGCCGTCGCGATAGGATTGGTTTTCCCAGTGTAGTGTGAGGGGGACGATGTGAATGGAATATTGTGCAATCAAATCGGGGGGAATGTAGGCACTGCTATCGGTAACAATTGCCACGGTAGACATAAATGCGCCTCCTCGGGAAAATGTAAATAACAGGCCACAGTATACCCGAGAAAAGGCTTCCTGGGAAAATTGTTTTAAGCCGCCGATTTTCACACTTCTGATTTTTGATCCGTGGCATCAGGGTTCTTGCGTATCTTCTACCGTCGGGGTGGCGGAGGGTTGCGCGGGGGGCAGGTCGTTGGCGGCGCGCCAGACGGCGTCCAGCGATTGCAGGGCGGTGAGGTTGCGCACCGGCCAGGCCAGTTGCAGATTGGCCGGGTCATCGTAAAAACTGGGGCCGGGGGCCAGGTGAGCGCCGTCGTATTGCAGCCCGCCGCCCGGCAGGGATTGCGCCGCCAGCCAGAAATTCCACAACGGGATCTGGTATTCCCAGGCCAGGCGGGCGAGCAGGGCGTTGTTGCTGTTATCGCCCTCCAGGTTGTCGGCCTTGGTAGCCAGGATGGGGACAATGCCGCGCTGGATGGTGGCATCCAGGATGATGCGCATTTGCATCTCGAAGACTTTTTCTTCGAAGCCGTCGTTGGTGCCCAGGGCGATGATGGCGATGCTGGGGCGGTGCAGGCGATATTCGCACAGCAGCGGGGCTTCGTTCACCTGGCAGGTGCCCGGCGTGGCCCACAGCGGGCTCATCACCGCGGCGCTGTTCATTCCGTTGCGGGTGGCCTGGCTCTCGCGGCCAAACGAGCCGGCAAACTGGGCGATGACTTCCTTGAGTTCGTCGTACTCGCCCAGGTGGTACTGGTCGGTGCCTTCATCGAAGTCACCCAGGTACCAGGGCAGGGTGCTGTCGCAATCGCCGACCTTTGAAAACGCCTTCGGGTTGTTGCCCATCTTCAACCCCAATTCGTAAATGGCGCGCGCCCGGTCGCTGACCAGCGGCACGACCGGCAGCTTCATCCAGGCGCCGGCGGCGAGCGGTGGGCGCGCTTCGGGCGAGGGCACGACCAACGCCTGGGTGCCGGCGGGGGTCGGCGAAGGAGCGGTCGTCGTTTCCGGCAGCGGCGAAGGGGTGACGCTCTGGCGCTGGTGCAAGGGCGTGGGGGCTACAAACCACGAAGCCGGGACGTTGCGGAAGAAACTGCTGGCGAACAGATAGGCCACCAGGCCCAGCAGCCCAACGGCCACGACCGCCCCCAGTAGTTTGCTCAGGTTTGGGGCGCGGCGGGTGCGCGTGCCCGGCTGGGTGATGGCCGCCTTCATTCGCCGGGCGCGATCCTGGCGCAGGCGTTCGGCGCGGGTGAGCGGACGTCCGCTCTCCGTCACCGGTGGGCGAACCAGGATGCGCGGGGCAGGGCGCTGGATGACGGGGATATCGGCCGGCGGGGCGCTGACCGGCACCTGGCGCAAGCGGCGCGGGGGCGGGAGCGCTTCTTCTTCCGGGGCGGGGGGAGGGGACGCCAGAGGCGTGAAGCCGGCTTCCACCAGCGTATCCAGGGCGGTTTCTGGCTCTTCTTCGGGTTGTGGCGCGGCCCCGGCGGCCTCTTGTGGCCCGGCCGGAGGGATGGCCGCCGGCTGTTCTTCGGGCCGGGGTGGGGTGGGAGTGAGGGGTGGGGCGTTCAGTTCCTCCAGGGCGGCGCGCACGCGCTCGTTGTTCGGGTTGATAGCCAGCGCTTTCTCCAGGCAATACCGCCGCCGTTCGGGCTCGGAGAAGCAGGCAGCCAGCCACAACCAGGCGAGCTCGTTGTTGGGCTCGTCACGGACACAGGCGATCAGTAATTGCATTCCCCGCGAGTTATCGCCGGCCTTGATGGCGGCGATGCCCTGGGACAACAGAGATGGATCTGGCAGAGTCGTGCACTCCTCCTGGCAGGTTGATTCTGGCATTATTATAGCACCACCGTTCATAGCAAACCCGCGCTGCAAGTTTTGTTCCAAAAAACATCCTTGACACATTGGCCCGGCGGGTGTAGACTTGGGCCAATTAAGAGATTCCCCATGTTTACTTCTGCCCGATTCTTCCGCTACTTTTATTTTTATTACGGCAATCAGTCCACGACTGCCGTTGGCGGTGCTTAAGCGGAGCGGAAGACCAAAACTTCTCTCGACTGACGAATGCGATGCCAAAGGCATCGCATTTTTTTATTTCTACCCAGGAGATGGAATCATGAGTGTTCGAGGTGTTCGAGGCGCAACCACCGCCAGCAGTGATCATCCCAGCGAAGTGCTGGCCGCCACGCGCGAACTGCTGCGCGCCATGTTACAGGCCAACCCCGCCCTGCAATCGAGCGAACTGGCCAGCGCGTTTTTCACCGCTACCCCCGACCTGCAAAATGAATACCCGGCCAAGGCTGCCCGCCAGCTTGGTTGGAGCGAAGTGCCGTTGATGTGCGCCAGCGAGATTGCCGTGCCCGGCAGCCTGCCGCGCTGCATCCGCGTCCTGCTGCACTGGAACACCGACCTGCCACAGTCGGCGATCCAACATGTCTACCTGGGTGAAGCGGTCGTCCTGCGCCCGGATCTGGCGAAGTAGCCAAACTCCATTTCTAACCCGGAATCAGCCCTTGCCAAAGGAGGCTTAAATGTTGATCATCATGCGTCAAGATGCCAGTGAAAAACAAATTTGTGACGTGGTTTCCCGCGTGGAAACCAACGGGCTCAAGGCCCATCTGTCGCGCGGCACAGAGCGCGTCGTCATCGGCGCAGTCGGGGACGGTCGGCCCGTCTCACGCGATCAGTTCCAGGTCATGGAGGGCGTCGACCGGATCGTGCCCATCTCGCGACCTTACAAGCTGGCTTCACGAGAATACCATCCCGAGGACACCAGTTTCCCCCTGAACGGCACCCATATTGGCGGTGAGGAGATCGTCATCATTGCGGGGCCGTGCTCGGTGGAAAATCGCACCCAGATCCTCGAGATTGCTCACGCCGTGCGCGAGGCCGGGGCGCATGCGCTGCGCGGCGGGGCCTACAAACCGCGCTCGTCGCCGTACGCCTTCCAGGGGTTGGGCGAAGCCGGGCTGGAACTGCTGGCCGAAGCGCGCCAGATCACCGGACTGCCGGTCATCACCGAGGTCATGTCGCCCGAACTGGTGCCCTTGATCGTGCGTTACGCCGACGTATTGCAAATTGGGGCGCGCAACATGCAGAATTTCGCCCTGTTGCAGGCCGCCGGGGCCAGCCAGCACCCGGTGCTGCTCAAACGCGGGATGAGCGCCACAATTGAAGAACTGCTGATGGCGGCCGAATACCTGCTGGCCAACGGCAACCGGCGGGTGATCCTGTGCGAGCGCGGCATCCGCACCTTCGAGACCAGCACGCGCAACACCACCGACATCAACGCCATCCCGGTGCTCAAGTCGCTCACCCATCTGCCGGTAGTCATCGACCCCAGCCATAGCACCGGGCACTGGCAATACGTCAGCGCCGTGGCGCGCGCCGGCATTGCCGCCGGAGCCGACGGCCTGATCGTCGAAGTCCATGCCAACCCCGACCAGGCGCTTTCGGATGGCGGGCAGAGCCTGAAGCCGGAGCGCTTCGCCCAGATGGTGACGCAGGTGCGCGCCATTGCCGAGGCGATTGGGCGGCGGGTGGCGCCGGTTCACCCCTTGCCGGCGGCAAACGAGGCGCGGCCATGAGCGGCGCCGACGAGCCTGGATTTTTTGCGGCCCGGGTCGCTATTCTGGGGCTGGGGTTGATGGGCGGTTCACTGGCGCTGGCGTTGCGCGGGCGCTGCATTCACCTGACCGGCATCGACCCTGACCCCTACACCCTGTCGCTGGCCGAGACGCTGCACCTGGCCGACGACCTGGCAGCCAGCCCGGGCAAACTGTTGGCTCAGGCCGAGGTCGTGATCCTGGCTACACCGGTGCACACCATCCTCGATTTGCTGGTGCAATTACCCGGCTTACATCCTGGCCCGGCTGTGGTGCTCGATCTGGGCTCGACCAAAAGTGAAATTGTACGGGCCATGGCCGCCCTGCCGGAACGTTTCGATCCGTTGGGCGGCCACCCGATGTGTGGCAAAGAACAGTCTTCGTTGGCGCAGGCCGAGGCCGGCCTGTTCCGTAACGCCCCGTTTGCCTTTGTACCGCTGGAACGCACCTCGCCGCGTGCCCGCCTGTTGGCGGAGCGGCTGGCGCACCTGTTGGGGGCGCGCTCGTTATGGTTGGATGCTGAACGGCACGACCGCTGGGTAGCAGCCACCAGCCACGTGCCCTATCTGGTGGCCAACGCCCTGGCCGGCGCCACCCCGCCGGAATGCGCCCCACTGGCGGGCTCGGGGTTTCGCAGCACGGCGCGCCTGGCGGTCTCTCCAGAACATGTTATGATGGATATCCTGACGACCAATTCCGACAACGTGCTGTCGGCCTGCCGCCGCATGCGCAGCCGGTTAGAACAGATCGAGCAACAACTGGCCGCCGGCGACCTGACCGCCCTGCGCCAGACGCTGGCCGAGGGCGCCGCCAACCAGCGCAAAATTTTCAATTATCCCCACGGAGGGCAACCATGAATCTGACCATTATCCCCGGCAAACCGCTCCAGGGCGAAACAACTTTACCGGGAGACAAGTCCATTTCGCACCGGACGGCGCTGTTTGCCGCGCTGGCCGAAGGTGAGAGTCGCGCCGAAAATTTCCTCGTCTCAGGCGTCACCCGCGCCATGCTGGACGCGTTGACCGACCTGGGGGTGCCCTGGGAATTGCATGGCGCCAGCCTGCGAGTGAACGGCCAGGGTTTACACGGTCTGAAGGCGCCGGCGGCGGCGTTGAACTGCGGCAATTCGGCCACGACCATGCGTTTATTGGCGGGTGGGTTGGCCGCCAGCGGTGCGGCTGCCATACTGGACGGCACACCCGGGCTGCGCCGCCGCCCGATGGGGCGCATTGTTGAGCCGTTGCGCACGATGGGCGTGCAGATTGAAGCCGGCCCGGGCTGCGGTGCGCCGTTACAGATTGGGGGCCGGCCGGCCGGCCAGACCCTGCACGCCGTACAGTATGCCCTGCCGGTGGCCAGCGCCCAGGTCAAGGGCTGCCTGCTGCTGGCGGCGCTGGCCGGTGACGGTGTGACCACCCTGTATGAAACCGGGTTGTCGCGCGACCATAGTGAAACCATGTTGCGCAGCATGGGCGTGCACGTCACCACCGTGGCGCAGGGGATGGGACGCTTTGCCGTTACCCTTTTGCCGCCGCGCGAGGGCAAACTGCGCCCGCTGCGCCGCGTCATTCCCGGCGACTTTTCTGCGGCGGCCTTCCTGATCGTGGCCGCATTGATCACCCCCGGCTCGCAGGTGACTCTGCGCGGGGTGGGGCTCAATCCCACCCGCACCGGGCTGCTCAGCACACTGCAAGAAATGGGGGCGGATATTCGCATGGATCATCGCGACGAACAGGATGAAGAGCCAACCGGCGATTTGACGGTGCGTCACAGCCGGCTGCACGGTGTGCGGGTGCGCGCCGAGCGGGTGGTGCAGATGATCGACGAATTTCCCATCTTCGGTGTGGCGGCGGCTTACGCCCAGGGGATCAGCGAGGTCAGCCAGGCTGAAGAACTGCGCTTCAAAGAGTCCGACCGCATCGGCGCCCTGGTGCAGGAACTGCACACCCTGGGCGTGGATGCCCGCGAGACCGCCGACGGTTTTGTCATCCAGGGGCAGGGCGGTTTGAGCGGCGGTAAGAGCGACCCGCACGGCGATCATCGCCTGGCGATGTCGATGACGGTGGCCGGACTGGCTGCCCGGGACGAGGTACAGGTCATGGGGGCCGAGGTTGCCGGTGAATCGTTCCCCGGTTTTGTTGCCGCCCTGCAGGGGCTGGGCGCCGGGCTGACTGCGAGCGAATGAATTTCAGCGCCCCTCCCTCACCCTTGAAACTGGGGCTGACCGGTTACCCGCTGGGACACAGTCTGTCGCCGCGCCTGCATCATGCGGCCCTGGCGGCCATGCAACTGGCGGGCGAATATCGCCTCTATCCGGTGGCGCCCGAAGAAACGGGCGGGTTGGAACGGCTGCTGGCGCGGCTGCGCTGTGGTGAACTGCACGGTCTGAACGTGACCATCCCACACAAACAAAACGTCTTGCCCTTGCTGGACAGGCGTTCGCCGGCGGTGGAACGGATCGGCGCAGCCAATACGTTGCGCATGTGCGACGGACAATTGTTGGGCGAGAACACGGACGCGGCCGGTTTTCTGATCGACGTGCAGCGTTTGCTGGCGAGACAGGCGCTGCCCCACGGGCAATGCGCCCTGGTGCTCGGTGCGGGGGGCTCGGCGCGGGCGGTGGTCTATGCGCTGGCGCAGGCCGGCTGGCAGGTGTGGGTGGCCGCCCGGCGGTTGGAGCAGGCGGATGCGTTGGCGGCGCAGCTGGCGGGCTGCGGGGCGCTGTATGCCCTCAGCCTGGACGCAAGCACCCTGCGTAGGCTGGAGCCGGTCTCTTTGCTGGTCAATACCACTCCGGTGGGCATGGCGCCCAACCCACAGGCCAGCCCCTGGCCGCAGGATGTGCCCCTGCCAGACGGCGCCGCAATCTATGACCTGGTCTATAACCCGGCCGAGACGCAATTGTTGTGCGCCGGACGCGCCGCCGGGTTGGCGGTGGCCAACGGGTTGGGTATGCTGATCGAGCAGGCCGCCCTGGCGTTAGAAGCCTGGAGCGGGCTGCGCGTGCCGCGCCGGGCGATGTGGCAGGCCGTCCAGGAATGAAGTTTAACTACGATCGAGGTGTGTTATGCCTTTAAGATTCTTGACCGCCGGAGAGTCGCACGGCCCGGCTCTGACCGCCATTCTGGAAGGTCTGCCGGCCGGGCTGGCGCTGCCGGCCGATGTGATCAACCGTGATCTGGCCCGCCGGCAGGCCGGCTACGGCGCCGGACCGCGCATGAAGCTGGAAAGCGATCGCGTCACCTTGCTGGGCGGGGTGATGGCCGGGCAGACCACCGGCGCTCCGCTGGCGCTGCACATCGAAAACAGCGATCATGCCCGCTGGCGCGGCCGGGCGGTGGCGGCCTTTACCAGCCCGCGCCCGGGGCACGCCGACCTGGCGGGGGCGATTAAATATGGCTACGACGATCTGCGCCCGGCGCTGGAACGCGCCTCGGCCCGCGAGACGGCGGCGCGCGTGGCGGTGGGGGCGGTGTGTCGCCATCTGTTGGCGCAATTTGATATCCTGGTCGGCGGTTACGTCAGCGCCATCGGCGCCGTACAGGCTGACCTGAGCGGCCTGCCGCTGGTCGAACGGGCGCGGCTCGGCGCCCAGAGCGAGGTGGGCTGCCCGGACGAAAGCGCCGCGGCGGCCATGCAGGCGCTGATCCACCAGACCATGCAGGGACGGGACACCCTGGGCGGCGTTATCGACGTGTTCGCCGTAGGACTGCCGGCCGGGTTGGGCTCGCACGTGCAGTGGGATCGCCGTCTGGAAGCCCGCCTGGGGGCGGCGGTGCTCAGCATTCAGGCCATCAAGGGGGTCGAGATCGGCCCGGCGTTCGACAATACCCGCCGGCCCGGGACACAGGTGCACGACGCCATCACCCTGGACGGCGACACGTTGGCGCGCGGTGAAAATCGCTGCGGTGGCCTGGAGGGCGGTATGACCACCGGGCAGCCGTTGCTGGTGCGGGCGGCGATGAAACCCATCGCCACCACATTGACGCCGCAGCCTACCGTTGATCTGGCCAGCGGCCAGCCAGGTGAGACGCGCTACGAGCGTTCGGATTTCTGTCCGGTGCCGCGCGCCGTGGTGATCGTCGAGGCGATGGTGGCTTACGTCCTGGCCGACGCCCTGTTGGAGAAATTGGGCGGCGATTCGCTGGCCGAAATGCAGCCGCGTTTCCGGGCGCTGCGCAGGGCGCGCCTGGCAGACCTGCCGATGAGCGGGCAGGATCACATCTTCTGGCCGGAGTAAGTCATCCATGCATCCAAGACCTGATTTCTTCTTTCTTTACGGCCCGCCGGGCAGCGGCAAGAGCCGGGCCGGGCAATTGCTGGCGCAGCGGCTGGCGCTGCCTTTTTACGACCTGGACGCCGAGATCGAAAGGCGCTGTGGACAGACCATCCCGGCCATTTTTGCCGATCAGGGCGAGTGCGGTTTCCGCGCCCGGGAGCGCGCCGCTCTGCAGGCCGTGTTGGAAAACGGCGGCGGGGTGGTGGCCCTGGGCGGCGGGGCGCTGTTAGACCCCATCTGCCGCCAGCAGGCCGAGACGAACGGGACGGTGGTCTGTCTCACCGCCCCCGTCGAAACGCTGCTGGCGCGCCTGCGCGGCGACGCCAGCCGTCCGTTGCTGGGCGGCGAGGAGGAACGCGCCGCCCGCCTGAATGCGCTGCTGGCGCAGCGCAGCCAGCACTACGCCGCGTTTGCGCTGCGACTGGATAGCGACCGGCTTTCGCCCGAGCAGGTTTGCGACGAGATCCAGATTCTACTGGGGGCGTTTCACGTCACCGGCATGGGGGCGGGATACGACGTGCGTGTGTTGGCCGGCGGGCTGGAACGCTGCGGCGATCTGCTGCGCCAGCGTGGACTGCAAGGCCCGCTGGCGTTGGTCAGCGACGAGAACGTCGCCCGCCATCATGCCGGCCGCGTACAGCGTGCCTTGCAGGCCGGCGGTTATACGGTGCAGCCAATCGTCATTCCGCCCGGCGAGGCGTATAAGACGCCCGAGACGGTCGGCCGCCTGTGGCGGGGCTTTCTTGAAGCCGGGCTGGAGCGCGGCAGCACCGTGTTTGCTCTGGGGGGCGGAGTGGTTGGCGACCTGGCCGGTTTTGCCGCCGCCACTTACCTGCGCGGTGTGCGCTGGGTGTGCGCCCCCACCACGCTGCTGGCAATGGCCGACGCCAGCCTGGGCGGTAAGACCGGCGCCGACCTGCCGCAGGGCAAGAATCTGGTGGGGGCCTTTCATCCGCCCAGCCTGGTGCTGGCCGACCCCACCACTCTGCAAACTCTGCCGGAGGAGGAACTGCGCAGCGGGCTGGCCGAGGTGGTCAAGCATGGCGTCTTGCAGGATGAGACGTTGTTCGCTCGCTGCGCCCGAGGCTGGCCGGCGGTGGCCGAACCGGATTGGGGCGAGGTGGTGCGCCGGGCGGTGGCGGTCAAGGTGCGTTTTATCGAGGCCGACCCGTACGAGCGGGGGGTGCGCGCAGCCCTCAACCTGGGGCACACCATCGGGCACGGCGTCGAACGATTGAGCGACTACCGCATCCGTCACGGCGAGGCGGTGGCGATTGGGCTGGTGGCCGAGGCGCGCCTGGCCGAACAGATTGGGCTGGCCGAGGCCGGGCTGGCGGAGCATCTCCGCAGTGTGCTGAGTGGGCTTGGTTTGCCTACCGAAATTCCGGCCGAGATGGATCCGCAGAGGCTGCAAAGCGCCATGCAGGTAGATAAAAAGCGCGCCGGCGGCAGGCTGCGTTATGCGCTGCCGCTGCGCATCGGCGCGTTTCAGGTGGGGGTGGAGGTGGAGTGAGCGATGAACCAAATTCTCGTTTTACATGGCCCTAATTTGAACCTGCTCGGGCAGCGCGAGCCCGAGGTATACGGGCGGGTGACGCTGGCCGATATCGACCAGCGCCTGGTAGCGTTGGGCGAGCAACTGGGCTGTACGGTGCGTTCGTACCAGTCCAATCACGAAGGCGCCCTGATCGACGCCCTGCACGACGCCCGGCACTGGGCGCAGGGGGTGGTGTTCAACCCGGGGGGGTACACGCATACGTCGGTGGCGCTGCGTGATGCGGTGGCAGCGATTTCCTTGCCGGTGATCGAGGTGCATCTCTCCAACACCCAGGGGCGCGAAGAATTCCGTCATCGCTCGCTGATTGCCCCGGTTTGCCTGGGCAGCATCAGCGGGCTGGGCTGGCGTTCGTACACCCTGGCGTTGCGCGGCCTGGCGGAATGGCTCGCTGAGAAAAACCACGGCGCCCCCGTTTCGTAGCTGCGGGTGAGGCGGCGGGGGGGAAGCCTTAACGCAAAGGTGCAGATCCGGCGGATTTAAAAATCAGCAGGGGCTGCCCGGCTTTTGGGGCAGCCCCTGCACATGCTTACAGTGGGGGTGGAGCAGGGTTAAAGGCCGAGGTCGGCGTCGGTCTTGGTGGCGTCGGGGACGAACAGCGCCTGACCGTATTTGTCCACGCCGAATTTACCGATCAGTTCCTGCGTCTCGGGGGCCACCATGAAGTTGGCGAAAGCGATGGCGCCGTCCTTGTTGACCTTGGGGTATTTCTCGGGGTTAACGGTGATGACGTGATAAACGTTAAGCAGGGCGTTGTCCTTCTCTACCATGATCTCCAGCGGAGCGCCTTCCTTGCTGGCCAGATAGGTGGCGCGATCGGTCAGGCAGTAGGCGTTCTTCTCGGCCGCGATTTTGAGCGTGGCGCCCATACCCTGACCGGTTTCCAGATACCATTCCTTGCCCTTGGGGTCGATCTCCGCTTTCTTCCACAGGGCCAGCTCGGCTTTATGGGTGCCCGAATCGTCGCCACGCGAGGCAAAAGCTGCCTTCTTGTCGGCCACGATCTTGAAGGCGTCCACCGCTTTGGCCGTGCCTTTGAGACCGGCGGGATCATCTTTGGTACCGACGACGATAAAATCGTTGTGCATGACCAGCCGGCGTTCGCCGCCGAAGCCCTTCTCCATGAAGGTCTTTTCAGAGGCGGGGGCGTGTACCAGCAGGACATCGGCGTTGCCTTCCTCTCCCATCTTGAGCGCCTGGCCGGTGCCTACGGCCACGACCTTCACCTGGTAGCCGCTCTTTTCCTGGAAGACCGGCAGGAGTACATCCAGCAGACCAGAGTCCTGGGTGCTGGTCGTGGTCGCCAGGATCAGTTCCTTTACGACCGGGGTGGCCGGGGTGCAACTGGTCAGCACCAGGCTGACCAACAACACGATACTGAGGGCGATCTGCTTGTTCATGTCTTCTCCTGGAAGCAACAAACTGTATCGATATAACCGGACAACAGGTGTATTATACTATCTCGTCATAGAAAACTGGTAGGACGCGTCGCCTGTAAATCTCATCGTGGCGTATAAGTAGCGCTTCCCGGCGAAAACACAGGATTGAGACTCCAGAATCGGCGTTTCACGATCGTTTCACGGCGGGCGAAAATCCGCGAGAATCTTTTGGGTTCGTCATCCACCTGTGGCCCAATTCTTGCGAAAGGACGCCATACCCCTATATACGGTGGCGCGTGTGTTCTCTGGCTCGCATCTATGGTAAAATCGTTTGCCGGATCAGGTCGGCGGGGCAGGCAAAATACCGCCAATTTCTTTAACATTTGAATCCTTAAAGAATCTGTTTTTTTTAAGGATGCGTAGGTTTCATAGCTTGCCTGCCGGGGGTATTTTTGCTAGAATCCAGGAAGAACAACGCGGGGTCACAAAAACGGCCCTTTTTTTACGCTCTACGTGGAACCGATACAGTTAATGATTTCACTCCCGCTGCTATATGCAGTGGGTTTGTGTGTGTACGTCCTTGCGCCATCCTGGCAGCTCATCAAAAATGGAGGCAGGTATGACAATGAACCCTCAACAAGCCTGGCAAGCGACGCTGGGACAGCTCCAAATGGAGATGTCTAAAGCGGCTTTCGATACGTGGGTGCGCAGCACCGAACTGGTTTCAGCCGGCGAAGAAACCTTTACCGTCGGCGTGCAAAATGCTTACGCCCGCGATTGGCTTGACAGCCGTCTATCCAGCACCGTCTCGCGCCTGTTGAGTGGTTTGATGAATCGCCCACAAAAGGTCGAGTTTGTCGTCTGGCAAAAGGATTTTGAGCCGATTGAGAGCGAGCCGGTAATCGAAAGCAAAGTGGAAGAAACCAACGAGCCACTGCGCCCCGGCAACAACACGATCCACTACCGTTACACGTTTGACAACTTCGTGGTGGGGGCCAGCAACCGCCTGGCGCACGCCGCCTGCATGGCCGTGGCCGAGAACCCTGCCAGAGCCTACAACCCGTTGTTCCTGTACGGGGGTGTGGGCTTGGGCAAAACCCACCTGCTGCACGCCATCGGCAACGCTGCCCTGCAAAGCGGGTTGCAGATTCTGTACGTTTCGTCGGAAGAATTTACCAACGACCTGATCAACGCCATTCGTTCGCACACCACGGCTGCTTTCCGCGAACGCTACCGGCGCATCGATGTCTTGCTGATCGACGACATCCAGTTCATCGCCGGTAAAGAATCCACTCAGGAAGAGTTCTTCCATACCTTTAATACGCTGCACGGTCAGGATAAACAAATCGTGATTTCCTCCGACCGCCCACCCAAAGCGCTGGTTACGCTGGAAGAACGCCTGCGTTCACGCTTTGAATGGGGGCTGACCGCTGACATCCAACCGCCGGACTTCGAGACGCGCATGGCCATCCTGCGTTCGAAGGCCGAGCGCGCCGGACGCCAGGTGCCCAACGACATCATTGAGACGATCGCCCGTCAGATCCAATCCAACATTCGTGAACTGGAAGGTGCGCTGACGCGGGTGCTGGCCTTCTCCGATTTGAGCGGTTTGCCGCTCACCCCGCAACTGGTGGGGTCGGCGCTGGCCGATCTCATCCCGCAGCAGCGCCAGCTCGAACCGCGCCAGGTGTTGGACGCCGTGGCCGACGCCTTTGGCATCAGCACCGACCGGCTGCTCAGCCGCGACCGCTCACGCGAGGTGGCGCTGCCACGCCAGGTGGCCATGTATCTGCTGCGCGAAGAGGCCAACGCCTCGTTGCCGCAGATCGGCGAGGCCATCGGCGGGCGCGATCATACCACGGTCATGTATGCCTGTGAAAAGGTGGCGGACATGATCGAACGCGACGATCACCTGCGCCGGCAGATCATCCAGATCCGCGAACAACTGTACGGGCGTAACCGCTTGAGCGCCTGACCCCCGGCATGTTTATTGCATCCAGGTGGGAAAACCGTCTGGAGGCAATCTCATGCGTGTGGTCAAGTTCTTACAACGACTCAGCCCTTTTGCATTACTGATCGCTCTGGTGCTGTTGCTTGAACCGGCGTTGCGGCCGGTACAAGCGGCGGTTGCACCGCGCATTGACGGCATCGGCCTGACGGCCCAGGCGCCGCTCACCCCGACCGGCGCCAAGGGGATGACCCTGGAACCGGCGGTGCAGTGGGCGCGTCACGAACTGCTGTGGGGGCGGTTGGAACCCCAGGCCGGTCGTTTCGATTGGAACGCCGCCGACCCCCAGCGATTACAACAGCTAAAACAAGCGGGTGTGCGGGTGGTGGCAGTATTGTCCGGCGGGCCGGTCTATCTGCCCCACCAGGCCGGGCGTCCGGTGGAACCGCAGGCGCTGCTCGAGCGCTGGGGGGCGTACGTTCAGGCGCTGGTCGATCAATACGGGGATCAGATCGATTACTGGCAAATCGGCGGGCTGATGAACGATCGTCTCGGGTGGGGCGCGGTGGTCTACCCCGCTTTGATGGGGGCGCAGGCTGAACCGGAGCCGATCTTGTACGTGCGTATGCTGCAAATCGCCGCTCAAGTTATCCGCCGCCACAATCCGCTGGATACGGTGATCCTGGGCAGCCTGGCGGGCGGGGCGGAGCAGGATTGTTCGACCAACCCCTTCTTCTTCCTGAGCCAGATGCACACGGCCGGGGCGTGGGGGGCTTTTGATGCCATCGGCTACCAGCCCAACTGGGCGGGGGCGCCCCCCGAAAGTGTGCTCGAGCGCGGCCTGGCGCACGACCCTGCCAGCGGGCTGTGCCGTCTGGACAGCACGGCCCGTTACAACCTGGCCGGTGAGACCGGCGCTCTGGTTGAACTGGCCAGGGCGTTGGGCGGCAAACCGGTGTGGGTCACCGGGCTGGGCTGGGATTCGAGTTCCTTGCAAATGCAGGCCGACCTGCTGCAAGTACCGGCGCCGCGTTTGCAGGCCAGTTATCTGGCGCGCATGTATACTGCGCTGCTGGCAATTCCCGGGGTGGAAAAGGTATTCTGGGAAGCGCCGCTCGACCCCGGCGCCCGGCGCACACTGGCCAATTTGAACATGATTTTGAGCGGCAGCCGTCCGTTGGGCCAGAGCCAGGGACAGGCGAGCGGCGGGCAGGGGGTGTATGAATATCGCTTCTGGAAGGCCGGGCAGACCATTGTCCTGCTGTGGCGCGCTCCCGGCAACGAGGCGCCCACGCCGGTGGCGTTGCAGGGTCTGGAGATCGGACGATTGCGCGCCTATCCGGCCGATACACTGGATCTGTCGGATGAAACAGGCGTTGACGTTGCGGTTGAAGATGGACGCGGCGTGTTCAGTTTCAACGGCCAGCCGGCTATCCTGATTGGCAGCAGCGACAATCTGGTCAGCAACCTGATTGAGAGCAGCCGCGATCAGGTCGAGACCTGGCTGCGGGCGCAGCTGGAACAACTCAAAACGCTGGCTTACGCCTGGTTGCAGAACAGCAAACAACAGGCGGCCGTCTGGCTTAAGGAGCAGCTGCGTTCCTGGATCGATATGCTGTTGAGCGCCATTTGAGCAAAATTGACACAGTCAAAAACGCCAATCTCCATTAAAATAAAAGCGCAGGGTTGCCTGCGCTTTTATTTTTTGGCTTCCGGAAACACGGGAGGAAGATATGAACGTCTATCGTCTGCTCTCGATCTTTGTGCTTGTGGCGCTGCTGGCAGGTTGTACGCCGCCCGCGCCGGTCGTTCCCACCACGCTCCCGCCGACCCAGCCGCCCACCTTGTTACACAATATCACGCCTGTTCCCAGCGTCACGCCGGCACCCAGCGCCACCGCTCTTCCCTCTCTCACCCCGACGGCCCAGCCCAGCGCCACGGCGACCGAAAGCGCCGCACCCGCTGCC
>CAZHTS010000048.1:16351-38138 GCA_964535315.1 uncultured Anaerolineaceae bacterium
CACCCCGACGGCCCAGCCCAGCGCCACGGCGACCGAAAGCGCCGCACCCGCTGCCGGGCCGGCTGCCCTGCTGGCTTCCGGTCAGCTCAGCCTGCTTTCGCCCTTTCGCATCTCCTGGGGCGGTAACGAGCAGTTTACCGTGGCGGGTAGCCAGGGACTGGCGGTTTACCGCTCGTCGGGCGAGCGGGTGAGTTTTACCCCGTTGGCCGAGACGGACATCCTCTTGGATATCTCGCCGGATGGCAAGACTTTGTTGACCACCAGCGATTACACCACGCTCGAACTGCGCGCCAGCGCGGACGGGAAAACGATCGAAACGATCCAGCCTGGCTGGGCGGTGACCGGGGCAGTCTTTACCCCGGATGGCCGTAACCTGGCGCTGACCTCGGCTGAAGAAATTGCGGTGAGCCTGTGGGATATCGCCGCCAAAAAGGTTACCCGTAAACTGAGCGGGTTCGAGACGGCTGCGCCGGTCTATAACATTGCCATGTCGCTGGATGGTAAATACCTGATCTGGGTGGCGCGTGCCACAGTGCAATTGCAGGAAGTGAGCAGCGAGAAGTTCAGCCCACAGTTTGGCCACGAAGATTTCGTCAATGCGCTGGCGCTTGCTCCCGACGGCGGTCTGCTGGTGACCGCGGCGGTAGGGTCGCAGGACGGCAACCCGGTGCCGATGCTGAATTTCTGGGACACCGCCAGCGGTAAGATCGTTGGACGGGCCGTACAAACCGAACTGCCGTTGAGCCTAAGTTTCTCGCCGGACGGCAAACGGCTGGCCAGCACCGAGGGTCAGAACGTCTTGTTGTGGGACGTGAGCAAACGCACGCTGATCAAGAAATTAGACGGGGCGGGCGCCCAGGTAAACTATGTGGCGTTTTCCCCCGATGGCCGCTGGCTGGCGGCCGCCATGCAGGATGGCGCCATTCGGGTCTGGCCGCAACCCTGAACGAAACGGGCGGGCGAAAGGGCCACCCAAGCAGAACACGTATGGAAATTCGCACATCACTTTTCAACACGCCCGTACGGCGGTGGCTGCAACGCCTGTCTCTGCTCCTCTTCCCGGTGGGCATCTATGCCCTGTTGCTGCTGGTCAGCCAGTCGGCTGCGCTGCGCTATCTGGGGTTGAGCCTGCGCTATAACGTCAAGCTGCCGCTGCTGCTCTATTTGATTTTGATCTATGGCGCCTATCGTTTGCCCGGCTGGTGGGGGCGGTTGGTCAGTCTGTCGTTGGTGATGGCGTTATTCTCGCTTGGGCTGGTGGGGTTGTGGTCGATCGGCGAGGGGGATTATCTTGCCATCAGCGGGCTGCTGCCCTGGTCGGACGGGCGCGGCTTCTATATCGACGCGCTGCGCCTGTTGCAAGGTTGGGGGATCAGCGACTTTTCCAACTGGCGGCCGCTGTTTACCCCGTACCTGGCTCTGCTCTTGCTGATTGGTGGGCAGAACCTGCAACTGACCGTGGCCGTGTTGACGGCGTTGGTCGCCGTGGTCTGCTATGCAGCGATCGAGGAAGTGCGGCGTTCGCACGGCGCTCTGGCGGCCGTTTTTCTGCTGGCGATCCTGTACTTCTTCTACCGGCGCTACATCGGCTACACGACCGCCGAACAGGTGGGTTTCCCGTTAGGCGTGTTGGGTTTTGCGCTGCTCTGGCGGGCGGCCAGCCTGCGACAGAGGAAGAGCGCCCTGGCCGGCGTCTTGCTGGTAACAATGGGGCTGTTTGTGCGTTTCGGCGCCTTTTTCGTCATCCCCGCCCTGTTGATCTGGGGCGGCGTTTACTTCCGGGGCAGCCGGCGCTTTGACTGGCGTTTTGTGGGCTGGGGTACGGCCGCGTTCGTTGTGTGCCTGCTGTTTTACGCCGGGGTGGTCTACGGACTGAGCGAAAAGCCAGAATCGCCGCTTCCTTATTATTCCAAAATTCTGTACCAGTTTTCTAAAGGGTACGGCAAGCGCGGCGACATCGCTTTGTACCGCGATCATCCCGAACTGGAGAACCTGGACGAGGAAGAACGCACGCGCCGGACGCTCAATCTGGCCTGGCAAAACGTACGGCAGGAGCCGAGCGCCCTGCTGGATGGCGCCCGCCATACCTACGAAGTACTTGCCAGCATGCCTTCTTACCACGCCTATTCGTTTATCGAAACCAAGAGCGACAGGATTGCGAGTCTCATCCCCTACGGCATGGGGGCGTTATGCCTGCTCGGTCTGGTCGGTGCGCTGGTCAAGCGCGGCGAGGGCGTTTTTAGCCTGACGCTGGCAGGCGTGTTGGGCGTATTGATCTCGGTGCCGTTTGCGCCGCCCGATCTGTATAACCGCATGCGTTTCTACGCCGCCAGCATGCCTGTATTTGGCATGTTGCCGTTGTGCGGGGTGTTGTGGGTTCTTGAACCGCTGCGCCGGCGGCAGTGGCTCAAACTGGCGCCAATCGAGGAGTTGCCGGCCGGCGTCACAGCGCTGATTGGGGCGGTGTTGCTGGCAACGCTCGTCGCCAGCCCGCTGGCGGTGGCGCTGCTGCGCCAACCGGCGCGTTTTGAGGCAGGGACGTGTGCACCGGATCAGGATGTCATTTATCTACGACATAATTTGGGCGCCTCGATCCAGATCGTGGCGGATGAGGCGACGCCCATGTCGTGGATGCCGGTCTTTAAGGTAAACGAGTTCCGGCGCAACGCCCATAATAACTCGCCGTACTACGGCACGATGAAGACACTGGAGCAGATCGAAGCGCCGGCCACGTTCACGGTGGGCCTGGATCTCCTGGCGGGGGGGTGGGCCTGCATGGTGGCCAGCGAAGACGAGTTGCCGCGCGCCTCGCAGCCCGGGGATACCTGGGGCGTGTGCGGGCACTGGTACCCTGAAAACGCCGCCGGGCGCAACGCTCGCGTCAGCGACCAGTTCTTTTTTGCCGATCGAATCTTCATTGCAAACCCTGGAAACCCCCGCTAACAACCTGGGCGGTATCTGGGGCCTCAAAGTGTGGTAAACTCTAGCCGTCATGGACGAAAAGACTGTACTCACGTTGGAATATGGCAAGGTGCTGGAGCGGCTGGTCGGTTACGCCAGTTTTAGCGCCTCGGCCGAACTGGGGCGCGCCCTGCGCCCGACCCAGCAACCCGAAGAAGCATTAAACCGCCAGGCGTTGACCCGCGAGGCGCGTCGTTTGCTGAGCGTCAACGACATGGTGGGGGTGGGCGGGGCGCACGATGTCCGCCCGCTGGCCGAACTGGCGCGGCGCGGCGGTGTGCTCAACGCCGGCGAACTGCTGGACATCAAAAATACGTTGATTGCCGCTCGCGAATTGTGGCGGGCGATTGAAAAAGTAGGCGAAGAATATCCGCACATCTTGCAACTGGCGCAGGCGCTGCCGCCGCCCGGTGGGGTGGTGGACGTCATCTCGCGCACGGTTTCGGAACGGGGCGAGGTGTTGGACGGAGCGTCGTCGCAGCTGGCCTCGATTCGCAGCGAACTCAAGGTGGCCCACGAGCGCCTGTTGTCGCGCCTGGAGCGCATGATCAACGATCCTAAAACGGCCCCCATGCTGCAAGAAGCGATCATCACCCAACGTAACGGGCGTTACGTGATCCCGCTGCGCGCCGATTTCAAGGGGCGGGTGCGTTCAATCGTACACGACCAATCGGCTTCGGGCGCCACCTTGTTTGTCGAGCCGCTGGTGGTGGTCGATCTTAACAACCGCTGGCACGAATTGCAGCTGGCCGAACGTGACGAAGTGCGCCGTATCCTGGCCGAGGTGTCTGCCCAGGTGGGGCAGCATGGCGAGGCCATCGCTGCCTGCGTGCTGGCCCTGGCGCAGATCGACCTGGCGTTGATGTGCGCCAAATACGCCGACGATCTGCACGCCAGCGAGCCTGAACTGGTGTTGTTCAAGAAACCGGCGCCCGAGGACCATCCGGGCAGTACGATCCGTTTGTATCAGGCCCGCCACCCGCTGCTGGACCCGGAAACGGTCGTGCCGATCGATGTGGTGCTCGACGAGCGCACCTTTGCCCTGGTCATTACCGGGCCCAATACTGGCGGTAAGACGGTCACACTGAAAACGGTGGGGCTGCTGGTGTTGATGGCCCAGTCCGGGCTGCACATTCCGGCTCAATCCGGGTCGGCGCTGACCATTTTCCGCAACGTATACGCCGACATTGGCGACGAACAATCGATCGAGCAATCGCTCTCGACCTTTTCGGGGCATATCACCAATATCGTGCGCATCCTGATGCGCGCCAACGCCCATACGTTGGTGTTGTTGGACGAACTGGGGGCGGGCACCGATCCGCAGGAAGGCGCTTCGCTGGCGCGGGCCATCCTGGCCCATCTGCTCGAGCGCCGCATCACCTGCCTGGTGGCCACGCATTACCCCGAACTCAAGGCGTACGCCCACGCCACGCCCGGCGTGGTTAATGCCAGTATGGAGTTCAACCTGCAAACGCTGCGCCCGAGCTATCACCTGACCATTGGTCTGCCGGGGCGCTCCAACGCGCTGGCGATTGCCGAGCGGTTGGGGCTGCCCAAGGCGATCATTCAGGCGGCGCGCGCCACGCTGGATCCCAACGATCTGCGCGCCGAAGACCTGTTGGACGAGATCCATCATCAACGTGACCTGGCGCGCCAGGCGCGCTCGGCGGCCGACCGGGCGCGTAACGAGGCCGAGCGCACGCGCAACGAATTGAGCCGCCGGCTGGAGAAAGTGGAAGACGAGCGGCGCGCCATCCTGGAAAAAGCGCAGAACGATGCCCGCGCCGAACTGGCCGACGTACAACGCCAGCTTGACGAGCTGCGCCGTTCGCTGGCGCGCGCCCGCCAGCCGGTCGAAGCGCTCAAGAGCATGCAAGAGCAGGTGGAAACGCTGCAAGAAGAGGTTCAGACCCCGGTCGAGCGCCAGCAACACATAGCCGCTGCCGCGCCGCGCAAATTGCGCCTGGGTGAGCGGGTGCGGCTGCGCTCGTTGAACATGGAAGGCGTGGTGCGTTCGATCGGTGAAAGCGAGATCGAGGTACAACTTGGCGCCTTGCGCGTGCGCGCCCGCCTGGACGACGTCCAGCGCGGCGGCGAGCCGCTAGAAGAGGCCAGCCCCGAGCCGCCGGCGACCAGACCGGCTGCCAGCCGCCCGCACAGCGAAGCCCAGCCGGCGCGGCAAAACGGGGCGGTGTTCCGCGAATCGCCCGGGATGGAACTGGACCTGCGCGGCCAGCGCGCCGAGGATGCCGTTGACGCCATGGAACGCTACCTGGAGAATGCCTACCTGACCGGTCTGCCTTTTGTGCGCATCATTCATGGCCGCGGCACGGGACGGTTGCGTCAGGTGATCCGCGAGGCGCTGCGCCAATCGCCGCACGTGGCCAATTTTGCCAGCGGCGAGGAAAACGAGGGCGGCGACGGCGTCACCGTTGCCCGCCTGGCGGTGGATTGAGAAAAGAAAGGCCGGTAGTGAGATTTCCCCATCATCACTACCGGCCTTAATGCACAGAGCCCCTGTTCTACTGTGCCGCAATGGCGCCCGGTTACAGGCCTATCGTACCCGCCAGGCGTTGCCGAAACGTTGACAAAATGAGCGCTTATGACAAATTTCCGCGTGTTTTATGACAAAAGTCATCAAAAGCGGGGCGAATCTGGCGTTCTTGGCTATGGGCGCTGAGTTCAGCCAGGATGGCCTCAATTTGAGCGTCAGGGTCGTCTTCTGGTGCTGCGCCAGCAGTGCGAAGTTGGACCAGCAGCTGATGGCCGATTAACTCTACCCACGGATTGGGCAGTCTGCGCCCACGGGCAACGATCTCCTGCGCCTGCTGCACGGCGGCGGCGATATCGGTGTGACAGCGCAGGGCGTTGAGGATTTGCAAGCGGTGATGCCCGGTTGGCAAAGTGGCCATGCCGCGCTGTTCAATCTCAGCAGCGGTCTGAGCGCCGGCTGCCAGCGCCCGGTCTGGTTGGCCCTGCGCAAACCAAAAGGCGGCGCACGCCATGCGCGCCGGCAGTGCAATCAGCCCCAATTCCATCGGTTCTGCCTGGTGAATGGCCTCTTGCAGGCGCTCCAGGCCCACTTCGACCTCACCCAACTCGATCTGGACTATCCCCAGGCGGTAGAAGCAATCGAGATGATGGTAAAAGTCAATCGTGTCCAGCAGGCCGTTTTGATAGGCTGTTTTGGCGGCGGGCCAGGCGCCCAGGACGCGGTAGAGGTCGCCCATGACGCAATACGCCTGCGAAATCAAGGTGGGGACGCCGTACCGTTCCCCAATTTCCAGGCAGGCGTTGGCGCAGCGCCAGCTTTCGTCTACCCACCCGCTTGCCAGGAACAGGCGCGCCCCGATGATCCGCACATAGCCTGTCAGGATCCAGGCCTGCAATTCCTCGGACTGTTGCAAGGCCTGCCGGTAGTGTGTCAATGCATCGGCGTAATTGCCCAGATAGAAGTAGGAAGCGCATAACATCAGATGGGCGTTGGCGGTGCTTTGCCCCGGCCCGAGGCGGCGGCCGTGCTTGAGATAGCGGCTGGCAATCTCGTGGCCGGTGCGCGGCCAGCCCATCATCAGCGAGAGCAGCGCCAGTTGATTCTCGGCGCGGGTCACTACGTCCAGCAGCGGCAAATCCTGGGCCTCGCCGCCCAGATTCAGCACGACCTGGTGACACTCGGCCGCCTGGCGATAGCGCGCCGCGGTGGTCAGCAGGGCGCCCTGGCGAAAGTACAGGCGCATCCGTTCGAGCAAATCGCCGCTTTGTTCCAGGTAGGGGCGCGCCTGCTCGATCAGTTCCAACCCGCGCTCGGGCCGGCTGCGGAGCATTTCCAGGGTGGCCTGGCCGCTCAGTGCGCTGCCGATCAACCAGGGACTGTGCCGCTGCTGTCCGAGGCGCAGCAGTGTGGTGTAGCAGTGTTCGACCGTTTCAAAGTCGGTGGCATCGTAGGCCACGTCGCCCCAGCCGGTATACAGGCGATAAATGGCCTCGTCGGGGAGATACATGGCGATGCGCGATAGCAATATTTCGGCCTGGTGGTACGCCATGCGGGCCTCGTCCAGGGCCGCAAGGGTCTGGGCCCGCACGGCGGCCTGGATCCAGTGCTCAAAGGCCAGGCGAAATTCGCCGGCAGCGAGGTAGTGCTCGGCCAGGCTCCATTCCTGGTTGCTCAGCGGAGTGCTGCGCTGCTCGATGGCATGGGCGGCGCGCAGGTGCAGCCAGCGCGCCCGCCCCAGGCTAAGTTCCATCGTGATCACCTGGCGCACGACGTGATGAACGAAGACGTAACCACCGGCCGGGGGGATGTCGTCCAGCGGGCGGATGAGGTGGTGGCATTCCAATTCCTCCAGCCCCAAGACGAACTGCTCGGCTTCCATACCGGCGGCTTTCTCAAGAACGTCCAGGCCAAAGCTGGTGCCTAAAATGGCTGCCTGGGCCAGCAACTGGTTGGCTGCCGGGGAGAGGGAGCGCAAGCGGCGATGTACCAGGCTGATCAGATTATTGGAAAGCGGCAAGTCGCGCAGCAGGTGTAGATTGACCAGGTCGACGTCGAGATCGAGCAGGGTGCGCAAAATCTCACTCAAGAAGAACGGATTGCCGCCGCTGTCGCGCGCCAGGCGATACAACACCGCGCCGGATAACTGGCAGCCGGTGAGTTCGGTGGCCAGATCGGCGATGGCCTGATCGTCGAGGGTGTCGACCTGCACGGTGTAGACCGGAAACGCGGTGGAGCGTAACAGCGCCTCAATTGCCGGGTTGCTCTCGGCCGGACAGTAGGTCAACACCAGCACGGCGCGCCCCTGAGCAAACAGCCCGTGTTCGAGCAAATAGGTCAACGCCGCGAGTGTGGATTGATCGCACCAGTGGACGTTATCGATCAACAGGTAGAGCGGCTGGGGGTCGGCCATGCGCAGCAGCAAGCATCGCAGCGCCTCGTAGAGCGTGACGGGAACGACCACCTCGGGGGAAGGCAGGTGCAGCGGGGGTTGCAGGGTCAGCTCGGGCAGAAGAGCGGTGAAGGCCGCCAGCCAGGCGTTGCCTAGTTTTTGCCACTCGTGGGTCTGTACGTTCTGGCGCAGGAGCGTGATCAGGGGCAGATAGGCGGTCTGGGCGTTGTCCTCGTAGCCGGCGACGTACAACAGGCGCGTTTCGGGTTGTAAGGTTTTATGCAATTCGTGCGCCAGCCGCGTTTTGCCGATGCCGGCTTCGCCTGAGAGCACCAGCATCCCGCCGCGCCGGGCAGCAAGGGTCAGGTCTTTGAGCAGCGCCTGACGGCCGACCAGATGGGTGCGCGGCCCGCTGATTGCGAGCCGTGAGCGCGCCGCCGGTTCGTCGCCGATTTGCTGGCGAATCCGGCGACAAAAATCTTGCACGGCAGAGGGGACTTCGTCAGCCTCTTTGGCGTACAGGGCGTGCATGAAATCGCAATGCGAGAGCGCGTCGCTGCGCCGCCCCAATTGCATCAGCCAGGTCAGGATATGCATGTGCAGGTCACTATTGCAGGGATCGGTGCGCAGGGCCTCGCGAGCCCACTGAATGGCGACGTCCAGGTCGCCGCGGGCAGCGGCGTGCGCCGCCAGGCGGCGCAGCAATTCGTGATGGTGCACTTCCAGGTCCTGGGCGGTCAACAAACGCCAGGTCTGTAACTCGTTGTTTTCGGGGATGTTGGCGCCGCCGGCGAACTCTTCGCCGCGCCACAGCCGGGCGACGCGGGCCATCTGCAAATAAACCGTTTCAGGCAGCGGGTCGTGCTCGGACATGCGCGCCAGCACAGGAAGCACCCTGTCGTAGGTACGTTCAAAGTCGAGCACGTCAACGTAGACGCGCTTGAAATCCAACCCGAGGCGATCGTGTTCGGTGATGACCAGTTCGGGGTCGGGCAGGTCGGCGCGCAGGCGGGCCAGGGTTTCGCGCAGGTGGCGGCGGGCGTCTTCCTCGGGCTCTTCGGGCCATAGCAGATTGGTCAGCGCCAGGCGACCGACCATCTCCCCCTGGCAGGCCAGGTAGATCAACAGGATACGCGGCTGGCGGCGCTGGATCGAGACCGGCTCGTTGCGATAGGTGAAGCGCATCGGGCCTAACAATAAGACGTGGAACAGTTTGTCCTGGTCGTCCATCCATGCCCCCGTTACAACCATCAGGTGCTTCGCTTGAGTTCGACGCGGCGCCGTTCTGCGGCGGAAAGCGTCTCACGGGCGGCGGCGCGGTTGGCGTCGGTTACCTCGCCCAACATGAGCGCCAGTTCGTCCAGACGTTCGTCGCCGGTCAGCATTTCAACGTTGGTGGTGGTACGCCCATCCGCCACGTTTTTGCGCACGCGGTAGTGCTGGTCGCCATAGGCGGCCAACTGCGGCAGGTGGGTGACGCACAGCACCTGATGCCGGCGGCCGAGCTGCCAGAGTTTCTCGCCTACCACGGTGCCGACCCGCCCGCCGATGCCCTGGTCGATTTCGTCAAAGATCAGAGTGGGGATGCAATCTGCGCGGGCCAGGACGTTTTTTAGCGCCAGCATCAGGCGCGAGGTCTCGCCGCCCGAGGCGATCTTGACCAGTGGTTTGAGGCCCTCGCCCGGGTTGGGGGCGATGAGGAATTCGACCCGGTCGAAACCGCTATCGTCAAAGGCCGCCTGGCGCCCGTCGGGCAAGACCACACCCTGAGCGTCCGCTTCGAACTGCATATCCACGGCGAAGCGCGCCCCGGCCATACGCAGATCGGTCAGTTCGGCTTCGACCGCCTGGCCGAGTTGCCGGGCGGCGGCGGTGCGCTGCTGTGAGAGCGCCATGCCGTGCTCGGTCAGGCGCGCCATACATTCTGCCAGTTGGGTCTCCAGTTCCTGGATGCGCTCGCCGGCGTGGGCGATGGCTTCCAGTTGGGCGCGCGCCTCGTCGGCGTGGGCCAGGGCGGCTTCCAGGCTGCCGCCATACTTACGTTTGAGGGTGTGCAGCACATCCAGGCGCTCTTCGACCTGTTCGAGGCGGCGCGGGTTGAATTCGATGCGTTCGAGATAGTCGCGCAATTCGCGGCTCATATCGGTCAGCGCCTCGGAGATCATCTCGGCCTGCTCGGCCTGGATGGCCTGCCCGGCGTCGATGCGCGCCAGAGAGGCCATCGCCTGTGCGACGCGCCCCATCAGGTCGGTCAAGGAGGGCGCTTCGGGGTTGCCCTCGTCCAATAATTGCAGGCTTTGTTGGGCCAGGGTCGCCAGGCTTTCGGCGTTGGCCAGGCGTTCGCGCTCCTGGCGTAATTCGGCTTCTTCGCCGGGGCGGACGTGAGCGGAGTCGATCTCCTGCACCTGGTAGGCCAACAAATCTGCCCGGCGGGTGGCGTCCTGTTCGCTCTGGCGCAGGGCGTGCAGTTCGCGGCGCACGCCCTGTACCTGCTGGTAGGTCTGGCGGTAGGTTTGCAGGTGCGTCTCGCTGTTGGCGTAGCGATCGAGCAGACCGAGGTGCTGGCGCACGACCAGCAGCGAAAGATGCTCGGATTGGCCGTGAATGTCGATGAGGAAACTGCCCAGTTCGCGCAGCAGGCCGAGGCTGACGGCCCGGCCGTTGAGGCGGGCCACGCTGCGCCCTTCGCGGCGTAATTCGCGGCCGAAGATGACGTAGTCGGGGTCGTCCAGCAAATCTTCGCGCTGCAACAGTTCGTGGATGGCGGCGCGATTGGCGGCGGGGATGCGAAAGGTGGCCTCGAGACTGGCGCGCTCGGCGCCGCTGCGGATCATGGTGGCGTCGGCCCGCCCGCCGATGAGCGCCTGGAGAGCGTCCAGGATGATGGATTTGCCGGCGCCGGTTTCGCCGGTAAAGGTCAACAGCCCGGCGCCGGGGGAAAGCTCGAGATGATCGATGATGGCAAAGTTTTCGATACGCAGTTCGGTCAGCATAGCGCCTCTTTCAACGAATCCGGATACCGCCCAGACGATAATATACACTGCTGGCGACCAGGAAGGTGTAAGCAGCCTGCAAGATCAGATTGAAACCCAGCCCGCCCAGGCCTGCCAGCGTCGACGCGCCATCCCCGGTGAGGAGCGCGATCAGCCAGAGCCCCAGGACGGGGGCGAGCAGCGACGGCAGACTGCCCAGTACCACGGCGGCGACCGCCAGGCGTAACAGCCAGAGCGAGCGCCGGCGGCGCGTCGCCAGGCGAATGGCCTCGGCGATGACGATGCCGGCAAAGGGCGCCAGCAGCAGGGTGAAGTAGCCCAACGCGCCGATCACCATACTGCCCAGGAAAGAGAGAACGCCGCCGACCACTACGGCCAGGAAGTAATCGAGCCCGGTGGCGGTTTCAAAGATCTTCTGCTGGCCGCGCACGCACTCCTTGCAGCGATAACCGGTAGGGGTCAGTACGGCGCACTTGATGCAGATGGGTTTCTCACAACGGTTACAACGCAGCACGGTTTCGCGCTGCGGGTGGTTGGTGCAAAATAAGGGAGTAGGAGTGGGCGATTCGCTCATGAGTGCATACCAGCAGAAGGGTTTTGTTCCATGTACGCCGTCAGGTTGCGGTAAAAATAGCCGGGGTCCTGGAAGCGGACGAAACTGATGGTGTTTTCGGCGGCGGCCACGCGCACCTCATCGCCGTTTTGCATGGTCTGGGCGGGCTGGCCGTCGACGCTGAACACGGCCTGGTGATCGCTATGCACGGCGATGGTGACGCAGGCGCCCTCGGCCAGCACGATGGCGCGATCCATGGAAAGGTGCGGGGCAACGGCGATGATGAGGATGTTGCGCAGACCGGGCGGTAGAATCGGGCCGCCGGCGGCCAGGGCGTAGGCGGTGGAGCCGGTGGGGGTGGCGGCAATCAGCCCGTCGGCGACGTAGGTGGTGAGCGGGTAGCCGTCCACAAAAGCCTGTAGCCGGATGGGGCGGACGGACTGGCCGCGGCACACGACCACCTCGTTGACCACGTCCCATTCGCTCAGGCGCTCGTCCCGACGCCAGTGGGCGGCGTGCAGCATCATGCGCCGTTCCAGCCAGTAATCGCCGTCCAACAGGCGTTCGAGCGGCGCCGGCCAGGCGTCGCGTTGTACTTCGCTGAGGAAGCCAAACCGTCCGAGGTTGATGCCCAACACCGGCAGGCCGAGCGGGGCGCACAGGCGGCCGGCGCGCAGCAGGCTGCCATCCCCGCCCAGGGCGATCAGCAGATCGTATTCGCCGGCGGCCAGGTGACTGTGTAAGGATGCGTCTTTGAGCGAGGTGCACAGTACTTGATCGACGCCGCGCTGGCGCAGAAAGCGCTCGACCTCGACGGATTCCTGGATGGCGTCCGGAATGTCCGGGTGGGCGGCAATGGCGATGCGACGGGGCGGAGGAGAAGCGAACATAGCGCTAATTATAGCCGAGTTCACAGCCGTTGGTCGCAGATTGAGCGGTATCCACAGCGAGCGCAGCGAGCGGGTTCGTCGTGCGAGCGCTCGGCGTCGCCGCGTCGTTCGCGCTGGCGCAGATCCTCGAGGATGGCGACCAGTTCGGCTTCCAGTTCGGCGGTGTAGTCGATGGCAAAGGTGCGGTTGCGATAGTGCAGGATGCCATACGGCGGGCGCTGGTTGCTGGTTTTCTCGACCAGCCAGCAATAACAGGCAAGCTGGAGGATGTGGCCCCAGTAGGGCGTTTCGGGCGCCCAACTGCTCTTGACCTCAACCGGGATGGTTGCACCGCGCTCGCGCACGAGATAATCCGGTTTTCCGGTCAGGCCGCTGGCGGGGTCGTAGAGCGGCTTCTCGGGGCGGGCCCAGGCGCCGGTGTCGGCGTAGATCACCCGGCCGGCGGGCAAACCGCTGGCGCTCTGTTTGCGCCCGGCCTGCCAGAAGAGCGTCAACGCCGCGAGCAGAAGGAGAAAAGCGAAGGCAAAGATCATCGCCGGTTAGTAGAGCAGGGCGAGGGTGATACCGACTGCCAGCAAGACCAGGGCGAGCAGCAAGGCGCCGCCGGCCAGCAGGCGGAACAAACCGGCCAGAACGACCTGGCGGCCGTGTTGCTGGTGATACGCCGTACCTTCGGCCAGCTCCTGCTCGTTTTCCGAGGTCATGCCCTGGTTGCGATACCACCAGGCGCGCTGGCAGTAGGCGAAGGTGCCGATTTCAGAGGCGCGGAGGATGCGCATCTTCGCCCTGAGATGGCGCCAGGCGATCGAGCAGGTTTTGCATGGCGGCGTGCAGCTTCTGCTCGCCCAGGCTGATGGTCAGATCGCCGCGGGTGCGTTCGACGATGCCGCGCACCAGGTCGGTCTGGCGGCGCAGCCCATTGGTGACCGCGTCGGGGTAGTCGACGGTCACCAACAGGCCGTAGATGTCGTCCATACAGCCCAGCAGGCGCTCTACCTCAGGGGAATATCCCTGGCGGAGGATGTCCAGGCAGCGCCGGCGCAGTTCGCCGGTCGTCTCGGCCAGCCCGTTCAAGTAGGTGGCGTATTCAACGCCCAGTTCTTCGGGGGTGGGCAGCGAGTGATCTTCGACCAGGGCGCAGGTGATGCTGGCCTCGGCGTACTCCTTGATGGCGTCCTGGGTGTAACCGGCATAGAACAATTCGGGAAAGGGCGCCAGGTCGCTTTTGAGACGTTGGGCGAGCGTGCGGGCTTCTTGCAGATGTTCCAGCGCCAGATCGTGTTCGCTGCGGTGGATGGCGCGAATGGCGTGGGCGGCGTGACGGGTAAGCTGGCGGGCGTGCGCCAGGGCCTGGTCGCGCGCCATGGTGCGCGCTTCCAATGCCTGATGAACCTTTTCGGCAATATTTGCGAGATTTTCCATAGGAACCTATTCAGCCGGCGGCTCGGGCGGTTGCGGCGGGCGAAAGAGATAATTGGCGAGTGATTGCTCGCCAGGGACGGGGATTTCGCCGTAGGCAGCCTCGTAGCGGGCCAGGTTTTCACCCAGGGCGCGGTAGAAAAGCTTGGCGCCCAGCGGCGACATCAACAGGCGATGCAGGACACGGGCCGCCGGCAGGCCGGGCAACAGACAGGCAAAATCGAAAACCAGTTCGGCGGGCGAATGGCTGATGCGCACCAGATTGACGTAGGTGGTGAGCAGGTCCGGGGGAACTTCCAGGATGGGATGTTGCCCTGGGCCCGCCGAACGATTGGAGGGCTGGGTCATGCGCTCCCTGCTGGTTTAGAACGGGATTTCGTCTTCGCCGGCGGCGGCCATCTCGGCGCCTTCTTCACCGCCAGGGCCTTCGCCGCGGCTGGAGAGGAAGCGCACCGTCGCGGCAGTGACGTCGTACGAGGCGCCGGCGCTGCCGTCCTGTTTGGTGTAGGTCTTGGGGCCACCGGTGACGGGGTCGGGGGTCAGGCGGCCCTCGATCAGTACTTTGCTGCCCTTGTGCAAGAAGTTATGACAGGTTTCGGCCTGTTTGCCCCAGGCCGAGACGCGGAACCAGACGGTTTCTTTGACCTGCTGGCCGTTCGAGCCGGTGTAGCTGCGATTGGACGCGACGTTGAAACTGGTCACGGCCATGCCGCTGGCTGTGTAACGCATCTCGGGTTCTTTACCCAGATTGCCGACAAAGATGATGGTATGCCACATATTCTTGCCTCCTCGGTTAGAAAACACCTGGTGTTTGAAAGGGTTTGGGTCAAACAGATAGAACTATTGTACACCAGATTTTACAGACGAATTTGAAATAACGGCGATCCATTTTGTGTGAAGGAAAAATCTCGCCGGAATCTATTATTGATATCATTATAGAACTTATGTTCTTGTTTGTCAAACAGAACTTTGGCGAACATGTTACAATATTTCTACCCGAATGTTGTGAGGTCTTTCCATGAAGAAAACTCTTTCCTTCCTGGTTTATCTATCCCTTCTGACCGCCGGGGTCCCGGCCTTGTTAAGCGACACCCCGGCGGCGGCCGCTCAGGCTGCCAGCGCCACGCCTGCTCCCGCCCCAACCTCGACGCCCACCCCCACGCCCACCCCGGTCTACCCGTTGGGGGCGGGCACCCCTCAACCGCTGCCGCCCACCTATATCCGCGTCGAAACGCTCAATCGCGTCGGCGAAGTGGCCCGTTGGGGAGCGGGTTCTTTCCTGCAACCCGCCCTGGCGGCTGATGGAAAATCGCTGTGGCTGCTTACCAGCCTGGGCGTTTCGCAGCACCGCCTGCCGGATCTCGGGCGGACGCACTTTGTTTCCCTGGATCAATTCAAAGAATTTAAATCCATCCTGGCTTTCTCCGCCGATACGCTGTTGGCTGCCAACCAGCAGGACGAACTCGTTCTGGTCGGGGTCGCCGGCGGCGCACCGCTGCGCAAACTGACTCCGCCGCCCCAGGGCGCCATCAGCCGGGTGATCTTCTCGCGCGATGGGCGCTGGCTGGCCGGTTTCATCCCTGCCGAATACAAACTGGCCATCTGGGAAGCCGCCAGCGGCGAGGTGCGCCTGTTCGACCCGGCCGGCATTTTCCTGGATTTCTTCTTTTCTCCGGACGGTAAGTACCTGGCCATCCTGACGCCCGAAGGTTACGAGTTGTGGGACAGCGCCACCCTGAAAAAAGCATCCACCCCCAGGCTGCCGCCCCAGACGGCCTATCTGGCCTTTTCGCCGGATAGCAGCCGGTTGGCCGCCATTTCCGCCGATGCCGAACAAACCGTGCAGGTGATCGAGACTTTCTCCGGGCGCCCCGCCGCCACGCTCGAGGGCCTGCCGGCCGGCATCTATGCCCTGGCGTTCTCGCCGGGCGATAGCCAGCTGGCGGTTGCTTCCCCCGAGCGGTTGCAGGTTTTTGACCTGAGCCAGCGCAAAGCGCTCTTCGACCAGTCGCAGCCGGGGGCGCTGTTATCCTGGCTGGCGTTTTCTTCCAGCGGGCAGGAACTGCTTGGCCTGAGCGGCGGGCACACTCTGTTCAGTTGGAAGGTGAGCGACGCCAGCCGCATTGCCGCCATCAGCGACGACGCCGCCGAGCACGCCGCGCTTGCCCCGGATGGCAGCCGCCTGACGATCGGGGTAGGCGCCAGCTTGAAGACGTACACCCTCGAGGGACGTTTGTTGCACAGCCTTGAGGGTCAGAATGGTCCGGTGCGCGCCTTTGCCTACTCCCCCGATGGCAAGTTCCTGGCCTCGATTGCCAGCGCTGGCGACGTGTATCTATGGGACGCCGCCGGCGCCCGGCTGCTTGGCGCGCTGCAGGCCCACACCCGCCAGCCTTCGGCCCTGGCCTTTTCACCGGACAGCCGCCTGCTGGCCTCGGCCTCGACCAGCGAACTCGTTCTCTGGGATCTGCTCGCCGCCAAACCGCGCTATACCGTCCCGCTGCAAAGCGCGGCGTATACCCTGGTAGCCTGTTCGCCGGGCGGCAAGATGCTCGTCACCGTGGATGCCGGCGGTCAGGGTGTGCTGTACGAGGCTGCTACCGGACGGGAGGTGGTGCGTTTCCAGGCTCCGCGCGGCGTCATCACCCTGCTTTTCTCGCCAGATGGTAAGCTGCTGGCCTTTGCCGGCCAATCCGGGTTGGGTTTCTGGTCGCTGGAGACGCGGCGTATGTTGATGCTGGACGAACTGGCGCAGACGCCGTTGATCGGCGCTGCCTTTTCACCCAATGGCACCCTGCTGGCGACCACCACCAACGAGGGCAGCGTGCAGATGTGGGATGTGGCGCTGGGTAAATCATTGGACACTTACATTGCTGCCGCACCGGCCGCGCCGACCCTGGCGCAGTGGCCGGTGGTGTGGAACGCCGCTCTGGGGGAGGGGGGCATCACCCTGCGCAGCGCCAACACCGTTTTGACCGATGTCTTTTTCACCCCCGACAGCCTGCGTATCGTGGTCGGTTCGAAAGAAGGGCAGGTGCACGTCTGGGCCGTTTTGCAGTGAACCGTGCCTTTGTGTTAGAATCAAATTTACTGTCCGGGGTAGCATCGGCAGTGCGTCTTTAGGCCTTGAGAAACCGCTTATGGATCTTTTTGAACACGCCATGACTGAACGGATGCAAGACGAGGCGCCGCTGGCCGCCCGCCTGCGTCCGCGCACGCTGGACGAAGTCGTCGGCCAGGAGCACATCATCGCTCCCGGCAAGCTGCTGCGCCGCGCCATCGAGGCCGACCGCCTGTTCTCATCCATCATCTTCTTTGGCCCGCCCGGCACGGGCAAGACCACCCTGGCGCAGATCATTGCCAACCACACCCAGGCGCACTTCGAGAGCATCTCGGCCGTGCTGGCCGGGGTGGCCGAACTGCGCCGGGTCATCGCCGAGGCGGCCGAACGGCGTAAGCTCTACCGCCGGCGCACCATCCTGTTTGTGGACGAGGTGCACCGCTGGAACAAGGCGCAGCAGGATGCGCTGCTGCCGCACGTCGAGAACGGCATGGTGACGCTGATCGGCGCCACGACCGAGAACCCGTATTTCGAGGTCATCGCCGCGCTGGTCTCGCGCTCGCGCCTCTTCCAACTCGAACCGCTGAACGAAGAGCACATGCTGCGCATGATCGAACGCGCCCTGACCGATCCGCAGCGCGGTTACGGCAGCCGCAACGTGTGTATGGATGAGGATGCCCGCCGGCATCTGGCGCGCCTGGCGAATGGCGACGCCCGCAACCTGCTCAACGCCGTGGAACTGGCGGTCGAGAGCACCCCGCCGGACGCAAGCGGCGTGATCCACGTCACCCTGGACGTGGCCCAGGAGTCGATCCAGAAGCGGGCCGTACTGTACGACAAGGACGGCGACGCCCATTACGACACCATTTCTGCCTTCATCAAGTCGGTGCGCGGCTCGGACCCCGACGCGGCGTTGTACTGGCTGGCCAAGATGCTGCTGGCCGGCGAGGACCCGCGCTTCATCCTGCGCCGCCTGATCATCCTGGCGGGCGAGGACATCGGCCTGGCCGACCCGCGCGGGCTGCTGGTGGCCAACGCTGCCGCTCAGGCGTTTGAATACATCGGTCTGCCCGAGGGCATTTATCCGATCGTGGAGGCCACCCTCTACCTGGCCACGGCGCCCAAGTCCAATTCGGCCGGCGCCTTCTATAAGGTGCGCGAGCTGATCGAAAAGGAGGGGCTCGGTGCGGTGCCGGTGCACCTGATGGACGCCAGCCGCGACGCCCGTGGGCTGGGACACGGCAAGGGTTACCAGTATCCACATTCCTTCCCCGAGCATTTCACCCCGCAGCAGTACCTGCCCACGCCGCTGTTGGGCGCCACGTTTTACCAGCCTTCCAACCAGGGCTATGAGGCCCAGATTGCCGAGCGGCTGGAACGCTGGCGCCAGGCCCAGGCGGCGGCGCTCAAGACCTCTCCGGAGCCACATGGCGACCATCCTGCTGATCCGCCACGGTGAGAACGACTTTGTGGGCAAGCGTCTGGCGGGCCGGCTGCCGGGCGTGCACCTGAACGAGCGCGGTCGCCAGCAGGCCGAAGCGCTGGTGGGCCTGCTCGCCCCGCTCCCCATTCATGCCATTTATAGCAGCCCACTCGAACGAACGTTGGAGACGGCTGCGCCGTTGGCGGCGGCGCGCCAGCTTACCGTGCAGGTCGAGCCGGCGTTGATCGAACTCGACCTGGGACAGTGGCAGGGCAAGACCCTCAAAAGCCTGCGCCGCCTGAAGTTGTGGCAGGTGGTGCGCCAGCACCCGGCCGGCGCCCGTTTTCCGGGCGGCGAGAGTTTTGCCGAGGCGCAAGAACGCATCTGCGTTTTTCTGGATGAACTGGCGCGGCTTTATCCTGAGCCGCAGCAGGTGGCGGCCTGTTTTACCCACGGCGATATGGTCAAGCTGGCCGTGGCGCACAGCCTGGCCATGCCGCTGGACGCCTTCCAGCGCTTGAACGCCCTGACCGCGGCGGTGACCGTGCTGGTGTTGGGCCAGGGCGGCCCGGCCCTGCTGCATTACAACCAGCTGCCCACCCTGGGGTGGTACGCTCCACCCCCGCCGGCCAGACCCTGAGGTCCTTTTTTTACAAAGTGAGGTAGGATGGCGTTTGCATTAACAGTGCTCGAGATCAAAGCCAGCCTGGAGCGGGGCGGGTGCCCCATCTGCGACCAGCGCCCCAGGGCGCTGGAGCGTTATCTGGAAGCCTTTCACGCCGAGCACGTCAACGATTACGACTCGCGCATGGCGCTGGTGGCTTCGCTGGGTTTCTGCCCGCCGCACACCTTTCAGATGGTGACGATGGAGATGCGCGCCGAAGGCGACCCGCTCGGCACCAACCTGATTTATGAACATCTCAGCAAGTTTACCCGGCACAGCCTGGAGGGCTGGCGCGCCGGGCAGCGCGGTTCTATTCTGGGGCGCTGGTGGCGGCGCGGGCGCAACTGGCTGCGGCGCCGCCCGCTCGACGCCCTTCTGCCCGTCGAGCGGCCCTGTCTGGCCTGTGTGGCGGTAGCCGCCCACGAGGAACGCATCCTGGCTGCGCTGATCGAGGAATTGCAGCGCGGCGCCCAGGATATCGTCGCGCTCTACCGCCAGGGCGACGGCCTGTGTCTGGCGCATCTGCGCCGGGCGGCGGCGCTTTTCAACGGCGATTACCCGGCGGCGGTCGATTTTCTCGTCCAGGATTGTTGCCAGCGGCTGGCGCAGCACGAGGTGCACCTGGGCGAATATATTCGCAAGCACAACTGGGCCTACCGCGACGAGGCGCTCACCCCTGAGGAGGAGGATGCCTGGCGTCACTCGCTCAGTTTTTATACCGGTTATCCGCCGGAGGCCTTCCAGCCCTTTGCGCCTTTACCCGGCACGGCAGACGCGCTCTATCATTCGCCGGACGCCGCCGGCCGGGGACAATGACACCGGCGTTCAGGGGGCGACGCCGACCGCCTGTTGCAGGTCGCTAAACGCCGTCATCCACGACAGGCGGTTGAGAAAATCGGCCAGGCCGGCGCTCTGAGCGCGCAGGGCGCGCACCGCCGGCCCAACCGGGTCGCTGCCGGCGGCTCCACCGCCGGGGTGGTCGTCGTAAGCGCCGTTGAAGGCGAAGTAGGCCTGGTTGAGGCGGCGAATCTGGTAGCCGTGTTCCCACAAGAACTGGCGGCGTTGCTCCATGTATTGCTCGGCTTCTTCGATCTTGCCCTGCTTGAGCAGTTCGTCGGCCTGCACGCGCGTCTTGCGCATTTCGGCGCGGAAGTTGAAGGCCGGCGGGGTGGGGCTGGGCTGCGGTACAGGGGTGCTGCTTGCCGCCGGCGGGGCCGGGCTGGGAGCGGGCGGTTCGGGCGGATGGTAGAATTCGGGGTAGAAACGGCGCAACACCTCGGCGCCCAGTTCCTTGCCGGCAATCGAGGCGGCGGTTTCGTTCATGGTGCGCAGTTCGGGGGTGCGGTCGTAGCTGACCCCCAGCGGGCGCAGCGTCAGGTAGTTGTGCGTCCATTCGTGGGCGACGACCTCGCTCAGGAACACCAGGTCGGTGGTCGAGAGCACCATGGTGGGGTAGATGCCCACCCCGCCGATGTTGACCACCAGCGCCGAGACGCCGGCGGTTTGTTCGACGTTTTTCTCCAGCGTCACGCGTTCGTCCATCGGCAGGTTGCCTTCCAGCGAGATATTGTAATCCTGGCGGATGACCTGGCGTGGCGAGATGATCAGGGCGGTGGGCAGATCGGTGACGCGGTAGAGCACGGGCGGCAGGGGCTGCCCGCCCAGCGTCAATCCCTGGTCGGCGAGCACGGCGGCCAACTGCTGCTGTAGGACCGCCTCGCTCAGCGGGCCGAGTCGGGCCAGTTCCTGGCGCAGTTCTCTCAGACGGGATAGCTGACCGGCGGCGGCCTGCTCGGGAAAGTGGACGGAAGGATCAACGTAGATGGCTTCGACCTGCGCTTCGAGTTCGTCGCGCTCGCGCACCCGTTCCAGGTATTGCAGCACCACCTGGCGCTGGCGGTCGGCGGGGATGTAGCGCGGGGCCGCCAGGGCGCCCTGCAGGTTCTTGAGCCACAGGGCGTCCAGGGTCCAGTTGACGTAATTGAATTCCAGCGGGCGGGTGTAGGCGCGGATCTGTTCGATCGGTTCCGTGAAGAGGATCGTGCTGCGTTGCAGCAGGACGAGGGATACGGCAAAGAAGATCAGGTTGCGCACGGTGCGCAGGATGCGATGGAACATGGCAGGGATTATAAACCGTTTGGGCGGGATGGCGCGAGGGGATTGGGGGTTATTCCGGGTTTCCAATCGACTTTCAAAGCCGGGGCATTCCATTGGCCTGTACCCGCCCGGATAAATCATTTGGATGTTATACCCTTCAGGCCCTTTGTCTCAATTGGAAGGGTGATTTCCATAGAAAAATTGTATTCGTTTCGGGCCAGGCCACAATACTCGGGGTATAATTTTCTTGCCAGTCCTCTAGCATGTTCCGTATGATGTGCACAAGATGACCACAATGCACCAAAGAGATTCCGAAAGCTAAAGATCAGGGTGAAACTCATGGGTGATAAGATGAAAATTGATTCTGCCTCAATAATTATCTGGCATGGTAAGGCTTTCGTTCCGCGGATTGCAGCATATAGCAGCGGCATCCGAACATTTATCGAACCTGTACAAGTGGTGAATCTGGATCGAAGCGCTCTTGTGCTGGCTGTAAAAAATGTACTGGAAACAGAACTTAAACTTCTTCCTGATCCTGGCAGAGAAGAGATCAAATATCAATTCTACTTGTTGCCAAAACTCACAAGGGCCCGTAGTTGGAAGAGACTTTGCCTGCTGGGTGTTATTTATACTGTTGAACAAAGTGAGAAGGGATTTGTTTTGGAGGCGTCACGTCTGGATTCAAAAGGTCGCTGGGAGTATGATGCGCAAAGGCGGAAAATATTTCCTGCCAATACAGACCTTGGCGATGTTATCCAGGCTTTACTGGACGACCTGTTCGTTATGTCCTATCGATAACGGAGGCGACTGATGGGCAGACAGGTCAGGTTTTTTATCTTTCCG
>CAZHTS010000049.1:0-36781 GCA_964535315.1 uncultured Anaerolineaceae bacterium
GCGGTGCGCATCGCCCAGGAAAACCCCGATAAACAGGTGGTCTTCTTTGCCATCGGCTTCGAGACCACCGCCCCCGCCAACGCTACCAGCCTGTTGCAGGCTCAGGCGCTGGGGCTAAAAAATTTCTCACTGCTGGTCTCGCACGTATGCGTCCCGCCGGCCATGCACGCCATCCTCAGCGCCCCCCACAACCGCGTGCAGGGTTTCCTGGCCGCCGGGCACGTTTGCGCCGTGATGGGCTATCACGAATACCCGCCCATCGCCCGCCAGTACCGCGTGCCGATCACCGTCACCGGATTTGAACCGTTTGACCTGTGCCAGGGCATCCTCATGACCGTGCGCCAGCTCGAGGCGGGCACCTGTGAGGTGCAAAACGCCTACCCGCGCCTGGTCAGCGAGGCGGGCAACCCCGGGGCGCAGGCCATCATCCGCCGCGTCTTTGAAGCCTGCGACCGCAACTGGCGCGGCATCGGGCCGATCCCGATGAGCGGCTGGCGGCTGCGCCCCGAATGGGCAGACTTCGACGCCGAGCGTCGTTTCGATGTGGGCCACATCCAGACCCGCGAGTCCGAAATCTGTATCGCCGGCCAGATCTTACAGGGCATTCGCAAGCCCAATCAGTGCCCGGCCTACGGCACGCTGTGCACCCCCAGCAACCCGCTTGGCGCCACGATGGTCTCTTCCGAGGGCGCCTGCGCGGCTTATTACCGCTACGGCAAACGATAAATTTCTTTCGAGGAACGGATGCAAAATTCTTACCCGGCTGCATTTGAAGGCCCCAACTGTCCGCTGCCCTTGCAGCACGACGAACAGATCGTCATCGGCCACGGCAGCGGCGGGCGCATGACCCAACAACTCATCCAGCGCGTCTTTGTGCCGCACCTTTCCAGCCCGCCCCTGCTGGCAGGCAACGATTTTGCCGGCGTGACTCTGCCCGAGGCCGCCGCCTTACACGGCCGGCTGGCCATCGCCACCGACTCGCACATCGTCACCCCGCTGTTTTTTGCCGGCGGTGACATCGGCCGGCTGGCGGTGTGTGGCACGGTCAACGACGTCAGTATGTCCGGCGGCGTACCGCTGTACCTGACGGCCGGCTTCATCCTGGAAGAAGGGCTGCCGGTCGCCACGCTCGAACGGGTGGTGGCTTCGATGCAGGCTGCCGCTCAGGAAGCCGGCGTGCAGATCGTCGCCGGCGACACCAAGGTGGTGGAAAAGGGCAAGGCAGACGGGTTATTCATCAACACCAGCGGCGTGGGCTGGATCCCCGCCGGCCGCCAGGTAGGCGGCGAAGGCGCCCGCCCCGGCGACGTGGTGCTGCTTTCCGGAACGGTCGGCGAGCATGGTATCGCCGTGTTGACAGCGCGCGGCGAATTGGGCTTTGAGGCCGACGTCCGTTCGGACGTGGCCCCGCTCAACCACCTGATCGCGGCCGTGCTGGCGGCCGCCCCCCATACTCACGTGCTGCGCGACCCGACGCGCGGCGGTCTGGCCACCACGCTGAACGAAATCGCCGGGCAAAGCCAGGCCTGCATCTGCATCGACGAGAACGCCGTGCCGGTGCTGCCGCCGGTGCGCGCCGCCTGTGAAATGCTGGGCTTCGACCCGCTGTACGTGGCCAACGAAGGCAAGGTGATCGTCATCGTCCCGCCCGAGGAGGCCGAAGCGGCCTTGCAGGCCATGCGCAAGGCGCCCTACGGCGCCCACGCCGCCCGCATCGGCTCCGTTCAAGACGCCCCCGCCGGACGCGTCTTGCTGCGCACCCTCATCGGCGGCACTCGCCTGCTCGACGTGCTCGCCGGCGAAATGTTGCCCAGAATATGTTAAAATGGAGCCTTACCCCACTATTTTTCAAAGGCGAGGAAGCATGAAAATCGATTATCAGGAAACCACCAGCGATCTGGCCAAGCGCATCGACATCCATAACCAATTTGGCGGACGCAATATCGACGAATGGATGCTGGATCTGCTCAAACCCCAAAAGGGCAGCAAAATCCTGGATGTGGCCTGCGGTTCGGGCAAACAGTGTTTTTCCTATGACCATTACCTGAACGGCGAAGCCGAAATCACCGGCGGCGACGTCTCCGCCGAACTGCTCGCCCAGGCCCGCCAGGCCAACGCCCAGGCCGGCAACCGCATCACCTTCACCGAGTTGAACTTTAACCTGCCGTTTGCCTTTGCCGACAACCAGTTCGACCTCGAGTCCTGCTGCTTTGCCATTTATTACGCCGAAAATATGCCCTTCACCATCGGCGAAATGCACCGCGTGCTCAAGCCGGGCGGGCGCCTGTTTACCAGCGGCCCTATGCCCAGCAACAAACAACTGTTTTACGACATCATCCGCGAGGCCACCGGCCAGGTCATTCCGCCCATGCCGGGCAGCTCGCGCTATGACAGCGAAATCCTCACCACCCTGCGCTCGATCTTCGCCAGCGTCGAGGTGCACATCTTCGAAAACCCGCTGACTTTCGCCAGCGCCGAACCGTTTGTCGAATACACCCGCGCCTCGCTCTCCGAGGATCGCAAACTGTGGAGCGGGCTGTTCCAGGGCAAGGACGACTTCGAGCACGTCATGCAGAAGATCAGCGCCGTGGCCGAACGGCGCGTGCAGCAGGAAGGCAAGCTGGTCATGACCAAGGTGGTCGGCGGTTTCGTCGCCACAAAATAAATCCCTTCTACCACAAGATGCAGCGTGCACGCCCCGCAAACGGTGCTGCACGCTGCATCCTGCACAGCCAGGAATACGCTATGAATCACGACATGACTTTTTATGGCCGGCGGGTATGCTTCATCGGCGCCCATCCGGATGACATTGAATTGGGCTGCGGCGCCCTGATCGCCCACATCGTCCAGCAGACCGAGATTCTGTGTGTGACGCTTTCCGACAACCAGAAAAACCCGCTGCTCAAAAACCTGGTCGCAGAACACCGCCAGAGTATGGCCATCCTGGGCGTGCCCGAACAAAACGTTATCCTCGGTGAATTTGAAACCCGGCGTTTCCCCCACGCCCGCCAGGAAATCCTGGAATACATGATCGAGCTCAACCGTACCTACCGGCCCGAGATCGTTCTCGTTCACACCAAAGCCGACATTCATCAAGATCATGCCACCGTGACCGAAGAAGCGCTGCGCGCTTTTCGCGGTACCACCGTGCTGGGCTTTGACGTGCTGCGCAGCAGTTACGGCTTCTTCCCCAACTTTCTGGTCGAGGTCAGCGAGGCGGACGTCGAGCGCAAGTTACAGGCGCTGGCCGCCTACAAGACCTACACCAGCAAGTATTATTTCGATCCGCAGATTACCCGCTCCACCCTGGTGCGGCATGGGGCGCTGGCCGAACGCCCATACGCTGAAGGTTTCGATACTCTGCGCATCATCGGCGCGTTTGGCTGCGCTGCCTGAACAGTCTGCGGGGAAGGACTTCCTCCCCATTGATGACCCAACTTAAACGGCTTGCGCTGTTACTGCTCATCCTGGCTCTGCTGACCGGTGGGGTGTACGCCTGGCTGTTTGCCGGCCTGCCCGATCCCTCTGACCTGGAACAACGCCTGATGCCGCCCAGTGTGCGCATCACCGATCAGGATGGCCGCCTGTTATACGAAGTGCTGCCCGAAGATACCGGCCGCCACACCCGTCTTAAGCTGGCAGAAATCCCCCTGGCGCTGCAACAGGCCACCATCGCCACCGAGGATCACAATTTTTACAACAACCCCGGCGTCGACCTGACCGGCATCCTGCGCTCCATGTGGATCAACCTGCAGGGCGGCGAGACGCTGGCGGGCGGCAGCACCATCACCCAGCAGGTGGCCCGCAACCTGCTGCTCGACCCACAGGAGCGCACCGAGCGCAGCCTGCGCCGTAAACTGCGCGAGAGCCTGCTGGCCTGGCAGATGGCGCGCCGTTTCAGCAAAGAGCAGATCCTCGAATTCTATCTAAACGAGATGAACTACGGCGGCATGGCCTACGGCGTCGAGGCGGCCGCCCACACTTATTTCGGCAAGCCGGCGCGCCAGCTCGACCTGGCGCAGTGCACCCTGCTGGCCGGCCTGCCCCAGGCCCCGGCCGCCTATAACCCGCTGACTCACCCCGAGGCGGCCCGCCAGCGCCAGAAAATTGTGCTCGAACTCATGGAAAAGCACGGCTATCTGACTGCCGCCGAGCGCCAGCTGGCCGAACGCGAACCGCTGATTTACAGCACCAGTCCTTACCCGGCCGAGGCGCTGCACTTCGTCATGTTGGTGCGCTCCGAACTGGACGAATGGATCACCCCGGCTGAGATCTACCAGTACGGTGGACTGGAGGTGCGTACCACGCTCAATCTGAACTGGCAGCACCTGGCCGAAAAAGCCGTCAACCAGCAGATGCAGCGCCTGCGCAACAACCCGGACGGCATCAATTACAACGTCAACAGCGCCGCCCTGGTGGCGCTCGAACCCCACAGCGGCGCCATCCGCGCCATGGTCGGCAGCCCGGATTATTTCAACCAGGCGACCGGCGGGGCGATTAACATGGCCACGACCCTGCGCCAGCCGGGCTCGGCGCTCAAACCGTTGATTTACGCCAGCCTGCTCGACCCGCGCCGCGCCGAACCGTGGACGGCCGCCACCAGCATCCTGGACGTGAACACTTCCTTCGTCACGCACGACGGCTACTCTTACACCCCGGCCAATTACGACGAACTGGAACACGGGCCGGTCAGCGTGCGCACGGCGATCGGCTCTTCGCTCAATATCCCGGCCGTGATTGCGCTCAAAACCCTCGGCCTGCCGGACTTCGTCAGCGCCGCCAATGACTTTGGCATCGCCTCGCTGAACGCAAAGAGCGAATACGACCTGTCCGTCGCGCTGGGGGGCGGCGAGATCACGCTGCTAGAACTGGCGCGCGCCTATGCTGTCTTCGCCAACGGCGGCTACCGCATCCAGCCCTACACCATCCAGGAGCTGCGCGATCCACAGGGCAGAGTCATCAAACAGCACGAAACCGTCCCGGCCCCGCGCGTCCTGGACGAACGCGTCGCCTGGCTGATCAGCGATATCCTCAACGACGACGAGGCCCGCCGCCTGGGTTTTGGGCGCAACAGCACCCTCAAGTTGGACCGCCCGGCGGCGGTCAAAACCGGCACGACCACCAACTACCACGATAATTGGACCGTTGGCTATACACCCGAAATCGTGGCCGGGGTATGGGCCGGCAACACCGATTTTCACCCGATGCGCGACGTGACCGGCCTGACCGGCGCCGCGCCCATCTGGCACCAGTTTTTGCGCGACGTGCTCAAGGGCCGCCCCGAACAGGATTTCACCCGCCCGCCCGGGCTGGTGCAGGTGGAGGTGTGCACGCTCTCCGGCCTGCTGCCCGGCGACGCCTGCGCCTATCGCCGCACGGAATGGTTCATCGAGGGCACCCAGCCCACCCAGACCGACACGCTCTACCGCCAGGTCACACTCGACCGGCGCAGCGGCGGGCTGGCCGGGCCGGACACGCCCGCCGACCAGTTACAAACGGCGGTCGCCCTCGATCTCCCGCCGCAGGCGCAGGCCTGGGGGCGCAGCCAGGGGCTGCTGTTGCTGGCCGACTTGCTTGCCGCTGCACCGGCCGGGGTGAACGCCCCCGCCGACCTGCCCGGTGACCTGGTGCTGCTCTCCCCGCCCCCCAACGCCCGCTACCGCATCGCCAACGGTTACCCGCTCGCCTACCAGCGCCTGCTCATCCAGGCCGCCGGAGAAGGACTGCAAAGCGTCACGCTGTGGCTGGACGGAGCGCTCCTCGCCCGCCTGGATGCCCCACCCTACGAGGTCTGGTGGCAGCTCAACCCGGGGAAACACCGCGCCTGGGTGGAAGCCACCACCCCCAGCGGGCGGACCTTGAGCAGCCCGGTGAGCGAGTTTGAAGTCCTGCCCGCCGTAACGCATTAAGGGCCAATCCGGTCTGGGGCGACAGACATTCCCTCCCTGAATTTCTACGAAATTCAGGGAGGGCCAGGGAGGGGTGCTTTTAAAAACGCCCTAAAGCTTTTGCCCCCTCAAGGGGCGAGAGCTAAAAAGTCCTCACAGGTCTTAAGGACCTGTGAGGACCGGTTTATTGTACGGATTTATGAACGCACCAAACTCAGGGCTTTACCTCAAACGTGCTGCCGTCGCCGCGGCCATATACCTCGGGGAAGTAAAACTCCTGCCCGCTGGGCGGGATGACCTGGAAGGTGCCGGGGGTGCCGGCGCGCACCAGATAGGTATAGATATACGTCCCCGCCGGGAGCCAGGAGGCCGACAACACCACCCGCTCGTCGCGCAGTTCGGCATGATCGAAATACCACCAGCCCCAGCCGTAATGGAAGAAATCGTCGTAACGCAGTCGATCCGGAATCTGCCCCTTCGGGCTGCTGCGCAGCGTCTGGTCCACCACCTCCAACCCGGCCGGCAGCGGATCATCGATCAAAACATAATACAAATCCGTCGGCGCCACCACCGTCAATTGAGCAACCAGCAAATCGCCCAATTGGGCCTTGCGCACCGGGCGGAGCAGATCCTTGGGCGGATAGTACGCCCGCGACAGGATGATGCCCTTGTTGAGCGCCTTCACCTCCGCCACCGGCAGAGTCACCTCCAGGCTGGCGGTGTAATACAGACTGCCATCGCCCTCCCCACGCCCAATCGACAGCTTGTTGGGCTTGCCGGTCAGCAGCTCGCTCACCGCCATACGCAGTTCGCTCACCTGCTCCGGTTTCTGCGGGTCGGCCTGACCGTCCAGCTTACGCACGTCGTTCACGTCCAGCGCAAAACTGTACTGCGGCTTCAGATCGCCGCTGACCGTCATCCAGTTGACCAGCGCCATCAACGTCCAGGCGGTCTGCTGGGTGCTGCCCCAGTGCCCGCCGGCCGAGCGGTTGCTCATCAGCCAGCGCACGGCGTTGGCGTTCAGCGCATTCTCGGGGTCGATATCCACCATCGCATTCAGGATGATGGCCGTGGTGCGCAGATTGGTGTTCCAGTTCCAGTAATCGTCGGACTGTTCTTCCCAGTGCATCCCGGAAGCGGTCAGAATGCCCGCCCCGACAAAGTCGCTTACCAGCATCTGGAGGCGCGGGTCGTCCTTGTCCGCCGCCGCCAGCACCTGGGCCAGGTAAGCCCGGGCGTACAGATCCATGTTCTGGCGCAGATCGTACAACGCCACAGCTTCGTCCACCGGCTCTTCACCGTTGAGCGACAGAACGTACAACAGGAAGGCCTGCTGGTTGAGCTCGTATCTGGCGCTTTCCTGCGACGGGGGGATCAGATTGCTCTTGAGATACTCAATGCCCCGCTCGCGGACATCCGTGTCGACTGAATAATCCGCCGCCAGAGCCTCGTGCAGCCCCAGCAAAACGTACGCGCTGGTCAAGGGCCGGCTGTCCTGATAGGGCCACCACCCCCAGCCGCCGTCGTCGTTTTGCTGTGAAGCGATGCGCTGCAACGCCACTTCGATCTGAGCGTCCAGCTTTTGTTTCAGTTCTGCATTCTCCACCCCGGCTTCCTGCAGCGCCCGGCTGGTGACTACGTTCGGCAGAAAACGCGAAACGGTCTGCTCCATACACTCGTACGGGTAATGCTCCAGGTAGTTCAAACCGTCGCTCAAGCCACCCACCAGCGAGCTGGAGACCTTCACCGTCAGTTCGCCCTGCTGCCCGGGCCGGTTGGGCAGCAGCACTGCTTCGCTGCGCGCCCCGGCCGCATTCAGCATCCCCGACGTGCTGGCCGTCTCGGGCACCACGTAGCGGTAGACCGGCAGCCCCTGTCCCTCCAGTTTGGCCAGCGTCGGCCGGCTGGCGTCGCTGTACTCGCCGCCCTGGGCGCGGAACACCAGATCGACGCGTTCCGCATCTGCCGGCACGGTCACTTCCCAGCTGATGTAACGCTGCTCTTTGGCCGGCAGATCCACCTTCTGCAGCGGCTTGCCGCTCAACGTCACCCCCTTCGCCTCCAGCGTGGCCTCCACCTGCAGCAGTTGATGGGTGTTGTTTTGCAGGATCGCTCCCAACACCACCCGGTCGCCGGCGATAAAGAAACGCGGCGTCTGCGGGCGCACCAGCAGCGGCTTGGTGCTCGTCAGGTCAACGGTCGCCTCCCCCACCCGTGTGTCGCTCGTCACCGCCCGCGCCTCCATGCGCCAGGTGGTCAGGTTGTCCGGCAGCGTCACCGTCACGCTCGTCTCGCCGCGCTCACCGGTGCGCACCTGCGCCGACCAGAAGGCCGTATCGGGGAAGTCCTGGCGCACCTCGAACACTCCTTCGGCGCCACCGCCCTTGCCACCGCCGCCGCTGCCCGAGCGCGCACTCTCCTCGGCCTGTTTCTGCAATTCCTCGTTGTATAGATCCACCAGCAGCGCCAGCGGAACGGCCGTGCTGATCTCCAATTGGCGTTCAGAGTAGAAATAATCCAGCATCGGCGGCGAAACGCGTTCCTTGAGCATCAGCGTGCCCAGGTCGCTCAGGCTGAGTGAGACCTCGGCGTCCACCGGCTTGCCGTCCGCATCCAGCGTCTGCACCTTGTAGGTCACCTGTTCGCGCGGCCCGGCCTGGGTGCGATCCGGCGTGAGTTTCACCGTCACCTGCTTGCGCGCCACATCCACCTTGAGCGGCAGACTGCCCATGACAAAGGTTGAGCGCGGGTTGTCCGCATCCACCCCCTTCATCACCAGCACGCTGACGTGCACCCCCGGCGCCATGTCTTCGGTCACCGGCAAACGGTACACCGTGCTGTTGCTGGTCAGTTTGACCACCTCCCATTTGCGGATCGAACTGCGTTCCACCGTCACCAACGCATACGCCTCGCCCTGGAACGGGGTGGGGATCAGGATCTCGGCCGTGTCACCCGGCCGGTACGATTTACGGTCGGAGACCAGTTCGATTGTCTTGCTGCTTTCCTGCTGCCAGGAGACATATTTTCGGTCCGATACCCACAGATAGGCGCCCGCCTCTGCCGGTCGCCCTTCGGCGTCACGTGTACGCACCCGCGCCACATACGAGCCGCCCTCCTTGGGGGTAAAACGCAGCGTTGCCCGCCCCTTCTCGTCCACTGCCACGGCGGTGAAGCGCTGCACCGGCACTTCCTTCACGTTCGAAATCCAGCGCACGTAACCGCGTTCGTCCTGCTGCTGGACGCTGTACCAGCGCCGCAGGATGATCTCGGCGTCGATCTTGCTGTCCGGCGCCGGCTTACCACCCCAATCCACCGCCACGACTTCGATTGCCGCTTCTTCGTCCACCTTGTTGACGTAACGCAGCGGGCGCACGCCCACGTACACCTTGCCCGGATGCGCCGTCACCGCAGCCTGGTTGCTCACCAGGTTGCCGCCCGCATCGCCGACCGTCACCTCCAACACAAAGCGCTGCCCCACCCCGGCCTGGCTGTATTCAGCCGGGAGGGTCAGGTGATACTTCCCGTTCTCATCCAAATAGAATTTTCCTGAGGCAATCTGTCCGGAACGTTTGAGCGGGCGGTAATCGCTGAAACTAAAGAAACTAAAATCCGCCAGATCCTGGCCCGGCACAAACTCAGAACGCGCCACGCTCAACGTCCAGTTGGCCTCGGCGCCCGACACCGCCCCGCCCGACAGATATTCGGCCGAAATGTCGGCGGCAAAGGTCTGCCCGGCCAGGATATCGCTGGCCTCTGTCTTCACCTCCACGGCAAACTGCAGCGGGCGATACTCGGCCACCGTAAACGAAGTGCCGGCAACGCCGGTTTTTTCCTCTCCCGTGAAGATCGTGACACGATAGTCCCCCAGTTCAGCCTGGGCGTCCAGCGTGAATTTGCCTTCGAACGAACCATAAGGCGAAAGCGACAGCGTCTGACGGTAGACCTCCCCCTTGTAACTCTCGATCGCCACCTCCACTTTGCTCTCTTCCGGCAGGCTGTAGCTCAGGTCGGTATCCTTGCGCAGGATGCCCTTGAAGTACACCGGCTGCCCCGGGCGATAGATCGGCCGTTCGGTATACAGGTAGCCCACCATTTCCTCCGGTGGGTGCATGTTACGCGGCACGTCCCACAGGCTGAAACCGTAGGCGCTCTGCCAGTTGCTCGAAGCAATCGCAAAAACCTTGCCATCCTGACTCAAGGCAAAGCGCTCCTCGCTGCTTTTCTCCATGCCCGGCAGCTTCATATGCAAGACACCCTGCGCATCGGTTTTATCCGTGACCAGTTGTTTCCCCTCACGATCGTAAACGTTGAGCGGTACACCGGCCAGCGGCGCGCCGCTTTGCAAGTCGGTCAGCCACAACAGCCCGTCCCCGGCGCCCATCTTGAACGTCAGGTTGGCGTTGGCCACAAACAACACCCGGGCGGCATCCATCAGGTCCTTGTCTTTCAAAGACGGTGAGGTAAGCCGAAGATAATAAATGCCCGGCGCCAACGGCTTGCCCTGCGCATCAAAAGAATAACTGCGCATCACTTCCTGGTCAGGTTTCCCCTCGCTCTTTTGCTCCAGGCTCCACACCGGCGTATCCGCCTCGGGTTGATACGTCTGCTTATCGTCATACTCCAGCTTGCTCCACTGGATGAATTCGTCGACGCCCATCGGGTAGAGGACGAATTTGACCTGCTCGACGTTCATGTACGCCGCAAAGAACTCGGGCTTGCTCTGCGGCGAATACAGTTGCAGGTAGGAGCCATACAGATGAGCGTAGGGACGCGAGGCGCCGTTGTAAAAACGCACCAGCCGTTCGTCCTTAATGGTATTGCCGTACACGTCCGCCATGCCCGCTTTCAACCGCACTTCATATTTCGTAGAAGGCTTCAACCCATAACAGCGTAATGTACTCTCGTATTCGTAGTAGTAGCAATTCTTTTTAACATCGATCTGCGGGGCAATCACCAGGCGCGACAGCAGCGTCCTGGCGTTCATCGGCGAGGCAAAACGAATCTCCAACTGCGATTGGTACTGATCCAGTGGTTTTTCCCACCCCTGATCATCCGGTCGAGTCGAAAGCACCTTCGGGTAAGGCACGGTGGTAAACTGGTGGGTCAGGCCCTTCGCCAACACGCCGCCGTCCTGGGCCTGCACCGTTGCCTCGAGTTTGAGGGTATAGGTAGTCTGCGGCTTGAGATTGGCCAGCGGCTTGAACGCCACTCGAAAGCTGTTAGCTTCCCAGCGCAGGCTGACCGGCACCACATTTCCATCCGGGGCGGTGATCTTCAACGCCTGGGCAAGCGTGGCCCGCTTCACTGCATGGGTAAACTCCAGGCGGAAGACCTGGTCCAGGCGAACGTTCTTCTTAATGCTACGTCCATCCTCAGAAGCCAGATACGCCTGCGGGGCAGCCGTGCCAAATTTCCAGGCGGCGTCTTCGGCCAACCCGGCCGCCGGGTCGCCGCTGGCATCCGCCAGCCCGGCCGGAACGCGCACCTCGTACGTGGTCGCGCTGTTCAGCAATGCCTCGGGCTGGAAGGCATAGACCGAGGTGCTGACCCACTCGCCCTTGCCCTTAACCGGCGGATCGATCACCAGCGGGTTGGGCAGGCCGGCGGGGTCCTGATCGACGGCCAGCGCCACCACCGGGCGGTTAAAAATCACCGTGATCGGCGTATCGGCGGCAACCGCCTGCGCATCGCGGCCGGGAAACACCTGGCTGACCTGCAAACGGCTGGCGGTGGTGAAGCTCAATTGCAGCGGGCCCGCCAGCGCCACACCCTCGCCATCCTGCGCCTCGGCGCCGATCTGCACCCGGTACAGGCCGCCGCCGGCCAGCGGGGCATCCGGTTGGAAACGCAGCGTCTCTTTGGCCGGCCAGGAGAACTTGCCTTCCACCGTCGCCCCATCGGCCGCGATCAGTTGAAAGGCCTGCTCCACGCTGTTTGCGTCCATCGCCCGGTCGAAGGTGATCTCCACCGCCCCGTCCAACGCCAGTTCCTGGCTCTCCCCCGGCCGCCAGGTCACCACGCTGGGCGGCAGCGGCCCCTCGGCCTGCGGCAAGGGCGCAGTCGTGGCCGTCGCCGCCGGGGTAATGGCCGCCAGCGCCTGCTGCGCTTGAGTGGGCGTCGCCGCCCCGCCGGTCGGGGTTGCCCCGCCAGTTGGGGCCGGCCCGCCGCAGCTCGAAAACAGGATACTAAACAATACCACCAGGCTCAACCAGCCTGTCTTATTACTTTGCCAATGCATTTTCGCCTCCATGTGTAGAAACGTTTCCCCCCTGCCGTGACCAATGTAAGTTGTCGCCCGGCCTCGCCAGGAGCATGTCATTAGTATACCAGAAAGGTCAATCATAATACTTAACGGGCCAATGTCCGAAAAGGTGTCCCCAAAATCGGCCTGTCTGATACACTCCCGTGCGCCACAGGCTTAACGCCAGGGCGCAGAATTGTAGCGGCGGGTCTGAGACCCGCCGTTTTTTGACCGGCCCCGTCACTCACCCAGGCGCCCCCCTGTGACCGGCAAAATAATCGAAGTTCATAGGGTCAAGGCTGGCGCGGTATAATGGAATACAATCATGCGCAAACCCCGCCTGGCTTCTTTACCCATTCGCCCCCGTTCGCGGCTGCGCGCTCTGGTGCGCATCTGGATCGTCCCGGTCGGTTATATCTGCGCCGCCTTGCTGTTGGGCAACCTCATCCCGCGCCTGGATCGTCTGGTACAACCCGGTCTGGTGCCAATCAGCCCCGGCGCCGCCGCCGGCCTGCTCGCCACCATCTCTTCGGGCATGATCGGCTTTACCGGTTTCGTCTTCTCGATGGTCTTTGTCCTGGTACAGTTCGGCAGCAGCAGCTATACCCCGCGCCTGGCGGGTTACCTGCTGCAAGACCCGGTGGTGCGCCATGCCCTGGGCGTCTTCACCGGCAATTTCCTCTTCACCCTGACGGCCTCGCTGTATATCGGCGCCCTGCCCGAAGGACAGACCCCCGACCTGACCGTGGCGACCGCCCTGGCGCTGGTGCTGGCCAGCACGATCCTGTTCCTGGCGCTGATCGAGCGCGTCACTTCGCTGCGCGTCACCAGCGTGCTGCACATGGTCGGCTCACGCGGCCGGCAGGTGATCGACAGCATGTATACGCACCGCTTCCGCCGCGACGAACAGGAAGACGAGGCCGACCACCAATCGATGCTGGCCCAGATTCCCCTGCCCCTGCCGCCCATCACGCAGACGCTGCATCACCACGGCGCCCCCGGCGTCGTCATAGAATACCACACCGCTCGCCTGGTCGAACTGGCGCGGCGGGCCAACGGGCTGATCGAGATCCGTTACCCGCCGGGAGACACCATCCCGGATGGCGCCGTGATCCTCAATGTGCGCCGCGCCAGCCGGCGCATCCCCGCCACTCTGCTCTACCGGGCAATCGAAATCGGCCACGAACGCACCATCGAGCAGGATCCCAAATATGCTTTTCGCCTGATCGTCGACATTGCCATCCGCGCCCTCTCGCCGGCGGTCAACGACCCGACCACCGCCGTGCAAGCCATCGACCAGCTCGACGACCTGCTGCACCGCATTGGCACCCATTACCTCGACGTCGGTCTGGAACGCGATCCTCAGGGTACACTGCGCCTGATCTACCCCACGCCCGATTGGGAAGACTTCCTGGCGCTGGCCATCGACGAAATCCGTCATTACGGCGCCGGCTCCATCCAGGTCATGCGCCGCCTGCAGGCCTTGTTGCAAGACCTGCTGGACGTTCTGCCGGCCGAACGCGCCCGCCCGGTGCAAGGCTACCTGGAACGGGTGCGCGCCTCCATCCAGCGCAACTTTCCCGACGAGCAGGACCGCCTGGCGGCCCAATCCGCCGACCGGCAAGGATTGGGACTCACCCGCCCGGTAGAAGGCATCGACGACGCCCAGGACAACCGCTAAAAAGCGGGCCCCATTTAGCGTTTACTGACGCCAATCTCCAGTTGACCGTCCACCACCCGCACCGGGTACACCGGCGCCGGCGCCACCGCCGGCAGGCGCACTGCCCGCCCGTCGCGCACGTCGAAGCGCGCTCCGTGGCGCGGGCAGGCCACCTGGTAACCGTCCAGTTCGCCGTCGCCCAACGGGCCATGATCGTGGGTGCAGACGTCGCCGATGGCGTAATACTGCCCGGCGATGTTGAACACCACCACCGGTTTCTCGTCGATCGCCAGGAACAAACGCTCGCCCGGCGGCAGTTCAGCCGCCGGCCCAATTGCATAAAACTCGTACTGCGCCGCGTCCATGCTCATTCCTCGTCGAATTGAGAGGTTTCTTCACCGGCGCCCACACCGTAGACGCCCGCCTTGAGCACCTTGAGCGGTAACAACGCACACTTGAGCCGCACCGGCCCCATATCGATCCCCAACAGATCGAGCAAGTCCTGCTTGCCCAGCTGCTTGACCTCTTCCAGGGTCTTGCCGATGATCGACTCGAGCAGGATATCGGACGAGGCCTGCGAAATGGCGCAGCCGTGCCCGCTGAAACCCGCCTCGGCCACCCTACCTTCGGCGTCCAGGCGCAAATCGATGCGGATATGATCGCCGCACAGTGGGTTTTCATCCTCAAACGAGATATCGTGCGGGTCGAGCTGGCCGCGGTACCCGGGGTTCTTGTAATGCTCGATAATGATTTCGCGATATAAATCATCCATAACGGTTCACCCGAACATATGCCTGACTTTATGTAAAGATTTCACCAGTTGATCCACTTCCTGGTGGGTGTTATACAGATAGAAGCTGGCGCGAGTGGTGGCCGGCAGGTGATACTTCTCGTGCAGCGGCATGGCGCAGTGGTGCCCGGCGCGCACCGCCACCCCGTCCGAATCGAGGATCTGAGCGATGTCGTGCGGGTGAATGTCGTCCATGCTGAACGAGACGACCCCGCCGCGCTGGCTGGCGACCGGGCCAATGATGTGCAGCCCGCCAATCTCGTTCAGACGCTGCATGGCATACGCCACGATCTGATGCTCGTAAGCCGCAATGGCTTCCATGCCCACCGCCTGCAAATAATCCACCGCCGCCCCAAACCCAACCGCTTCGGCGATGGCCGGCGTGCCGGCCTCGAACTTGTGCGGCAGGTCGTTGGGGGTGAAGGAACGCAGATGCACCTTCTTGATCATGTCGCCGCCGCCCAGGAAAGGCGGCATGGCCTGCAACAGCGTATCGCGTCCGTATAACGCTCCGATGCCGGTCGGCCCGCACATCTTGTGCGCCGAAAAGGCCAGAAAATCGACGTCCAGATCCTGAACGTTGACCGGGAAATGCGGCACCGATTGGGCCCCATCCAGCAGCACCAGCGCCCCGGCCTGGTGCGCCTGGCGGATCATCTCTTTGGAGGGCGGAATGGTGCCCAACACATTCGACATCTGGGTAAACGCCACCAGGCGCGGCTCCAGCGTCAACAGGCGGGCGTATTCCTGCTGGTCGAGCAGGCCGTCTTCGCCGACCGGGATGAACTCGAGGCGCACATCGCGCTCGGCCGCCAGCATCTGCCAGGGTACCAGGTTGGAATGGTGTTCCATTTCGGTCAGGATGACCACATCGCCCGGCTTGAGATTGGCCCGTCCCCAGCTAAACGCCACCAGGTTGATCGACTCGGTGGCATTGCGGGTAAAGATCACCTGGCGTGCGCTGCGCGCCCCGATGAAAGCCGCGATACGCTGGCGCGCCGCCTCGTATAACCCGGTGGCCTCCTCGGCCAACGTATGCACGCCGCGGTGAATGTTGGCGTTTGAGCGGCGATAATAATCATCCATGGCCGCGATCACACTGAGCGGCTTCTGGGCCGAGGCGGTCGAATCGAGATAGATAACCGGCACTCCCGGCCGCACTTCACGCTGCAAAATAGGAAAATCTGCCCGTACCCGTTGGATATCCAGAGGAAGGGGTATAGTAGGCTGCATAAATTTGTACCCTCGAACCGGTCTGAGGCCTCATTCGACCCGCGGCATATCGGCCTTGCGCCGCTGCGGGGGGCGCAAATGAGGAGAGTTAATCGGATACCACAAAATGTGATCCGGCACCATCCAGCCGTCCGTCAAGAAAACGTTGGAACGAAACTGCACCGCCACCATCTTGCTATCCACCTGAACAACGATTCCTTTCAACCAGCCGCGTATGCGCTGCCCGCCCTTCTCATGATCGCAAAACACTTCGACGATATCCCCCACGTCAAAACGGAACTCAGGGTCGGGCGCCTTCATGAAAGGAAACTGGGACATACGAACTCTCCTGCGAAAACTGGGGTACTGATTTTTAAGCGCAATCTATTAATTCTATCATAATCAGTACCCCAGTCAATTTATTTTCAGCCCGAATACGTTTCCATCTTGGCGTGAATCGCCTCCTGGAAACGGCTGCGCACGCCCTCAAACGGGATACGCTGCATGATCGGATCGAAGAAACCTTCCACCACCAGCCGTTCGGCCTCCAGGCGTGGAATACCACGACTGCACAGGTAGAAGACCGGTTCGGGATCGATGCGTCCCACCGTGGCGCCGTGCGTGCAGCGCACGTCGTCGGCCAGAATCTCGAGCCCCGGGATCGAATCGGCGCGCGCTTGTTTGCTCAGCACCAGATTGCGGTTGGCCTGGTAACCGTCCGTTTTGGCTGCGCCGGGAGCCACATAAATCATCCCCTGCCACACCGAACGGCTGGCGTCCAACAGCGCGCCTTTGAACAGCAGGTCGCTGGTGGTGTGCGACGCCAGATGATTTTGCTGCGTGTCGTGATCCAGGTGCTGGTCGTGGTCGGTGAAGTAAAAACCCGACATGCGCCCCACGCTCCCCTTCCCCACCAGATCCAGGTCAGAGAAGTTCTTGGTGACGTGGCTGCCCACCGCCCCAAAGATCCAATCCAGGTTGCCGTCACGATCCACGCGGGCGCGCTCGTGGCTGAAGTTCCACACGTGCTCACCCCAGGATTGCAATTCGACAAAACGCAAGTTGGCGCCCGGCCCAACGTACAATTCGACCAGACCGGCGTGCAGCGCCTGGCCGTTTTCGGTCGGCGAGGCCGCCTCGTGGATATAGGTGGCCGCCGCGCCCTCTTCCAACCAGACCAGCAGGTGCGAGAGATGGGCCAACCCGCCGCCCGGCCCCCACAACACGCTGTGCAGCGGCTCTTCCACCGTAACGTTGCGGGGCACGTATAACAGCACACCGTTATCCGCCAGCGCCGCCGCCAGACTGGCGAACTTGCCCTCGCTGGCCTTGACCACCTGCCCCATCATCTTCTCCAATAACTGCGGGTGCTGGCGCTCGGCGCTGCGTAAATCGCAAAACACCACGCCTCTGGCGGCCAGTTCCGGGCTCAGACGCACCTCACTTCCACCGGGGGTGAGCACGATCTGACCGCCGTGCTGTTCGGCCACCAGCGGCCGCAGCAGTTCCTCGGGCACCGGCGCCAGATCCAGATAAGCGTCTCTGGCCGGCAGGCGCAAGGCATCGGGGCGCAGGGCGCTTAAATCGGTGCGTCGCCAGGCCTCCTCGTGCGTATCCGGCAGGCGCTGGGCGCCAAACAAGCGCCAGGCCTCCTGGCGATACTGGCGCATAAAGTCGCTCATACCGTCCAGGCGCAAATCCGCCTGGGTGAAGGGAAAATCTTTTGCCGTCGTTTCGCCGCGCCGGCCGCGGGTTACAATCTGTGGCGTCTCTTTCATGGCATCCCGTTGTCCTTAACCGATCGAACCTTCCATCTGTAACTGGATCAGCCGGTTCATTTCCACGGCGTATTCCATCGGCAGTTCTTTAACCAGCGGCTCGATAAAGCCAGAAACAACCATCGTGGTCGCCTCTTCTTCGCTCAAGCCGCGGCTCATCAGGTAGAAGAGCTGCTCCTCACCCACCTTAGAAACCGAAGCCTCGTGCCCGATGGTCACGTCATCCTCATCGATCTCAATATAGGGATAGGTATCCGAACGGGACTGCGGGTCCAGCAGCAGTGCATCGCACACCACGTTTGAACGCACGCCCTCGGCCCCCTTGTATACCTTGAGCAGGCCGCGATAGGAAGAACGACCGCCGCCCTTGCTGATCGACTTGGACGTGATCTTGCTGCTGGTGTGCGGCGCAAAATGCACCATTTTCCCACCGGCGTCCTGGTGCTGGCCCGGCCCGGCAAATGCCATCGACAGAATCTCGCCGTGCGCCCCCGGCTCCAACAGGTAACACGACGGATACTTCATCGTCACCTTCGAGCCCAGGTTCGAGTCGACCCACTCCATCGTGGCGTCGGCGTGCACCAGGGCGCGCTGCGTTACCAGGTTGTAAACGTTGGTCGACCAGTTCTGAATGGTGGAATAGCGCACCCGGGCGCCTTTTTTGACCACGATCTCGATCACCCCGCTGTGGAACGAGTCGGTCGTATACTGCGGTGCGGTGCAGCCCTCAACGTAGTGCACCTGGGCGCCTTCGTCGGCAATGATCAACGAACGTTCAAACTGGCCGATATTGGCCACGTTCAGGCGGAAGTAGGCCTGTAACGGCAGGTCGACTTTAACACCCTTGGGCACGTACACGAACGATCCACCCGACCACACGGCGCTGTTGAGCGCCGCAAACTTGTTATCTTCGATCGGCACCACCGTGCCGAAGTATTCACGGAACAGATCGGGATGCTGGCGCAGCCCTTCTTCGATGCTCAGGAAGATCACACCCTGCTTTTGCAGGTGTTCCTGAATGTTGTGGTACACCATCTCCGATTCGTATTGGGCGCCCACGCCGGCCAGGAACTTCTGCTCGGCCTCGGGGATGCCCAGGCGGTCGAAGGTGCGCTTGATCGTGTCGGGCACTTCGTCCCACTTGCGCCCCTCGCTGTCGGTCGGTTTCACATAGTAATACAGATTTTCCAGATCCAGGTTGGCCAGGTCGGCGCCCCAGGTCGGGATCGGGCGCTGGCGGAAATGCTCCAAGGCCTTGAGGCGAAATTCGAGCATCCACTGCGGCTCGCGCTTCATCGCCGAAATCTGCTCGACCACCGTGCGGTTTAACCCTCGCCCGGTATTGAACACCGACTCGTCGGGATTGCTGAACCCGTACTTGTAATCGCCCAGTTCGCCTAAAAACTCGGGTTGTATTGAGCTACCCATTTTGTCCTCCATTTCGCCGGTCGCCGGGGAGCTCAGGCCGCCGCGCTGCCATTCTCGATTTTCTCACGCACCCATTCATACCCCTGCTCTTCCAGGTGCAGCGCCAGATCCGGGCCGCCCGATTCGACGATACGCCCATCCATCATCACGTGAACGAAGTCGGGCTTGATGTAATTCAGCATGCGCTGGTAGTGCGTGATCACCAGGGCGCCCATTTCCGGGCCGCGCAGGGCGTTGACTCCTTCGGAAACGATGCGCAGGGCATCGATGTCCAACCCCGAGTCGGTCTCATCCAGAATGGCAATTTCCGGGCGCAGCACGGCCATTTGCAGCACCTCGGCGCGCTTTTTCTCGCCGCCCGAGAAACCGTCGTTGAGATAGCGCCCGGCAAACCCGCTGTCCATCTTCAACGAGGCCATGCGTTCCTTGAGAATCTTACGAAACTCGGGGATAGCGATGCCCTTGTCTCCTGGATTGGCCGCCCGCCGCCGGGCGTTGACCGCCGTGCGCAGAAAATTGGCCACCGTCACCCCGGGGATCGCCACCGGGTATTGAAAGGCCAGGAACAGCCCCAGGCGCGAACGCTCATCCGCCGCCAGTTCAACGATGTTCTGGCCCTTGAACCATACCTCACCTTCGGTGACCTCGTACGCCGGATGACCCATCAAGGTATAAGCCAGCGTTGATTTGCCCGTCCCGTTGGGGCCCATGATGGCATGTACTTCACCCTGGCGCACGGTCAGGTCAAGCCCCTTGACAATCGGTTTGCCTTCAATGCTGATGTGCAGGTTGCGGATGATCAATTCAGACATGGTCGTGAGACTCCTTTTGTAAACGCCGGTCGTTAACCGACTATTATTATCATATTTATCTCGGATTTTCATCCTCTGGCATTATAGCATGGCGATCACAAAAGGTCAATATTTAACATAAAAATCTATAATATTCCAATAATTCATCCTCGCCGAATTTTTAGGATAAAAATCTATAATATTGACAAATTTAATCGCGCTATGTTATACTGACTCAAGTGGTCTTTTTAGATAATTTCTATCAAATTAAACTGACCCCATTTACACCCGGCGTATACAGGCGAACGATTCTAGCGGGCGCTCTGCACAGGACAAACAGTTTTATGGACACGAGTAAAAGCACTCGCGAACGGATCTTACAGACCCTCCTCCAACACCCGCGCGCCACGATTACGGATCTGGCCGAAGCCGTGGGGATCAACGCCATCTCCGTGCGCCACCATCTCAACAGCCTGCAAGGCGACGGGTTGATCACCTCCGAAGAAGAACGTCACGGCGTCGGCCGCCCGCGCCAGTTGTTCTCGCTCACCGAGCGCGGCCGCGAGCGCTTCCCCACCCGTTACCTGCGCCTGACCAACCGCCTGCTCGACCAGCTAAAAGAATCGCTGCCCGAACCCATGGTCAGCAAACTGTTCGTCCAGATGGCCTCCAGCCTGGCCGCAGACTATGCGCAGCAGGCCCAGTCGCTCTCCATCGAGGAGAAACTCGATCTGATCAAAACCCTGCTCAACCAGGAAGGCTTCTCGGTCGAGTGGGAAAAACAGGGCGACCAGTATCACATCCACGAGATCACCTGCCCCTACTATCACGTCGGCCAGAGCCACCCCGAAGTATGCACCGTCGACCAGACCCTCATCTCGACCATGCTGTCCATCCCGGTCGAGAAGGTGCAGTGCGTCCTGCGCGGCGACGCACACTGCACCTACGTCATCCCCGACTCAAATGAGGAGAAACTATAATGTTTAACAATCCCCCGCCCGGCACCAACCGCCCCACCTGGCAGATCGAAAGCTCACATCCCGAACTGACCGAAACGCTCAAAACCGCTCTGGGCGAGGTGCTCGACCCCGAGCTCGGCCTGAGTATCGTCCAACTCGGCCTGGTGCGCGACGCATTCGTCGAAGACGACCTGGTCGTGCTGCGCATGATCCTGACCACCCCCTTCTGCCCCTACGGCCCGGCCATGCTCGATATGACCCGCCAGAAAGCCGAAGAGACCCTGCAAAAGCCGGTGCGCATCGACCTGGGCATGGAGGTGTGGGACTTCTCGATGATGGAAGAAGGCCTCGGCGCTGATTGGGGGCTGTTCTAGGGTCTCTACACCTTAAAGAACCCGGCCAGTTTCATCGCCAACGACATATCGCCTTGCAGGCGCAGTTTGCCGCGCATAAAAGCGCTCATCCCATCCAGTTTGCCGTTAAAAATATCCAGGCAGTCCTGGGCGCTGGCGGTAAACACCAGATTGGGGTTGGTCGTGCTGCCTTTCTCCACCACACACTGTTGCCGGGCAATCGTCACCACCCATTCGCCGCCGCCTTCACCGCTCAGTTGAAACAATACCGTGGCCGCCGTTCCCCCGGCCATTTCGGGTTGGAAGGCCTGCGGCAAACGATCCATCAAATCCTGTATACTGACCTCTGACACGAAACAATCCTCCAAAGCGCTAGATTTCCCTAATTGTACCTTATCCCTTTACGTTAAGCTTTCCACCTCACCCAAGGCTCAACACAAAGTCGCAAAGAATTAATAGGCCTTCCCCGCCAGCCCCTGGACAAAACCGCCCAGCAGCGGCCAGAGTTGGCGGTATTGGGCGTGGCGTTCCTGGTACAGCCTGTGCCGCCCGGCGTGCGGTTCAAACGTACGCTCCAGCCGCACCATGCCGGCGACCGCCTCCTCAAACGAGGAGAATACCCCCGAGCCAATCCCGGCCAGCATGGCCGCCCCCAGCGTGCCCGCCTCGCGATAGCGCGGCCGGGCAAAGGGCCGCCCAAGGATGTCGGCGCACAACTGCACCCCCACGTCCGACTTGCTCCCCCCGCCGCCAATACGGAATTCATCGATGACGATGCCCGTCTCAGGCAGACCGTCGACCACATCCTTGAGCAAGAAGACGTTGGCCTCCAGAATGGCCTTGAGCACGTCGGCGCGGCGCGTTTCGAGCGTCAGCCCCACCACCACCCCGCTGGCGCCGGGCCGCACGTACGGCGAAGTATCCGGCGACCAGTGCGGCAGCACCAGCACCGGGCTGGGCGCCGCAGGATCGATCTCGGCGAACAGGGCGGTATAAACGTCTTCCCCTGCCTGCCGCGCCTGGCGGTGCTCGAACGCCGCAAAGGTGTCGCGATACCACTTGACGATTGCCCCGCCCATGCTGTAGATAAAGGACACAAAATTTCCCGGCACGGCGTGATGTTCGGTGTTCAAAGCATGCGCCATCATCACCGCCGTGGGACGGCGGCGATCGAAAACCGGGGCGATGCAGTTATAGGTGCCCATCCCGTACACCGCCTGCCCGGCGGCGATCACCCCACACCCCAGGGCGTTGGCGCACTGGTCGTGCGCCCCGCTGACGATCAGCGTACCGGCAGCCAACCCGAGCCCGGCGGCGGCCTGGGGCGAAACCCGCCCGATGACCTGACCCGAAGGCACACACGGCGGCAGTTTACCGCCGTCCAGCCCGGCCCAATCCAGCAGGCGCGGCGACCAATCCCGGGCGTCCAGGTCAAACAATAATGTCCGGTTGGCCAGCGAATAATCCACCCGCGGCCCGGCGCCCAACAGATAAGAAACCAACCCACTCCAATGCAGAAAACAGGCGGCGCGGTGGTAAAGCTCTGGTTGGTTGCGCTGCAACCACATCAATTTGGTCAGGGTATAGTGATTACCCGGCGTGTTGCCGTTGATCTGGTACAGTTCTTCGGCCTGCATTCCACCGGCCAACGCCCCCAGGTACTCGCCGCCGCGCCCGTCAAAGTTGAGGATCGATGGGCCAAGGATGCGCCGCTCGCCGTCCACCGGCGTGACCGCCTCGCCCAATGAAGACACCGCCAGCGCCGTGATCGTCTCGCCTGTTTTTGCCGCCACCTTACGGATCGTACGTTGAATCTTCTCCCATACCTGCGTGGTGTCCAGTTCGGCCCAACCCGGCTGCGCCCGCCGCACGTCATACTCTTCGTAGGCATCCGCCAGCAGCCGCCCCTCCAGGCTATAGCTCGCCGCCTTGCACCCCGTGGTACCCACATCAATCCCCAACAGGCTCATACCATCCTCCGCCTTTATACGCCCATAATCTGCCGGCGGTTTCCCGCCCAACCGAAATACTCCCGCAGCAGCCACACTGTGCGCTGGTAAACCGCTTCCTGCGCCGCCTCCACGCTGCCCGTTTCAGCCAGGGTGGTCTCGTAGGGCCGGCGAATCTCGGTCGCCACGTTGATCTTGGCGATGCCGCACTTCACCCCTGCCAGCAGGTCGGCCTGACGCACCCCTGAGCCGCCGTGCAGCACCAGCGGCACGCCGGTCGCCTGGCCGAGTTCCTGGATCAAATCCAGCTTGAGGCGCGCCTCCACTTTCTTCTGGTTCTGCCAGGCGTTGGCAAACGCCCCATGAACCGTACCGACCGCCACCGACAGCCAATCGCAGCCGGTCTCCTGGACGAAACGCTGCGCCTCGTCCACCTGGGTAAAACCGCGCCCGGTGCGGAATAACTCCTCGTAATCAGGCGGCGCTCCATCGCCGTGCCCAAAAACCGCGCCCAGTTCGGCCTCCACCGCCGCCCCAGAACCATGCGCCAGTTCCACTACCTGGCGGGTGGCGCGTATGTTGCCCGCCAGATCCAGGCGCGAGGCGTCCACCATGACCGAATGATAGCCCAGTTGCAGCGCCTCGGCGATGATTTTAAGATAATCGACCGTTTCACCATCCTCGTCGATGACCGGGATATGATCCAGGTGCAGGCGCACGTGATCAGGGTCTTCCCAGCGGCGAAATTCAGTCATCACCGCCGCAGGGCCGCCGGCCTGCCCCCGTTTCCACTCGATGCGCGCCACCTCCAGCAAGGCAAAGCTGTCGCAGTCTGCCACCGCCCGGATCACCGGCCGGGCCATCGGCAGATAGGATACGTTAAACGCCGGGATAGCCATCCCGGCCTTGAGCGCGTTCCGTACAAGCAAATGACTGTCTGACATGGCGCCCTCAACCCTGGCTTTGCGGCAGGCCAACCTGATATCCCAGGTAACCGGCCAATGCTTCTTGCAGCGGCGCCTGAACGTGCTCAGGCGTCACACTGACGTGATGGCGGAAGCCCTGCTGCCCGACGTACAGCAGCACATCCTGCAGGCCGGCAATTTCCGCCACCCCGGCGCAGCCAAAGAAATTGTCCGGAATGGGGTCGGCGCCAAACTGCCCCTGCCCCAGGTACAGGCGCGCCTGTCCGGCGTCGGTCGTCAGGCTGCCAAAGGTAAAGTCACACGCTGCAATCCGCCCCACGTTACACCCATACGAGCAGCCCTCGCCCACCGAAGTCTTGAGGATGGCGTGATCCTCGATGCGCCCGCTGCCGCGCATCAATTCGCGCGGCACCGGCCCGCAGTGGAACAGCACGCAGCGGTTCTCATCGTCGCCGTAATTGTTGTTCCAATCCAGCAGAGCCGCCGGCCGGCCGGAGGCCAGTTGCAGGGCATGCATCATGACCGCGTTGGCCACGTCCACCTCGCAGGCGGCCGAGATGCCGCGGCTGTTCATCTCACCCAGCAGCACGCACAACGAGATACCCAACTGCTGCTGCAATTCCAGCCAGCAGCGCACCGCCAGCGCATCCATGCGATAGTCGTTGACAATCTCATCCAGCACCACCCCCAGGCGGGTCAGGTTGTCGAAGGCATAATCCGGCACCCCGTCCCAACGGGTGTAACCTTTGAGCACTTCGGCCTTGGTCTGGTAAGCGCTGCCCTGCGGCGCCACCGCCTTGACCCGAGCAATCACATCCGAAAAATCGAGCGTCTCCACCGTCACCCCCCGGCGCTGCAGGGCCACCTCGTCCACCCGTACCGTCTTGAACGGCGTGGTGCGCGCCCCGATGGCGCCTACCACCGTGCGGCGCATGCCCTTGACCACCCGGCATACCCGGTCGAAGTAATCGATGTTGGCGACAAAAGCCGGGCTGCCCGGCGCCACCACGTGCGGCTTTTGCACGCTGAACTTCACCTGATACTGCTTGAACACATCCATGATCGAAATCTTGCCGCAGAACGCATCCCGGCGCTGCGCCGGGCTCATCTTATCCAGTTCATCCGGGTAAGCCAGAATAAAGATGGGCACGTTGGCGTCCTGCAATGCCGCCACCGCCCCGGTCTCGTCGCCAAAATTGGGCAGACACAGGATGACGCCGTCGTACTGCCCCGCATGCGCCCGCAAAAAGGCGGCATATTTCTCACCCTCGGCAGGCGTCTCCACCGCGCCCAAACGGGTGGCGCCCTCTTCCATCATCAGGGTGGCGTGTCCCAACTCGCCCAACAAACGCGGCAGATCCTGGCGCGCCTGCGCAATCAACGATCCGGGAAAAAAGCCCCGGGTACCAAAGAACAATGCAAACGTTGACTTCTGGCTTTTCATAAAAACCTCACATCCGCTCTCAATTGAGTTTTTGCTGACAGTGCAAACTGCATCCCCAGAATCAGTATAGCACCGCCAGGCAAACCTTCCCCCCGGACATGCAGTATTTTGGTGCAAGGTTGGTGCACAAACGGTGCACGAACGGTGAAATTAGATGCCAGGGTATAGTAAGCCCACCCCAATAAAATGACCGCCGGGAAGCTTACGCACCGCCCCAAAACGACGGTATACTAAACCATATCGATTTATTCGAGGTTGCCATGATCCGTTCGATTTATTATCCACCCGGCGGCGATGCCCGACGCGACCTGAGCATCGACGCCATGCGCACTGCCCTTAAACAAAGCGATGGCCTGCTGTGGGTCAGCCTGGAACACCCCAGCGAGGAAGAAGTCTGCCAGGTGCTCCACGACACCTTCCACTTCCACCCGCTGGCCATCGAAGACTGCCTGAGCCCGGGTTACCAGACCCCTAAGCTGGACGATTTTGGCGACCACATCTTCCTCATCGCCCACGCCCTGCATCCCGCCGAAGACTTCCGTGATCTGGTCACCATGGAGCTTGATTTCTTTGTTGGAAGCAATTACCTGGTCACCTGCCATATCGACGATGTCATGCCGCCCGTCGAGGCGATATGGAAACGCCTGGAGCGCGACGAGCGCGTCTATCGCAACGGCAGCGACTTCTTATGTTATGCCCTGCTCGACCACCTGGTGGACGACTACATGCCCCTGCTCGACCAGATGGACGAAGAGATCGAGTGGCTGGAGGACCGCGTCCTGGCCCGGCCCGAACCGCAAACGCTCGAGCGCATCTTGCAGCTCAAGCACAGCGTCATGTCGCTGCGCCGCATCATCGCCCCACAGCGCGAGATCATCAACCGCCTGGCGCGCGACGAGTTCCCCATGATCGACCGCCACAGCCGCATCTACTACCGCGACATTTACGATCACCTGGTGCGTATCCAGGATCTGAGCGAGTCGATCCGTGACATCGTCAGCGGTTCGATGGACATCTATCTCAACTCCACCTCGCTGCGTTTGAACGAGGTGATGAAAGCGTTGACCATCGTCTCGACCATCTTTCTGCCGATGTCGTTCGTGGCCGGGGTCTACGGCATGAACTTCGAACACATGCCCGAACTCTCCTGGAAACTGGGCTATCTGTTCGTATGGATCGTCTTCCTTACCATCCCCGTGATCATGTTGATTTATTTCAAGAAGCGCAAGTGGTTCTAACGCGCCTCCGCCAGCCCGGATTGTCGTACGGCCTGGTTGACGTCGCCAAACACTTGCGCGCCCAACGCCTGCAAGGAGCGTACCTTATCGGGCTGATCGGCCACGCCCCAGGCGCACCAATCGGCCTGCAAGCCATGGGCGCGTAACACCGCCACGGCGCGTTGCACGGCGACCACGCCGGTAGAAGAATCTTCAAAGACGTGGATGGTGAAACGCTGCGGCAGACGTTCGCTCACCCCATTCGCCACCGCCTCCAGCGCCTCCGTACGTCCGGCCACGCACAAGCGGCCGGCCCAGGCCAGCGCCGCCAGGTCATCGGCCCCACAGGCCACCGCCAGCGCCGCCAATGCCTGCACCGGGGCAGGCTTGAGCAATAAATCAACCGGGGCAGACATCATCTGCGCCAGATAACGCACCTTGCCCTGTGCCATTAACGGCAATGCACTCCAACCCAACAACTCCGCCGCCATTTCGGCTTCAGGCGAGCCGGCAAAGCCGGGTTGGGCCGCCTGCTGCGGCGGCAGTGACGGACGGGCGGTCAACACCGCCAACGGCAACTGCCCGGCGACGTGCCGCTCGCGCAGACGCCGGCACAACTCGGCCTCCAACAAAGGCTGGTCGTGCTCCTGCAAAGCTGAGTTGGCGGCAAATTCGGCCGGCAGCCCGTAGGTGCGCTGGAACACTTCCGCCCCCAGGATGTACTGTTGAAAAATGCGCGTCGTAGCGCTGCGCGCCGGGTCCTCTTTGCCGGCAAACAGCGCCGCCAACAGACCGCCGGCGGCCACATGTGGCAGCGGGCTGCCCGATGGATGTGCCAGACAGCCGATCAGGATGGCGTCGGCCGGCGCCAGCTGCGGTTCAAGATAAGCCGCCAGACGACGAAAGGCGCCGGCGTAATCTACCCGCAGCGCGCCGAACGCCTGCGCCGCCATCCACTCCAGCGCTCCGGCCAGCGTACCGGGCAACGACGGATGCGAGCGTTGCGCCAGCCCGGTTTCAAAAACCACCGCCAGGCATAACGGCAGCATATCCCACTCGTTGGTCATCCCTAACGACTCCAGCAAGGCCAGGTCGTCCTCCTCGGGCGCCAGCCCCGCCACCCCCATCTGGCGGCCGAAATAGTTCATTGTCGCCGCCATCGCCACGCGATAACCGGCATTACGGATCAGAGTACCATCCAGATCGAACAAAGCAACGTCGCGCATCACCAACATCTCCTTCGGGGCTGTCATCAGGGTTATTCTCAGGGCAGCTGTAGAATAACTTTTCCTGCATGCTATAATTCATTCATTATAATTCTTTGCAGTGCCCTGGTATCCTCGCTTTTGCTATTTCATCTGCAAAACCTTGTTTCGTTTTCCCTTTTGCCAGCATGCCAGAGCGCTGCGCCAGGAAGGTGAGAACATGATTCATATTCTAACCGACAGCACGGCTGACCTAAGTCCAGCGCTTTTGCAACGCTGTCACATCAATGTTATTCCTCTGTCTGTCTTCCTCGATGGCCGCACCTATCAGGACGGTGTCGACATCACCCTGGAAGAATTGTTTCAACTGGTAGAAGAAACCGGCCAGTTGCCCAAGACTTCGGCGCCCTCTGTGGCCGAATTCATTCAGTTTTTCAGCCGGCAGAACGAGAGCATCTACATTTCGATCTCGTCTAAACTATCTGCCACCCATCAAAACGCCATGCTGGCCGGCCAGACGCTGCTGGGACGCACGGCGCACATCATCGACGGCCTGAATCTTTCCACCGGCACCGGCCTACTGGTGCTCAAGGCCGCCGAACTGCGCGACCAGGGTTGGTCGGCGGAAGAGATCGTCGCCGAAATCCAGGCCAACGTCCCCCGGCTGCGTACTTCCTTCGTCATCGACACGATGGACTATCTCTATATGGGCGGGCGCTGTTCGGCCATGCAAAGCATCATTGGCAGCCTGCTGCAAATTCGCCCGGTGATTGAGGTATGCCAGGATGGCTCTTTGGGTGTCAAGAATAAGATCCGCGGTTCGCGCAAAAAGGCCTTACAGTCGATGCTGGCAGATTTCCGCTCTCACCTGGAGCAGATCGACCTGCATCGCGTGTTCGTTACCCACAGCGGCTGCATTCAAGACGCCGCATACCTGGTCGAAGAGCTGCGCAAGATGGCCAACATCGAAGAGGTGTGTATCACCACCGCCGGTTCGGTGATCGCCAGTCACTGCGGCCCCAACACCATCGGCATCCTCTATTTGCTCAAAGGCTAAACGGTATGTCTATCCCTCCACCGGAATCACCCACCTTCTGGCAGCGTCTCGGCGCCCGCCTGGGTTGGACGCGCGCCAGCTATACCCTGATGAGCGTCTTCGTCGCCATCATCCTGTTGATCGTCATCGTCTGGTGGCCGCTGGTGGAGGAATATTTTTCCTATCTGGACCCCAATATCTCTGTCTGGCGCCAGCTCGACTGGCTGCTGTTAGGCATCTTCGCCGCCATGTCGCTGCTGATCATGGCCGGCGCCGATCTCAAGACAGACGCCTGGATTGTGGTGGTGGGCACCTGCGGCGGGCTGGTAATCGAAAGCTGGGGCACACAGACGCAGTTATGGACGTATTACACCCTGGAGCGCCCGCCCTTGTGGATCATCCCCGCCTGGCCGATCGCCAGCCTGTCGATCGACCGGCTGGTGCGCCTGCTGGATCGCCGTCTGGCGCCGGCCGGCCAACCGGCCCTCTACCGCGCCCTGTACTGGCTGATTTTCCCTGCCTTCTACGCGCTGATGTTGTACTTCGTCTGGCCCACGCTGGACAAGTCGCTGACCGTCCTGGCCCTGCTCACCTGCGCACTGTTGATCGCCTCCCCGAACGACCGGCGTCTGTCGGTGCTCACCTTTATCGCCGGCAGCGGGCTGGGCTATTTTCTCGAAGTATGGGGCACCACCCGCCAGTGTTGGATGTATTACACCCTGCAAACGCCGCCTTTCTTTGCCATACTGGCGCACGGGCTGGCAGCCGTGGCGTTCTGGCGCAGCAAGGAGTTATTGCAGCGCATCCTGGCTCGCCGCCTGCAACGCATCTCGTGGGTAAAGGTGGAGCAAGACCCACCTCGCTGACAGACAAAATAAAAGAGGTTCGGCCCGTATCACCAGCCGAACCTCTTTTGTGCTCACTTCACGCCCAGCACTTCTTTGAGGCGCGCTTCGTCAAATTCAACGATGACCGCGCCGTCGATGTCAAAGGTTGGCGTGGTCAGGTTGCCGTTAGCCCACTGGCGCAACTGCGCCGCCGCCCCCGGCACCCGGTCGATATCCACTTCGGTATATTCCAGCCCGCGCTCCTTCAACCAGGCGCGCGCCCGCTTGCAATCCGGGCACCAGCTGGTACAGTACATAACGATGCCGCCGTGCGGCAGATCGACCTTTGCCTCGCTCGCGCCGATGGCTTGAAACGCCTCGGGGTCGATGCGCCCCAGTTCGGCAAACAACACCTCGTTGCTCGGCTGCTGGCCGATATCGTGCACATCGATATAGCGAATACAACCCTCTTTGTCAATAATAAAAATGGCCCGTTCGCTGTAACCATCTTCACGCAACACGCCGTAACGCCTTGCCACCTCGCCGTGCGGCCAAAAATCGCTCAACAACGGGTAAGTAATACCGCCCAGGCTGTCCGCCCAGGCCTTCAAACAGGGAACATGATCGACGCTGATGCCCAGAACCTGGACATTCATCCCTTCGAACTTTGGCAGATTGGCCTCATACGAAGGGATCTGGCTCGTTCATATCGGCGTCCAGGCCAGCGGGAAGAAAGCCATGACAACCGTCTTGCCGCGCAGGCTTTCCAGGGATAGGGTGGCGCCGGTATGGCTGGGCAGCGCAAAATCTGGCGCCTTCTCTCCAATCTTCAACTGCATAACACACCTCCGATAATGAAGAAACTGGTTATGACCCCGGCCTGTTCGTCCAGGCCTAAATGTTGCAGTTAAAAAAGATTATAATTCAAGCCATGCAAAACTTACACCTCAATTTTGCCAACCGGTTTTGCAAAAACGGTTAAAATAACGTTCAGACATCATTTTACCCCAACAAAAAGGAAGCCAGATATGTACAAAATCGTTTTACTGCGACACGGCGAAAGTACCTGGAACAAAGAAAACCGCTTCACCGGCTGGACGGACGTCGATCTGTCCGAAAAGGGCGTTGAGGAAGCCAAACAGGCAGGTGTAGTGCTCAAGGCCGAAGGGTATACCTTCGATGTGGCCTACACCTCGGTGCTCAAGCGCGCCATCCGCACCCTGTGGCTCACCCTGGACGGTATGGATCTGATGTGGCTCCCCGTTTACCGCAACTGGCGGCTGAACGAACGCCATTACGGCGCCCTGCAGGGATTGAACAAGGCCGAGACGGCCGAGAAATTCGGCCAGGAGCAGGTCAAACTGTGGCGGCGCAGCTACGACGTTCCACCGCCCGCCCTGACCCCCGACGACGAGCGCTACCCCGGCAAAGATCGCCGCTACGCCGACGTGGCGCCCTCCGATCTGCCGCTGACCGAGTGCCTTAAGGACACCGTGGCGCGTTTCCTGCCCTTCTGGTACGAAACCGTTGTCCCTGCCGTCAAGAGCGGCAAGCGCGTGCTGATCGTGGCGCATGGCAACAGCCTGCGCTCGCTGGTCAAGCACCTCGATAACATTTCGGACGAAGAGATCGTCGAACTGAATATCCCCACCGGCGTCCCGCTGGTCTACGAACTGGATGATGAGATGAAGCCCATTCGCCATTACTATCTTGGCGACCAGGAAGCCATCCAGAAGTCGATCGACGCTGTTGCCAACCAGGCCAAGAAGAAGTAGGCCGGCGCCGTCAATGTGTGTGAACAGGGACAGGAACTCTCGTAGGGCCTGTCCCTTTTTTCTACCCTCTTGGATAGGAGAAGCCCCCATGACTCACAATTCTCGACCAACCATCAGCGCTGAAGACCTCTATCGTTTTGAGACCATCCAGGCGTTGTCGTTTGCCCCGGATGGGCAGCGCCTGGTATACGCTGTTCAGCGCGTCGATCGTAAGAGCGAAAAGAAGTTCACCAACCTGTGGATGGTTGCCACCACCGGCGGCGAAGCCCAGCGCTTCACCAGCGGCGACCAGGCGGATAACCAGCCGCGCTGGTCGCCCGACGGACAGCGCATCGCCTTTCTTTCCAAACGCAGCCAGGATAGCCAGCCGCAAGTTTACCTGATTGCCGCCAACGGCGGCGAGGCGCACCGCCTCACCGATCTGCACGGCGAATTTGGTCCCTTTGAATGGTCTCCAGACGGCCGCTGGCTGGTCTGCCAGTTTCGCAAGAAGGATGCCGACGCCCTGGAACGCGAAGAGCACGAGCGCAAGAAAGAACTGGGGGTCGTTTCACGCCGCATTCGCCGCGTCTTTTACAAGCTGGACGAGTACGGCTTCTTGCCCCACGAGCGCTGGCACATCTGGCTCATCGACGCTCACAGCGGCAAGGGCCACCAGCTCACCGACGGTGAGTTATACGATGAGACCGAGCCGCATTACTCGCCCGACGGTCAGCGCATCTGCTTCTTCTCCAATCGCAGCGCCGACCCCGACCTGGATCCCGACGCCATCGATCTGTTTGTGATGGACACCGCCGGCGGCAACCTGCATCGCCTGGACACCCCCATCGGGCAAAAAGAAGCGGCCGCTTTCTCACCGGATGGGCAGACCATCGCTTACGTCGGGCGCGCCGGGCGCGGCAATGAATGGCGCAATCGCCACATCTGGCTGGTTCCCGTCGACAGCAGTTCACCGGCGCGTTGCCTGACCTGCGACCACGACTTCGACGTCAACGGGGCGACGATCAATGACCTGATCGGCCCGCCCCTGCCCGCCCTCACCTGGGCCAACGATGGCCAATCGCTGTATTTCCACATCGCCCGCCACGGCAGCACCACCCTGCACAGCATCCACGTGGATGGGAGCCATTTACGCACTGTACTGGGCGGCCCAGGGTGCACCGGATGGTACGCCTTCGACCACACCCAGGAACGCCTGGTCTGGTTCCAGGGCCAGATGAACGACCCCGGCCAGGTCTATACCCGCTCGCTGCGCAGCGGTGAAGAACATCAGCTCACCCAGCTCAACGCCTGGCTGGCAGACGTTGAACTGGGGCAGATCGAAGAAGTCTGGTTCAAAGGCCCGGCCGGCAACGATCTGCAGGGCTGGATCCTCAAGCCGCCTGGCTTCGACCCGCAGCAGCGCTATCCCTCCATTCTGGAAATTCACGGCGGCCCGCTGGTACAATACGGCAACTACTTCATGCACGAGTTTTATTATCTGGCCGCCCACGGCTACGTGGTGTACTTCTGTAACCCGCGCGGTGGGCAGGGGTATGGCGAAGCCCACGCCGGCGCCATCCACGGCGCCTGGGGCACCGCCGATTACGACGATCTCATGGCCTGGAGCGATTATATGCAGCAGCAGCCCTACATCGATCCGCAGCGTATGGGGGTCACCGGCGGCAGCTATGGCGGCTACATGACCAACTGGATCATCGGCCATACTCAACGTTTCCGCGCCGCCGCCACCCAGCGCAGCGTCAGCAATTTGATCAGCATGTGGGGCTCGAGCGATTTCAACTGGATGTTCCAGGAAATCTTTGGCAATCAGGCGCCCTATGAAAGCATCGAGCAGCTCTGGCGCTGCTCTCCCGTTCGTTACCTGGGCAACGCCAGCACCCCCACCCTGGTGCTGCACAACGAGCAGGATTTGCGTTGCGCCATCGAACAGGGCGAGCAGGTCTTCGTCGCCTTGAAGAAACTCGGTGTGCCGACCGAAATGGTCATCTTCCCCGACGAACCCCACGGTCTCTCACGCACCGGACGCACCGACCGGCGCATCGTCCGCCTGGAGGCCATCCGCGATTGGTTCGATCGCTATCTCAAAGGCTAACAGATGAAGCGCTGCTGGTTGTGGATCGCCCGGCTGTTAATCGGCCTGGTTTTCTTCTTCAACATCCAGTGCGCCGTTGTTTTCCTCGTGCACCCGGCCTGGTACGCCCCGGCATTTGAACTGAGCGGCGTGGCAGGCCGGGCTGCCATTCAGGGATACGGCATCCTCTTTTTAATGTGGAACGTGCCCTATGCGGCGGCCCTGTACCAGCCGCACCGCTATCGCCTGGCGTTGATACTGGCCATTCTCATGCAGGCTACCGGCGTAGTCGGAGAAACCCTGCTGCTGCTCAACCTGGAAGCCGGGCACCCGCTGCTGAGCGCTGCCATCCGGCGTTTTATCTTCTTTGACGCCGGCGGGCTGATTGTATTGTTGCTGGCGGCCGCTGCGCTAACGCAGATCAACACGCCGGGCGCTTCAACCCTCTGAACTCCGCACAGAAGCGCGCAGCGCAGCACCCTGACGGCTTTCCTGCAGCAATGCCCACACGCTCAAACACAACCCGGCCAGCACCAGAGCGCACATAACCAGTACCGAATCCTGCAAACCGGCCACCTGGAACGCGGCCGGCGCAGACGTGGCGCCGCCGGCGTATACCTGCCCGGCATAGGCAAACACTCGCCCCGACCACAACGCCCCCAACACGGCAATGCCGGTCGTCTGGCCCAGGGTGCGGGTGATGGCCAGCAACCCCGAGGCCACCCCCAGCCGTTCGCGCGGCGCCGAACCCATGATGGCGCTGTTATTGGGCGACTGGAACATGCCCATGCCAATCCCGACCGGCAAAAAGCGCAGGACGTAGCCCCACATACTCGTTTCGGTCGAGAGGGTGCTCACGGCCAGATACCCGACCAGCAGCAGCGCCAGCCCGACCACCGTCAACGGGCGGGTGCCGAAACGATCCGACAACGTCCCGGAAAGCGGCGCAAAGATCCCCAGCGCCACCGGCACCACCACCATCAACAAACCGGCGGTGCGCGGCGAGTGCCCCAGGACATTTTGCAGGTAGAATGGCATGAGCAGTACCGTACCGGCGCTGGCCACAAAGGTCATGAAACCGGTGATCAGGTTGATGCTGAACAGGCCGTTGCGAAACAACGAGAGATCGATCATCGGCTGCTCGCTGCGTAATTCAATCACCACGAAAGCCGCCAACCCCACGACCGCAACGGCGAAGAGCACCAGGCTGGCCGGCGCGCCAAACCCATCTTGCTGGCCAAACGTCAACGCCAGCAAAAAGGACATCAGCCCGGCGAACAGGGTGAGCGCACCCCAATAATCAAAACGCTGCCCGCCCTGCGGACGCACAGCAGGCACAAAACGCGCCACCAGCAACGTGCCCACCACCCCAAAGGGCAGATTGACAAAAAAGATCCAGTGCCACGAAGCCGCTTCCAGAATGATACCGCCCAGCGTCGGCCCGAGGATGACCCCCAACGACACCATCAACCCGGTGATGCCCAACGCCTTGCCGCGCTCTTGCGGCGGAAAAGCCTCGGTGACAATCGCCGTCCCCAGCGCCATAGTCATGGCCGCCCCAACGGCCTGTAATACCCGGAAGGCGATCAACAGATAGACAGAGGACGCCAGGCCGCACAACAGCGACCCCACGGTAAAGATAATGAACCCGGCGTTGTAGAGCATTTTTTTGCCCAACATATCCGCCAGTCGGCCAATGCCCAACATCAAAGTGGTCACCGCCAACAAATAGGACAGAACCACCCACTCCACCACCGCAAAATCGACCTGAAATGCGTTCACCAGCGTCGGCAGGGTAATATTGACAATGCTGCCATCCACCGTCGCCAGAAAGATCCCCATCGCCACTGCCGCCATGACGTACCATTTGCGGCTATAATCCACCTGCTGCACCGTTTCCACCATACCTCCACACCGCGAACAAATAAGGTAGCGGCTGACTACCCATAAAAGGCCCTTTAAGGTCTGAGCAGTTGGATTATAACACGCCCACAGCGCCAATTCACCCCTGGTCATTTCGGCGAAACTGTGTCAAGATAGAGGGCATTCGATCTCATCCCGGAGGGCAAACATGGCCGATCTTTCCGAGTCGATCCAGGAACGCTCGCGTCTGCGCCAACTGCCGCGCAATGTGTGGGCCGTCAGTCTCACCAGCTTCTTCATGGACGTTTCGAGCGAAATGGTCATTAACATCCTGCCGCTCTTCCTGTCCAACGTCCTGGGGGTCAAGACCAATGTCATCGGCATCATCGAGGGGGTGGCCGAGGCCACCGCCAGCCTGCTCAAACTCTTTTCCGGCTGGCTCTCGGACAAACTCGGCGGGCGTAAATGGCTGGCCGTGGCCGGTTACGGTTTCTCGGCGCTCTGCAAGCCCTTCTTTCTGCTGGCCAACAGTTGGGGAGTGGTGGCCGCAGTACGCTGGGCCGACCGGGTGGGCAAAGGGATTCGCACCGCGCCGCGCGATGCGCTGGTAGCCGACTCGGTGGATAAGGAACTGCGCGGACTGGCCTTTGGCTTTCAGCGCGCCGCCGACACCGCCGGCGCCATGTTAGGGCTGCTTATCGCCCTGGTCGTGGTCTGGCTGGCGCAGGCCAATCAGGTGGCGCTTGGCGCCGGCACCTTCCGCACCATCGTCCTGCTCAGCCTGTTGCCTGCCGTGCTGGCCGTGCTGGCGCTGGCGTTCGGCGCCAAAGATGTGGCCATCGGCGAAAAACGCGCCATGCCCAAGTTCGCCTTTCGCTCGCTGGGCCGGCCGTTCATGCTTTTTATGCTCATCGTCGGCATCTTCGACCTGGGCAATTCTTCGGACGCCTTCCTCGTCCTGCGCGCCCAGGAACGCGGCATGACGGTGATCGACATCCTGATCATGCTGGTAGTGTTCAACCTGATCTACACCCTCATCTCCACTCCGGCCGGCTCGCTTTCCGATCGCGTCGGCCGCCGGCGCATGATCGTCATCGGCTGGGCCGTCTACGCCGTCATCTACCTGGGCTTCGCCCTGGCGCAAAGCAGCGCCCACATCTTCATCCTGTACGTTCTGTACGCCGCTTATTATGGCCTGGCTTATGGCACCACCAAAGCCATGGTCGCCGACCTGGTGCCCGAGTCGCTGCGCGGTACCGCCTACGGCACCTACAACGCCGTGCTGGGCGTGCTCGATTTTCCCGCCTCGCTGATCGCCGGGCTGCTCTGGCAGGGCGCCGGCAGCTGGCAGGGCTTCGGCCCCAG
>CAZHTS010000050.1:0-36573 GCA_964535315.1 uncultured Anaerolineaceae bacterium
GAGTTTTTAAAGATAGCGCACGCGAGAACGGACATCTTAGGGTATAATCTGCTTGAATCTGTGGAGGCTTCATGGAAATTGTCTGGTTTGGGCATTCTTGTTTTCGGCTTACCGAGCGCGGCATGGCAACCGTCGTTACCGATCCCTACGACCATCGCCAGGTCGGCTATGAGCCGCTCAAGCTGAAAGCGGATATTGTCACCGTCAGTCACCAATCCCCGGGACATAATTACGTTGCGGCGGTCAAGGGCGAATCGCACCTGATCAGTGGGCCGGGCGAATATGAGATCGGCGGGGTATTCATTACCGGTGTGCAGACCAACGGGCACGCCAAACATTCCGAGAATGAGCCGCGCAACACGTTGTATGTGATCGATTATAACGGGCTGACCATTGCTCACATGGGTGACCTGGACCGCGTCCCGACTCAGACCGAGATCGAGGCATTGGGCCCGGTCAAGATTGCGCTGGTGCCGGTGGGCGGCGGCGACGGATTGAACGCGGCCAAAGCGGCCGAGGTGATCAGCCTGCTGGAACCCAGCATCGTTATCCCTATGCATTACGCCACTCCGGCGGCTATTATTCAGCACGACCCGCTGAGCAAGTTTCTCAAGGAAATGGGCCTGGGCGAGATCGAGAGTGTGCCATCCCTGAAACTGGCCAGTAACAGTTCTCTGCCGGAAGAGACGCGCGTCGTCGTCCTCGAATACCAACGCAATTAGAGGTGTACCCGTGCCGGTTAAGTTGATCATGACGTGGGATATCTTGCCCGAACGCGAACAGGAATACTTCGAGTTCGTCATCCGTGAATTCATTCCCGGTGTACAGCGCCTGGGGTTTGAACTGAGCGATGCCTGGGCCACCGTCTACGGGCGACAGCCGCAGATTCTGGTCGGCGCGGTGCAATCCACCTACGAAGAAGTGCAAACGGTGTTGGGCTCGCCGGATTGGCACAGCCTCACCAATCAACTTCAGGATTTCGTGCAAAATTATTCACAAAAGCTGGTGGCATCGCGCGGTGGTTTCCAGTTCTGAGCCACAACCTGCTGCGATCGCCGGGCTGCTGCTGCGCTGGTACGATCAAAACGCCCGCAGCCTGCCGTGGCGCGGGCATGCGGATCCGTACGCAGTCTGGGTGTCCGAGATCATGTTGCAGCAGACGCGGGTGGAGACGGTTATCCCCTACTTTGAGCGTTGGATGCAGCGTTTCCCCAGCCTGGCAGCGTTGGCCGCGGCCGGAGAGCAGGATGTCCTGCGGGCCTGGGAGGGGCTGGGGTATTACAGCCGGGCGCGCAATCTGCACCGCGCTGTTCGCCAGCTTGTCCAGCATGGCGATGGACAGGTGCCGCGCCAGCGCGCCGAACTGGAGAAACTGCCCGGCGTCGGACGTTATACTGCCGGCGCCATCGCTTCGATCGCCTTTGGACAGGACGAGCCGGCGCTGGATGGCAACATCCGCCGGGTGCTGGCGCGCCTGTTTGACGTTCGCCTGCCGGCGCGTTCTTCGAAGGGTGAGCGCCGTTTGTGGGATCTGGCTGCCCAGACGCTGCCGCCCGGCCGCGCTGGCGATTATAACCAGGCGCTGATGGATCTGGGCTCATCCATCTGTACGCCGCGCGCCCCGGCCTGCCTGGCCTGCCCGTTGGTGGGGATGTGTCAGGCGTACGCCCTGGGGGTGCAGGAGGAACGGCCTGTGCTGCCCGCCCGCCCGGTGGTGCCGCACATCACGGTCAGCGCGGCCGTCATTCATCGCGACGACCAGGTTTTGATCGCCCAACGCCCGGCGCAGGGGCTGCTTGGCGGGTTGTGGGAATTCCCCGGCGGCAAGGTCGAGGAGGGCGAAACGCTCGAAGACGGCCTGCGGCGCGAGATCGTTGAAGAATTGGACGCCGCCATTGCCGTGGAGACGCCCTTCGGCGTCTATCACCACGCCTACACCCATTTTCGTGTCACGCTGCACGCGTTCCTCTGCCGACTGACGGGTGGCGAGCCGCGCCCGGTGCAGCCCAGTGCGCTGTGTTGGGTGGCGCCGGGCGATTTACGCAAATATCCGATGGGTAAGATCGATCGCCAGATTGCCCGCCGTCTGGCGGGTGAGGCCAACGATCACCCGCATGGATGAACGTTTCCCCCTGTAAAAAGATTGAATATTGTGTATGATAAAGATGTGCGGCGGGAGCGACGCCGGGGTATACGTGGCGTAATTTTCCCCCCGCCGCCGGCAGGTCGCTATGGATGATGAGACTGCCCGGTTGGAGATGGTCGAGTTACAAATCAAGGGGCGCGGCATCTCTTCACCCCGCCTGCTGGCAGCCTTGCGCCAGGTGCCGCGCCATGAATTCGTCCCGGCTCATCTACAAGGATTGGCCTACGACGACGGCCCGTTGCCCATCGATTGCGGTCAGACCATCTCCCAGCCCTATATCGTCGCCATCATGACCGATCTGCTCGATCTGACGGGCGAGGAGACGGTGTTGGAGATTGGTACCGGCTCCGGGTATCAGGCGGCGGTATTGTCCTGCCTGGCCGGCCAGGTGTACAGCATCGAGCGGCACGAGGCGCTGGCGGCCGTCGCCCGGCGGACGTTGGCGGCGTTGGGATATCACAACGTGCAGGTGCAAGCTGCCGATGGCTGCTTTGGCTGGCCGGTGGCGGCGCCGTACGACGGCATCCTGGTGACTGCGGCCGCACCGCGCCCACCCCAGCCGTTGCTGGAACAGCTTGCCGTGGACGGACGGTTGATCCTGCCAGTGGGCGGACGCAGCGGGCAATTCCTCGAGCGCTGGATTCGGCGCGACGAGAAGAATTTCGAACGAGAGATCCTTTTCCCGGTTACCTTTGTGCCGCTGCGCGGTAAGTATGGCTGGTCTGAGAACGAATGGGAGCCGGCGTGTTAGCGAACGGCTTCTTTATTGGGACGGGCGGCGCCCGCGCCAGCCGGCTACGGCCATGGCGATCAGCCCCAGCCCGCAGACGATGATCATGCCGATGCCAAGGTTGCGCCGGCTTTCGGGGGTGATGTCGGGCAGGTCGTCGCGCAGGGTGTGGATGGTGGCCGTCGCGGTGGGGGTGATGGTGCGCGTGGCGGTCGGCGGGCGCGGGGTGCGCGACGGGGTAACGGTGCGCGTCGGTGGTTTGGGCGTCAGCGAAGCGGTCAGCGAGGGGGTGGGCGAGATGGCGTTGCGCACGATCAACCGCTGGTCGACGCGGATGCTCGAGTCGCCCAGCCCGTTCATGCCCATCAACTGGGTGACGCTCAGACCGTAGGCCGTGGCAATGTCGTACAGCGTCTGGCCATATTGGACGATGTGCACGATCGAGCCGTCGGCCTGCGGGGTGACGGTCTGCACTGAGAGCACCGCCTGTTGCGTGGGTTGGGGGGTCGTCCCCGGCGCATAGGTCGGCACGGTGACGCTGCTACTGCCCGGAACGTAAGTGGCATTGGTGGTGTAGGCGGCCTGTACCACAAAGTAGTATAGGCCGTTGGCCTCAGCCACCCCTGCCCCGATGTGGCGGTAGCTGGCGTTGACCATTGGCAGCATATGCAGGTCGTCGGCCCAATCGCTGTAGACGATGCTCTCGGCGGTTTTGCTGGTTCCGCACGAGATGTTTTCGGTGGCGAAGGAGATTTGCCCGCCGCCGTAGCCGGCCGCCATTACCCGGGCGCTCACGCCGCCGAGATGGGCGCAGGAACCGGTGCTGGCCATCACTTCGGCGGTGTATTGAGCCGTGCTCATCAGAATCGGGTCGACTTCCAGGGCGGCATTTCCGCGTGAGATGCGTACCTGGTTGACCGCCACGATCAATTCCGCGGCGGTGGGCGCTGGGGTTTGCGCCTGCGCCCGGTTCACCGGGGCGGCGGCAACGAGTAACACGAGGGTCAGAAAAAGGAGGAAAAATTTACGGCGCATCCAGGCTATTATACCCGATGCGCCGTGGTTTGTTGGTGAGTCTGGAAGTGAGTCAGGACAATTTGCGTTCGCCCGGCCGGCCCATGGCCTCGGCAACCACCAGAAAGTCGGTGGCCGAGATCATCCCAATCACCTTGCCGCTTTCCTCGATCACCGGCAGATGATGGATGTGGTGGCTCTTCATCAGGGCGGCGCACTCTTGAATGGTCATTTCCGGCGGCACGCCGATTACCGGGGCAGTCATCAGCTCGCTTACTTTGGTTATGGCCGGGTCTTGACCCTGAGCGACAATCTTGTCACAAATGTCGGTGGATGTGATGATCCCGTAATGGGGGCTGCCCTCCGTCTTGTTGACAATCAGGCTGTTGCAGTAGCGGCGGCGCATCAACGCCAGCGCATCCACCACCGGGCTATCTGGGTCGATATAGACTACCAGGTCGTTCATCCAATCACGCACGGCGAGTCGCATCTCGTTGTCTCCTTTCATGTCAGGCGGTGTGAGATGCTTTTAGTATAGCAAAAATGGTGCAAAAGGCAACCACCCGAAAGGGCGAGATTGGCGCCGCTCAGTTCATCCACAACCCCCCGCTGGCTTCCATCCAGTCGGCGATCTTCTCGACGGCGGCGGGGATGTCATTATCGGAGACGTCCACCTCGAGGCGCGGCAGGCAGGATTCGGCTGCCAGCCGGCGAATCAGTTCCTGTTCGGCGACAAATTGTTGTAAATCGTCGTATTGTGACGGTTTGCCCGATACCTTGAGCCGTTCGGCGCGGGCCGCAGTAAACGACTCGGGGCTGCGCGTGCACACCACCAGGCGGAAGTTGAGCGGGTGCAGGCGTTGTTCCAGCCAGGTGAAGGGGTAATCCTTTTGATAAGTCTGAAGCTGGTAGGCGCGGGTGGAGATATGAAAGCGGTCGACGATCCAGGAGTAGTAGCGTTGCAGTTCAAAAAGGCGCACCCAGGTGTGGTAGGTTTCCATCGCCAGCGCCTCTTCCTGCGGCTCAAAGTTAATCAGGCCGCGTCCCCAAGGGTAGTTGGTAAACGCGCACCACTCTCCGGAAATCAACGGAGAGTGGTAACGGTATTTGCGTGGCCCAACCAGCCGGGGGTGTTCGTTCAGGGCGAAGGCAATCTCGGTTTTGAAGGTCAGGCGAGTGCCTTCCAGAATAATTTTCGGGCAGAGTTTGGTGGACATGCCCTCATTTTACCCCAGGATCAACAACAGCACGACCGCAATCAGGCCCAACACCATCATCAGCCCCAGCCCGATCTTGCCAGCTTCGTATTGCAGCCGGGACAGCCGTTCCAGATTGCAGCGGGAGATCAAACGCATCTTGCCCGCTTCACGCATCACTTCTTCACGGCGGTATTCGTTTTCAATCAAAATCTTGTTCCAATCGTTCATCTCGCACATGTTTCCCTCCAGATACACCGTTTCACTGACACGAAGAGGTAATACCAGTGTATCCGTCCCACTGCAAGAGGGCATCCGGCAAGAGGATAGATTGGTTATCCGCCAGGTGGCGGATTTTTTATTTTTGTAAATCAGGGAATCCAGCGCCCGATTTCGCTCCAGGCGTATTCCAGGTGGGCAGTCAGGTTGACGCCTAACTTTTTGCGCACCTTTTTGTGAGCATATTGCATCAGTTCCAGACCACCGATCTCGTCCAGTCGTTTGCCGATGGCGCGGGCGCGAATATGATGGCAATGGCCGTTAAAATTGCCGCCCGGTCGCTCGGATAAAAAGTCATCCTTGATCCCAATCTGGATCAACTCGGCCAGCAGGCGATCCACCTCGGGTTTGAGTTCGCGCGGGCAGGGTACTTTGCCAAACAGGTCGTCCAGAAAACCCATGCTTTCACCTCGTCACAGTATCGTCGTTTACGGCGCTTTCATTGTATCATGCTATCCTGCGAATGACGCAAAGAAAGGCCGGCAGGGGTGAGTGGGGATGATTCACCACAAGATCAATGCGATCAGCACGACGATCCATAACCATCCGCCCGGGTCGCACGCGCCGCTGCCTACACCGTATGGTCGGATGCAGATGAGAGGCAGGCCTTCTGTCTTTTCTGCCAGTTCTTCATCCGATGCGGTGTATGGATTGGCGCCAAACAGGAACCCTGCAAACCCGCCCGCCTGTAAAACTTTACGCAGCGCCGGTATCCGCTCCGTTGCCGCGGCGGGCACTTCTTCCGCAACCCCGGCCAGCGTTCTGCCGGGCAGGATGATCTCGATGGCCGGGTGTGAAATCAGGTTGCGGTACCAGTCGGCGATTTGCCCCCAGCCTGCCAGGCAATAGATATTTCCGTTCAGGATGGCGTAGTTGACCGGCGAATAGCGGGTTTTCCCCGATTTCCTGCCGGTCGTTTTCAATACCATCATATAGCCCCAGATTGGGTTTCCAAAAAATGGCCCGACCCCGAGACGGAAGATGGGCACCATGAAGAATTTGTTGATCAACCAGAAAATATAGCGCAGGAACGGGGGAAGCATGCTTGACTCCGTGGGAAGCGGCCCGTTTTTCAACGGCTGGAAGTGGGGCGAGGGGGATTTTCGATATTGTGCCCCTTTCTCAATAGATATTCTTTGAGGGGATCACAGAAGCGCATGATCATTCGGGTCGGGTACGGGACGGCGACTTCGTAGCGGGCTTTGAGCCGTTTTTTGGCTATGATTCCGGCGATGGCTCTTGCCACTGTTGCGGCATCTGTTTCTTTTTGCCTGCTTTTTACGTTGAGATGGGCGGCGTACAGATCGGAATAACTGCTGTTTACATTGGTGATGAGATCATGGGAATGATCGCTGGCCGTTTGGGCGAAATGGGTATGCACGGGGCCCAGTTCCAGGATGCTGACCTGGATGTCATCCGCGTACAATTCAAGGCGTAACGCGTCGCTCAACGCCTCGAGGGCGTGCTTGGATGCGCAGTAGGCGCCGTTTGCCGGTTGAGAAAATTTTCCGGAAACAGAGCCGATATTGATGATTTTCCCGGAGCGCTGTCTGCGCATTTCAGGAACCACAGCGTTTATCATGTTGGTGACGCCAAATACGTTGACATCGAACAGCCTTTTGATGCTTTCTTCAGAAATTTCCTCCAGGGCGCCGCGGATGGCGTAGCCTGCATTATTTACCAGAACGTCTATGCGGTGAAAGCGTGCAAGAGTTTCATCGACGGCGGCGCGAATCGTTTCCTTTTGGGTGACATCTAACGGCAGCCTTAATGAAGCGCGCAAATCTTTAATGGTCGCGATGTTTCTGGCTGTGGCAATTACGGTGTACCCCTGGTCCGTTAAGACTTTACAAAGTTCCCGGCCGATCCCTGTAGAGCAGCCGGTAATCAAAACCACGTTTTCATTTGTCATGTTAACCAACCTTTATCGACAGAATTGGCTACATGATAAGACTTTTGGAAAAACCTTTCATTATCGTTTGATAAGATTGAGCTTTTTTCTGATTCTACTGAGAGAAACCGGGGTGATTCCCAGGTAGGAGGCGAGTTGATATTGTTTCAAGCGCTTTTCCAGGCCGGGGTATTCGCTCAAGAATTGCTTGTACCGATCGACGCTGTTGAGCAAGATAAAACTGCTGGCGTGATGCTCTTTCATCACCATTACGTTGTCGAGGATTTTCTTTAAGAAGACCAGCAAGGGGTAATTGCCGTCAAGCGCCCGTTCAAAATCGGATATCTCGGCGACGAGAATCTCGCTGTCTTCCAACGCCTGGACGTAGTACGTGGATTCTGCTTGCGTCAGGTAAGCTGCATAGGCGCATACGATTGAACCTTCCGCAAAGAAGTGTTTGGTGATGTCGTTCCCTTTTTCGTCGATACAAAAAGATCGAAAGACACCCTTCACAACCAATCCGATTCGGGTAGATTTCTCGCCTTCTTTGATAAAGAATGCGTCTCTTTTAATCGCCGCGGTTTTAAAAACACTCTGTAATAATGCGATTTGTTCCTCGGTAAGAGAAATTTCCTCGCCCTTCAGGTAATGTTCTTTGAAATGGTCATAGATGGTGCCGCTCATGAAACACCTCTTTTTGTGGTGGTTTGGACCAATCTATTGTATCCGCAGATGGCAGAATTTTGGCTGCGCCGCCGTTTTTGTGGTAAAACAAAGCCATGCATTGGATCTATCTTTCCCCCCATCTGGATGATGCCATTTTATCTTGCGGTGGGTTGATCTGGCAGCAGGTGCAGGCCGGCGAGGTAGTTGAGGTCTGGAACCTGTGCGCCGGCGATCCGCCGGACGGCCCGCTGACGCCCTTTGCCGGGCAGCTTCACCAGCGCTGGCAGACCGGGCCGCAGGCGGTGTGTATCCGCCGCAGCGAAGATCGCGCCGCCTGCGCCGTGTTGGGCGCCGCGCCGCGTTACTTCGATCTGCCCGATTGTATCTACCGCCGCCTGCCGGATGGCGCGCCGCTGGTGCACAGCGAAACGGATATCTTCTGCCCGCCGTTGGCCGCCGAACAGCCGGTGATCGCCGGGCTGGCCGGCCAACTGGCAGAGGCGCTGCCGGCCGGGGCGCAGCTGGTCTGTCCGCTGACGTTGGGCGGGCACCGCGATCATCGCCTGGGGCGCGCCGCCGCCGAAACGCTGCGTCGCCCGCTGGCGTACTACGCCGATTACCCCTATGCCGTGCAGGCGGGGGTTGAGGTGGGCGCTCTGCTGCCCGCCGCGGCGCGGGCGGAAGCTTACCCGGTCAGTACGGCGGCCCTGGCGGCCTGGCAGCGCAGCGTGGCGGCCTATCGCTCGCAGATCAGCACCTTCTGGAACGGCGAGCAGGCCATGTGCGCCGCGTTGGAAGACTACTGGCGCAAGGGCGGCGGGGCACAGTTGTGGTTTACTTGATCAAGACCATCAGGTTGGCGATCCACGGATAGATAAACCAGCCGATCAGAAACAGGGCGAGCACCACACCGTGCCAGGGTTCCATCGCAAACGCCCCGACCTGACCGCAGATGGCCGTGGCGCCCAACATGGCGGTCACGGCGGCCAGAATCCCGCGCCGCAGACGCGCCTCGCGGTTGACGTTGAACGTCCCGGCCACCGGCACCATCATCAACAGCGACAATACTGCCCCGACCAGAAAGCCCCATTTCCACCAGATCAACCCGCCGATGGTGTTCAACAGGATCAGCAGACTGCACGCCCCGATGCCGTTGGACAGGGCGATTTCGTCTTTGGAAAGCAGCAGCCGCCCGGTTGGGCTGAAACGTAACAGCAGGTAAAAGGTGCCGTCGGCGATCCAGGAGAAGAACGAGAAGAGCGAATAGATGAGCATCCAGGGAATGAGGATGATGTACAGCGGGGGGAAGGCGCGCGCCAGGACGCGCAGGGTGCGGTTGACGGCGGAGAGCCCAAAGAGGAAGACCAGCGCCTCCGAACGGGTCAGGCGGCTGCTCCACAGCGAATAGGAGAGCATCGCCCGGTAGAGCGGGTTGCGCGCCTGTAAGGCAGACAGAAAACCGCGCCGGGCAGTCTCGGACTGAGGGTCCAGGCGCAGCGCCTGGCGGAAGTGTTGCAGGGCAGCCTGGTGGTCGTTTTGGAGCAGCGCCAGCCAGCCGCGGTTGGTGTGGGCGCCGTCGCTTTCGGGGTTGAGCGACAGGGCGGCCTGGATCGAGCCCTGCGCCTCTTTCTCGCGCCCCAGCATGATCAATGCGTACGAGCGGTTATTGAGCAGCGCCACCATTTCGGGGTAGTGGCGCAGACCGGCTTCGGCCGCCGCCAGCCCTTTGTCCCACTGCCGGCGGCGCAGGTAGACCTCGCTGCTGATCAGGTGCACCCACGCCGATTGTGGGTTGATGCGCATACCGTCACGCACGGTGTCCAGCGCCTGGTTTTCCTTGCGGTTTGCCAGGTAGGCCCAGGCCAGGACAAAGTATGGAAATTCGTGGTCCGGTTTCTGGGCGACCGCCCGGCGCGCCTCTTGCAGCCCATCGCTGAGTTTGGCCGGTTTGGGGTTGGCGCTGCTCGACTGGCTGAGCAGGCTGAGCGCCAGATAGGCGTGCGCCTGCCAGTGGCCGGGCTCACGGCTGAGTACCTGGCGTAGCTGCTTTTCGGCGTCGGGGTAGCGCCCCAACTCGTACAGCGCCTTGCCCTGCTGGTAGGTCGTTTCGATGTTTTCTGGCTGGTTCATGGCTTAAGAGGGAAGGTTGGTCTTGGGCAGCCTGAGATAGGTGAGGATATCGTCGTACACCCCACCTTCGTTGGAGTAAATGGCGTAGTTGCGGGCGGTATCGAACCACTCGCGGGTGGTCGGGCGGGTTTCCTTGAGGGTGGCCTGCAGATCGGCGGTGGTCAATGGGGCAAGCTGGCCGCTGCGCATGGCCTCATGCAGTTTGCGCTCCACGGAGCGTTCCACCAGGCCGCGCAGGTCGGCCCCGGAGAATTCGTTGGTTTCACGCCCCAGACGGGCGTAGTCGATGCGATCCACGGGTTTGCCGGCCAGGTGGATGCGCAGAATGGATTCGCGCGCCGGAGCATCGGGCGGCGGGACGAACAGGACGCGGTCGAAGCGCCCCGGCCGGCGCAGGGCCATATCGACGTACCAGGGGGTGTTGGTCGCCGCCAGGACGAGCAGCCCTTCGTTGGAAGTGTTTACGCCGTCCATTTCGGCCAGGAACTGGTTGATCACCTGGCGCAGGGCGTTGTGGCGCATATCTGCCCGGTTGGCGCCCAGGGCGTCTACTTCGTCAAAGAACAACACACACGGCGCTTTACGCCGGGCGGCTGCGAAGATCTTGTGCAGGTTCTGCTCGCTCTGCCCGATGTACATATCCAGCACCTCGTGCAGCCCGATGGAGATGAAGTTGGCCTGCACCTCGCCGGCGGTGGCGCGCGCCAGGTAAGTCTTGCCGCAGCCCGGCGGACCGTACATCAGGATGCCGCCGCCGATGCGTTGGCCGTAGGCGCGAAACATCTCGGGGTGGGTCAAAGGGTAAATGATCTTCATGCGGATCTCTTCCTTGACCTTTTCCATACCGCCTACGTCCTGGAAGGTGATGCGTGGGCGTTCGACCTCGATAAAGGCGCCGCCGTCGTCGGCGTCGTTGGCAATGACCGGCAGCCGTTCGGCCGGGCCGCGTTCGGGCGGGTGCGCCTCCAGCGGCGTCTCGGTCAGCTGCTTCTCCAGGGCGGCGTCTGCCAGGCTGGGGTCGCCGACCACCGCCTGGTGATAGGCGCGCCCCGCCTCCTTGAGGGCGGCGTTGGATAGATAGAGCCGTGCGGCCTGGAGCAGAGCGCGCGGCGCCGGGCTGCTGGCGCGCAGGATTTCGTCCAGGATGACGATGGTCACGTCTGATTTTCCCAGACCGTGATAGGCGGTGGCCAGGGCGGCTTTGATTTCGGTATCGGCCGGGGCGCCGTTCAGCGCCTGGCGGTAGTGCTGCACGGCTTCTTCATACTGGCTGTCGGCCAGCAACAGGTCGGCCAGGTGTTTGCGCAGGGTGAAATTGTCCGGTGCGGCCTCTACGGCGCTGCGCAGCGCTGCAATCAACGCTTCGTTGTCAGGCATGTGCGTGTCTCTCCCACGTAACAGAATATCTTGATCGACGCCTGAGCGGCTACCTCTATTTTACCCAAGTGTGTGGGTTTGGGTAGTCATTTTAGACGGCAGAAACTCTGGTACAATGCGTAACATGTTCGCAAAAAAGTTTTCCTACAACCGTGGCTACCGGCGCTATGATTTCAAACGCGGCCGGCGGGCGCGCTGGCTGTGGTGGGCGCTGCCCGTGCTCGTGGCGGCGGCCTTGCTGCTCTACCAGATTCCTTCTATTCAACGCCGGGTTGCCTGGCGTCTGGATGTTGTCAGTACCTATGTGCGCAACGTGTTGCAGCCGGTGGGCGCCATGCCCACTGCCGCCCCGGTGGCGGCAGTCGTTGTGACACAGCCCGATCCCACCGCTATCGCCACTGTCACGCCCACACCCGAACCGGCTCGGGCGACCGAGATGCCCACACCGACCGAGACCCGGCCCTCCTTAACCCCGACCCCCCTGCCGCCCAAAGTGGCGCTGGCTGCCCCGCCCTTCGAACGTCAGGACGCCAATAACTGCGGCCCGGCCACGCTTTCCATGTATCTCAATTTTTACGGCTGGCAGGGCGACCAGTACGCCATCAGCCAGGAACTCAAACCCTTTGACGATGATAAGAACGTCAATATCGATGAACTGGTCTATTTTGCCCGCAACCGGGCCGGCTGGCTCAATACCGAGTTCCGCGTCGGCGGCAACACCGATCTGCTGCGCCGTTTTCTGGCCGCCGGTCTGCCGGTGGTGATCGAGGAGACCTCGATCCTCGATCAGGGGTATTGGCCGAACGACGACCGTTGGGCCGGGCACTATTTGCTGATTACCGGTTACGATGACGCCGCCGGACACTTTATCACCCAGGATTCGTATTATGGCCCCGACCGGCCGGTGACCTACGCCAAACTGGATAGCAACTGGCAGGCCTTTAATCGCGTGTATTTGCTGGTCTACCCCGCGCAACAGGATGAACTGGTGCGCAGTATCGTCGGCGCTGATTGGGATCTCGACGCCAATCGCGAGCATGCCCTGGAGCAATCACGGGCCGAGACGCAGAGCGACCCTAAGAATGCCTTTGCCTGGTTCAACCTGGGAAGCAATCTGGTTTACTTCGAAAAGTATTATGACGCTGCCCAGGCTTACGATACGGCGCGCAAATTGGAGCTGCCGCAGCGTATGTTACGCTATCAGTTTGGCCCCTTCCTGTCTTATTTCCATACCAAGCGCACCGACGATCTGATGGCGCTGGCGGAATATTCACTCAAGCGTACACCTTCGTCCGAAGAGGCGCTGCTCTGGCGTGGCTGGGCCTACTACCGGCAGGGAAAGAAAACCGAGGCCGTCGACGACTTCCTGGAGGCGCTCAATCGCCACCCCAATTACGGCGATGCGTTGTACGCCCTGGAGTTCATGAAGACCCATTGATGAGAGGATTGCATGACACGAAATATTTTGCTCTCGATACTGACCCTGGGCGTGGCTGGCTGCCTGGTGTTGAGTGTGCTGGCCATTCTGACGGTAGCTTTTTTCATTGCCGGGGGCTGAGATGACGTTGGATCTCGGACGTATACAGGCGTTGTGCTTTGATGTAGACGGTACCTTAAGCGATACCGATGACGTGTGGACCGCCCGGCTGGCGCAGTGGATGCGCCCGCTGCGTTTTGCCTTTCCTCAACGCGACCCCCTGCCGGCGGCGCGCTGGACAATTATGTCGCTCGAGTCGCCCGGTAATCTGGCCTACCATTTTCTCGACTGGTTGACATTGGACGACGAGGCGGCCCGCCTGTATAACGCCCTCTCGCGCCGGCGGCCAAACCGGCGCAAGCGCAGCTTTCAGATCATCCCGCGGGTGCCCGAGATGCTGTGCAGCCTGGCGCCGCGATACCCGATGGCGGTGGTCAGCGCCGGCAGTTGCAGCGGTACACATGCCTTTTTGGATTATTTTGATCTGGCGGTCTTCTTTCGGGCGGTGGCCACCTCGCAAACCTGCGCCTATACCAAACCGTTTCCGCACCCGCTGCGTTGGGCGGCGGAGAAGATGGGGGTGGCGCCCGAGAACTGTCTGATGATCGGTGACACCACCGTCGATATTCGCGCCGGCAAGGCGGCAGGCGCTCAGACGGTGGGGGTGTTGTGCGGTTTTGGCACCGAGGCTGAATTGCGCCGGGCCGGTGCGGATCTGATCCTGCCTGCCACCGCCGACCTGGTGCCGGTGTTGTGTGCGGCGGTTGTTTAATAGAACAGGAGTCTGGTATGTTATCGTGTGTGACGGTTTATTGCGGTTCGGCGGATGGTTTGCATCCCGAGTATTATCAGGCAGCCTACGAGATGGGGCAGGCGCTGGCCACCCGGGGGATTACCCTGGTGTATGGGGCCGGGAAGACCGGACTGATGGGGGCAGTGGCCGATGGCGCCCTGGCGGCGGGCGGAGAGGTGGTGGGCGTCATCCCCGAAGGACTCAATACCCCACAGTTGGCGCACGCCGGCCTGACCCGCCTGGAGGTGTTCGCCACCATTCACCAGCGCAAGGCACGTATGAGCGAGCTGGCCGAGGCTTTCATCGCGCTGCCCGGTGGCTATGGCACCTTTGATGAATTGTTTGAGACGTTGACCTGGGCGCAGATTGGACTGCACCAGAAACCAATCGGCCTGTTGAACGCCCGCGGCTATTACGATCCTTTGCTGGCGATGGTTGACCACGCCCGCAGCGAGGGCTTTATTTACGCCGAGCACCGGTCGTTGTTGTGCAGCTCCAGCCAACCGGAAAAACTGCTTTCTGAGCTGGAAGCGTTTCGTCTTCCCGATGGGCTGGAGCGTTGGGTGAACCGCCCGGACTAGAACAGCGTCCCCAGGCGCAGCCAGGGGCGGGCGATGGCCGAGAACGGCCAGGGGATGGCCACCAGCAAGAACAGCACCGCCAGAGCGTACCAGATAAAAGCGCGCTTGAACTTGCTGGCCGATCCGTTGGCTTTCTTGCTTTGCGCCCGGCCAACGTGCGAAAGCACCATGGCGATGATCATCATCAATACGTGTTCGACTGCAAAGAAGCGGGCGGTGCCATTTGACATGGCGCCGCCAAAATTTTGCAGGGCGGCCTGGGTGATGGGGCTGGCCAGGAAATAGAGCAGCAGCCCGACGAGGACCTGTAAATCCATCATGCCCCCGAAAAACATACCGGCCTTATCGTCGGCGGCCTGCCATTCTTTGCGGCCCAGCCAGCCGAGCAGGGCGCGCAGCAGGGCGTAGACGGCGGCAATCACCACCAGCCAGCGCAGGATGGAATGCAGGGTGATTAAGATCGTGTAGAACATGGGTGTCTCTCCTTAGGTGTGTTGTGAATGGGTGGAGGTTTCCAGCCGCGCGATCAGTTCGTCCACCCAGGCAATTTCGGCCCGGACGTGGCGTTGTTGGTGTTCCACGATCCAGTGGGTTGGGCCTGGGTGTTGGGGCGCGGCGGATAATTTTTCGTGGTGGGCGACCAGCGCCGCCCGGCGTTGGCGCAGCAGGCCGGCGGCTTCGGCGGGAGATAGTGTTTGCAAGAAGGCCAGGCCGACGTCGTCGCCGAAAGTGAGCGGCGTGTACCCGCTCAGGCTCTGGCGCAGCAGGCGCTGAAAGGCGACCTCCCCTTCGCCGGTCAGGTGATATACGCGGCGTGGGGGGCGGTGACCTTCCTGACCGTGTTCGTAACGGATCCAGCCGGCGGCGGCCATTTTTTCCAGCAGGAAATAGGCGGTGGGCTTCTTTAAATCGGTGCAACTGCCCAGATTGTGCTCGATGAACTCGGCCAGCTGGTAACCGTGCATGCCCTGTTGGCGCAGGATGCCCAATAATAGCAGTTCTCTGTTCATGTCCTGGTTTCCTGAATAGTCTTTCGTGATTGATCAATATTGACTATTCGTATCTATTATAGCGAGGTTGTGGGCTTTGTCAAGCATGATAAACAGGAACCCTTGACAGGGGGGGGCTTTTGGGTATAATGCAAACAAGTTTGCATTACAAACTAATTTGCACTGGAGATAAAAATGAACTCGATTGATGAAACGATCCAACGCACCCGGCGCTACTGGTTTGTCGATGGATTGAACGAGCTGGCCTCGGGCTTTTTTCTGGTGCTCATGGCGCTGCTTTTCTGGGGGGCTCACCAACTGAGCGCCCCATTTTCAATTTTGACGCTGGCCGTGTTGTTCCCGGTGCTCATCTTCGCCGGGCGCTGGGCGACGTCCTGGTTGGTACGCCGGCTCAAGGAGCGCATCACTTACCCGCGCACCGGTTACGTTACCTATCGCCCGGCCAGGAAACACGGCCGGCGGGTGATCCTGCTCACCCTGTTGGGCGCCATGCTCAGCGCGGCGTTGATCATCTTTCTCTTGCCGGCGGTGGAGCAATCCTGGTTGCCGGTGATGATGGGCTTTTTCTGTGCGGCTCTCACCGCTTACTTCGGTTACCAGTTCGGCCTGCGGCGCTTTTATGTGCTGGCGGCGGTTACCCTGGGGGCGGGGCTGGCGATTGCCTTCTGGGTTGTAGCGGAGAGTGTGCAACTGACCGTCTTCCTTGGCGCCTATGGGTTGGGGTGGATGATCTCAGGCGGCGTGACGTTGATCCGCTATCTGGCGGCCTCACGGCAGGCAGAGTTATGAGCGCCGAACTGCGCAGCATGCTGGATGTCGACCGGGTGATCCACGAACCGGCGCGTCTGATGATCGTGGCGATCCTTTACGCTGCGGCTCAGGCCGATTTTCTCTACCTGCTCAATGAGACCGGGCTGACCCGCGGCAACCTGTCCACCCATCTCTCGCGCCTGGAAGAGGCCGGGTATGTGTGCATTGAGAAGACGTATCGCGGCAGGCTGCCGCAGACTTTATGCAGCCTGACCGATGCCGGGCGCAGCGCCTTCGAGCAGTACCGCGCCCAACTGCGTTCGCTTGTCGAGCATATTTCCGATTGATGCGAGCAAAACACAGGGTGCGTTGTAAAAACGACGCACCCTTTTCGTTTGCTGCCGGCAATTGCAGCCATAATGCCCGTTCCTCTGACGGCCGCCGCTATTCGATGTAAAACGTCACCATTTCGGAGAGACCCTCGTTGCCGGCCAGATCGTAGACCCGCACCTGTAAACTGTGTTTGCCCGGCCGGGCTTCCCAGGGCAGGCTGTAGGGCGCCTGGGCGCGCTCCCCGGCGATCTGACCATCCACCAGCCATTCCACCCGTCCGGCGCCCACCTGGTCGCTGACCTCGGCGCGCAGTGTGATCAGGCGCTGGCTGCCCAGTTGCAGGCGCTGCTCGGGGGTGGGGTAGGCCACCCGCACCACCGGCGGGGTATTATCGACCGTTACCTGGATGATGGCCGTATCCACCCGTTGGTTCTGGCGAATGACCAGCAGGCGCAAGGCGTACAGCCCTTCCTCATTCTGGCGGGTGTCCCAGGTGCCCAGCAGGCCGTCTTTCACCTCCGCCTTGCTTTGCGGCTCGATTTCCAGCCAGGTCTGCGGGTTGAGCCCTTGCCCCACCTGAAGCTGATACGAGGCAAAATTTTCACCGGCGGCCGTGCCGCGTATCTCCACCGGGCCGCGCACCACGGCAAACACGGCCGGGGCGCCGATCTGTGCTCCGGGGAGGCCCGAGGCGGCCTGAATGGCGTCGTAGTCACGCGGCGGCAGTTCCAGCCCGGCGCGGCGTCCCCACTCTTGCGCTTCGGGCGGCACGACCAGATAGGTGCGCGTCTCGATCAATTCGGGCGGGGTGAATACGGTCGCCAGCCGGCCGGTTTCGCGGTTGATCTGGTAGGCCTGATACAGATTGTCCAGGCTGGCCGGTTCGTTGCCGTTCAGAAAGACTTCGTTGACCCGTTCGGGGCAGGCCGTGGTGGGCAGCAGTCCGGATGGGTTGCATACCTCCAGCGTGGTGATGCCGGTGGGGATGCCCCAATCCAGACTGGGCAGGCCGCGCTGCATGTATTGCATGATGGCGTGCCAGACGCCGGATACCATGCGCGCCTCGAGGCGCGCTTTACTGTTATCCTGTTTTCCGGCGCCCAACCAGAGTACGGCCAGACGCTGGCGGGTGTAACCCGCCGCCCACACCTGGCGCCGGTCGGCGGTCTGCCCGGTTTTGGCGCCGGCCGGATAGCCGATTTCGAGCGGGTCGGGGCTGCCGGCGCCGGCGTTGTGGCTGCCGCGATCGCTCAGGATGTGATGGAGCAGATAGGCCAGCTGGCTGCTCAAGACGGCCTGTGCGTCGGGCGGGCGCGGGGTCAGATAGATGCGCCCATCGCTGCCGCTGACGCGCAGGATCAACGCCGGGTCGACCGCGGCCTCGGGTGTAAGGCGTTGGCCGGCGCGCTGCCCGAGGGTGGACAGGGTGGCGTAAGCCTGCGCCATTTCCAACGGGGTCACCTGGCCGCCGGCAAACAGCAGGTCGGCAGGTTTTGCGGCGCTTTCCAGCGCGCCTAACCCCAACGGCTCGGCCATGCGCCAGACGTTGGTCGGGCCGATCTGTACCAACAGCTGCGCCAGCGGGACGAGCGCCTCTTCGTTCAATGCAGTGCGCAGGCGCAGCGGGCCGCGGTAATTTCCATCCGGGTTGCTGCGCCCGGAGAGTTCCACCGGCAGGCGGTCGGGCATGTCCCATACCAGCGTCGCGGGCCCCATGCCGCGGGTAAAACCGGCCAGCGCCACAAAGGGGGTGAGCAGCGAACCGGGTTCGTGGCCGTTGAATGTGGCGCTTTCGCCGTTGACGCTGGTCTCACCCAGCAGCGCCAGCACCTCACCGGTCTGTGGGTCGAGCACCACGCCGCTGGACAGCAAGCCGCTGGGCGGTACGCCCTCCTGCGGCGGCAGGGTGGGCAGCAGCAGGGCGGCCTGACATGGCTGCCCGTCCGGCAGATTTACCGCGCCGGGCTGGCCTTGCAGGCGCAGCAGTTGTGTGCGCACCGTGCAAGTGAGCTGTTGTTGGATGTCGTAATCCAGGGTGGTGAGAATGACCAGCCCACCGCGCTCGAGCGTCTTGCGCCCGAACTGCCGGGCGAGCCGCTCGATGGCCATGCGGGTGAATTCCGGCGCGACCGGCGGGGCCTGTGTCTCGCCGCGGCGGTCTGCTGCGGTTTGCAGCGACAGCTGCTCCTGACGGGCGCGCTGGTACTCGTCGGCGTTGATCTTGCCGGCGGTGAGCAGACCGTCCAGAACGGCGCGCTGGCGTTCGAGCGCTGCCGCCGGTGCATCCAATGGGTTGAGCGCCGGCGCCTCGCTGGCGGCGACCAGCAGGGCGGCCTCGGCCAGGTCGAGATCGGCGGCCGATTTGCCCAGATACAGGCGGGCGGCGCTTTCGGCGCCGTAGGCCAGGTGGCCGTAATAGGCGCTGTTCAGATACCATTCCAATACCTGAGCCTGACCGTAGTGCGCCACAGCCTGGGCTGCCAGCAGGCGCATGCGCAGGGTGCGCCGCACCCCGCTCGTTTCGGCTTCCAGGAGTAGATCGTCCACCAACCGCTCGGCAATCGTGTCGGCGGCGGCGCCGCCGCGCGGATCCTGCCAGCGAAAGCCGGAACTGCGCAGAAAATTGGGATCGAGACGGTCGAGCGTGACCCGCACCAGCGCGGTGGAGAGATGGGCCGGCTGGTCGGGGTCCAGGGACAGGTATTTGCGTTCGATCCCCGGGTTTTCCAGGCTGAGCAACAGACTTTGGCCGCTGCGGTCGTACAGGCGGGTGGGCTGTAATAAAGCGCCCTGACCTGGGTGTAGTAAAACGGGCAGGCTTTCGATGGCGGGTAGATCCTGGGTCAGGCTGGCGTAAGCCAGTCCGAGCGCCACCAGGCCAGTGACGAACACGACGGCCAGAAACGCACCGCAGCCCGGCCCGGAGCGTTCCAGGCGTTGGGCGAACTGGCCGGCATGTTGCGCCGACCGCCGGTGGCGAGACCGAACCAGCAGGTAACTTCGCAGAGCGCGCATGGAAACAGGGGCCTCCGGGTGTGTGCGGGATACCGCCGGGTTACGGCGAGGGGGTGGCGCTCACCTGGGGCGTGCGCGTGGGCGGTTTTGTGGCGCTCGGCCAGCGGGTACGGGTAGGCTCTTTGGTACTGGTCGGGCGCAGGGTACGCGTCAGGGTTGGCGTGCGCGGCGTCGAAGTGGGCGTGAACAGTTTGTCCAGGTGTTGGCGGGCGGTGTCTGCCCACCCGGCCTGCAGTGCTTCTTCGGGCAGGGCCAGCAACGCTTTCCAATCTTTGATGGCAGCTTCGACCTGGCCCATATCTTCCAACGTCAGGGCGCGGTAGTAACGCATCTGCGCCCACTCGCCATCTGTCTTGGCGACCTTCTGGCAATCGATGTATTGCATGTAGGCGTCGCCGTTTTTCTGGCTGAGTTGCAGGGCGCGCCCCAGGTAGAAGCAGGCCGGGAAGGAAGTGCTGCGCAGGCGTTCGGCCTGTTTCAGGTCGGAGACAGCCGCTTCATAATTCTGCTGTTCCAGGTAGAGCCGGCCGCGTTCCAGATAGGCCACAAACGAACGTTTGTCCTGCTCGATGACGCGATCGAAGATGGCCAGGGCCGCCTCGGTGTCTTTGCCGGCGGCCAGCGCGCCGCCCAGCCAGACCAGCGCCTCGGTGTCGTCGGGTACGTATTGCAAATACGTCTTGAGCGGTTCGATGGAGGCCGCGTATTCTCCGGCGCCGCGCTGCGCTTCGGCCAGCACCCGATAGGCCTGCAACAGCGTCAGATCGATTTCGTTGGCGCGGCGGGCGTCTTGCATGGCCGCGGTGTAGTTTTGCATCACAATGTGGGTCTGAGCGCGGTAGAGGAAGACCATCGCCGATTGCGGCATGCGGGCCGCGGCCTCGTCCAGGGATTTGAGCGCCTGTTCGAAATCCTTATTCTTCGTGTCCAGAACGGCCAGTTCCAGGTAAGCCTCGCCCAGGTTGCTATCCAGATCGATGGCCTTTTGCAGGTCGTTGCGGGCGTCTTTCAGCCGGTTGGTGGCGATGCGGATGCGCGCCCGTCCCAGATAGGCGGCGCCGAATTTGGGGTCGAGCCGGATGGCCTCCTCGTAGGCGCGTAAGGCATCGCTGTTCTTCTTGAGGAAGCGCGACGCTTCGCCGATCAGGTAATGGGCGTCTGCCGACTTGGGTTCGGCTTCGAGCAGTTGTTCCATATAACGGATCACGGCTTCCCAATCACCGCGCTGGTAGGCGCTGAGGCCGGTGCGGTAGGCTTCGTTGGCCGGGTGGGGGGTGTTGACGTACAGGGCGGTGGGGGTGTAGGTCGCCTTGAGCATCATCTCTAATGGGGTGGGCTGCACCGCCACTTTGCCAGGCGTGCGGCTGATGGCCGGCTGGGTGGGGGTGTCCGACACGGCCGCCGTGGCGGCAAAGCGCGCCACCGGGGTGGCGATCTGCGTCTGCGGTAAACTGCTGAGGCCGAAAATGATCCCGACCACCACCACGCCCAACAACACCAGCCCGCCGAAATAGAGCATGATCTGGCGCGAGGTGCGCGTCAATGCCTGCCGGGCGGCGCCGGTGGGGGCGTTGATCTGCCAGTTTTGTTTTTGCAGGTCGGCGGGGATGGCCAGGTGCCCATCCGCCGCTTCAGCCCCCAGCAAGATCAGCCCACGCCGGGCCACCTGGTTTTCGGGGTCGACCCGGATGGCTTCTTTCAAACAGTAAATTCGTTCTTTCGGGGTGTCTACGACCGCGCTCATCCACAGCCAGTATTGGACGTTGTTGGCGTCGGTCTTGATCAGACGGGTCAGCAGGTCACGAGCGCGATACCGTTCGCCACGTTCGATGGCATCCAGAGTCTCTTGCAACATATTTTCTTGAGCGGGCATATCTTGAGTTTAGCATAGCCTGAGACGCCCGGCAAGTTGTCGGGCAAAGGTATTTCTGATTATAATCAAACGATACCCCTATGCGTGCGAAGCCCTTCCTGATTCTGGCCTCGGTCCTGGTGCTGGGGCTGGCAGCCTGCCGTCAGGCGGCGCCCGCCCCGCGCGTGGATGCGCCCACGGTGGGCGCCGGCAGCCTGCGCGCTTATCCGACCTCGACCGGTACGGCCACTGCCACCCCCCTTCCGACGGCCACCGTGACGCCGCAACCTTCCGCGACCGCCACGCCCCAACTGCACAGCGTGGCGCCCGGTGAGGACCTGTTTGGCATTTCTTTGAAATATGGCGTCAGTCTGGAGGCGCTGCAGGCCGCTAACCCGCAGGTGGATGCCCGTTCGTTGCGTATCGGGCAATCGTTGGTCATCCCGGAACGGGTGACCGGGCAGACGGCGCAGCCGGCTCTACTGGCGCCGGTCGCCGTCGAAATTGGGGCGATCGACTGCTGGCCGGCGGCGACGGGCGGCGTCTGGTGTTTTGTGCGCGCCCGCAACCCGCACAAACAGGCCGTAGAAAATATCAGCGCCAGGTTGAGCCTGGTGGGTGAAACAGGCGAGCCACAAACGACGCTGGCGGTCGCGGCGCTCGACCTGCTACCGGCAGGGGCCAGTATGCCCCTGGTGGCTTACCTGCCGCCGCCGCTGCCGGAGCGGCCCTGGCGCCCTGCGGCCAACCTGCTTGCCGCTTTGCCCGTTGGCGACGAGGGTCGTTACCGGCCGGTGCAGATTAGCGAGCAGACCACCCGGGTGGAGGATGATGGTCGTACAGCCCTCGTCGCCGGCCGGGTGCAGGCCGATGCCGGGCAGGTTTGGTTGGCGGCCGTGGCGTACAATGCCGCCGGCCAGGTGGTGGGCGTGCGCCGCTGGCAGGGGGCGTCAGGCGACTTCCGTCTGGCGGTCTACAGCGCCGGCGACGCCATCCTGCGGGTGGAGCTGTTTAGCCAGGCGCGCCCGTGATGATTAGGGAACGTTCCAGATCATGTAGGCGTTCTGGTAGCAAAGTTTTTCTTGTGAGGGGGTATTCAGACAGGCCTCGTAGGCGATGAGCTGGCTGTTCTGCGCCCCGGTGGCAGCGTCTACGGTGACCTGGCTCTTGCCCTGCGCGTCGGTGGGCGGCAGCAGGTAAGTGCGCGTCCCCGCCGGCAGATTGACGGTCACGGTGCCGCCGAAACCGGAGAGCGGCCGCCCGTCCTTTTGATTGGTGACCATCACCTGAATAATCTGCTGCTCGTCGTTGCGTACCTGAGCGCGCTCGGTGGCCAGGGAGCACGAGACCGTTTTTCTGGAGTAGATGAAGCTGGTCAACACCTTGCTATCGACGGCGTCCGACATGGCGTATAACAGGCCCAACGGCGCCATACGTACGCTGGCATTGGGGCTGTCTTGGGGATAATCCAGGCAGTAATTTTCAAAACACTGCCGCCAGGCGCGTTCTTCGCGGTTGAGCAGGACGCCCGAGATCGGCGCGCCGGAAATTTCGCGCCCACCGTGGGTGGCGATAAACTGGTCGAATTCGACCGGAACGTGATAGCCCAGCCCGTCTTTCACCGGATAAAAAACCACGCGGGCATCGTTCTTGGGCGCCTCGGGCGGGGTGGTAGGCATCTTGAGCAAAATGCCCAGTGGACGCAGGCGGGCCTGATCGATCTGGCCTGCCGGGGCGTACAGGGCGATGGTTTGATAGATCTGCTCCTGGTTGCCATCTGTGGCGGCGAATACCCCCGACAGGGGCTGACCGACATCACGCTCGCCGCCCCACCGATTGATGGCCAGGAAGAAGAGCTGTTCGTTGTTCTGGCTGCGATCGACAGCGCCGCCGATATCTTGCGGCCGGTAGCGGCAGTTAACGTCACAACTGGTCGCGCCGTACGCCAGCAGGTGCACCGTGCCGGGCGGGTCTTCGTAGCGGCGGTAAAAGCCCACATTTTCGAAATACTGTTCGTAGCGTTTATAGATATGGTTGTAGCGCGGGTTGGTGAGGGGTTTGCCGACGTAGCGGGCTTCGTATAGTTTGCGGTAGAGGGGCACGAATTCGGAAAAAACTTCGTAGCCGTCGACCACGAACTGGCTGGAGCCCGGCGCGACCACGCCCGGCGGGTCGATCTGGTTCATCAATTTTCCCAACGGGTAGAGCGTATTGCGTTCGGCCGCCGGGGCGTTTGCGTCAAAACACAACAACGCGGCTTCAAAATACTGGCATTCCTTGCTGGAGGTGGGGATGACTTGCAGGGCGCTGATCGCCGGCCCCAGTAGATCGGCGCCGCCCAGCAGGTCGTAGAGTTCGCGTACCTTGGGATCGACCGCATATGCGCCCTCTAGCGTCGGGGTGCGGGCAGGCGCCAGATTCCCGGTGCATGCCGAGAGCAATCCGGTCAAAAAGATACACATTCCCCAGACAAAATAAATACGATACCCTTTACGCACCACGCTGTCTTCCTTCGTGTCCAGACAGATAAGAAGAATAAATGAAAAACACCTGCTTAAATTATAAAGTATATTATGGGAAAGAGTCATCGGATTTTCCACCCAGTTTACAGCGTGTTAACAGTTGATTTTCAAAAAATTAACAACTGATTCTCTTCATCATACCTGATTTTGACGGCCGCTGGCAATAAGTAAAAACCCCCTATTCCCGTCTGATTCCCCAAATTGTGTCCCCCGGGTTTGTTTGTTTCCCGGCCGAGAGTGGTAAAATTTTGTCATCCCCACCCGTTCAGGAGGCAATATGACCGAAGTCGTGATTATCGACGCTGTTCGTACCCCGATTGGTGCGTTGGGCGGGACGTTGGCCGCCGTGCGCCCGGATGATCTGGCAGCGCACGCGCTGCGTGCTCTACTGCAACGCACACAGGTGGATGCTGCGATAGTGGATGAGGTGTATCTGGGCTGCGCCAATCAGGCCGGCGAAGATAATCGTAACGTGGCGCGCATGGCCAGTTTGCTGGCCGGTCTGCCGGTGGAGGTGCCTGCCGCCACCATCAACCGCCTGTGCGCTTCAGGTCTGACTTCTGTGGCGCTGGCGGCGCGCACCATCCGTTGCGACGAGGCCGAGGTGATCGTTGCCGGCGGGGTGGAGAGTATGTCGCGCGCCCCCTATTCGCTGCCCAAAGCCGAGCAGGGTTTCTCGTTTGGCAACCTGACCGCCTGGGACACGGCCCTCGGCTGGCGCTATCCCAACCCGCGCATGCAGGAACTCTACGGTACCGAAGCGATGGGTGAAACCGCCGAGAATATCGCCGAAATGAGCGCCATCTCGCGCCAGGAGCAGGACGCCTACGCGGTTGAGAGTCATCGCCGGGCGGTGGCGGCCATCGACGGCGGACGATTTGAGGCCGAGATTACGCCGGTGCCTGTGCCGCAGCGCAAGGGTGACCCCGTCTGGGCGGCGACCGACGAGCGCCCACGCCGTGACGCCAGCCTGGAATCGTTGGGGCGGCTCAAACCGGCTTTTCGTAAAAATGGTACGGTCACGGCCGGTAATGCTTCTGGCTTAAACGACGGCGCGGCGGCGCTGTTGTTGATGAGCGCCGATCGCGCCCGGCAGCTTGGGCTGCGTCCGATGGCGCGGGTGATCGGTGCGGCGGCGGCGGGGGTGGCCCCACGCCTGATGGGGCTGGGCCCGGTGCCGGCTACCCGTAAGCTGCTGGCGCGCACCAGCCTGCAAACGACCGATCTGGGCCTGATCGAATTAAATGAAGCCTTTGCCGTGCAGGCGCTGGCGGTGAGCGCCGAATTGGGTTTGCCGGCCGATTGCACCAACGTCAACGGCGGCGCCATTGCATTGGGCCACCCGCTGGGCTGTTCGGGGGCGCGCATCCTGACCACGCTGCTGCACGAAATGCGCCGGCGCGCCGGCGAAAGGCCGCGCCCGTTCTACGGGCTGGCGACGTTGTGTGTGGGGGTGGGGCAGGGCGAGGCGTTGCTGGTCGAATGGCTGGACTGAGATGAACGTCCTGGTGACCGGCTCGACCGGATTTATTGGCGCACAGTTGTGCCGCGCCCTGGTGGCGCAGGGACACCAGGTGCGCGCCTTTCACCGTCCCACCAGCACGCTGCGCATGATCGAAGATTTGCCGGTCGAGCACGTCCTGGGCGACCTGACCCGCCCGGAGACGCTGCGCCCGGCGATGGAGGGAATCGAGGTGGCGTTCCATGTGGCTGCACACCTGGGCGGCCATCAGGCCGGGCGGATGTATACCGTGACGGTTGAAGGCACCCGCGCTGTGCTGGCGGCGGCCCGCCAGGCCGGTGTGCGCCGGGTGGTGCATACCAGTTCGGTGGCGGCCCTGGGTATTCCCGACCAGAACGGCAGCGGTCTGTATTTGCCGCTGGATGAGCGCCACACCTGGAACTGCCGCCCCGATCTGTGGCCGTACGGTTACGGCAAATACCTGGCTGAACTGGAGGTGCAGCAGGCCGTGGCGCGCGGGCAGGATGCGGTCATTGTCAACCCTACCTACGTGGTGGGGCCGGGCGATATCTATCGTCAGACCAGTGCCCTGGTGATCCAGGCGGCGCGCCGGCGGCTGCGTTTTCTGGTAGAGGGCGGCGTCAACGTGGTTTCCGTTCAGGATGTGGTTGCAGGGCATCTGGCGGCCTGCGAGCGCGGCCGTACGGGTGAGCGCTATATCCTTGGCGGCGAGAACCTGAGTTACACCCGCCTGGCGCAGCTGGCGGCGGCGGTGACGAATACGCCTGCCCCTCAGGTGTTGTTGCCGGTGGCGCTGGTGCGCATGCTCAGCGGCTGGCTGCGCCTGGTGGATTCGTATCTCGACGCGCCGGTCTCGGCCAGCGATCTGCGTCTGGCGGGTTACTACTTCTATTTTTCCGGCCGCAAGGCGCAGGTAGAATTGGGGGTGCCGCCGCCGCAGCCGGTCGGCGAGGCCCTCGAGCAGGCCTATCAGTGGTTCCGGCAGGTGGGGGCGCTGCCCGGACGTTAGCCGCCCAGTTCGTTCATCACCCGGTTGTGGGCCACCTCGCCCTGCGCCAGTCCATGCCCCCACGGTTTCTGCCAGATGCCGTCCAGGACGATGCGGCGCAGTTCTTCCAGCCCGGCGCCCTGACGCAGTGGGGTGAGCAGGTCGACCTCTTTTTTGCGCAGCAGGCACAGGCGCAGTTTGCCGCCGGCGGTCAGGCGGGCGCGGCTGCATGCCGCGCAAAACGGCTGGCTGAGCGATGAGATAAAGCCTATTTCACCCTGCGCTCCGTCCAGGCGGAAACGGCGCGCTTCACCCAATACGATTGTGTTTATGTGATTATACCCGTTTTGGGGGGTGCGCTGTACGACCTTCACCAGGATCGTTGCTGAAAAAACATGTGTTCCCCATGTCCCCGTGCCGCTTTTCCCTGTGTCCCTGGTCTATACCGCCCTACAGAGAGAGGGGAGATTTGTAGATAACAGGCATGACGGTTGACACTAGCAGAATCTTCAAAAGATGACATAATCTAGGTGAGTCCAGTTTCCTACCGATTTTGTCCAAATATGTTGTAAGGAGGAACGAATGCCCCCCAAGGGACGGATAGAAGTAAATGAACTGTACTGCAAGGGTTGTGCCTTGTGCGTGGATGCCTGCGTGCAAGGGGTCATCGAACTGGCGGCCGACCGGATCACTGCCAAAGGGTATCACCCGGCCAGCATGGCGGCAGAGGGCTGCACAGGTTGTGGCGTTTGCGCCATCGTCTGCCCCGAGGCGGCGATTGCCGTCTACCGGGAAGTTACCAGGAAGAAAGCGGAGGCCTAGGAGGCTAACATGGCAAGGGAGTTGTTGAAAGGCAACGTCGCAATCGCCGAGGCGGCCGTACGCGCCGGTCTGCAATCGTACTTTGGCTATCCGATTACCCCGCAGACAGAATTACTGGAATATCTGTCGTATCGCATGCCCGAATTGGGCCGTGCATTTGTCCAGGCTGAGAGTGAGCTGGGTGCCATCAATATGGTTTACGGCGCAGCCTGTACTGGGGCGCGCGTGATGACCTCTTCCTCCAGCCCCGGTATCAGCCTGATGCTGGAAGGGCTTTCTTACATCGCCGGCACCGAGGTGCCGATGGTGTTGGTGGATGTCATGCGCGGCGGCCCTGGCCTGGGGAACATTGCCCCGGCTCAGGCCGATTACAACCAGATTGTGCACGGCGGTGGGCACGGGGATTACCGGCCCATCGTTCTTGCTCCGGCCAGTGTGCAGGAGTCGGTCGATCTGACCGGGTTGGCCTTCGACCTGGCCGAGCAGTATCGTTCGATCGCGGTGGTGTTGATCGATGGCAGCATCGGCCAGATGATGGAACCGGCCGAACTGCCCGAGATGCGCCCGCTCAAGACGGTCTATCCGGATTGGGCGGTCACAGGCGCTGTGGGGCGCGAGCGTCGCATGCTCAGTTCTATTTACTTGAACCCGCCGGATCAGGAAGCTGCCAACCTGCGGTTGATGCGCCGCTGGCAAGAAGTCCAGGCCAAAGAAATTCGCTACAAAGAATATTATCTGGATGACGCCAAATTTGCCGTCATCGGTTTTGGGTCGTCGGGGCGTGTGGCGCTTTCGGCCGTGCGCGCTGCCCGGGCCGAGGGGATTCCGGTCGGACTGTTGCGCCCGATCACCCTCAACCCGTTCCCCGAAGCGCTGGTGGATGAGTTGAGCAAGCGTCTGGATGGCATTCTGGTGGTCGAAATGAACGCCGGGCAGATGCTCGAGGATATTCGTCTGGCCACCCGCGGCCGCACCCCGATTGAATTCTACGGGCGCATGGGCGGGATCGTCCCCTTACCGGATGAGATTCTGGACGAAATCCGCCGTATGGCGAAGGGGCCGATGTCCACTGAGGGGCACCCGCGCGATCGCTGGCTGGCTCGTATGGCGCACGCCAATTAAGGAGGCAGGGAATGGTTACGACGGAAACCGAATTTGAACAGGTGGTTTATAGTCGCCCGGAGTCGCTGGCGATGACGCCGACGCATTATTGCCCGGGGTGTACCCACGGTGTGGCGCATCGCCTGATTGCCGAAGTGATTGACGAAATGGGGCTGCGCGAGCGCACCATCGGGGTGGCTTCGGTGGGATGCTCGGTGTTTGCTTACAACTACTTTGACTTTGATTTCGTCCAGGCGCCGCACGGGCGCGCCCCGGCCATGGCGACCGGCGTCAAGCGCACCCTGCCCGACCGCGTGGTGCTGACCTATCAAGGGGATGGCGATCTGGCATCGATCGGCATGGGCGAGATCGTTCACGCCGCCGCTCGCGGTGAGAACATCACCGTCATCTTTATCAATAACGCCAACTATGGCATGACCGGCGGGCAAATGGCCCCTACCACGCTGCCGGGGCAGAAAACGAGCACCTCGCCCAACGGGCGCGACGTCGAGCAGGCCGGCTTCCCCATCCGCGCCGCCGAGTTGATCTGCACCCTGGACGGCGCCAGCTACGTGGTGCGGCGCAGCCTGCACGATCCGAAGAACATCCGCCTGGCCAAGAAGGCCCTGCGCATGGCGTTCGAGACGCAGGTGCGCGGTCTGGGCTTTTCGATGGTCGAACTGTTGTCGATTTGCCCCACCAACTGGGGAATGTCGCCGGGAGAGTCCCTCAAGTTCGTCGAGGAAAAGATGGTGCCGTATTATCCCTTGAACGATTTCAAGGTCAACCCGGTTGTGGCCCAGGTTAAGATCTAGGACGGAGAGCGAGCATGCAAACGGATATCATCATTGCCGGATTTGGTGGGCAGGGCGTCCTGTTCGCCGGGCAGTTGTTGGCGTATGCGGCCATGGACTCGGGCCTGGAAGTTACCTGGATCCCCTCCTACGGCCCCGAGATGCGCGGCGGTACGGCCAATTGTACCGTGGTCATTTCCGACGAGGAAATTGGTTCGCCGATGGTGCGTCACCCCAAGGTGGTGATTGCCATGAACCGGCCTTCGCTGGATAAATACGAACCCCAGATTGCGGCGGGCGGTTTGCTGGTGGTGAATACCTCCATCGTTGACCGGCTGCCGGAGCGCAAGGATATCAAGGTTGTGCTGGTGCCCGCCAACGAGATTGCCGAAGAGTTGGGCGACCGGCGCATGACCAATATGGTGCTGGTGGGGGCGTTGCTGGGCAATCTGAACGTACTGGCGGTGGACGCCCTGTGCAAGGCGTTAAAAGAGCATTTGCCTGCCAAGCACCAGCGTCTGGTGGCGGCCAACGTGGAGGCCATCCGCAAGGGCGCCGCCCGTCAGGCCGAGCCGGTCTGAGGCGTCGCGCACACGAGAATATCTGTCGGCCCAGCCCTCGCAGGTCCTCAAGACCTGCGAGGGCTTTTCTCCTGCCGCCCCAAACGCTTAACGCAAAGACGCAGAGGCGCAGAGAAAGCTTTTTGAAACATCCTGTCTATCCTGCCCATCCTGTTTAAGCTATGTGTTGCCGGCGGGTTGGCCGGCGGTCGTGGAGGGCGGGGGCAAGCCCCGCACCCTACGGCAGACCCCCACCCATTCCCGCGCGCATCCTCCATCCCCCGTAGGGGCGGCCCTTGCGGCCGCCTGTCGCGTATCTACACGTCTCCCCGGGCGGGGGGCAGGGCTTTTCTCCGGCCGGTTAAAAGGCTTAACGCAAAGACGCAAGGGTGCAAAGGTGGCTTTTTCAAAACATCCTGTCTATCCTGCCCGTCCTGTTTAAACCCGCCCGGATGAGGTCTACCGATCTAGAAATTCTGTTCCAAAAAGTGTAGAAAGCTTGCATTTCATATTGATTTATGATATGATATTGCCAATCCAGGGTAGAGGGGCCATGTGGGCGCCATATCTGTGACGAAATCGCTCCGATAGGGGTGGTTTTTTCTTCTTAACCCCCCTGCCTTTTTGGAACCCTATCCAGCAGGATATCATTGAGAAAAGGATGAACCCATGCCAACCTCATTCTTAACCCGTGAAGGCTATCAAAAACTTCAGGAGGAGCTCGAGTATTTACGCACCTATAAGCGGCAACAAATCGCCGACCGTCTTCACGAAGCTATGGAAGGAGGCGAACTGATCGAGAACGCCGAATACGAAGACGCCAAAAACGAGCAGGCCTTTGTGGAGGGACGTATCAAGGAACTGGAAATGTTGCTGGCTACGGCGCGCGTCATCGAGGAGAAACCCAGCCTCGGTGAGTCGGTGCAGGTTGGCTCGCGGGTCACCATTCAGGAAGAGGGCTGTGAGGCGGAATTGTTCACCATCGTAGGCGCCGCCGAGGCTAACCCCGGGCTGGGGCGCATTTCCAACGAATCGCCGTTGGGTAAAGCCCTGCTCAACCACAAAGCCGGCGACACCGTTCAGGTGGATGCCCCGGCGGGTGCATTTGCGATTGTGATCGTTAAGGTCGAGTAACAACTGGGCCAGATCGAATGGCCCCGCCCACACTCCTGGACGGGGCTTTTTTATGCCAATGGAGAGGATTGTATTTCATGGAACACTCGGAGCTTGAAAAAATTCGCTTGCAAAAAATCGAGCGCATGCGCGCCAGTGGGATGGAACCCTACCCCACCCGGGCAAACGTTACCCATACCGCCGCCGCCGCCGTGGCGGCTTTTGAAGCGGCTGAAAAGGCCGGCAGCAGCGAGCCGGTTAAGGTCGCGTTGGGCGGGCGTCTGCGCGCCTTACGCCTGATGGGTAAGGTGAGTTTTGCGCACATCGAGGATGGCAGCGGCCGGGTGCAGCTCTTCTTCCGGGTCAACGAACTCGGCGAAGAGGCCATGAACCGCCTGCGTGAGGACTTCGACCTGGGCGATTTTATCGGCGCCAGCGGCAGTATGGTGCGCACCCGCACCGGTGAAGTGACCCTACAGGTGGAAAGTTTCACCATGCTGGCCAAGGCAATTACCCCGTTGACGGCCTCCAAGGACGAAGTGGTCGAAGGGCAGGTGGTGCGTCACGCTACCCTGAGCGACCCCGAGACCCGGTATCGCCAGCGTTACGCCGATCTGGCGGTCAACGCCGAAGTGCGCCAGATCTTCCGCACGCGGGCCGCCGTCAATCGCGCCCTGCGCCAGTTCCTGGACAGCCGCGACTTTCTCGAGGTGGAAACGCCCATCCTGCAACCCATTTACGGCGGCGCTGCTGCCCGGCCCTTCGTCACCCATCACAACCAGCTCAAACAGGATTTGTATCTGCGCATCTCCTTTGAATTGTATCTGAAGCGTCTGCTGGTGGGTGGGCTGGATCGCGTCTATGAGATTGGGCGAGATTTCCGCAACGAGGGTGTATCTTTCAAGCACAACCCTGAGTTCACCCAGCTCGAGTTTTACTGCGCCTATTTCGATTACCTCACGGTCATGGAACTGACCGAGCAAATGCTGGCTTACGTGTGCGATACCGTTCTGGGCGCCCGCAAGGTGTCGTTTAACGGGCAGGAGATCGATTTCAACCCGCCCTGGCGGCGCGTCAACCTGCGCCAGGGGCTGATCGACGCCACCGGGATCGACATCGACCAGTGTCCCACCGGTGAGACGCTGGCGGCTGCCATGCAGGCGCGCGGTATGAAGTTCAAGCCGGGGTCGCCGCGCGGCAAGCTGATCGATGCATTGCTGGGCGACTACCTTGAACCGACCTTTATCCAGCCGACCTTTCTGTACGATTACCCGCGTGACATCTCACCGCTCGCCAAGAATCAGCCCGGCAACCCGCAAACGGTGGAACGCTTTGAGGGTTTTGTCGGCGGTATGGAGTTATGCAACGCCTTTACCGAGTTAAACGACCCGCTCGAGCAGGAGCAGCGCTTTATTGAGATGGGCCGTGCTTACGAAGCCGAGGACGAAGAACGCCACCCGATGGACGAGGACTACCTGCGCGCCATGTCGTACGGTATGCCGCCTACCGGCGGGTTTGGAATGGGCATCGACCGCCTGGTCATGCTGCTGACCGACTGCCACACCATTCGTGAGGTCATCCTCTTTCCGCATCTGCGCGAGCGCGACGAGGAGTAAGATCACCTGCTATCGTCAACCGGGCGTTTCTATTTGAACGAGGCGCCCGTTTGCGTTTTTGTTAGAGCTTTGTAAGAAATGACCGTGGCGCTTGCAAAGCCTCATGATTCGTGCTACAATCCCGCAGTGAGAGAGGGCTTATCTTCTCTTTGGAGGTGCAAGATGCCTGTTTATACCTATCGGTGCGAGAACTGCGGAGTTCGCTTTGATATCACGCAAAAATTTAGCGATCCTACTCTGACACGCTGTCCAGAATGCGGCAAGAAGACGCTGCACAAAGTCTATACCCCGGTGGGGATTGTCTTCAAGGGTTCTGGCTTTTATGCCACCGATCATCGTTCGCCTTCTGGCCAGGGGCGCTCGAGTGGGCGCAGCGAAGATAAACCTGCGGAAAGCGGTACCTCGACCACCCCGACCGCCACGCCGCCTTCTTCCAGTACGAACAGCAACGACTGAGCGTCTTGAGCGGCGTTTGACCACCAGGGCTTTGCTCCGGCTGGTGTCGAAAAGGTCAAGTCCGGGAGGATTCCCGGGCTTTTTGTTTAACCCACCACAGGAGGAATATGTCAGGCGAAGCGAGTTCTACCTATTTGCGTCAGTTGGCCGATGGCCTGGTGCTGCGCCGGGGGCGCCCGGAAGATGCCGGCCCGCTGGCTGAGTTCAACGCCCGCATCCACGGCGCCGAGCAGGGGCCGGACGAACGCGTGGCCGTCTGGACCCGCGACCTGTTGAACGGTCACCCCACTTTTACCCCCGGCGATTTCCTGGTCGTTGAGGATACGCACTCGGGCAAAATTGTTTCCAGCATGAACCATATTTCGCAGACCTGGCGGATGGGGGCGGTGACCTTCGGGGTAGGGCGCCCCGAGCTGGTGGGCACCGACCCGGCCTATCGCAATCGCGGCCTGGTGCGCGCCCAGTTTGAGGTGGCGCATCGTTGGAGCGTCGAACGCGGTGAACTACTTCAGGCTATCACCGGCATTCCCTACTATTATCGCCAGTTCGGGTATGAGATGGCGGTGGAACTGGACGGCGGTCGGTCGGGGTACGCCGGCAGCCTGCCGGTGTTGCCTGATGGGCAGCAAGAGCCCTACCGTTTGCGCCCGGTGCGCCCCGACGAATTGGAACAGGTGGCGGCCTGGCATGCCGCCGGGTGCCGGCGCTCGCTGTTGAGTTGCGAGATGGATGAACGTCTCTGGCGCTATGAACTGTTGGGCAAATCGCCGCAAAGCGTGGCCCGGCGTGAACTGGCCATGATCGAAGACGCCGCCAGCGGTGAGGCGGTCGGGTTCATCGGCTACCCGAACCTCTTCTGGTGGTTTGACACCGGCCTGGTGGCGTTGAATTACGAACTTAAGGCCGGGGTGCCCTGGGCGGCGGTGACCCCCAGTGTGTTGCGCTTCTTGTGGCAGGTCGGTGTGCGGGTGGGGCAGGCCAGCGGCCAGCCGTGTACCACGATTGGTCTGTTGTTGCAGAGCGACCATCCGGCGTTCAGCGTGAGCGAGCACTGGCTGCCGGTGCGGCGCGAGCCTTACGCCTGGTATGTGCGTCTGGCCGATATCCCCGGTTTCTTGCGCCTCATCACGCCCTTGCTCGAGACGCGCCTGGCCTCCTCGCCGTGGAGCGGGTATACAGGTGTTTTGAACATCAGTTTTTATCGCAGCGGGGTGGCGCTGCATTTTGACGCCGGGCGCATTACCGTGCAGGACTGGCGGCCTTTGTTGTGCGAGGAAGGCGATGTGGCCTTCCCCGATTTAACCTTCTTGCAGCTTCTGTTTGGCTATCGTTCACTGGCCGAACTGGAGTATGCCTTTGCCGATTGTTGGGCCACTGCTCGCTTCCGGCCGCTGATGACGGCGTTATTTCCCAGGCAAAACTCGGAAATCTGGCCGGTGAGTTGAAAGCGCCCAGGCGCAATGGTACAATCAACCCAGGAGTACAAAAGAAAACGGTATGGCAAGTTCTAGTCGTTCGAAATCGGATCACCGCCCTTCGGCGGAACAGCGTCGGATGCGCATCCAGCAGATTGCTTTCAATGTTCTGGCGTTGCTGATTATTCTGTCGATGCTCGTCGCCCTGGTCAGTACACTTTAATATCAACTTACGGAGGAAACCATGCAACGACGATTCCTGCTTATCATCCCGATCCTTATTGTGGTGGTTGTTTTGGTGCTGTTGTTGACGCCTCATTTTTACTTCTTCCAGCGCGTCAATCCCGATCAGGTAGGGGTGCGCACGCGCTCGGGCAAGATCGTCGACGTCGTCCCGGCCGGTATCTACTCGGATGTGGGGTTGTTTGTCGATCTGGAAACCTATTCCACCCAGGCCTACCAGTTCAGCGTCTCGGACGTAGAGGTAATTACCAAAGACAACCAGCGCATCGGGGTGGTGGTCAGCGGCTCGGTCTTTCGCCCGGACGCCAGCGACACCGAGCGGGTGAAGGGCCTGTGGGTCAAGTATCACAACGTGCTGGTCAGTGATGACGCCTTGCAGAACGTGATCAACGACCTGTCGACTCAGGCGATCAAAGTGTGTGTGGGTGACCGGCCGTTCCGCGATTCGGTCATCGGCTCGGAGCGCGACGCGCTGCGCAACTGCATCGATGACGAACTCAACAAACTGGCCGATTCGTACGGGTTGAGCGTGGCCAACGTGACCGTGCCCAACGTCAGCCTGTCGCCGGAAGTGCAGGCGCTGCTGGACGCCATCACCAAGAGCCGCCTGGAGACGGAGAAGGCCGAACAGGATCGCCTCAAGGCCACGGCTGAGGGCGCTGCCCGCCAGGCCGAACAGGAAGCCACCATCCGCGTCGAACAGTCGCGCATGCAAGAGGAGACCAAGCAGCAGACCACACTGGCCAAGCTGACCGAGGAAAAGTATAAGGCGCAGCTGTCGGTGATCGAGGCGCAAAAGGCCAACGATCTGCTTTCAGTGCAGCGCGATCTGGAGATCAACAAGGTGCAGGCCGAAGCCGCCGCCGAGCGCGCCAAGGCCGAACTGGCCAAGGAATTGACCCTGGCGCAGTTGTATGCCAAATACCCCGGCTATTTGCAGGCGCAGCTCACCCTGACCAACGCTTCGGCGATCAAGGAAACCGACAAGCTGATCTTCACGCCGGAGGGCGTCTTCCCGCAGCTGGTCTTTGGGCAAAACGTCCTGCCGACCTTGCCGGTGACGGAAGGTATTCAGAACCCGTAGCGATCGCCGCAGCGCCGGTTTCAGGTGGGTTTCGCAGCGCCTCGCGCTGCGAAACCCACTTTTGGTTAGCCGGGTGATAAGAAACTGGTTGGAATATGTGCGGAAACTGGCTGTTGACAAGCGAATAAAGTCTGTTGTAATGACTGCTAACATTATCGGATTTATACAGAAAGCGATGAAGCAAAGACCTTAACTGGTCGCTTGTCCATCTGATTGATAGACGGGTCTTTGTGAATCTGAGCAGCGAAACCGGCCGGGTAAGGTCGGTTTTTTGTTTCCATTCTTCTGGATATAAGGCAGGCGCATTCCATGGAAAACCAGATCGATACCAAAACCTGGCACAACCCGCTCTCCACTGGCATTGACCTGGATGAAATCCATGCCACGGAGCGTAAACGGGTGTTGGTCGTAGCGGATGAAATCGATACGATCTTCTTGCTCAAGCATATTCTCCGCCTGGCCGGCTTTAATGTGTTGGGCGCCACCAGCGACCGTGAAGCGCTGAAAAAGTGCACCGAACTTAAGCCGGACCTGGCGCTGCCGGATTTGATGATGCCCGAGATGGACGGCTGGCAGACGTACGATTATTTGCGCCGGGTCAGCAACGTTCCGGTGATCATTCTCTCAGCTCTCGGTTCAAAAGAAGAGCTGGTGCGGGACAATCTGGCCGAAGCGCTGGCGCGTACGGTAAAATTGGGCGGCGCCACCTGCGGTCAATGGAAGGCGCCGGATGTGTTTGCCGCCGGCTGCACCGGGATTCGGCCCTGCCCGGCGATAAGGGCAACACGGTGATCAACGCTCATCACAACGTGGGCGGCAAGGTCTTTGAGCGTCTCGTCGAATTGAAAGAGGGCGATGTGGTAATTCTGTACGCCGGGGAACGTCGTTTTGAATACGTCATCACCAATCGCCTGATTGTGCCCAAACGTTTTGTCAATTCGGCGCAGCACGCCGAGAATGCACGCTGGATCGGGCGTTCGGATGACGAGCGGTTGACCCTGGTCACCTGTTGGCCCAAAGAGAGCAACACCCACCGCCTGATTCTGGCGGCCCAGCCCCTTTCTCGTTTCCAATAGACCGCTATAGACCGGCCGCCGGGGTACAGTTGGCGGCGCCAGAAACGAAAAACGCGAATA
>CAZHTS010000051.1:0-35227 GCA_964535315.1 uncultured Anaerolineaceae bacterium
TGGATGATATGGCCGGCCTCCCCACAGGTAGGTATACGTCCGATAATCAGCAGGGTGGGTTCGTCAGAACCCACCCTGCCGGCTTTCATCATAAGCATCGCCATAAGCTTCAAACCCCGATTGGAGCCAGTACCAGTGCTTTCCTCGATTTTCAATGAGCCGCAATAACATTTCAGTAAACGATTTTGCAATGATTGGTGAATACCCAGGCATTGCATGGCAATCCCAGAAACTGTCGTAACACCAACCTGCACGCTCGGAAGACAAATCTATGGTGATCCATTGTCCATTTCCCCCTTCTCCAACGATATACCACGACCATGAAAGATCCCTTTTGGATGCGTGAAGATCTTCTTCGCTAATTCCAGTCAAGAGGACGGGATTGGCCAATAAGAACTTATTTGGCGAAACGATATTCAGGGAATAGGCCGAAGACCGAAAGAGAGAAACCCCGCCGCATAGCTGATAGAACGTTTGAAGATCAGCCGGGAGGATGTGTTCTGAACTGATTTGCGGGAGCCCCTCAGGCGGATCGATAAAACAATCAACAGTATTCTCTATTTCAGTAAGAACTTCCTTTACCGTTGGCATGATAACCCCTCATCGATGTACTCGTTGAACGCTTTTTCCTGCACCGTCCACACAGGCAACAGGCAGGTGATCTCGCTGGCGCCAGCCCAGCCACAATGGACGCGTTGGTTTGTTGATTTACAAGCGGAGGCATAGCGTTTGTCCAGCACCGGCTCGTTAGGAAGCCGGCCCAATACATCGTTGCAATTTTATCATCACCGTGCATCGTCCGGCGTATGGCTGGCCGGTCGGCAGGAGCAGGGTTGTGGGCCGCACCAGGCGGCCCACAACCCAGTAAGATCCATTACTTTCAGGAAAGCGCCGCTTCCGGGAGGGGCATGCTGCTCCAACCGAACAGGCGGGCTCGCACGATGCCGGCGTCGGCGTTGTGCAGGGCCTGAACCCCATTGCGCTGGATGGCGTTGTGCACCGCGGGTTCCAGCCGCAGCGAATTCTGAAAGATGGTAAAGATCGTATCGGCGTCATCATCGGCGGCGATGCGGTTGATCGAAATCTCGCCGCACTCGATGCAGAAATGGATGAGCATCAGTTCACCCTGTTGGGCGTGTCCGTATTTCTTGTTCATCCGTTTCAGCGTCAACCCCACCGGCTGCATCTTGCTCTTGCAGGCGCACAGCCGGTCGCCGGCCTGATAAAGATCGAGGTGTCTGGACCATAAACAGTAAGGGCAGTGGTTGCGGTTGTGGACGCCGGATACGGTCATGTCCGCGCTGACGAGGTAGTGGCAGTGAATGCATTTAAAGTCGGCGCGCGAAGATTCAAAACGGTGTTTCATGTGTCCTCTTTCAAGCGCATGTAGCTCTGGTAGCGCCTGGGACTGATCTGGCCGGCAGTGACGGCCTTGCGGATGGCGCAGCCGGGCTCTTCGTTGTGGGTGCAGTCGAGCCCAAAGCGGCATTGCCCGAGGTAGGGCCGCATTTCCGGGTATAGCGAAGCCAGGTCGTCCTGGTCGATGTCCCATAAGCCAAATTCGCGCACCCCTGGCGTATCGACGATTGCGCCGCCGAAATCCAGAGGGAACATTTCGAGATGAGTGGTGGTATGTTTGCCCTTGCCGGTGAACTGGCTGACGGCGTTGACGCGCAGCCCCAGCCCCGGTTGCAGGGCATTCAAGAGAGAAGTTTTGCCTACCCCAGATTTACCCAATAAGACGGTGACACGCCCGTGCAGGATGTCGCGCATTTCTTCCAGCCCCTCGCCGCGCAGGGCGCTGACCAGCACCACGCGGTAACCGATGCGGCGATACTCGTCGACTGCGTCCATGAGTTCCTCCTCCGTTTCACCCTGGTCGTCTTGCGCCAGGTCCAGTTTGGTGATACACACGACAGCCGGCAGGCCGTGGCCTTCGGCGGCCACCAGGTAGCGGTCGAGCATGTTCCAGCTCGGCCGCGGGGCGGCGGCGGCAAAGACCGGGATGACCTGATCCATATTGGCGACGATCACCTGTTCGAAGGAATGTGCGCCGGGCATCGGCACGGCGGTGGGGCGCGACAGCTTGTTCTGGCGCGGCAGGCGCTCCAGGATCACGCCGGCGTCCGGCCCGGTGGGCTGGTAACGCACCCGGTCGCCGACGGCGATGGGGTCCACATGGGCGAGAGCGTTGAAGTCGTTTTCCTGGCGCCGGGTGCGCCCCCGGCTATCGGGTGTGAAGCACAGGCCGGCCAGTTCTTTGCGCAGCCTGGCAGAGAGCAGGCAGGTGATGATCTGTTCACCGCTGTGAACTTCGTAAGCTTCTTTGTTTTTGCGGTAAACGGTGCCCTGGGCGAGAACAACCTCTTGGGCGTTGTGCTGAAATGCGATGTGAGCCATAGAAAAAACCTTTCTTTGATATCAATGGATTAAAAAACGGCAGCCACGGGGGTTGCCCGTGGCTGCCGGGGAAAGCGTGCGAAACCCAAACCGTTGCCGGTTATGGCGCGGTCTGAGCGTTGTCTGTGGGGTGGTGCTTTACAAGACGGATGCCCAGGCCGGCTGGTTAAAAATAAAAAGCCACGGGCGTATGAACACGCCCGTGGCTAAAAAAGCAGAGTCGATTGCTCGCTAAAGTTTAAGCGCGAATCGGCAGGCGCGTCCATACAACTTGTACTTGAACAAGCACTTTTACTTGCTTATGCATAAAACGCGCCTCCTTTCTAAGAGTCAAAACTAAGATGACCTTAATATATCAGGGATGGGTGAAATCGTCAATAGATTTGCGCAAAAAAATCTGCGCTGTGCATGCTTGACTCTGCATGCAGAAACTGTTATCATGGAGATCAGATATACGATGTATGATATATCGCAGGGGGCGTCATGGCACATCCGCCGGGCGGCGAGCGCCGCCCGAGACTGATTGGGAGTGGAACTTTGAGGACCATCGGTTTTGCTGGCACGGCTAAAAATGCAGGAAAAACAACCACAACCCTCTATGTGCTCGACTTGCTGGCGCAGGCTGCCATCCCAACTGCCCTGACCAGCATCGGCTACGATGGTGAGAACAAGGACAACGTCACCGGGCTGCCCAAGCCGCGTTTTTTGCTCCAGCCCGGTATGCTGGTGGCCACCGCCGAGGGCTGCCTCAAGGCCGGCAGCGCCGCCATCCGCATCCTCGAACGCTCGGGCATTCAGACCGTGCTGGGGGAGATCGTCATCGGCGTGGTCGAACAGGCCGGCACCGTGTTGGTGGCCGGGCCGAACCGTAGTTCAGACCTGAAACTGCTGTTTGCCCGCCTGGCGGAGCGCGGCGCGGCCCTGACCCTGGTGGACGGCGCCCTCAACCGCCTGGTGCCGATGGTGTGCACCGACGGCCTGGTGCTCTCGACCGGAGCGTCGTACAGCGAAGACATCGACGCCATCACCACCCACGCTGCGGCGTTGATGGAATTGATGCAGCCGCCGCTGGTCGAAGCGCCGCGGCCGGCCGAAAAAGGCATTCAGATCCGCCGCGATTCACAGCCGCCGCTCTCCCTCCAGCCCGGTTCGCTGCTGGGCGAGAAGAGCCTGATGGCGCTGCGGGCCGCCTTAAGCGCCCCCGTCGCCGAATTGCTCATCCCCGGCGTGTGCGATCCGCTCCGCCTGGAGACCCTGCTGGACGGCGGCGCCCTGAACGGGGCGACCCTGACTTTTGGCAGCCCGCTCAAACTGATCGCCAGCGGCGACCCGCTCACCTGGCGGCGCGTCTTTGCCAGAGCGGCGCTGCTGGACGTGCATATCCGTTACCTGGAAAAGAACCCGGTCTTCTTCCTGACCGTCAACCCCTTTTACCCCCGCTACCTGCTTCAGGTGGGCGAATACGAGCCGGCCTATGTAGACCGCCTGGCATTGCTGGCGACGGCGCGCGCCCGCATTAGCGGGGTGCCGGTGATCGATATCCTCCAACCGCCCATCCCCGATCTGTTGTCATTGATGGAAATCCCACATTAGGAGCCTGTGATGAGTCCCGACCCGTATATCAACAAACTGTTGGATCAAGACCTGCCCTGCAAGGCCAAGCCGCCTGTGGTAGGACGGGTCAACTGTGTGTTGCATGCCCGCGCCGAGAACCGCGGTCTGGAGCTTTGCCCGTTCCCCTCGCGGGCGGTGCTGAAGAACGAAATCCACGAACTGATCCTGACCGCCGAAGAAACCGCCGCCCCCGGCAAAACCGTCAACAAGATTTCTTACCTGGCCTTTTTTGAGGTGCTGGAAAGCGGCATGTTGTGGGCGGGCGACAGGCTGGAGATCAACGGCAAAACGGTGGGCTACCTGGCCGGTTACGACTTCGCCCATATGCCCAACCACATGAATATTGTCGTCCAGACCACGGCCGAGTTGTACACCGGGTTTGAGGCCGGGTTGAACCCCGGCGACGAGATTCGTTTTGTGTTTACCCACGGGAAAAAGGACTGATCCGTTCCCGGGTGCAATTGTAGTAGACGATATCATTTGTCAGGAGAGAGGCTGATGAAAAAGCAAACCATAACCGTTGATGCCAACGAAGCAACCGCTTACGTGGCATACCGGGTAAATGAGGTCATTGCCATTTACCCGATTACGCCTTCGTCCGGGATGGGGGAGTTGTCGGACGAATGGGCCGTGGCCGGCAAGAAGAACATCTGGGGCAGCGTCCCGCTGGTGGCCGAGATGCAAGCCGAGGGTGGGGCGGCCGGCGCGGTACACGGCTCGTTGCAGGCCGGCGCGCTGACCACCACCTTCACCGCCTCGCAGGGCCTGCTGTTGATGATCCCCAATATGTATAAGATCGCCGGCGAACTGACCTCGACGGTGTTTCACGTCTCGGCCCGTTCGCTGTCGTGCCAGGCCATTTCCATCTACGGCGATCATTCGGACGTGATGTCCACCCGCCAGACCGGCTTTGGGCTGATGGCTTCTCGCTCGGTGCAGGAAGCGCACGATATGGCCCTCATCACCCAGGCCGCCACGCTGGAAGGGCGCGTCCCCTTCCTGCATTTCTTCGACGGCTTCCGCACCTCGCACGAGGTGGATAAGATCGAGGTGCTCAGCGACGACGAGATGCGCGCCATGATCCAGGAAGAACTGGTGGTGGCGCACCGCAACCGCGCCCTGAACCCCGAACGCGCCTTCATCCGCGGCACGTTGCAAAACCAGGACGTTTACTTCCAGGGACGCGAGGCGGTCAACTCGTACTACCTGCGCTGCCCGGACATCGTCCAATCGGTCATGGATCGCTTTGCCGCCGTCACCGGCCGCCAGTATCACCTGTTTGACTACGCCGGCGCGCCGGATGCCGAACGCGTCATCATCCTGATGGGCTCGGGCGCCGAAACGGCCGAGGAAACCGCCCGTTACCTGGCAGCGCAGGGCGAAAAGGTCGGCGTTGTGACCGTGCACCTTTTCCGCCCCTTCTCGATCCAGCACCTCTTGCAGGCCCTGCCCGCCAGCGTGCGCTCGATCGCCGTGCTCGACCGCACCAAGGAGCCGGGCGCCAGCGGCGAGCCGCTCTATCACGACGTGCTGACCGCCATCAGCGAGGGCCTGGCCGAAGGCATCGCCCCCTTCCAGAGCGCCCCGCGTCTGATCTGCGGCCGCTACGGCCTGTCTTCCAAGGAATTCACCCCGGCGATGGTCAAGAGTGTCTTTGCCGAGTTGGGCAAGGCCCACCCCAAGAACCACTTCACCATCGGCATTAACGACGACGTGACCCACACCAGCCTGGAGTACGATCCTGCCTTCTCGATCGAGAGCGACGAAACCGTGCGCTGCGTGTTCTTTGGCCTGGGCGCCGATGGCACGGTGGGCGCCAACAAGAACTCAATCAAGATCATCAGCGAAGAAACCGATAATTTTGGCCAGGGATACTTCGTCTACGATTCCAAGAAATCGGGTTCGGTGACCGTCTCGCACCTGCGCTTTGGCCCCAAGCCGATCCACGCCCCGTATCTGATCGGCCCGGACGACGCTAACTTCGTCGCCTGCCACAACTTCTCGTTCCTCGAGCGCTTCGATATGCTGCGCTACTCGCGCCCGGGCAGCGTTTTCTTGTTGAACAGCATCTACGGCGTGGACGAGGTCTGGGATCATCTACCGCGCGAGGTGCAGGCGACTCTGATCGAAAAGCGCCTCAAGTTCTACATCATCAACGGTTACGATGTGGCCGAAAAGACCGGCATGGGCGGGCGCATCAATACCATCATGCAGACCTGCTTCTTCGCCATCAGCGGCATCCTGCCACGCGCCGAGGCCATCGAGCAGATCAAGAAGAGCATCAAGAAGACCTACGGCAAGCGCGGCGAGGCGGTGGTGCACAAGAACTTCGAAGCGGTCGATAACACCCTGGCCAACCTGTTCGAGGTCAAGGTGCCCGCCCAGGTGACCAGCGCCTTTGGCCGGCGCAAGGCCATGGCCGACGAGGCGCCCGATTATGTGCGCGAAGTGTTGGGCGAGATCATGATCTACAACGGCGACAACCTGCCGGTGAGCAAGATGTCCCCGGACGGCACCTATCCTTCCGCCACCTCGCAGTGGGAAAAACGCAACATCGCCCTGGAAATCCCGGTCTGGGCGTCGGATCTGTGTATCCAGTGCGGCAAGTGCGCCCTGGTTTGTCCGCACGCCGCCATCCGCCAGAAGGTGTACGAACCCGCCTGGCTGGACAACGCCCCGGCCAGCTTCAAGGCCATCGACGCCAAATTCAACGAACTGCCCGGCAGCAAATTCACCATCCAGATCGCCCCGGAAGACTGCACCGGCTGCGCCCTGTGCATGGAAGCCTGCCCGTCCAAGGACAAGACCCAGCCGGCGCGCAAGGCGCTGAATATGGCCGACCAGCCGCCGCTGCGCGAACAGGAACGCCAGAACTGGAAGTACTTCATGCAAATCCCCGAGGTGGATCGCAGCAAGATTGCCATCACCACGGTGCGTAATGCGCAGTTGCTCCAGCCGTTGTTTGAGTTCTCGGGCGCCTGCTCGGGGTGCGGCGAGACGCCTTACGTCAAACTGCTCTCGCAGTTGTTCGGCGAACGCGCCATCATCGCCAACGCCACCGGTTGTTCGTCGGTGTACGGCGGCAGCCTGCCGACCACGCCCTGGTCGGTCAACAAGGAAGGCCGCGGCCCGGCCTGGTCGAACTCGCTGTTTGAAGACAACGCCGAGTTTGGCATGGGCATGTGCCTGGCGGTCGAAAAACAGACCGAGTTTGCCCGCGAGTTGGTCGGCGCCCTGGCGGCCCACATCGGCAGCCCGCTGAGCGAAGACCTGCTCAACGCCGACCAGAGCAGCGAGGGCGGTATCCGCGCCCAGCGCGAGCGGGTGGCGGCCCTCAAGCAGAAACTGGCCGGGGTGACCGACCCGCGCGCCGCCCTGCTGGTCAGCACGGCGGACGCCCTGATCCGTAAGAGCGTGTGGCTGATCGGCGGCGATGGTTGGGCCTACGACATCGGCTACGGCGGGTTGGATCACGTCCTGGCCTCCGGTCACAACGTCAAGGCCCTGGTGCTGGATACCGAAGTGTACTCCAACACCGGTGGGCAGGCCTCCAAGGCCACGCCGCGCGCCGCGGTCGCCAAATTTGCGGCCAACGGCAAGGGCCTGGCCAAGAAAGACCTGGCGATGATCTCGATGACCTACGGCCACATTTACGTGGCGCGGGTGGCGATGGGCGCCAACGATGCCCAGACGCTGCGCGCCTTCCTCGAAGCCGACGCCTACCCCGGCCCGGCGCTGGTCATCGCCTACAGCCACTGTATCGCCCACGGCATCGACATGCGCAAGGGCCTCGAGCAGCAAAAACTGGCGGTGCAATCCGGCGTATGGCCGCTGTTCCGCTACAACCCGTCGCTGCTGGCCGAAGGCAAGCCGCCGCTGCTGATCGACTCCAAGGCCCCCAGCATTGCGGTCAAGGAATACGCCTACAACGAGACGCGTTACCGCATGCTGGCGCAGAGCGACGAAGCCCGCGCCGAACTGCTGATGCACGAGGCCGACAACGACGCCCGCGAACGTTGGCAGCGTCTGGAAAAGCTGGCTACAGTTTACGCAGAGCTAAGCAAGGCCGCCGCCGAAGCCGCCTGATCCATCCGATAAGAAATGCCCCCTCCCCGAAATATGGGGAGGGGGTTTCTTATTATGCAGTGTTCTGCCGGGGGCGTCTTTACTGCTGATCTTCGTGTTCGATGATTTTTCGGATCAGGTCGTCAAACGCCACCCGGTCGAGGTCATCCATGACACTTAACAAATGCTTTTCCATGCTGCGGTCTGCCGTCTCGGCGTCGTGCTGGATGATGGCGTCCAGAATGGCCTGATGCTCGTCGGCCGATTTGCCGATGCGCCCGGCCTGAAAGTTGGAAAGGGTGCGGTAGCGGCGCAGGTGATCGTCTAGGTTTGCCAGGATTTGCTTCAACCACGGGTTGGGGCTCTTTTGCACGATCAGGTCGTGGAACTGGCGGTTGTAACGGCCGGCGTCGTCCAGGCGGCCTTCGTGTACCGCCCGCCCGTGTTTCTTGACCAGTAATTGCAATTCGTCGATTTCATCTTCGGTAATCAGAGGGGCGGCCGCACGGGTCGCCAATCCTTCCAGCACGGCGCGGATCTCGAAGATGTTTTTCATGCTCTCGTGGGTAATCTCCGAAACGGTGGTGCCCTTGTAGGGCACGCGCACGACGAATCCCTCTTTTTCGAGCCAGATCAGGGCGTCGCGCACCGGCGTCTTGCTGATTTGCAATTGGCTTGCCAGTTCGCTTTCGACCAGGTTTTCGCCTGGTTTGATCTTGAAGGACAGGATGGCTTCTTTGATTGCATCGTAGGCCAGTCGTTCCAATGAAATGGGACCGTCGATTGGGGTGAGAATGTGCGCCATGGCTGTTTTCCGGGGAATAGTGTATCTAGAATTTGATATACGATGTTTTCTGTACTATCATACGAGATGCACGCCCTGCCGTCAAGCGGAAAACGAGATCAGATCACCGGCCGGTGGTGTACAATAAAAATGGCCTGCGCCGCTCCGGCGGCAGTTTGTTGTCGAAAACTGTCATATTTGGGGTTAGCATGAAACAATGAACGAGAATGAAGTCATTGATTGGTTGTTGCAAGGCGACCCCGCCATCCGCTGGCAGGTATTGCAGCAGGTGGGGGCGCCGGATGAGGCCGTGGAGAGCGAGCGGCGCCGGGTGGCGAACGAAGGCTGGGGCGCGCAATTGCTGGCCTGCCAGGATGAAGCCGGTACCTGGGGCGGCGGACTGTACACCCCCAAATGGACCTCCACCACCTACACCCTGCTCCTGCTGCGCAGTTTTGGCCTGCCGGCGGCTGCGCCACAGGCGCAGCGCGGCCTTGAACGCCTGATTGCTGGTGGGAATTTTTCGCGCGGCGGAATCAATCTGTGGCGCACCGTGCGTTACAGCGATCTGTGCGTCGACGCCATGACCCTGGCCCTGCTGGCGTATTTCCGTTATCCGGGCTCGTGGGCGCAGCAGCTTGCCGGGCATTTGCTGGCGCACCAGATGGCCGACGGCGGCTGGAACTGCCTGTGGTACCGTCAGGCCACCCACAGTTCGTTTCACACTACCTTGAGCGTGTTAGAGGCGTTGGCCGAGTACGCCGTTCTCGCCCCCGACCAGGCGGATTGGGATGCCGTGGCGCGGCGTGGCGAAGAATTTCTACTGGTGCACCGCCTGTTTCGTTCGCACCGCAGCGGGGCGGTAGTAGACGAGCGTATGCTGCGCTGCTCGTTTCCACCGCGCTGGCGTTACGATATCCTGCGGGCGCTGGATTATTTCTGTCTGCGCCGCAGGCCGTACGACGAACGCATGCAGGACGCCCTCGACATCCTCCGGCAAAAACGGCGCCCCGACGGGCGCTGGAAACTGGAAAACCGCCACGCCGGGCTGACTTTTTTTGAGATGGAGAAAGCCGGTCAGCCCAGCCGCTGGAATACACTGCGGGCGCAGCGCGTGCTGCGCTGGTTCGGGCAGGACTGAACCGCCGGCACAAAACACAACTCCTCTAGACAGGCGATAAAATTGCAATTATGTTGCAACATTGTCGATGCCAAAAAAGCTTTCCCTATGCCACGGTTTAGTATAAAATGACAGTAAGCTGTCTGCCGCACCAGTTTTTATTCGTATCCCTTGCTGTGCGGCAAAATCAGGAGAGGCGACCGTGGCGAAACGGCTGTTTTCCTTAAGGATCGTGACGATCCTGTGTATTCTATTGGTAGCCTGCAACCACACCGCCGCGACACAACCCACGCAGATTTCATTCTACAAACGGGGGTATCAGGCAGGAGGAAAAGATTCGGCCTCGGTGGCCATTGACAGGGCCATTGAGGCGTTTGGCAAACAGCATCCCGACATACAGGTGCGGGTGGTGGGGGTGTCCTGGGATAGCAGCGGCGATGCCATGATGGACGCTGCCATACAGGCCGGCAGTGATATTGACGTCATGAGTCTGCGTTCCACCGACCTGATCCGCTACGCCCGCGCCGGCAAACTGTCGGCGCTCGCCCCCCATCTGAGCGCCGATGATCGCGCCGATTTTTATACCAACGCCCTGGAAGCCGCCAGCGTGGACGGCAAGGTGTACGCCTGGCCGCTGTGGGTGACGGCTGTTTCCATCTTTGCCAACCGTACCCTGTTCGAGCAGCGCGGGGTGGAACTGCCGACGCTGGAAACGCCGTGGACGTGGCAGGAATTTATCGCCGCGGCCCAACAATTGACCTTCCAGCAGCCCGACGGGACGCAGGTGTACGGTTTTAGCGCCTCGTCGCGTTGGGGTGAAATGGAGTATTACCCCCTGCTTTATCTGGACGGCGGCCGTATCCTCAGTCCAGACGGCCGGCAGTTCATTCAGCGTCAGGCCGAGGGGGTCTCGGCGTTGCAAAAGATCGCCGATCTGCGCATCAAATACCGGGTGACGCCCGACGATTTTGGCGTCGTCGATCAGGCCACGGTGCGCAAACAGTTCCGTTCCGCGCAGATCGCCATGTTGATGAGCAGCCCCGGCTTCATTCGTGACCTGGAAAACGAAAACTTCCCGCTCAGCGTGTTGCCCACGCCCATCGGTAAATCCGGGTCGCCGATTTCCACCGGCGCGTTTGGCCTGTTTGGCGTCTATAACCATGCCGATGAACGCCGCGTGCAGGCGGCGCACGAACTGGCCCGTTATCTGACCGGCAGCCAGGTGGCCCAGGATGTGCCGGGCTGGCAGCTGGCGCCCAGCCTGCGGCGCAGCAATACCAGTTACGCCACCACCCCCAACCGCGACATGATCTCTCGTTTGGTGCGCTACGGCCTGTATGAGCCGCCCGTGCTGCTCTCGGATGAGCTGCTGCAAAACTATGGGGCGGCGTTAGAGGCCGTTTTACAGGGTCAGAAAAGCGCCCAGGCCGCCATGGACGAAATCGCTCCGATGTATCAGCACGACCTGGACACGTTGAACCCGTAAGCAGCGGAGACCACACAAAATGGCGCTGTTTCAGGGACCGCTGGCTCGACGGCTGATTTTGAGCTTTCTGGCGCTGGCCATTGGGGCGGTTGTGCTCTCACTGATTGCGGCCCTGGCGATCCAATTTACCAGCCATCTGCTGGTGAGCGAACAACGCCAGGTCGATCTGGCGGTCATCAGCGCCCGTATCCGTTCGGAAAGCCTGACGCTCACCGATCTGGTGCGCAGCTATACCTTTCAGGTGCCCGAAGCCGTCAACCGGCCAATCGGGCGTCATGCGCTGCGTCAGAAAATCGGGGCGCAGCAGGCCCTGTTGGCCGAACTGTTACACCAGGCCACCGACCTGGCTGACCCCAACAACGTTGATCAGAATATGTGGCTGGGCAGCATCGAACAGGAACTGACCTCGTTCCGCACCCAGTCCACCCTGGTGCTTGACAGTTACGACCTCGAACAGACCTACGGTCCACAGACCAGCAGGGCGCTGGCCGAACTGGTCTGGCATTACCAGCAGCCGCTGGTCGATTCGCTCGGCCAGTTCGAACGCGCTCAGATGCAAATGGCCGAGAACGAACGCGCCCAGTTAAACCAGGTGCTGCGTCTGATCACCAACGGCCTGATCATCTGCGCCATCGGTGTGGTGCTGCTGGTCATACTCATGATCCGGCAGGTGCTGGTGCGTTTTGTTTCCCCGCTGGCTTCGTTACGTACCGGGGTGGAACACATTCGCCAGGGGCGGCTCAACCACCCGGTGCACATCCCGGCGCAAGACGAAATGGGTAACCTGGCCGAAGCGCTCAACGATATGGCCTCCGAACTGGAATTGAGCCACCGCCAGCTGGCCGAATACGCCCGCACGTTGGAGCAGCAGGTGGCCGAGCGCACCCGCGAGGCCGAACAACGCGCCGAACAGGCGGCGCAATTGTATGAAGAGACACAGCGGCTGGCGGCTATCGATGGCTTGACCGACCTGTACAATCGCCGTCATCTGATGGCCCTGGCCGGGCGAGAATTTCTTCAGGCGCAACGTTACCAGCGCCCGTTTTCGCTGGCCATCTTTGATATCGACCATTTCAAAGAGGTCAACGATACGTATGGGCACCTGGCGGGTGATCGCGCTCTGGTGGCGCTGGCGCACTTCTGCCGGGAAAACGTGCGCTCGGCCGATGTATTGGGTCGTTACGGCGGCGAGGAATTTATCATCCTTATGCCTGAGACGGATCAGCTTCAGGCGTTGGAAACGGCCGAACGTCTGCGCCTGGGGATCGCCACCTTGCCCATCCAACTGCCGGAACACATCACCCTGCACCTGACGGTCAGTATGGGGGTGGCAACGCTCCAGGCGGAGATGAGCCTCGACGATCTGATCAAATGCGCCGACCAGGCGCTCTATGCTGCCAAAGCGGCCGGGCGTAACCGGGTGTGTGGGCAGACCCAAATCGGGGGTTGACAGGCGAAATGCAGTTGCAAGATTTATGCTAAAATGAAACCGTATTGAAACGATAATGCCGCTATCCTTTTTTGGAAAAATTCCCTGTGATTTCAGACGATTCCCCTCAGCTTGAAATGTTCTCGGCTGCCTGGTATGACGAATATTACCGCCGCGCTGCGGTCAGCCCGGTCCACGCGCGGTTTTGCGAGCAGGTATACGGACGGGATCTCTGCCAGCATGGCATGATGGATATGTCCGAACTGGAGTTTCTGATCGCGCTGCTGCGCATGCGCGCCCGGGTGCTGGATGTGGGCTGCGGCGCAGGCGGTATCAGCGAATACATTCACGAACGCAGCCTGTGCACCATCCTGGGGGTGGACTATTCACAGGAAGCCATCCGGCTGGCGCGCCACCGGGCGCAGACCAAAAACGCCGCCCTGCAATTCGAGCAGGTCGACCTGACCCACCAGCCCATCCCCGGCAACGGCTACGATTACATCATCGCCATCGATTCGCTCTATTATCTGGGCGATTTCGTGCCGACGCTGCAACGGCTGTGCGCCTGCCTGGCGCCGAACGGCAAACTGATCCTCTCGGCGTTCCAGAACCGCGAGGAGGGCGAGCCACAAGACATCCTGATGCCCGAAGGCTCTTTCCTGGGGCGGGCGCTGGTGCAATTGAACCTGTGTTTCGCCGCATATGATTTCACCGCCAATCTGCGCAATCACTGGATCAAGAATTACCAGGTAGCCGAAGCGCTCAAACAGGACTTTGCCGCCGAAGGCAACCTGTTCCTGTATGAAGCCCGCCGCCAGGAAAACCTGTGGTTCAAGAAGCAGGTCGAGCGCGACGCCATGTCCCGCTTCCTGTACGTGGTGCGGCAGAACAACCCGGCCTGAACCGGCGCCACCCCTCTCTTGCAAGGACAAAAAAAGATGAAGAATCGTTCGCTCTTAATGATCCCCGGCCCGATTGAATTTGACCCGGCTGTGCTGGCCGCGCTGGGCGCACCCACTACCAGTCATCTGGCGCCCAATTTTATCGAAGCGTTTGGGCAGGCGTTGGAACGCATGCGCATCCTGTTCGCCTGCCCGGATGGACAGCCCTTTGTGCTGGCCGGTACGGGCACACTGGGGATGGACGCCGCCGGCGCCAACCTGACAGAACCCGGCGACCGGGCGCTGGTGGTCAACAGCGGTTATTTTGGCGACCGTTACGGCGCTTTGCTGGAACGCTACGGCGCCCAGGTGACGCACGTGCGCGCCGCGCCGGGTGGGCACCCCGACCTGGAAGAAGTGGAGCGCAGCCTACAGAGCGCATCCTATAAACTGATGACCATCACCCAGGTGGATACCTCCACCGGTGTGCTGGCCGACGTCCGCCGGCTGGCCGCCCTCGGGCGGCGCTACGGCGCCCTGGTGGTGGTGGATGGCGTCTGCTCGGTGGCCGGCGAGGAACTGCGTATGAGCGAGTGGGGCGTGGATGTGGCTTTCACCGCCTCGCAAAAGGCGGTGGGCGTACCGCCGGGACTGGCGCTGCTGGTCGCCGGGCCACAGGCGCTGGCCGCCTACCAGGCGCGCAAGACGCCGGTGTGCAACTATTACGCCGATTGGGGAAACTGGCTGCCGGTCATGAATGCCTACGAGGCGCGCAAGACGGCCTATTTTGGCACCCCGGCGGTCAACCTGGTGTTTGCCCTCAACGTCAGCCTGGGACAGATTTTGCAGGAAGGGCTGGCGGCGCGCCTGGAACGGCACGCCCGTCTCAGCCGGGCATGCAAGGCGGCCATCACCGCTCTGGGGCTCGGCCAGGTGCCGGCGCAGCCGGAATATGCCGCCCACACCATGACGGCGCCGCGTTACCCGCAGGGCATGCAGGGCGCAGATTTCCTCGCCCGCGTGGCGCAGCAGGGTGTGACGCTGGCCGGCGGGCTGCACCCTGCCATCCGCAGCGAGTATTTCCGCATTGGGCATATGGGCGCGGTGACGGCCGGCGACGTGCTGGCGGTGATCGGCGCGGTGGAACAGGCGTTGCACCTGGGCGGGTACGCCTTCACCCCGGGGGCGGGCCTGGCCGCGGCGCAAAGCGCGCTGATGGGATAAACCGGGCCGGTTGTGATACAATCGAAGCGGATGTAGCAAGGTCAGGTGCGGAATCTCCCGCCTGGTTCCCGGTCAAGCGCTGCACCCTGGTCAAAAGGGACCCCCAATCCTCCTGTCTGTCTCAAAGGGCCAGACAGCGTGCCAACGGCTCTGCAGGTTAACCCCTCCGCCGTCTGCATGCGGCTCTTTGAGACAGATACCCGACAGGTAAAACATGCAAACCCAGACACTTTCCATTCTACTATTGTGTGGCATGCTGCTCGTCGTTGCGGCGATCATCTCTCTGCTGGTCAACCTGCACAAGGTCATCGTCATGGAATACGAACGCGGCCTGTTGTACCACGGCGGTCGTTTCAAGCGCCTGCTCGGCCCTGGTATGCACTGGTACAACGGCATGTTTCAATCGTTGACCAAGGTCGATTTGCGCCAGCGCACGGTGACGCTGCCCGGACAGGAAATCCTCAGCGCCGATAACGTCGGCATCCGCATCAGCCTGACGGCTACCCTACAGGTGATAGAACCGGAAAAGGCGATCCACGGCGCGATCAACTATCATGAGGAAATCTATCTGCTGCTGCAAACCACGCTGCGTGACCAGGTGGGCACGCTGCCGGTGGAAGAACTGCTCTCCAAACGCCGGCAGATCGGCGAACTGGTGTTGCAAACCAGCCAGCCGGCGGCGGCGGCCCTGGGGGTGGCGCTGTTGGCGGTATCGATCAAAGACATCATGTTCCCCGGTGAACTGAGAAACATTTTTGCCCAGGTGGTCAACGCCCGGCACGAAGGCCTGGCCGCCCTGGAGCGAGCGCGCGGCGAGACGGCCGCCCTGCGCAACCTGGCCAACGCCGCCCATTTACTCGAAAATACCCCCGGGTTGTATACGCTGCGTCTGCTGCAGACGCTCAGCAGCCAGCCCGGCAACACCATCCTCCTCAACACGACCGGCGACGAGACGCTGCAAGAATGGCTAAAGAAACGAGCGGCGGGTAAAAAGGCCGGCAAGGCAGAACATCCCCATGATTAAAGCACGTGCTTTACACCCCGGCGACACAGTCGGGATCGTCAGCCCCTCGTGGGGCGGTGCGGGCGTCTTCCCGCACCGCCTGGAGTTGGGCGCCCGCCAGTTAGAGGCGTTGGGCTTCCGGGTGCGTGTGGCGCCCAATGCCCGCAACCATCACGGTTTTGTGTCCGATACGCCGGAGCATCGCGTCGAAGACATCCATGAATTGTTTGCCGATCCCGAGGTCAAGGCGATCATCGCCGCCATCGGCGGGGATCATTCCTGCCATCTCCTACCGCTGCTCGACTTTGACCTGATCCGCAATAACCCCAAAATTTTTATGGGTTATTCCGACATCACCGTGCTCAACGTGGCCATCTGGCAGCAGACCGGGCTGGTGACCTTCAACGGCCCGACGGTGTTGACCGATTTTGCCGAATACCCCGAGATGCTGGACTATACCCGCGACCACTTCCTCAAAGCTGTGACCGTCGCCCGGGCCCCAGGAGAGATTACCCCCGCCGCCGCATGGACGGAGGAATTTCTGGATTGGAGCCAGAAAAAGGATCTGGAACGCCCGCGCCGCTGCCTGCCTTCGGCGGGCTGGAACTGGCTCAAACCTGGCCGGGGCGAAGGGCCGTTGATCGGCGGTTGCATCGAGTCGCTGCAACACCTGCGCGGCACGCGCTACTGGCCCAATTGGGAGGGCGCCATCCTGTTCTTCGAGACCTCCGAAGAACACCCCACCCCGGCGACGGTCGATGGCATCCTCATGGACTACGAGAACATGGGCGTACTGGCGCAGTTGAACGGCCTGCTGGTCGGGCGGCCGATGAGCTACAGCGACGAGCAGCGCCAGGAACTGCGCCAGCGGGTGCTGGAGCGCACCCAGGCCTACGATTTTCCCATCCTGACCGATATGGACTTCGGGCACACTGCCCCACAGATGACGCTGCCGCTGGGCTGCCGCGCCCGCCTGGATGGCGACGCACATCGTTTCGAGATGCTCGAGGCTGCCGTCAGTTGAAAAACGCCGGTTGATAGGGAGGTGGTTGTGAAGTCGGACGAAAGGCGTGAGTGGGCGCATATCCGGCGCCCGGACGGGCTGGAGGGTGTCGAACTGCTGCACGCCCGCTATGTCCGCCACGCCTTCAGCCTGCACACCCACGAGCAGTACGCCGTCGGCGTCATCGAAGAAGGGGCGCTGGCTTTTTCTTATCTGCGCACTCATCAGGTGGCGCCGTCGGGGTTTGTTAATCTGTGCATACCCGGTGAGGTGCACAACGGGTATGCCGCCGCCCCGGCCGGTTGGACCTATCGCATGTTTTACCTGGACGCCGAACTGGTGCGCCAGGTGGCCGAAGAACTGGCCGGCCACCCGTGCGGGTATCCTTACTTTCGCAGCGGTGTGCTGGCCGACGCGGATCTGGCGCGCCAGATCCGCAGTGTGCACGCCCGGTTGGATGCGCAACCGTCCTCCCGTCTGGCGGCACAGTGCCAGCTGGTACACATGCTGGCGGCGCTGATCGGGCGTCACGCCAGCCCGCTGCCACACCCCGGCGCAGCGCTCCACCAGCCGGCGGCGGTTCAACGGGTCAAGGAATACCTGGCGGCGCATTACCGGCAGGACGTTTCGCTCGACGAACTATGCCGCCTGACCCATCTGACGCGCTTTCATCTGGTGCGCAGCTTCCACGAGGCAGTGGGCGTGCCGCCGCACGCCTATTTGCGCCAGGTGCGTGTCCAACAGGCGCGCCAGCGGCTGCAACGCGGCGAGCCGATTGCCGCCGTGGCGGCCGCCACCGGCTTCAGCGATCAGAGCCACCTGACGCGTTGGTTGAAACGCCTGTGGGGAGTGACGCCGGGAGAATACCGCAATAGCGTTCAAGACGTTCAAGGCTGAAGCCGGTTAAGCTTGAGGGCAGTGTCGCAAGGAGGCACTGTCGATGAAACCAACCTGGCAAGCTTATCTTGAACTCAGTCTGGCGATGGCAATCGTGGGCAGTTCGGTCGTGGCCGGAAAACTGCTGGTGGTGCGCTTCCCGGTTTTCCTGGGGGCCGGGCTGCGTTTTCTGGTGGCCGCTGTGATGCTGCTGCCCGTTTTGCTGCGCGAGCAGCGCACTCTGTACACCATCCGGCGTACGGACTGGCTGTGGATCTTTTTGCAGGCGCTGAGCGGCGTATTCCTGTTCAGCGTCCTTTTGCTGTACGGCCTGCGCTGGAGCAGCGCGTCCGAAAGCGGTATCATCACCAGCAGCACCCCGGCGGTATTGGGATTGATTTCGTTTGTCCTGCTCAAGGATCGCCCGACCTGGAACAAGGTGGCGGGAATCGCCTGCACCTTGTTGGGCGTGTTATCCATTAACCTGCCTGCCATCTTGAGCGGCGGCGGGCAAAGTTCGCTGTGGGGCAACCTGCTGGTGTTGGGCGCGGTGATTAATGAGGCGCTGTTCACCATCTTTCGTAAGCTGGTGGCCGAGCGTGTCTCACCGCTGGTCAGCACGGCGCTGATGAGCTGGCTCGGCCTGTTGCTCTTCCTGCCGTTTGCGCTTTACGAGGCGCGCAACTTCAACCCCGGGCAGGTGACGCTGGCCGATGGCGCGTTGGTGCTGTATTACGGCGTGGTCGTCACGATTGTGGCTTTCCTGCTGTGGTTCCGGGGGATTTCCAGCGTGCCGGCCAGCACGGCAGCGGTGTTTACCGGCGTGTGGCCGGTCAGCGCCGTGCTGCTATCTTACCTGGTGTTGGGCGAGCGGTTCGCCCCCACGCACCTGCTCGGCATCCTGTGTGTCCTGACCGGCATCGGGCTGATCGCCTGGGAAAGAACGCCCAGGGTGAGCCTGGACGAAGAAGCGGCATAGACCCCCGGTTAATCGTTTCTGTCATCCACGCGATTCTCTGGTATGATCAAAGCTTATCGCTTTTTTGACCGACTGGAGTGTTCGACATGAATAAAGGTGTGATCTATGCCGCAGCGGCATACGTATTGTGGGGTTTCTTCCCGATTTATTTTAAGGCGTTGAGTGGGGTTCCGGCGTTTCAGATCATGACCCACCGTGTGGTGTGGTGTTTTCTGGTGGTGGTTATTCTGCTGCTGGCGTTGCGCGAACTGGCGGCGCTCAAAGCGGTCATCACCAAACGCACCTTGCTGATCTACCTGGGCGCCGGCGTGCTGCTGGCGATCAACTGGGTGGTGTACGTGTGGGGCGTCAACGCCGGCTACGTGCTCGAAACCAGCCTGGGGTACTTCATCAATCCATTGGTCAGCGTTTCGTTGGGCGTGATTTTCCTGCACGAACGCCTGCGCCCGCTGCAGTGGGTGCCGGTCGGGCTGGCCGCGGCCGGGGTCATTTATCTGACGGTCAGCTATGGGACGCTGCCGTGGGTGGCGCTGGTGCTGGCTTTCTCGTTTGGTTTTTACGGGCTGGTCAAAAAGGTTGCTCCGCTCGGCTCGCTGCACGGCCTGGCCCTTGAGACCGCCACCATCTTTTTGCCCTCGTTGGCCTTTTTGCTGGTCGAAGAGCTGCGCGGGGTGGGCGCCTTTGGGCATGCCGGTGCCGGGACGACCGTGCTGCTGGCCCTGACCGGGGTGGTGACGGCGGTGCCGCTGCTGCTGTTCTCCAGCGGGGCGCGGCTGGTGCCGCTCTCTACGCTTGGACTGCTGCAATACATTGCCCCCACGCTGCAATTTTTCATTGGGGTGTTCCTGTACAATGAACCGTTTACCCGCGAGCGCCTGATCGGGTTCGGCATCATCTGGCTGGCGCTGCTGATCTTCTCGGCCGAAGGTTTCCTCGAACGGCGCCGGGCGCTATCCGCCGGCGGTCGCGGTCAGAGCAGCGCGGTAATCTAGTGGAGGATGTCGCAAGGGGGCGTCCAGGCGGCATGAGCTGCGTATTGTCAGCCATCCATGCCGCCTCTGTCTGTACGGGCGAGGTTCACCCCATCTGTTCCAACGAAATGGGGGAAATTGCTATGGGGAAACGATTAAACAACTGGCTGCAACACCAAATGACACGCCCAGGCGGCGGGGGCGCCCACGAATATTGCCGGCAATATGTCTGTGGGGAGGGAATGTGTGGGTGTCTGCCGTAGGGGCTTGCCCCCGCCCTCCCCGACCGCCGGCCCACCCGCCGGCAGAGCACAGCTTCATCCGGGCGGGTCTGAGACCCGCCTCTATCGGAGGAGGCGGGGCAAAGCCGGTGTTGTACCACCTCCGCAAATTGCACAAACAGGATGGGCGCATTTTTGCACTCCGCGCCTCGAGCGCGGGATCAAACGCTTATACAAACCCGTTACAAGGCGCTCGTTTTTTGCTATACTCGATGAAAATGATTGACGATTGGACGGAGACGAGATGAGCGAAGAACAAATTCAATGGCATGCCCTACCCGAAGAGGAAGTCTTGCAACGGCTGGGAAGTGACCCCGAACGCGGTCTGGCGGACGGCGAAGTGAGCGCCCGGCTGGAACGTTTTGGCCGCAACGAACTGCGCCAGAGCGGCGGCAAGGGGCCCCTGGCGATCCTGTGGGATCAGATCACCAACCCGATGGTGCTGCTGTTGCTCGCCGCCGCGGCAATCTCGCTGCTGCTGGGTAAGACCATCGACGCAAGCGCGGTGCTGGCGATTGTGGTGCTCAATGCCATCCTGGGGTTTGTCCAGGAATACCGCGCCGAACGGGCGATTGCCGCCCTGAAACGCCTGTCCACGCCGCTGGTGCGGGTGCGCCGCAGCGGGCGGGTGATTGAGATCGCCTCGCCCGAACTGGTGCCGGGGGACATCGTGCTGGTTGAGGCCGGCAACGCCATCCCGGCCGACGCCCGTTTGCTGGAAGCGGCCAACCTGCGCCTGCAAGAGGCGACGTTGACGGGTGAATCGCTGGCGGTAGATAAACACCCCGGCGCGCTGCGCGGCGAAAATGTGCCCCTCGGTGACCGTTACAACATGTTGTTCATGGGCACGGCGGTAACCTACGGGCGCGGCGTGGCGGTGGTCACCCAGACCGGAATGGAGACCGAATTGGGCCACATCGCCGGGTTGATCCAGACGGTGCACGGCGAACAGACGCCGCTGCAACGCCGTATCGCTCAGTTGGGGCGCATTCTGGCGTTCAGCGTGGTCGCCATCGTGGCCATTGCCTATCTGTTGGGCCTGCTGCGTGGCGAACATCCGGTCGAAATGTTTCAGACGGCCGTCTCGATGGCGGTGGCGGCCGTGCCCGAAGGGCTGCCGGCGGTGGTGACCATCGTCCTGGCGTTGGGCGCCCAGCGCATGTTACACCGCAAGGCGCTCATCCGCAAACTGCCGGCGGTGGAGACCCTCGGTTCGGTGACGACCATCTGCTCGGATAAAACCGGGACGCTGACCGAGAACCGCATGACCGTCACCGTGCTGGATGTGGCCGGGCACACGTTGAACCTCAGCGAAGTGCTGCGCCACGGCCGGCCGGTGCTGACCGGAGACGAGGAACCGATCATGCCCCAGTGGCCGGCGCACGCCCTGCTGCTTTCGGCCGGCATGTTGTGCAACGACGCCCTGATCGAGCCCGTTTCGGCCGGCGGTCACGATCTAAAGGCCATCGGCGATCCCACCGAAGGCGCCCTGCTGGTCGCCGGTGGGCGGCTGGGGCTTAACCAGGCGCGCCTCAAACAACACCTGCCGCGCATCGCTGAAGTGCCGTTCTCTTCCGAACGGCGGCGGATGAGCACCCTGCACCGCCTGGCAGCGCAGCCCGGCGAGACCGACGCCCTGGAGCAGGTGATAACCGGCTTGTTCAACGACACACAGCGTTGGGTCTTGCTGGTCAAGGGCGGCGTGGATGGCTTGCTGGATCGCTCCCCTTGGGTCTGGTCGGAGGGCCAGGTGCTGGCCCTGGACGCCGGCTGGCGCAGCCGCATCGAAGACGCCAACCACCGCCTGGCGCAGGAAGGGCTGCGCGTGCTGGGGATCGCCTACCGTTCATTTTCTGGCGAACAGCCGCCGGTCATCGACGAACACAGCGAAGACGATCTGGTGCTGGTCGGGCTGGTGGGCATGATGGATCCGCCGCGGGCCGAGGTCGAGGCTGCGGTGCAGGTCTGTCAGACGGCCGGGATACGCCCGGTGATGATCACCGGCGATCACCCGTTGACGGCTTTACAGATCGCCCGTATGTTGCGCATTGTGCCGGATGAAACGGGCCGGGTGTTGACCGGCGCCGACCTCAACCGCATGAGCCCGGAAGAATTGGAAGCCGTCGTCGAAGAGGTCTCGGTCTACGCCCGTGTTTCGCCGGAACACAAGCTCAACATCGTCCAGGCGCTGCAACGCCGCGGCCAGGTGGTGGCGATGACCGGCGACGGCGTCAACGACGCGCCGGCGCTGCGCAAGAGCAACATTGGGGTGGCAATGGGCATCACCGGCACCGACGTATCCAAAGAGGCGGCCAGCATGGTGCTGTTGGACGACAATTTTGCCACCATCGTGGGCGCAGTGGAAGAGGGCCGGCGGGTGTACGAAAACGTGCGCAAGTTCATCCGCTACACGTTGGGCAGCAACGCCGGCGAGATTCTGGTGATGTTTATCGCCCCGTTCATCGGTATGCCCCTGCCGTTGACGCCGTTGCAGATTCTGTGGATGAACCTGATTACCGATGGCTTCCCCGGTCTGGCGTTGACCAGCGAGCAACCCGAGCGCGACATCATGCGCCGCCCGCCGGTGCACCCCGAAGAAAACATCTTCGGCCGTGGGGTGGGCAGTTACATCCTGCGCACCGGGGCGGTCATGGCGCTCATCACCCTGGCGTTTGGGTATTGGGCCTGGTCGAGCGGCAACCCCGCCTGGGAGACGATGGTATTCAGCCTGTTGATCTTCTTGCAGGGTGGGCATGCCCTGGCCATCCGTTCCGAGCGCGACTCGCTGTTCCAGATGGGGCTGCGCAGCAACCCCTCGGTGGCGGTGGCCGTACTGGCAACGGTGCTGCTGCAACTGGCGGCCATCTATTGGGCGCCTTTGCAAAAGCTGTTTGGTACGCTGCCGCTCTCGGCCGGCGACCTGGGGATCACCCTGCTGGCCGGTCTGGGTGTGTTCGCCTGGGTGGAACTGGAGAAGTGGCTGCGCCGGCGCAGGGCATAACGAGGGCAAAAGCGGGGTACCGGGGGCATATGTTACAATAGAAGCCGTGCCCCCGGTTTCTCGCGGCGGCAGGCAGCGGCGAGATCAACGGAAACAGGGGTAATTTTTGTCCGTTAAAGGAAATTTAAATGCTGACACGTATGCGTCACGCCCTGCAACGTTATCCGCGCCAGTACTGGCTGCTGCTCTTGGGCACCCTGCTCAGTGCAACCGGGGGAGCGATGATCTGGCCGTTCCTGACCATTTTTTTGCGCGCCCAACTGGGTATCTCGCGCACCACGGTCACCATCTTACTCTCGATCAATGCCATCATGGGGATTATCTCCTCGTTCGCCGCCGGGCCGATCACCGACCGGCTGGGGCGTAAAGGAATCCTGTTAGCCAGCCTGCTGGCCGGGGTGGTGTATTACGTGGCGATGGGCTGGGGAAACCACAGCCTGTGGGTATACGCCTTTTTACTGGCTTTCTGGGGGGCGTTCAATCCGCTGTACGGTGTGGGCGCCAACGCCATGATTGCCGATATGGTGCTGCCCGAAGAACGCACCGACGCCTACGCCCTGCTGCGCACCATCCAGAACGTCGGCGTGGCAATTGGCCCGATTGCAGGCGGCTATCTGGCGGACATCTCTTACACCACCGCCTTTCTGGCCGCCGCGTCCACGTTTGCCTTTTTCAGCCTGCTGACCCTGTTCACTTTTAAAGAGACCCTGGCGACCAGCACGGGTGCATCGTTCCAATGGGGCGGAGCCGGCTACGGACGTGTCTTGCAGGACCGGCAATTCCTGGGGTTCGTGCTGTGTTTTGCCGTCACCAATATGTCGGCGGCGCTGATCTTTATCCTGTTGCCCGATTACGTCAACCAGTATTACGGGCTGAGCGAAAAGATGTCCGGGCAGATTATCACCACCAACGCCCTGATGTGTATTTTCCTGCAATACGGCATTGCCCGCCTGCTGCGCAATTTGCGACCGCTGCCCGTACTGGGGGCCGGCGCCGTGTTCTACGCAGTGGGGGTGGGCAGCGTGGTCTTTGGCCGTACGCTGACCGATTTCATCATCAGCATGGCGATCACCACCACCGGCGAACTGATCATGACCCCCACCGCCACCACCCTGGCGGCCAACCTGGCCCCGGCCGATATGCGTGGACGTTACATGAGCATCTATGGGCTGACCTGGCCGATTGCCCAGAGTATCGGTCCCATCCTGGGCGGTGTGTTGGGGGATACCGCCGGGGCTCCGTCGATCTGGTACCTGGGTTTTGTCTACGGCATGATCAGTGCGGTGGGATTCTGGTGGATTGGCTGGCGGTTGAAAAAACGCCCGTCTCAGGGTGGGAACGCCGCCGTAATTTGATAGACAATGTTATAATCTGCCTATCTTTTACCCGAGAAGAGGTGTACGTATGATGTCGAAAACAAAAATTCGCGCCTGGAGCCTGCTGCTGCTTGTCACCATCGCATTCACGGCCTGCGGCGGCGGCGCCACCCCTCAGCCAACCATCGATCCCAACAGCATTTATACTCAGGCGGCTGCCACGGTACAGGCGCAACTGACGATGACTGCTGCGGCGATGCCCACCAACACGCCCACCCCGCCGCCCACCGAAACGCCGCAGCCCACCCCAACCGAGGCTGCCACGCCCACCACCCCGCCGCTGCCTACGCCTCAGGGCGGCTTGGTGCCCACGTTGCCCAACGTGGCTGCCCCTGGCGCTGCCACCACGGCCACCAGCGGCTTTGCCGCCGGTGACAAGGCGCGCTTCATATCGCAGGTTCCCAGCGATATCAAAGCCCCGGTCGTGCTCAACCCGCGCAAATTCTTCAGCATCTTCTGGACCATCCAGAACATCGGCAGTATTACCTGGTCGACCGAGTATTTCTGGGCGTATCTGAGCGGCTGTCCGCTCTCGGCAATTTACACCGTGAAGCTGGAACGACAGGTTAAACCTGGCGAGAAGTACGAGTTCGATTACGCCGCCATTGCCCCCCTGGATACCACCTGTAAACGCACCAACTGGGGTTTAAAATCCCCGAGCGGCTACATTGTGCCCGGCAGTGAGGTCTATCTTTCCTATAAGATTGAGTAACAACAACTCAATTGGCTTGAAAACACCCCTGCCGCGGCAGGGGTGTTTTGTTTTAGAAAGATTGTTTTTCGGTGGGTTTCTTGTATAATAAGACTATGCGGATCTTTCGGCCCATCTGGTTTGGTATCGTCCTTGTTTTGCTGGCGGGCGCATTGACCGGCGCGGCTCAGGCGCATGGTTTATTGCAGACCACCGGCGAGAAATACTTCGACAACGGTCACAGCCTGCGCGGTGAGTTCCTGGCCTTCTATGAAAGCTTTGAAAACCCTGATGAACTGTTCGGTCAGCCGATCACCGACCAGTTTGAGGACGTCAAGGGCAGCGGGCAGTTGACCCAATACTTCCAGAAGGCGCGTTTTGACCTGGTCTCCGCTCCGAATGGCAAACAGGTACAACTGGCTCCGTTGGGGCAGTATACCTACCAGCCGGGGCGCCCGGTCGTGGCCGCCGCCACCAGCGGCTCGAATTGCCGCTATTTCCCCGCCAGCGACCGGCGCGTCTGCCGGGCGTTCTTGCAATTCTACGATGAGCACAACGGGCCCATCTTGTTTGGCGCCCCGATTTCGGATGTCGAAGACCACGACGGTCGTTACGTCCAGTATTTTGAGAAAGTGCGCATGGAATGGCAGCCAGAAATGGCCAATGGCGAACGGGTGCGCCTGGGCGACCTGGGCAAGATCTACTTTGACGAGCACGTCAAGCTCTATGACCTGACCGAGCCGCAAGAGGCGCTTCCGGAGATTATCTCCGCCCCCCTGCACCTGCAGGCGCGGGCGTTTGTATTGCAGGCGCTGGCGCCGGCCAACAGCGAGCAGACGGTTTACGTTATCATCCAGAACCAGCAGCTCAAACCGGTTGCCAGGGCCATCGTCAAGGCCACTGTGCGCCTGCCGGACGGCAGCAGCCAGGACATTCGCCCGCCGGAGACCGACGAAAACGGTCTGACGCAGTTCAGCTTCACCGTGCCAAACCTGACGGTGCAACAGATCGTCAGTGTAGAGATCGTGGCGCAGAGCGCCGCTCAGGAAGCCCGTACCTCGACCTGGTTCCGGGTGTGGTGGTAAAGCTGCGTTAGCTGCTGGTCAACTGCTGATACACGTTGCGGTAATCGCCTACATTGGGGGGGTTGAGGGCGATGATCGTTTTAATCATATAGAGGGCGGCGTTCTTGTTGCCGGCCGACAACAATTGATCGGCCAGCACGTCCAGAATCTCGACCGCTTTGTCCACCTGGCCGGCGCGGGCATAGACGTCTGCCAATCGTTTGCGCAAATCCGGGCGGTCGCTGCGCTCTTCAATCATCTCGATCAGGAATTGAATCGCCTCGTTGCGCCGGCCGGCGTTTTCCAGGAAATTGAGGAAGGCGTCCAGTTCGGTCAGGGCGGCGTTATCCTGCCCCATGCGGAAATTGAGATCGATGAGGTGCTGGCGGGTGGGGGCATCGTCCGGTTGCAGGGTGCGCAGCTGTTCGTAGATGCGTATCGCCTGGCGAAAGTCAAGGCGCTGCATGTCGATATCTGCCACCTTGTTGAGCAACTGCACGCTCAACGAACGGGTATTGCGGGATTGTTGCGCCTGGCGCAGGCCGGTCAGATAGGTCTGGCGCGCCAGGTCGAGTTCGGCCAGGCTGTAATAGACCTCGGCCAGGCGGTTATACTGCGCCACCGCGTCATCGATGCGGCCCTGCGCTATCAGCATGTCGATCAATCGCTGGCGCACCTCAACATCCATCGGGGCCATGTCGCACAACCGCGCCATCAGGCGAATGGCCTGCGCCGATTCACCGCGCAGGTTATAGAGCTGCGCCACCAGCGAAAACTTGTCAACCGCCTCGCGCTGGCGCCCCTGCTGCTGTAACAATTCGGCCATCTGGATATGCAGCGGCAAATAGGTGGGGGCATGCTGGACGGCGTAATACAATTCCTCGGTGGCGGTGTATAGTTTGCCCACGCTGGCCAGCTGGCGCGCCTCGGCCAGCACTTCCACCACCTCGCTGTTACTGGAGCCCAACAGCATCTCGCTCAATGCCACGGGGGGGCCCCCGGCGGGCTGCGCCGGGAGTTGCTGGCGTGCCCGGGCCAGGTAATCGCGCCAGTCGGGGCGCAGCAGATGGTTCAAAATGGTGGTACACAGGTTGCGTAAGACGGCCTCGTCGGTCTGGTGGGAGGCCTCTTCGACCGCCGGTTCGTATAGCTGGCGCAATTCTTCGCGCTGCTCCTCGAGCACCGTTTCGGCATCCGCCATGCCCAGGGCGTGCAGCAGGGCGGTGGCGGCCTCGTTCAAATGGCCGCTGTCCAAAGAAATTTTGCCCAGCAGCAGGTTGGCGCCCAGGGCAAAATCTGGGTGCCCGACCGCCTTCTGCAAGAAGCGAAAGGCCTTTTGCGGATCGCTCTTCTGCAGCAGCAGGCCGGCGTCAAAGAAGACCGCCGGACGGCTCAGCCCCACCGCCATGGCGCGTTCCAATTCCTCGGCCGCCTGAGCGTCTTCGCCGCGCGTCTGCGAGTCGATCGCCTGGCCGATGTGCAATTGAATGCGGGTTTGTTCGGTTGTTTCGAGCGACAGCCCGCCGGTGCCGCGCGCCAGGGCCGCCAGCCCACGGCGGGTGGATTGCACCACCTGGCCCTCTTCGCCCTGATCAAAGAGCAGGCCGGCCAGATCGACCAGGGCCTTCTTGCGGGCCTCGTTGACCGGGTCGAGTTGCTGCTCGTTTTCCCCGCTTTTGGGGGCGTCCATTTTATGCACCTCGGCCATGCGCACCGGGCCGGTGCCGCCGCGCGGGCGCGCCGGTTTGGGCAACGGCTGGTTGCTTTTGAGCAGCCCCAACGCCTGGCGGGCATCGGCGCTGTCCGGCTGCAACTTCAGACAGTGTTCCACCACCTGCATGGCTTTGACGGCGTCGCCGCTGCGCTGCATGATACTGGCGGTCGCCAGATATTCGGTCACTGCCTCCGGCTTACGCCCGGTGCGGTCGTAGATCATCGCCAGGCGGGTGCGCGCCATCAGATGCTCGGGCTGCAAACGGATCGCCGCCACCCAGTTCTCGATCGATTTATCGACGTCGCGGGCGCGCATGTATGCTTCGGCGGCCTGCACCCAGGCCTGGAAGGCCATTTCTACCTTGCCCTTGCGTTCGTAGATGTGCGCCAGTTTTTCCAGCGACACGGGATCGTTGGGGTTTTGCCGGGCGGCGCGCTGGTAACAATCCATGGCGCCGTCGTAATCTTCCATTTCATACAACGCCAGCCCCAGGCTGGTAAGCGCCATGCCGTGATCGGGAAACTCTTCCAATGCCTGGCGGTAATAACCGGCCGCCAGTTCCCAACGCTGATCCCAGGCGGCAGAATGGCCCCGGTTCATTGCTTTTTGAAACGCGTCCTGATTACCTGTCATTGTTATCCATCCCAAAACTACAAGGTCAATGAAACCATTGTGCCCCAGTTTTCTCCCCAACGCGCCTCGGTCAAGAGCGGGATGGAAAGCTGGTATGCATTTTCAAGGGTGTGTTGTACCACCCGGGCGGTCTGTGCAAGCTGGTCGTGTGGGCACTCCAACACCACCTCGTCGTGCACCTGTAACAATAAACGCGCCTGGCAATTTGTGCTCCGCAGCGCCTGCGGCAGGCGGATCATGGCCAGCTTCATGATGTCCGCAGCGGTGCCCTGAATGGGGGCGTTGATGGCCTCGCGCTCCTCGCGGTTGCGTACGTTGACGTTGGCGGGATTGCTCAGGTTGGGGAAATAGCGCCGCCTGCCGAGCAGGGTCTCCACGTATCCCTGGCGGGCGGCAAGCTGGCGGATACCGTCCAGGTAGGTTTTGACCCCTGGGAATTGCTCGAAATAGGCGCGCACAAAATCTTCGGATTCGCCCAGGGTCAGCTCGGTTGAACGGCTCAGTCCAAAGGCGCTCATGCCGTAAATCAGGCCGAAATTGATCGCCTTGGCATGGCGGCGTTGTTCCTTGGTCACCTCGGCCAACGGCCGGCCATAAATGGCGGCGGCGGTGGTGGCGTGAATGTCCTGTCCGGCGCGGAAGGCGGCCAGCATTGCTTCGTCGCCGGCCATGTGCGCCACGATGCGCAGTTCGATCTGCGAGTAATCGACCGAGAGCAGCACCTGACCGGGCGAGGCCACAAAGGCATTACGCACCCGCCGGCCCAGTTCGGTGCGGGTGGGGATATTTTGCAAATTGGGATCGGAAGAAGCCAGCCGCCCGGTGACCGAGCCGGTCTGGTTGTAAGAAGTGTGTATTCGCCCGCTGAGCGGGTTGATCTGTGCGGGGAGCGCGTCGAGGTAGGTCGATTTGAGTTTGGCCAGTTCGCGCTGTTCCAGGATCAGATCGATGACGGGATGCTGGCCGCGCAGGTCTTCCAGCACATCGGCCGAGGTGGAGAAATGGCCGCTGGCGGTCTTCTTGCGCTGGCCCGGAGCGGGCAGCTTGAGCCGGTTGAAGAGCACCTCGGAGAGTTGCTGGGTGGAGTTGAGGTTGAAGGTGTAGCCCACCTGTTCGTACACCTGGCGTTCAATCTCGATCAGGCGCTGGCTGAGGTCGACCGACATCCGGCGCAGGAAGTCGACGTCCAGGCGGATGCCGGTGCGCTCCATTTCCAATAAGACGGGGACGAGCGGCATTTCGATTTCGCTAAACAGGCGCTCGGCTTTTTGCTCGTCCAGGCGGCGCTGCAACAACGGCCACAAGCGCAGCACCATTTCGGCGTCGGCGGCGGCATAGGGCGCAGCCTCGGCCACCGCTACCTCGGCCATGCTGCGCTGGTTCTTGCCCTTGCCGATCAGTTCTTCGATGTGGGTCATTTCCACGCCCAGGTAGACCCCGGCCATGCCCTTGAGCCCCAGCGTGTGTGAAGCCGGGTTGATCAACCACTCGGCGATCATGGTGTCGACCGCCAGGGGCGTTACTTCGAGGCCGGCCTGAAGCAGCACCAGGGCGTCATACTTGAGATTGTGCCCCAGTTTTGGTTTTGCCGGGTCGCTCAGGGCGGGGCGCAGGGCATCCAGCACCTGGGTGAGCGGCAGCTGGGCTTCGTCGCCGTTGTGGCCGACCGGGAGGTAATATCCCTCGCCCGGCCGTACCGCCAGTGAGATGCCCACCAGTTGGGCGCGCAGTGGGTCGGTGGAGGTCGTTTCGGTATCCAGGGCGATCTGCCCGGCGGCGGCCAGTTCCTGTACCAGGCGCTGCAAATCTTGCTCGTTGGCGACGATGTGCGTCTGGCTGTCATTGCCGGCCGGCCGGCCGACGCGCACAATGGGCTCGCCAAACAGGGAAAGCTGCTGCCCGGCAGCCGGTTGTTGCTGTTCCTGCCCGCCGGCGAGCTTTTTCAGGCGCGACAGTTGTGTGCGAAACTCGAGCTGGTGGAAGATTTCCTCGAGCCCGGCGAAGTCGATGTGATCGACGCGCGCCTGTTTGAGATCGAAGGAGATTTGCACGTCGGTGACGATGGTCGCCAGCCGGCGGCTGAGATAGGCCGACTCGCGTCCGGCCTCGAGACGCGAACGAAAACGCCCCGGCACCTCTTCGAGGTGGGCGTAGATCTCGTCCAGGGTGGCGTAGGTGGATAACAATGAAATGGCCGTCTTTTCGCCAATGCCGGCCACGCCGGGGATATTATCGGAGGTGTCGCCCACCAGCGCCTTGTAATCGACGACCTGCCCGGGGCGTACGCCCAGGGCTGCAACCACGTCGTCGGCCTGGTAGTCGCGCGCCTCAGAGAGTTTGCTGCCGGCCAGGTTGACGATGACACGTTCGTCCACCAATTGCAGCAGGTCGCGGTCGCCGGTGATGATCTTGACGCCGAAACCCTGCGCTACCGCCTGGTGCGCCACGCTGCCCAGCACGTCGTCGGCCTCAAACCCTTCCACCTCCAGGCGTGGGAAACCAAAGGCGTCCACTACCTGGCGAATACGTTCCATTTGCGAGCGCAGATCGTCGGGCATTTTGGCGCGGGTGGCCTTGTACTCGGCGTACATTTCATGCCGGAAAGTCTTGCCGGTATCGAAGGCTACCGCCAGGTATTCGGGCCGGTCGTTTTCCAGCAGGCGCAGCAGCACGCTGGTAAAACCGAATACGCCGGCGGTGGGTTCGCCTGCCTGGGTCTGCAGCCGTTCGCCGCCGCCGCCGGCGGTCAGGGCAAAATAAGTACGGTAAGCCAGGGCATGACCGTCGATCAGATATAAAACAGGGGGCATTCATTCCTCCAGGACATGGTTACGTTGTTTTGAGCCCCTGACGACGACGGGTCTGCTGGATAAAATCACGCAGCACCTGATTCACGGGCTGCTGCGCGCCGCTGATGACGAGATACCCCGGAGCCCAAAAGTCGCCAGCGGGATGGGCAACCTTGAGCCCGGCAAGTTGTTCGAAAATTTGTTGTGTGGTACGCTGGCGTACCACGCGCACCAGGTATCCAGGAGAAACGCCAGGAGCGACCTTCACCCGCCACTGCACAAATTCCGGGCGAATGAGGGTCTGATCCAGCTGCCAGCCGAACGAGAGGCAGGTCTGGGCCAGGGACTGCTCCAACACCCCGGCCAACTCGCCCATCAACAATTGCGAGGGCAGGCGTGGGATCAGGATGCAGGTGTAACACACCAGCGCCAGGGCCGGCGACACGCGGTCGAAGTTGCTGGCCTTGCCCGGACGCGTCAAGAAATCGGCGTCTTCCGTTGGCCGCGGGTCGGGGGGCAAGACGGCGGCAGGCGTCATGGGCGGGGTGCGTCCTGTCCCTGCCTTGCGCAGCCCCACCGGCTCGGTGTCCACCGAGAGGCCGGCGAGATGCTCTACTGCCGGCGCAGAATCGGGATCGGTGGGCAGCGGCCGGGCAAAGGACCAATCGGTCGGGGCGGATTGCCACTCGGACGGGGGCTCATCTTCCAGCGGGTCGGGCGAGGGCATGCCGGCCAGCAAAGTTGCCAGGTTGATTTCCTGAACCTGTTCCTCTTCGTTGGGCAGTTCGGGATCAAATTCGGGTTCGATGATCGGCCCGTTTCCTGCCGCGGCGACGTCTTCAGCCGGAGGTAGGGCTTCGACCGGCGCCGCCGCAATAACGGGCAGTTCGATTGGCTCGGGCAGCGGCATGGGCTGGGCGCCGGCAATCAACGGCTGTGGCGACTCGCTGTTTAAGGCGTTCGCCATGCGCAGGGCCTGCAAACGGGCCTGGGAAAGCGGCAGTGAGGGGTCAAATGCCAGCACCAATAGCAAACGGTGCACCAGGGTGGTGGCGTACAACAGGTGTTCGCTAGAATCGCTCGCCAGGCGGGCGAAACGTACCAGATCGCCCATCTCGCTGCGCTTCCAGTAACGCCCAACCAGCGCCGCCAGTTCCTGGGCGATGGCCATATCCTGCGTGCCGGCATAGGCCCACACCTTGCCGCCGCGGCTGATCACCACCACCTGGGCAGCGGCAGCCTGCATCAGATGTTGTAGCGACTCGATCGCCTGGCCGGTGTCCTGTACCCAGGAAGGGGCAACGTCCTCTTCACCTTCGCCGGGGGCGCTCTCGGGCGCCGGCTCGGGTTGATCGAGCAGGTCGTTAACCATTGCCAGCAAATCGGGGGCGTAAAACGGCCGGGTGAGGATGCCCTCGAACGCCAGTCCCGACAAACTGGGGTGGCCGGCGTCGTTATCCGGTGGAATGACCATCAGATGAATCCCCGGTAGGATCTCCTGCAGTTCGTGCGCCAGGGTGGCGACGGGTAAATCGCTCAGGTCGCAGTCCAGGATCGCCAGCGCATACGGGGTGCGTTGGGCCGCCACCAGCGCCTCTTTTCCGGACAGCACCAGGCGCAATCCCTGCCGCCCACCTTCTTCCAGACTGAGACGCACGAGTTCGCCAAACGCGGCGTGAGGGGTAACCACCAGGATAGAAGCGGACATATTAAAAGTCTATCACGGTGAGCGATAGCAGGCAAGCAAAAATCGGGTGTTTTCCGGCAGCCCCAGAAAACACCCGATTCGCAACGTCGCGTCTTGCAGCGCTTTACGCCTTAGGCTTGAGCGCCAACATGTAGGTGCCCGGTTTGTCGACGTAGGCGTACACCCGGCCGTCCACCACCTGCGCCGGGATTTCTACCCAACTGTTGCTCTCGGGGTCAAAGAACAGGATGACCAGTTCCTGGCCCTCGGGTACGGTGTAGCCCTGCGGCAGATAGAAGCTGATGCCGGCCTTGCCGTCGAGCGCATCCAGGGCGTTGCCGTTGGCGTCGCTGATATTGAAGCTGAAAGCCGGGCCGATGAAGGTCATGCCCTGGGGCAGGCCGCCGGGCAACGCAGATTGTTCGAGCGGGCTGAAGCCGGTGCTGCCGCCCAGGGGGACGACGTACGCCGGCAGATCGACCTGCGCCAGCAGGTGATTATCGGGCGCCTCAACCGGCTGCTTCTCCCACAACTTGTAGATCAGGTCGCGGGTGCGATCCAGGTTGAACGGCCCCGACCCACCACCGAAGAACACGTTGACGATCTGTGGACCGACCCCCAACCACTGCGGCGGAGGGTTGCCCCCCTCCTGCTCCCCGTCCTGAACACAGGGGCCCAGTTCGCCTTCAAAGGGCACCGGCCCGAGGTAATCGGTATTCCCATTCCAGCAGGCCCGCGAGTTTTTAAACATCACCTGGCCACCATCAATCACCAACCCGTTGACCACATTGGAATTGAACGAGCTGTTCATGATCCAGGCTGTGAGCGAGGCTTCGCTCGTCTGGGCGACGGCGTCTGTGTTGGAGAAGGAGGAACGCAACCATGCGCCCGTACCATCGTTGCCGCTGGCGGTCACACCGGCCAGCGTAATCAGCGGCGCCCCTGCAAGCAGGCCGCCCCCCATCCCCGAGGGAGAACTCTCGTATCCCGTCTGTGGGGAACCGTCTCCCCCCTGATCCGGCAACGAAAAGGTATTTTGATCGAAATGGCTGTTGGTGATAGAAATTTCCTCGGGCGCCGACGCAACCAACCCCAGCCCGCCGTAATTGCGTGAGAAAGTGCTGTTTTTGATGCTGATTTGCCCGATAGGCGTTTCGCTGTTCTCTGGGGCAGTGGTAGAACTCTGATAGACCATAATGTTGTTGCTGCCCGGTCTCACCCCAAAGTGATTCCCTGTGGAAGTCACATCCGTCAGGAAAACGCTGCCATTATTCGCTGCAATCAAGAAACCGCCTCCGGCGTTATTCTGCGTTTTGACGTTTTCAAGGAACACATTTCCGAAGGATTGCAACACCGTCAAACCGGCATATCCCAGCGGGGCGACATCTTCACCTCCGTGATTGCGGCTGAAGACGCTGTTCGTAATGATGATGTTCGCGGGCGGCAATTCGGACCCATGATCGCCCATACATTCACCGGTGCCGCGGCAAACCAGCGCCCCGACGCCATCGGTCACAATAACACGATCCATGTACACAGAACCCAATGCACCCACAATCAGGCCGCCAGCCCCGTCTTCCTCTTCGTCCGTGTCGGTGATGTGCACATCTCGCACGGCGGTGTTTCCATACGAAGAAACCATGGCGCCGCCGTAAATGCTGACCCCCTGCAACAAGAAACTGGTCAGGGTGTTGATGATTACCTTACCCTTGATTTGGGTCGAATCGCTGCCCTGCCCCTCGAGACCAGTCAGGCCGATGTCTTCTGAAAATGAGATCGTTACATTTTCAGCAAACAGCCCCGTGCCGATGAAGATATTGCCTGTGCCGGAGCTGTCCTTAAAAGCGTTGACTGCCGCCTGAATACTGCTGTAATGGCATGTATCCCCCCCCGTGCCATCGGCGTCGGCATCACAGCTAAAATACACGTCCGTTCCGGCCAGCGCCTCGGCCGCCAGTTCGCTGGCCAGCGGCACAGGTTGTCCGTTGCCGTCTACCAGCACGGCGCCCTCTTCGTTCAGGGTCTCTACCCCTTCACTCACCGGCGCTTCCTCCGTTGGCTGCTCCTCAACCGGCGGCTCGACGGTAGGCTGCTCTTCAAGCGGCGGCTCGACGGCGGGCGCATCCTCGACCGGCGGCGTTTCTTCGCCGGAGGGC
>CAZHTS010000052.1:0-35131 GCA_964535315.1 uncultured Anaerolineaceae bacterium
GCCCCGCACCCTACGGCAGACACCCACATACCCTCCCCACAGACACATTGCCGGCGATATTCGTGGGCACCCCCGCCGGAACACGCCCGTGCGCGCCGCTCTACCGATCGATCGATTTGATCTTCAGCATGCGGACGACCAGTTCGATCAATGGCACGGCCGCGGCGGCCGTCAGGCCCAGGCGCAGGGCAAACAGGAGTGGGTCGGGCGCGGAGAGCGGCGGGACGGAGGCAATCTGCGCCAGCGGCAGGAGGAAGGCCGGCCCGGCCACCATGTAGAACAACAACAGGCTGGTTGCCACCGTCAGTACGTCGGCGAAGCGCCGCGTGCCCGCTTGCCAGCGGCCCTGGCGCATCAGGATGGCGTTGAGCAGCAAGGTGGCCAGCCAGCATACGTTCCACCACGGCAGGTAGTCGCTGGCGAAAGCCGGCGCCAGGATGGGGGCGAAGCGCCACTGGCCGCCGGTGAACGTGACGACGCCGACCAGCTTAGGATACAGGTTCAACACCAGCATCAGCCCGGTTTCTCCGACCGTCTTGCCAACCCTCTATTTGTCCACCAGGGTGTTACACTGAAAGAAAAAGAGACGAGGAAAGAATGAACGGGATCATCTACTACCACTCCAACACGGGAATCACCCGCACCACAGCGCAGGAACTCGCCCAGCAGCTGCCGGCCGTCCAATTCGATTTATACGACGTCGCCGGCGGCAATATTCCCGACCCCGGACGTTATGCGGTGGCGGGGTTTGCCAGCTGGACGTATTTCCTGGGGCTGCCGCCTTTCTTTCAGCAGTTTTTGTGCGACCTGCCGTTCCAGGCGCAAAAACCGGCCTTTGTGCTCAGCACCTTTGGCATGATGGCCGGCCAGGCGCTGCTGCGCATGGAGAAAATTCTGTCGGGTAAGGGTTTTCTCCTGCTGGGCGGGCACGCCCTGCACACCCGTGAAAGTTACCCGCCCTACATCCAGAAAGGCTGGGATAGCGCCAACGCCCCCTCGCCCGAGGAACGCGCCCGCTTCCAGCAGTTTGCCGCTGCCCTGAACGAACAACTGGCGGCGCTGGCCGGCGGGCGGCTGCCGGTGCGCGGTAAGATCAGGGCCGGGCTGCTCGAACGCATCATCCGGCCCTATTCTGTCGAAAAGGCGCGCAAAGAATTGGGCCGCTGGCGGGTTGACCCGCAGCGTTGTACCGGCTGCGGCGTCTGCCAGCAGGCCTGCCTGTATCACGCCATCCAGATGAACGGCGTGCCGCACTTCGACGCCCAGGCGTGCTGCGCCTGTTGGGCGTGCTACCAGCACTGCCCGCAACAGGCCATTACTAATACATGATGTAGTCGATGGCCACGAAGCGTACGTCTTCCGCGGTGTTCACCCCCATGTCCATCACGCTCACATCAATGGTTTTCCCGTTGGCGGCGTCATCGAAGAGCAGGCGCAGGCTGGCTTCGTCCATGTAGGTGGAATAAATCCGCTCCACCCAGCCCTGTTGCTCGAACTTCTGACGGTAAAACAGGAGCAGTTCTTTGTTCGATAGTTTGGTGTTGAAGGTGATGCGCTCGCTCTTGGCGGCCTTGCTCACATTCCAGGCGTCGGCCGGCAGCGGAAAATCGGTCTGAACCGGGGGGAGGACGGCTGCCTGTTCTTTGGCGGTAAACGCCCCGGCCTGATAGGCGACGAACAACCCGCCCAGGCCGAGAACCAACATAAGCAGGACGAGAAGGACGGCTCGCCGCGGCAACGCCGCCGGGCGACGGGTGGCGGGAACGCGGCGCGTGGGAGCCGTCGGGCCCGCCGCCGTTTGGGTCTGTTGCGCCCCGGCGCTGCCGGCTACCGCCGCCCGGAAGGCCGCCGCCAGTTCGGCGCCGCTCTGGTAGCGGTCGGCGGGCTCTTTGGCCAGCGCCTTGAGGATCACCCGCTCGACCGCCTCGGGCAGGTCGGGGTTGATGCTGCGCGGCATGGGCAGCGGGCTGTAGAGGTGCTCGATGATCACCGCCACCGGCGTTTCGGCGATAAACGGCACGCGTCCGGTGGCCATCTCGTACAGGATGATCCCCAGCGCATACAGGTCGGCGCGCCCGTCCAGCGGGTCGCCCTTACATTGTTCGGGCGCCATGTAGGCGGGGGTGCCCAGCACGGCGCCGGTGGCGGTCAGTTTATCTGTGCCTTCCACCACGCGGGCGATGCCAAAATCGGTCAGCAGGCAGTTTTGGCCGGCGTCGATCAGGATATTGCTGGGTTTGACGTCGCGATGGACGATACCCTGGGTGTGGGCGTAATCCAGGGCGTCGCCCACCTGCGACAACACCCGTTCGATCTGATCGTAGGGCAGCATGGCGCCTTCCAGCAGTTTGCCCAGGGTGCCGCTTTCCAGGTAGGGCATGACAATATAGGTATAACCGTCCGCCTCGCCGTAATCGAACACGGGCAGAATATGGGGGTGCTGCAAACGGGCCAGCACTTTGGCCTCGCGCTGGAAGCGGGTGATAAATTCCAGGTCCTGGGTGAAGTGGCGCGGTAGAATTTTGAGCGCCACGCTGCGATCCACGCCGGGTTGATACCCCTGGTAGACGGAGGCCATTCCGCCCTCTCCCAGCGGCCCGATGACGCGATAGGGGCCCATTTGTTTACCGGTCAGGTCTTCCATGAAAAATGACTCCTTGAAAATATGCCCCCATCTAGGGCGCAGTTGGGGTGGCGGCAAGCGGGTTGCCGTCGACCTTGAGCATCACCAGCCCGGGCAGACGGTCGAGTTCGGCCGGCAGGGCGGTCAGGCGGTTGTTCTCCAGCCAGAGCCATTGCAGGCGGCGTAAACGGCTCATGCCGGCCGGCAATTCGCTGATCTGGTTGTTATCCAGGATGAGTTTGCACAGGTTCGACAGGCCGCCGATCTCGGCCGGCAGGGCCGTCAGGCGGTTGTTTTGGACGTCCAGTTCGTATAACTCAACCAGGCCGCCGATCTGCGGCGGCAGGCTGTCCAGGCGGTTGTCGCTTAGCTGCAAACGAACGAGTTTGCGTAACTGCCCGATTTCGGGCGGCAGGCGGTCGATCTGGTTGTGATCCAGGTAGAGCCATTCCAGGCCGCGCAGCTGGCCGATTTCGGCCGGCAGGGTGCGCAGGCGGTTATTGTGCGCCAGCAGGAATTGCAGCCGCGTCAGGCGGCCCAGGCCGGCGGGCAGTTCGTCGAGCTGGTTCATCGAGACGTTCAGGTGTTTGAGAAAGGTCAGGGCGCCCACTTCGCCGGGGAGGGCGGCCAATTGATTGCGTCCCAGGTTGAGTTCCAGCAGCAACGGCAGGCGGGTCACCGCCAGCGGGAACCGGCGCAGCTGGTTCCCGCTCAGGTCGAGCACCCGCAGCTTTTTGAGATTGGCAATCTCTTGCGGCAGTTCGCTCAGGCGGTTATCGTTCAGGCGCAGCGTGACCAGTTCGCTGAGCTGGCCGATTTCGGGCGGCAGGGCGCTGATCTCCCAGTACCCCAGGTTGAGTTCGGTCACACCGTCGCGGGCGGCCTGGGCGATCAATTCCTTGAGCTTGGCGGCCGGCAGGGCCGAGGCCAGCAGTTGTTGGCGGGCCAGGATGTGGGTCATCAGGGCGGGCGAATTTAATAACTCGGGCGGCAGCCTGGAAAACACATCTTCGTTCTGGTTGGCGCCGACGTACACATTTTTGAGCTCGGGCAGGTGCGTCACCTCGGCCGGCAGTTGCGTGTCGGCGGTGACCGCCAGCAGTTGTAATTTGCGTAGTTTCAGGACGACGGGCGGCAGGCTGGTAAAACCGGTATCGCCCAGCCACAGACTGGTCAACGCTTCCAGCTGCGCCAGTTCGGCGGGGAGCTCTTGCAGCGGATTGCTGTTGAGGTTGAGGGTTTGCAACCCGGTCAACTGGCCGATTTCGGCCGGCAGGCGCCGCAGCCGGTTGTGATCCAGGCGCAGGGCGCGTAGTTGCGTGAGTTTGCCGATCTCGGGCGGCAGTTCGCTCAAACCGCGGTTCGACCAATCCAGGCTGGTGGCCTGCTCGTTGGCGGCCTGTTCGATCTCGGCGAGCAACTCCTGGCGTGAGGGCGGCTCCGGCGGTCGGGGCGTGGCCGTGGGAGAAGGCTCCGGCGCGGGGCTGGCGGTCGGAGCCGGGCTGGGGCTGGCGGTGGACGGCGGGGCCGGGCTGGGGGTGGGGGATGCTGGAACGCTGGCAGGGGCGCAGCCGCTGGCGGGCAGAACGAGCGCCACAATGAGGATGGCGCTCAGCCCAATGTTAAAAAATCGGTCGGGCATCTTTTTTATTTCCTTTACCACACCCGCACCCACGGCTCCAGCGAGGCGTAGCTCTCAAAGCCCACCGAAGCGTACAATCCGCCGGCAGCGGTGGAATACGAGCCGATATACCCCAGCGTGGCGCCCAACGCCTTGAGCCGGCGCAGCCCCTCGCAGACCACCACCGTGCCCAGTCCGCGGCGCTGCCAGGCAGGATCCACCCCGACCGGGTCGAACATCCCGGTGCGGGTCACGTCATCGAACCACACGGTGCAGAAGGCCACGTGGGCGCCTTCGGGATCGGCGATCACCACGTCTAGATCGCGGCGGTAGAGCGGGGCGCTCTGCACGTTGCGATACCACTGCCAGCCCTGGTAATGCTCGTCCGGCTCGTCGGGATGAAAGGCGCGCCACGAGACCCAACTGCGCGCCGGCAGTTCATCCTCGTCGCCCAGGGTGCGTACCACCAGTCCGTCTGGCGGTGGGGCAGGCGGGATGGGGGCGCTGAGATCGCGCCAGCGCATCGCCTCGGGCTGCCCCTGGGGGCGGTAACCGCGCCGGCGCAGCAGAGCGCGGCGCAACTCGTCGTCGGTGCAGGCCCACACACACAGACGGCGCTGCCCATCCGGGCCGCTGACGGCGAGCTGCTCCTCGGCCACCGCCAGCATTTCCGCTTCGAGGCGCTCGTCGCGCTGCTGTGGGTGTACCTGCAAGAAGGCCTCGCCCTGCCCCTCGGGGTGCAGCGCGGCAACCAGATCGCCGTTGGTCGTTTCCCAAAGAAAGACCACATCTTCCAGACGGTCGTGGGTGATATTTGCCACGCCGTGCCAGCGCCAGTAATCCAGGCGGGCAACGTGCCAGCTGCGCTGTTGCATGGCGTTGAGCGGCAGCACGGCGCGCAACAAGGCGCGCAGGCGTTGGTAATCTTGTTCGCTTTGATAAGGGCGCATTTTCGGCGGCATCTTCGCTCCTACCCGGCGGGTTCGCTCAACGGTTAAGCAAAAACTCGGCCGTACGGGTGGTTAAATGTCCGGTCAGAAATTGCAGGCGATCCAATACGGCGGTGGGCGGGATGGTAAACGCCACCCAGCCGCGCGCCAGCATCCCTTTGACAATAAATCGCTCACCGCCCAGCGCCGGACGCCCGCGTTTTTCGTAGAATGCGGTCAACATGGCCGGGTCGTAGGTGTAGCCGTCTTTGTCAAACAGCACCCACTGGCCGCGCCGGCAGCTTAAGGTCTCCTCGCTGTTGTTGCGATAGACCACATCGGCGTAGAAGAGGCGCTGCCCGTCTACGTTTTCGTCCTGGATGGTATGCACCAGGATTTCATATTGCCCCACCCGCAGCCATTGCTGCAACTGCTGCGAACAGGTGTACGCCGGGTTGACCTGTTCGCGCTCCGCCGGCTTTAGATCGCGGGCCTTGTGTTCGAGGATGTAGGCGTTGCCACAGTGATCGCACGAAAATTGTTTGCTGTCCCCGGCAATATTTAATTTAGCGCCACAGGTGGGACATTTGAGCGCGACGAGATGAGACATGCTGGTCCTTATAAAGTGAAAAAAGTCATTTGTGTAAATTATACCAGTGGATTGTTTCTTGCCTGGCTGCAATTGTATAATAACAGCAAAGCCTGGTTCAAAAGGAGGTCTGTGGTGAACTATGGCGCTCCCCCACCCGCACAACCTTATCCGCCGCCTGTTGGGCGGCGTCCGCTGCGCCGCCCGGCGCGGCGTCCTGCCCGGCGCAGCGGCGGCGGGCGACGTTTCTGGCTCACCTGTGTCATCCTGCTCGGCCTGAGCTGCTGCGGGCTGTTGGCGCTCGGCGGCGGCGGGTATTATTTGTGGAACTCGGGCGCCATCGGGCAGCGCCAGGTGCTCGAACTGCTGGGACGCGGCCCTGGCGAGACCAACGTGGTCAACCTGGGCGAAACGCCGCTGAGTGTAAAGATCGAACGGCTCGACGCCGGGGATACGGCGACCGCGCTGCTCGAGACGGCGCTCAACCTCCAACCGATGGACATCGACAGCTTTGTGGTTGAACCGGGACGTTACCGCCTGGACTTTCAGTTTTCGGGTGGGCAGCCCGAAAGCTGTACGCTGCGCATCGTCAGCGGCGACTTTTACCAGTTCGCCGCCCTGGCCGAGGGGATTGTGATTACCAACCAGCGGCAGCCGGCCAGCAGCACGACCGAAATGCGCATCGCCAACTCGCCGTTGTGTAAACAGTAGACGAAGGAGAGGACGCCATGAAACTGTCCCGCCGTACCCTTGCTGCGCTGCTCGTTTTTAGCGCTGTACTGGTGAGCGCCTGCGCCACATTGACGGTGTTCAACGAGACGGATAAAGACGTGCGCGTCGTGATCCGCGCCCCCGACGCCACCGGCGTCAGGGCCAGCGTGCTGCGCGCCAACGGTTTACGCACGGTCAGCAGCCAGATGGGCGGTTTTTATTACGTCAGCGTGCTGCCGGATCGTTCTTACCAACAGACTTTGAGCGATCTCAAACTGCGGCTGCAGGCCGCCCTGCTCGACCCCAATCTGCCGGCCCAGGAGGTGCAGAAAATTCAGCAGGACGTGCTGACGCTGAACCAGAAGATTAAAGAGGCCGAGGAACAGGCCAGAAAAGAGCAGCAGATGTGCTCGGGTACGGTGCTGGACTACGGCTCGGTGGACGCCCGGATTTACACCAACAGCCAGGACAAGGTCAGCCTGGCGTGTACGGTGCAGAACCCCGAGGTGGTGTTACCGGTCAGCCCGGAGTAAGCGGCGTTTCGAGCCGCTGGATATGGCAGGCGTAGGCCACGTCGGTCAGTTCGGCCGGTGTGCCGGGGATGTCAAAGCGCTGCACGTGGTAGCCGTCCAACTGCTCGACGAAGGGCTCGATAAACGGCAGCCCAGGGGTATAGACCAGCCGCCCGCCCGGGCGCAGGGCGCGCAGCATGCGCATAAACGCTTTTGCCATGCCTGCGGCGCGTTCGTGCGCAAAGCGGTGCTGGAAGTGAAAGTGGGTGGAAAAGGACTGGTGGGATAGGATGATCTGCCAGGCGGACAGGCCGTAATCGAACTCCAGCCAGTCGGCCCGCTGGCAGCAGGGCAGGTTGGGGGCGTTGCGGTCGATGCCCAGCACCTGCACGCCGCGTTCGTACAGATAACAGCTCAGCTGCGCCTGGCTGCCGCAGCCCACGTCCAGCAGCGGGCCGCTCAGATCGGGGCTGAGACATAAGATATCCAGCTGGCGGCAGGGCGAATATTCGCCGCATACCACGGTCTGAAAAAACGCCTCACGCTGTACCGCCGTCCCCGAGAAACGGGCGGCAGCCCGGTCGAGGCCCAGCGACAGGCGCGTCAGGTGCGCCACAGTCTCGATCTCGAGCCAGGTATTGAATGCCTCGAACGAGGCCATCTGCCCCAAGGCAACGCCGATGGCATGGTAAAATGCCCCGTATTCCCGGCGCAGTTCCTGGCGGGCGGTGCGATCCAGATCGAGGTACTGGTTGCGGCTGTAGACGAAGTCCTTGACCTGCTGGATGCTGTGATCCGTCAGATCGTGCAGCGTCGTTTCGTCGGTCAACAATACCGCCAGTTCCTGGCGCTGGGCGTGCACCCAGCGCGCCTGCGTTGCCAGGTTGTGGTGGTGCAGTTCGGTGCGGTGGACAAAGTCGGTCAGGCTTTCTCCGACCCGGTTGTGCATACGTTCGTCGATCAGCGCCAGAACGTTTTCTTTCATTTTTCCCCTTTATTTGAAATCGCTGACTTCTCGCAGCGCGGCGAGCAGGGCCGGCTGGAACTCCACCGACTGCTGGCGATACAACGATTGGAAGTACAGGCTGCGCAGGAAGTTCTTGATGTTCCAGCGCCGCACCCGCCCGGCATAGGCGGCCGGTTTGCCGCACAGGGTAAAGGCGTGCAGCCAGTCTGTGACCTGCGCGGCGCTCAACAGTTCGCGCGATAACAGCGCCAACACGGCGCGTCCCAGGCGTTCGTCCTCCTGGTCGGTGAACACTGCCGGGGCGTTCCACAGGCAGTCGCGCACCGCTTGCAAGAGTTCGGCCAGGTCTTCGCCCTGCAGTTCGGCGCAGCCGGCCAGTTCGCCCAACACGTCGGCGGCGTGGGCGGCGGCGTGCGCCCAGCCTTTGTCGCAGTGGCCGCGCCAGTCCTGTTCCTGCGCCAGGTAGCGGCGCACACCTGCGCTGATGGAACGTATCTCGGCCGGGGGGAAGAGGGCGTGGGCGCGATGCTGTTCCACCACCAGGGCGATCACCAGCAGCGAGAAGGTGCGCATGAAGACCGTATCGCTGCCGCGCTCGCCCAGGCCGTAAAAGAGGTGTTCGTCGTCGAGCGCCAGGGCCAGCAGGGCGCGCAGCTGGTCGTCGTCAAAGACGCGCTGCGCCCAAACCGCCAGCGTTTCGTAAATCAGGTCGTCGCGCAGTTCGGGGTCGGGCGAGCCGAGGTGCGTCATCATGGCCTGCGCCAGCGGCCAGACGGCGGCAGAAGCTGCGGGCCGGTAGTCGTTGTGCGCCAGTTGCGTCAGGGTGTGTTTTAGTTCGTGTGCGGTGAGCATGCCAGCCTCCACGGCCTATTATATAGCCGGATGGCGTAAAAGGGCGGCCGGACGGGCATGTTTTTTTGTGTGTGGCGCAGTGCGATCACTCTTCTGCCAGCCGCCTGGCCGTGAGACGGTCGGTGATCAGGATGTTGATCCAGTGCCCGCGCAGCGCCCCCAGGATGCCGGCGTATTTCCGTTCGCCGCCGGCCACCCCCACTGCCCGGCTGACTCTGCTGAGCTGTTCCAGGTTCATCGAAATGACGCGGTTTTCCAGCCCGGTGTGCACCAGTTTGCCGTTGATATCAAAAAAGCGCAGCAGAACGTCGCCGACGGCCTTTTGACCGCGCAACAGTTCTAATTCATCCGGACAGAAAATGTTGCCGCTTTGCGCCAACAAAGGCGAGGGGTCGATTGCGCCGATGCCCACCAGGGCGGTGGTCACGTGGTCGAACAGATTCACGGCCTGCCAGACGACCGAATCGGCCAGCAGGACGTCACGCGCTGCTTCGGTGGCGACCACCCCCGACACCGGCAGGTAGATGGCTTCGCCGCCTACTAACTGCGCCAGGCGGGAGGTCAGGTGGGTGGCGTGCGCCTCAACACTGGGGTTTCCCACCCCGCCCAGAATCTGCACGACTTTCACGCCCATTTTGCGCTGCAAGGGCGGCAGTGCGTCCACCAGCGCCAGCAGGGTGGCGCTCCAGGAGGAAATCCCAATGATCTCGTTGGGGCGGATGGCGGTCTCCAGATAGTAAGCGGCGGCAGAGCCCAGGTCGCGCTGGATCAAACGTTCGTCTTCGTCCAGGCAGTCGACCACGATGGCATCGCGCAAATTGAACTTTTTTACCAGTGTCTCTTCGAGTTCGGTATAGATGCCGCTGGGCAGGTTGACCGAGATGCGAATGATGCCCTCTTCCTTCGACCGCCTGAGCAGCCGTGAGACGGTGGCTTGTGAAAGATCGAGCTGCTTTGCAATCTCCGACTGGCGCATGTCCCATTCATAGTACATGCGGGCTACCCTGGCAACGATTCTGAGTTCATCTACGCGCGACATAGAAACCATCCTTGAATATTTATCTATCAATGAATAATTATTCAGTTTCGCTTGAATTATGCATATTATTTTATTATTCTATCACAGGATGAATATATTTTATAACAAGGAATAATTATTCATGATTGCTTCGGGGCCTTCTTCCAAACTCTCAAACGAGACCATCAAGATGCTGGCGGCAAAGTCGATCGTCGCTCGCAAGGCGATCCTCAAGATGATTTATACCGCCAAAGCTGGACATACGGGGGGCAGTTTATCCTGTGTGGATATACTTAATGTGCTTTATAACTATGTGTTAAATATTACCCCTGAAAATTTTTCGCAGATGAACCGCGACCACTATGTTCATAGCAAAGGGCATTCCGTCGAGGCGCTCTACGCTGTGCTGGCGGATAGGGGCTTCTTCCCCACCGCCTGGTTGGATCGTCTCGAAAAATATGGTTCCGACCTGATCGGGCACCCGACGCGCAGCATACCGGGCATCGAACAAAATACCGGCGCTCTGGGGCACGGCCTCGCCCTGGCGGTTGGCATGGCGCTGGCTGCCCGGAAAGACGGGCGGGCGGATCGTGTTTTCACCGTCATGGGCGACGGTGAACTGGCAGAGGGCTCGATCTGGGAGGCTTCTGCCGCCGCGGCGCAGTATCATCTCGATAACCTGACGGCGATCATCGATCGCAACACCCTGCAAATCACGGGCCGCACAGAAACGGTGATGGACATGGAACCGCTGGAAGACAAGTTTCGGGCTTTCGGTTATGCGGTGCGGCATGTGGATGGAAACAATGTGACCGAACTGGCCAATCTGTTTGACACCCTGCCTTTTGAGCCGGGGAAGCCCAACCTGGTGCTGGCGCACACCGTCAAAGGCAAAGGGGTGAGCTTTATGGAAGACAGGGTGCAGTGGCATCATCGTGTCCCGACCGAAGCAGAATATACGGCTGCCCTGGCTGAGCTGGAACAGGCCGAAAAAGATGTGGAGCAAATTTATGGGTGAACAAACGCTACCAATGGGCAATACGAATTTGGACGTGTGCGCCAGAACCTTAATGGAACTGGCGGAAAACGACCGGGATCTTTTGCTGGTAACCAGTGATTCGCGGGGCTCTGGACGTGTAACCCCGTTTGGCGAAAAATACCCCGACCAGATTGTGGAAATTGGCATTGCCGAACAGAACCTGGTGGGGGTTTCGGCCGGCCTGGCGTCTCTCGGCAAGAAGGTTTTTGCCATCTCCCCGGCCTGTTTTCTCACTGCACGCGCCCTCGAGCAGATCAAAAATGATGTCGCCTACTCTGACCATCCGGTCAAGGTGGTCGGCATTAGCGCCGGGGTCAGCTACGGCTCGTTGGGCTCGACCCACCATTCTTTGCACGACTTTGCCGCGCTGCAGGCCATTAATAACATCGATATTGTTGTGCCGGCGGATAATTTTGAAACCGTTCAGGCCATCCGCAGTGCGGTGAACCACCCGCGCCCGCTCTACATCCGCTTTGGCAAAAAACCGATGCCCCACCTGCATGCCGCCGGTACGCACTTTGAAATCGGTAAGGCCATCCAACTCACCCCGGCAGGCGATCGGTACGATGTGGCGTTTATCGCCATCGGCGAAACGGTGTACCCGGCGTATCAGGCGGCCAGGGCGTTGGAAGAAGAGGGGATCACGGCCTGTGTGTTGAGTATGCACACGCTGCGCCCCTTGGATGAGGAAACGGTGGAACAGGTTGTGTTGCGTTCCAGTGTCGTGCTAACCGTTGAAGAGCACAGCGTGAACGGCGGGCTTGGCAGCCGTGTGGCATCCTTCCTGATGCAGGCCGGGATATTTCGCCCGCTGCGGATCGTTGGCATTCCCGATGAGCATACCGTCACCGGCAGCCAGACCGAGATTTTCGATCATTATGGAATATCCGCCGGCGGGCTGGCCGCCACCGCAAAAAAACTGATGGAAATGGTGACTGCATGAATTCGCGTTCCGGGTTATTCCTCGCTATCGATCAGAGCACCTCGGCGACCAAGGCGCTGCTTTTCAGCGCGGAAGGCCGCCTGGTGGATCAGGCTTCCATTTCGCACCGCCAGCACTATCCTCGTTCTGGCTGGGTGGAGCATGACGCCGAAGAAATTTATAATAATATGTTGAAGGTGGTGACCGTCCTCTTGCAGCGCTGCCCCGACCAGTGGAACAACCTGCTGGCGCTCAGTATCACCAATCAACGCGAGACGTTCGTGTTATTTGATCGCGAGACGGGCAGGCCGCTCTATAACGCCATTGTGTGGCAGTGCCGCCGTGGCGATGCGATATGCCGGCGGTTGGTGGAAGCGGGCAGTGAGGCGCGGGTGCACGAACTGACCGGGCTGAAGATCGATACGTATTTTCCGGCCAGCAAGCTGCGCTGGCTGCTCGATGAACGTCCGGATCTGTGCGCCCGTCTGGCGGAGGGTTCGGCGTTATTCGGCACGATGGATACCTACCTGATCTATCGCCTGACCGGCGGAAAAGTGTATGCCAGCGATCACACCAATGCGTCGCGCACCCTGCTGTACGACATCGGCGCCCTGGGCTGGAGCCAGGAATTGTGTGAGCTCTTCGGGGTGAAGCTGGGGAGCCTGCCCGACGTGCACGAGAGTTCCGGCTGGTTTGGCGATACCGACCTGAACGGTCTGCTCAATCGCCGTATACCGATTTGCGGGGTGATGGGCGACTCACAGGCGGCGTTGTTTGCCCAGCGCTGTTTTACACCGGGTAGTGTAAAAGTGACCTTTGGTACCGGCTCATCGCTGCTCTTGAATATCGGGCACGAAAAGCAGCTTTCGGGGCGCGGCACGGTGACCGCCCTGGCGTGGGTCTGGCAGGGCCGGCCGACCTATGCATATGAGGGCATCATCAATTTTACCGGTGCAACGATCGCCTGGTTGCGAGACCAGATGCAGCTGATCGCAAATCCAGAAGAAACAGAAACGCTGGCGCGATCCGTTTCGGGTTGTGACGGCGTTTATTTTATTCCGGCCTTTGTCGGGCTCAGCGCGCCCTACTGGCGGTCGGATGCGCGGGCGGCCATTTTGGGCATGGCGCCCTCCACCACACGCGCCCATATCGTCCGCGCCGCGCTTGAATCGATTGGCTATATCGTCACGGATGTCTTGAAAGCCATGAGCGCCGATTCGGGGGTGAATCTGAACATGCTCCATGCAGATGGCGGGGCGGTACGCAATACATTCCTGATGCAGTTTGTAACCGATATGAATCAATTGACAGTTCGCGCCGCCCAAACCCCCGAACTCTCGGCCCTGGGGGCGGTATTCAATGGCGGTCTTGGACTGAAGCTGTTCTCGTCACTGGAAGATTTGGAGCACCTCCCTCTGGGGTACACTGAATATACCCCCGCAATGGATCCCGTTTTCTCGGCCAAACTATTTGCTGGCTGGCAGGCTGCCGTACAGCAGGTTTTGCATCAATCTAATCAAGGATGAATGTATGAAACGAAAAATGGTCCCTATCCTCACTACGCTGGCGGCGCTGGTTTTTCTGGCGCTGGTGGGCCTGTATGGCTTCACCGTGGTCAAAATCGAGGATGCACAGAAAGCCATCCAGAGCGAAGCATTTGACCCTGTGGCCTACGTGGACAAAATCTGGTCGTCAAAACTGCTGCCGGCTTTTGATAATTCGGTGGAACTGTCTGCTATCCTTGCCGAGATGAACCCGGATGCAAATGGCACAGAGTCAAAAGATAAACTGACCGCCATTGCCAAAAAATATGGGTTGATCACCGTCGGCGAAGCGCATGTATACAGAGTACAGGGGGCAGGGAAGATCGTTAAAGTAAACACCGAGGTCAGCCTGGGAACCGTTGAAGTGGCGCTTGACAATTATAACGGGCCGATCAAAGTGCTTTTGTATGTAGGCACGCGCATCCCCAGTGACGAAACCTCGGTGAGAGATGCGGCGGGGTTCATCAGCTTTGGCGACTTTAAGGAGCAGACCGAATACGGCAAGGTCGGTTCGGAGATCAACAAGCGGGTGTTGACCGACGTGTTGGGCAGCCTGGATAAGAACAACCTGAATGGCAAAACCGTTTCGTTCAAAGGCGCGTTCAATATCCGCACTTTCAACCTGCTTCAGATTGATCTGAAGGAAATTCGGATTGTACCGGTTGAGATCAAGATCGGAGGATGAACATGCCTGTTTCAACTCCTGTAGTAGAAGTCGACCCGGCTGTGGGCCTTGAGGATGACATTATCCTGCAAGCACAGGACGTCACCAAGGTTTTCCCCGGTACGGTGGCGCTGGATCAGGTCTCCTTTAAGGTCTACAAAGGGAAAGTGAACGTCCTGATCGGCGAAAACGGCGCGGGAAAATCCACCCTGATGAAGATTCTCGCCGGGGTAGAGCGCCCCACGAGCGGAAAGATTCTGCTGGACGGTAAAGAGATTCACCTGCATTCGCCGCTGGACGCGAACCGCCTGGGAATTGGGATCATCTATCAGGAACTGAACCTGTGCTCCAACCTGAGCATTGTCGATAATATCTACCTGGCGCGTGAGCATACGGTTAACGGTTTGATCGATCAGAAAAAAGAAAGAAAAACGGCCCAGGAACTGGTTAAACGCCTTGAACAAAATATTGATCCCAACGCGTTGGTGGCCGATTTACGGATTGGGCAGCAGCAAATTGTGGAAATTGCCAAGGCGCTGTCTCAGGATGTGCGCATCCTGATCATGGATGAGCCCACCTCTGCGCTGAGCGCGGCTGAAGTGGAAGTCTTGTTTCGCGTCATTCGTGAGTTAAAGGCCCAGGGGGTCGCCATCATTTATATCTCGCACAAACTGGAAGAGCTTCTGCAAATCGGCGATTACATCACCGTGCTGCGCGATGGGCGCAAAGTGGCCGAAGCCGAAGCCGCCAAAGTAAATGTTTCCTGGCTGATCGAAAAAATGGTAGGGAGAAATCCGGCGGCTTTGTTTACCCGCAAAGAGCGCGACCTGGGTGACGTATTGTTAAAAGTGGAAGACCTGACCCTGCCGCGTATGGGGGGCGGGTACTTATTGGATCATGTTTCTTTTGAATTGCATGAGGGGGAAATTCTCGGTTTCTACGGCCTGATGGGCGCCGGGCGATCTGATCTGGTGGACAGCCTGGCGGGGGCGCGCCAGCTGGCAACCGGCAGGATCACTTTGAACGGCGAACCGGTTACCTCGAAAACGGTTTCGGAGCGCATCCAGGCCGGGTTTGTCCTGATCCCAGAAGACCGCCAGCGGTTTGGCCTGGTGCAGTCGCTTTCTGTAATGGATAACATGCTGTTGGCCAGCCTGAAAAACTATCTAAAAGGCTTGTTTCTATCGCACCGGGTCGAAAAGAATGCTGCCAACCAGCAGGTTAAAGATTTATCCATCCGTGTGGCAAATATCAACCAACCCATCACCTCCTTGAGCGGTGGAAATCAGCAGAAGGTGGTGGTAGCCAAGGGGCTGCTCACCAAACCAAAGGTCTTACTGCTGGACGAGCCAACGCGAGGGATTGACGTTGGTGCAAAGTCGGAAATCTTTGAAATCATGAGCCGCCTGGCAACGCAAAAATACGGGGTAATTTTTGTCTCCTCGGAATTGAAAGAAGTCCTGGCAATGTCTGACCGGATCGTGGTCATGTCTAAGGGCGCAATTACGGGTGTGTTTACCCACGAAGAGGCTACGGAAGAAAAACTGGTCGCGGCATCCGCGGTAGGTCACGGCATATCGAATGGAGGCAACAATCATGGAACAGGGAACGAATAATAACGCACTAAAAATGAACAAGGTCAGCAAAATTACCAAAACAGATATTCAGCAGTTTTTACTGCGCGGCAGGGCGTTTATTGCCCTCATCCTGGTCCTGATCGTTTTCACCTCGTTGTCGCCTCAGTTTCTCAGCGGCGAAAACATCGTCATCATGTCAAAGCACGTTGCGATTAATGCCTTGCTGGCCCTGGGAATGACCTTCATCATTCTGACCGGTGGCATCGATCTGTCGGTCGGTTCGATCGTGGGCATGACGGCTATGGTGGCGGGCGGTTTGATCAACGAAGGGATCATCCTGCCACAGTTTGGGATCATTATCTACCCGCACACCTGGCTGATTGTGCTCATCTCCCTGCTGGTGGGCACTTTAATGGGCACCTTCAGCGGTCTGATCATCACCCGCTTTAATGTGGCGCCGTTTATCGCCACCCTGGGAACGATGTACATGGCGCGTGGTATTGCCGGGTTGCGCAACAATGGCTACACCTTCCCCAACCTGGTGGGGCGGCCCGAGTTTGGTAATACCGGGTTTGAATTGATCGGCTCGGGCAATTTCCTGGGGATCAATTATTCCATCTGGATGATGATTGTGTTCGCCATCGTTTCATACGTTGTGACCACCCGTCTGCCGTTTGGCCGCCATGTATATTCGATTGGCGGCAATGAACGCGCCGCCGAACTTTCTGGGGTGCGCATCAACCGCACCAAAGTGATTGTATACAGCATCAGCGGTTTCTTTTCGGCCCTGGTGGGCTTAATCATTGCCTCGCAGCTTGTGGCCGCCCACCCGGCCACCGGCGAGACCTTTGAAATGAACGCCATCGCAGCGGTTGTGTTGGGCGGAACGTCTCTGGCCGGCGGGCGCGGCAGCATCGGCGGTTCGTTGATCGGCGCTTTTGTCATCGGCGTGTTGGGCGATGGTCTGGTGATGATGGGCGTTTCCTCATTCTGGCAGAAAGTGATCAAAGGCGCTGTGATTGTGCTGGCGGTCATCATCGACCAGGTGCAGGCGCGCATGCAGGAAAGAATCGCACTTCAAAAGCAGCAAGAAATGAAGTGATACCGGGGAAGACAGATAGATGAATACAAGGAGGAAGAAAAAAAGGAGGACGTATCGGAGAAAAGACTGCCCTATGTGAATCGGTAATTTTCCGTATCCTGGTTACCCCATTTCGCAACAAGGAGAAGATCATGTCAAGCAAGAAGTTCATCGTATTCCTGAGCCTGCTCGCCGTCGTTGGTATGCTGCTCAGCGCCTGTCAGCCGGCTCCCGCCGCTACCGCCGCCCCCACCACTGCCCCCGCGGCAGCAACCGCTCAGCCCGCCGCTCCTGCTGCCGAAGGCGGCAAGAAGCTGATGTGCATCATCGTGCCGCCGGTGGAAAACCCGTTCTTCGGCACGCAGCAAGAAATCGCCGCCAAGAAGGCCGAGGAACTCGGTTACGAAGCCCTCAAGCTGGTGCACGACGATGACGCCAACAAGCAGATGGAACTGATCGAGACCTGCATTGGCAAGAAGGCCGCCGCCATCATTCTGGACAACGCCGGGGCGGATGCGACCGTGGCTGCGGTACAGAAGGCCAAAGACGCCGGCATCCCGACCTTCCTGATCGACCGCGAGATCACCAAGGAAGGTGTGGCGGTATCGCAGATCGTTTCGAACAACTACCAGGGTGCGACCATCCTGGCCGAGTACTTCGCTCAGTTGATGGGAGAGAAGGGCGAATACATCGAACTGACCGGCAAGGACACCGACACCAATGCGCACGTCCGTTCGCAGGGGTATCACGATGTGCTCGACAAACTGCCGAAGATGAAGATGGTTGCCCAGCAGACCGCCAACTGGAGCCAGACGGAAGGCTACAGCGTGATGGAGAGTCTGCTCCAGGCGCACCCGGAAGTGAAGGGCGTGATTTGTGGAAACGACACCATGGCCCTGGGCGCCCAGGCTGCTTTGCTGGCCGCCGGCCGTAAGGACGTGGTTGTGGTTGGTTTCGATGGCTCGGATGACGTCAACGCATCGATCATGAAGGGTGAGATCAAAGCCGGGGCGCTGCAGCCCGTCGCCGAACTGGCGACCCAGGCCGTCGTGCAGGCCGATCAGTTCATCAAGACCGGCAGCACCGGCAAACCCGAGAAGCAGACCATCGACATGGTGCTGTTGACCCCCGAGAATGCCTGCCAGTTTACCGCCTTTGCCCCCAACGGCAAGACCGAATCCTGCAAGCCCGCCGCCGCCGCTCCTGCTGCCGAAGGCGGCAAGAAGCTGATGTGCATCATCGTGCCGCCGGTGGAAAACCCGTTCTTCGGCACGCAGCAAGAAATCGCCGCCAAGAAGGCCGAGGAACTCGGTTACGAAGCCCTCAAGCTGGTGCACGACGATGACGCCAACAAGCAGATGGAACTGATCGAGACCTGCATTGGCAAGAAGGCCGCCGCCATCATTCTGGACAACGCCGGGGCGGATGCGACCGTGGCTGCGGTACAGAAGGCCAAAGACGCCGGCATCCCGACCTTCCTGATCGACCGCGAGATCACCAAGGAAGGTGTGGCGGTATCGCAGATCGTTTCGAACAACTACCAGGGTGCGACCATCCTGGCCGAGTACTTCGCTCAGTTGATGGGAGAGAAGGGCGAATACATCGAACTGACCGGCAAGGACACCGACACCAATGCGCACGTCCGTTCGCAGGGGTATCACGATGTGCTCGACAAACTGCCGAAGATGAAGATGGTTGCCCAGCAGACCGCCAACTGGAGCCAGACGGAAGGCTACAGCGTGATGGAGAGTCTGCTCCAGGCGCACCCGGAAGTGAAGGGCGTGATTTGTGGAAACGACACCATGGCCCTGGGCGCCCAGGCTGCTTTGCTGGCCGCCGGCCGTAAGGACGTGGTTGTGGTTGGTTTCGATGGCTCGGATGACGTCAACGCATCGATCATGAAGGGTGAGATCAAAGCCGGGGCGCTGCAGCCCGTCGCCGAACTGGCGACCCAGGCCGTCGTGCAGGCCGATCAGTTCATCAAGACCGGCAGCACCGGCAAACCCGAGAAGCAGACCATCGACATGGTGCTGTTGACCCCCAAGAATGCCTGCCAGTACACGGGTTTTGCCCCCAACGGCAAGACCAGCTGCCCGTAGCTCTTAAAACGCTTGTTGTTACCACCTGTTTGTAACAACGGGAGAGGTGGTGCGGGCAGCTGATCGCCGTCCGCCCACCTCCGAGAGGGCACCTGTTGCATGGGCTAAGGTTCACGGCCAGTACCATGATATAGGTGCCCTTATAATTATGGTCGATTTCGACTTTCAGACAAGGGATCAACAATCATGAATAAAATTGTTGTGGTGGGGAGTCTGAATATGGACCTGGTGGTGCGCATTCCGCAAATCCCCCTTCCAGGCGAGACTCTTCTAGGAGGTAATTTCAAGACTTTTCCCGGTGGAAAGGGCGCGAATCAGGCCGTCGCCGCCGCCCGGCTCGGAGGGGATGTGGTCATGATCGGTTGCGTCGGCAACGACAGCTTTGGCCAGGAATTGCGCGAAACGCTTGCCCGAGATGCTATCAATATCGAACATGTCGCGCTCCACCCCGACCAGGCCACCGGCGTGGCCCTGATCCAGGTGGATGGGCGGGGACAAAACAGCATTGCGGTTGCCTCCGGCGCGAATTTTTGCCTGACGGGCGAACAGATCGAAAAAGCCTTGTCGTCATTGGAAAGTTTTGATGCACTGGTTATGCCGCTTGAAACTCCGCTGGAGACGATTTATACCGCCGCAAGGATCGCGGCGAGCCGCGGCGTCAGGGTGCTCTTGAACCCCGCTCCGGCTCAGGTTTTGCAAAGAGACCTGCTTGAGTTGGTCGATGTCTTATTGCCGAACGAGCACGAGGTGATGCGCATGGCAGGCGGTGATGCCGCCGATTTGCAAAGCGCCGCCGAAAAATTGCTCGGCCTGGGGGTGAAAAATTTACTGGTGACATTGGGAGATCAGGGCGCAGCCCTTTTTGACGGGAAAAATAACCAACCCATCTGTATCCCGGCTTTTCCGGTTCAGGCGGTTGATACCACCGCCGCCGGGGATTGCTTTGTCGGGGCGTTAGCCGTGGCGCTTTGCGAAGGCAAACCGCTGGCGGCTGCCGCCGGGTTCGCCAGCGCCGCGGCGGCGATTGCAGTGACACGCCCCGGCGCGCAGCCATCGCTACCCCTCCGCGCGGAGGTCGAGCAGTTTCTTCTCGAAAGGAACAAGAGAATATGAAAAAAACAGGCATTATTAACGCTCCTATTTCTACCGTGATTGCCCATCTCGAACATTCGGATATGCTGACCGTTGCAGATGCGGGCCTGCCCGTCCCCAATACCACCGAACGCATTGATCTGGCGCTCAAACCCGGCGTCCCTGGTTTTCTCGAGACCCTCGAGGTCGTGTTGACAGAGATGTTTGTAGAAAAAGCTTACGTTTCTGAAGATATTATGACCAAAAGCCCGCATATTTACGCCGGCATTCAAAAACTGTTGGGGAGCGTACCCATTGAACCCCTGTCGCACGTAGAGTTCAAGAAACTGACCGCATCTACCCAAGCCATCATTCGCACGGCCGAATTCACTCCCTTTGCCAATGTGATCCTGGTGGCGGGAGCCTGGGGTTTCAAACTCGAATAAGGAGAAAAGTATGAAAACGACTTTAGGCGTTATTTTTGGCAACCGCGATTTCTTCCCCGATCATCTGATCTCCGAAGCGCGGCAGGATATCCTTGATCTGTTTCAAGAGATGGATATCGACGGCGTCATGCTGGGTGAAAACGAGACCAAGCTTGGCTCGGTGGAGACCTATGCCCATTCAAAGGCATGCGCCGAGTTGTTCAAAGCCAACCGCGAAAAAATTAACGGGGTACTGGTGGTTTTGCCCAATTTCGGAGATGAAAAAGGCGTGGCCGACACGATCAAGCTTTCGGGTCTAAATGTCCCGATCCTGGTTCAGGCCTACCCCGATAAATTGCAGGCGTTCAATGTGGAGCGCCGCCGCGATTCTTTTTGCGGCAAGATTTCTGCCTGCAATAATTTGCGCCAGTATGGCTATGACTTCTCATTGACCAGCCTGCATACCAGTCATCCTAAGTCCGCTTCATTCAAGGCCGACCTGGCGAAATTTATCGGTGTTTGCCGGGTGGTGCGGGGCCTGCGCACCGCCCGTTTGGGGGCGATTGGGGCGCGCCCGGGTTCCTTCCAGACTGTGCGCTACAGCGAAAAAATCCTACAGGCGTCGGGCATCACGGTTACCACGATTGACCTGTCTGAAATTTTGGGCGAAGCCGCGCGCCTGTCGGACGATTCGCCGCGGGTCAAGAACAAGCTGGAGGCCATTACTGCTTACGCCAGGCACGACACGGTGCCGTCTCCGGCGTTGGTGCGCATGGCCAAATTGGGCCTGGTGATCGATGATTGGATGCAGGCGAACGATTTGCAGGCGACGGCGTTGCAGTGCTGGACTTCGATGCAGAAGAATTATGGCGTGAACGCCTGTACCCTGATGAGTATGATGAGCGATCAGCTCCTGCCTTCGGCCTGTGAAGTGGACATCACCGGCGTTGTATCGATGTATGCTTTGCAACTGGCATCCGGTTCTCCCGCAGCGTTGGCGGACTGGAACAATAATTACGAAGACGACCCCGACCGTTGTGTCTTTTTCCACTGCGGCAATTGGGCAAAATCTTTTGTCCCCGAAATCGAAATCAAGACCGCGCCCATTCTGGGCACCACCCTGGGCGAAGAAAATACCTACGGGGCGATGTCCGGCCGCGCCTCTGCCGGGCCTGTCACCTACGCGCGCATCAGCACCGATGATACCAGCGGCATCGTTCGCGCCTATACCGGTGAAGGCGATTTCACCAATGACCCGCTCGACACCTTTGGGCACCGGGCCGTCATTCATGCCCCCCGTTTGCAGGATTTGCTGGCCCATCTGTGTAACAACGGTTTTGAACACCATGTCGCCATGACGGCGGGTAAGGTCTCTTCCATCCTCTCGGAAGCCTTCTCGAAGTATATGAAGTGGGACACGTATCATCACCGGTAGGATGCGTAAAGCGGTCCTAACCGCAACGCAGCAAGGCCCGCCCGGTGGTGTTGAAGACAGACCCACGGGCGGGCTTTGTTTTTGATGGGCGTGATTCTGCTCTGGAGATGAGTGTTACCGGCGTGCAGGAAATGAAGACGCGCCTTTCATTTCCTGCACCTGTCTCGGGCCGGCAGTGAGGCGTTCTTCGTACAGGCGCAGGAAGACGACCGCGGAGAGGATCAGCAGACTGCCGAGCAGCTGCACGCCGTTCAGACGTTCGCCCAGCAGGAAATAGGCGATCACGGCGGTGAAGGCCGGCTCCAGGGTGACGATCAGGTTGGCGACGCTGGAGGGCAGGTAGCTCAGGCTGACGTTGTACAGGCCAAAACCGGCCACGGTTGGCCCGGCAGCCAGCAGGAACAGCACCCCCCAACCGCTCCAGGCGGCGCCCAGGGTCAGCAGGTCACCCGAGCCGGGCAAGACTCCGGCGGGCAGCAGATTGGAGCCGAACAGAAACAGTGCCGCAAAGGCAAAGGTGTACAGCAGTGTCGTCCAGGGGTTCAGGCCGCGTTGGGCGGCCGAGCGGCCCATCAGGCTGTAGATGGCGTATAGCAGCCCGGATGATACGCCGGTGAGGATGCCCAACAGGTTGGCGCGCCAGACGGCCGGGTCAAGCGCCTCGGAGACCAGCACGCAGCCGCCCAGGCTGAGGGCCACGGCCAGCAGCTTGCCCCAATCCAGGCGCTCTTTGAGCAGCCACCGGCCCAACAGGGCGGTGAAGGCCGCCGAACAGTACACCAGCACGGTGGCGACCGCCGCACCGTTGAGCGCCACCGAGAGGGTCCACAGGGCGTTGAACAGCGCCAGCACCAGACCGTAGGCTGCCAGATAGCGCAACTGCGCCCGGTCGACGCGCAGCAGGCCGGGGCGCGCCAGCGCCAGGACGGGCAGCAGGGTAAGGGCCACGAAGCCGTCGCGCCAGAAAGCCAGCACCAGCGCCGGCAGGTGATAACTTTGGGTCAGGTGACGGATAAAAATCGCGGTGGTGGATAGGATAACGGCGCTGATGAGGGCAATGCCGTAGCCACGGGTAAGGGTTGAACGGGTGTCGGTCATGGGATGCCAGGTCTTCTTTCGCCAGGAGATGGATATCTCATTCTAGACGAGCGCTGGCCGGGTGCACAGGGCCAATTGGTGCCCGATTCTACCGGGCCAATCCGGGAAGCCTCGCTGGCCGTGAGTAAAATTCCGCCAGACGGAACCGGCGTTCCGCCTGGCGGAACCGGCGCGTTGACAGTCGTACTCACTCTCCTTACTATAAGAGCAGCGAACAACTCATTCATTTGTTTCCAAACGGGAGAAGATCCATGTTAAAGGCAAACACAGGTTCCAGTACAAACGTCCTGCCCTATCTTGCGGGTAAGGAAGCCGCGGCCCAGGCCAAACAGGGGTTGCAGAGTGTAAAGCTTGCGTTCGTCTACGCCAGCGTAGCCTATGATCTCGACCAGATGTTAAAGGGTGTTGCTGAAGAACTGCCGGGTGTAGCGCTTATCGGCAACACGTCGTTCACCGGCGTGATCACCCCGCAGGGTTTTGTCGGCGGTGAAGCCGGGTTTGTGGGCATTCTCGCCCTGGCAGACGACGCCCTGACCGTCGGCGTGGCGATTCAGGCCAAAAAAGGCGACGCCCGGGCCACCGGACGGGCCGCCGCCGAGCAGGCCTTGCAGAAGGCGGCGCAGTCGTGTCCGCCCGATTACTTTTATATGGTGGCCCCCCCTGGAGAAGAAGAGGATTATCTTAAAGGGGTCAGCGACGTGATCGGGCGGGTGCCTTTCTTTGGCGGCAGCGCCGCAGATAACAGCATTTCCGGCGAGTGGAAACTCTTTGCCGGGAAGGAAACCCTGGCGGATGGCGTGGCCGTAGCATTTTTCTATACCCAAAAACCGTTTGCAAACAAATTTACCGGCGCCTATCGCGAAAGCAGCGATAGGGGCATTATTACCCGTATCAGCGGCAAGCGTACGTTGGTCGAGATCGATGGCGTGCCGGCGGTCAAGAAATATGCCGGTTGGCGCGGGATGGACGCCGACGCGCTGAAGGGCGGCGCATTGCTGGTCGCAACCATCACCTCACCGCTGGGCGTCAAGGATCGCCTGGGTGAACTGGTCGCCATCCGTCACCCGATGAATGGCAATGACGATTACTCAATGGCCATTGGTAATAATCTGGCGGTTGGGACGGCAGTGATTCGCATGGAAGCCAGCGTGGATGAGTTGATCGCCTCGGCGGGAAGCACGCTCGAAGAAGTTAAAGCCCGGCTGGCCGGCCCGGCGGGAGCGTTCCACCTGGTACACTGCGGCGGGCGGCGCGCCGCCATTGCCGAGCGTATTGATGAGGTGGTGCAACAGATTCAGACCGCAGCGGGTGGGGTGCCTTTCATCTGTGAGTTTACCTTCGGTGAATACGGTTACGAGGATGACGGCAACAATACCTGCGGCGGCCTGATGCTGTCCTTTACTGCTTTTCACGAATAAATATCGTAGGACAACGACAGGGAGAATTCAGGATGAAAATGTATATTGGTGGTAAACCAGTAGATGCTTACGACAAGACGGTCATTGCGATTGTCAACCCGGCCACCGGCACGGTGATCGATAGCGTGCCGAACGCAGGGCCGCAGGATGTGGATCTGGCGGTACAGACGGCCAAAGCTGCCCAGAAGCAATGGGCGCGGATACCCGTTTACCGGCGGGCAGAGATTTTGCAAGCCTTCCTGGCGTTGGTGGAAGAAAACAAAGAAGATCTGGCGCAGACGCTTTCGGCCGAAACCGGCAAACCTGTTTGCGAGGCGCGGGCAGAGATTGGCAACATCCCGATTGGTTTTAGCGCTTTCATCGAGAAGGCCAAACACCTGTATGGCGACGTGATCCCCAATGGAATCGAGGCCGGCCAGGACAAAAACGTTCTCTTCACCCGGCGTGAGCCGGTCGGGGTCGTGGCCTGCATCATCCCCTTTAATTTTCCGTGTGATCTGTTTGACCAGAAGGTGGCGCCGACGCTGATGGCCGGGAACGCCGCTATTGTCAAACCGCCGCACCAGAATCCATTAACGTTGTGCAAGCTGACGCAATTGATGATTGAGGCCGGCGTTACGGATGGCGCCATTCAGATCCTTACCGGTGAAGGGCCGAAGGCCGGGGCGGCGCTCAGCGCACATCCTGACGTTCACGCCATTACCTTTACCGGTTCGACGGCGGTAGGTATTGAGACCGCAAAAGCAGCCGCCAACCATCTGGCGCACATCTCACTTGAATTGGGCGGCAACGATGCCTTCATCGTCCTGGCGGATGGCGATGTGGATCTGGCGATCGAGGAAATGATCTGGGGCCGGATGTACAACTGCGGTCAGGTATGTTGTGCCTCCAAGCGTTTCCTGGTGCACAATCAAATTAAGGATGAATTTACGCGTAAAGCCATTGCCCGTGTTCAGGAACTCAAGTTTGGGCGGCCGGACGAGGAGGGCACCCAGATTGCCTGTCTGGTGACTGAAGCCGCAGCAAAACGCGTCGAGCAGCAGGTCAATCATGTCGTGGCGCAGGGCGGCCGCATTGTGTTGGGCGGTAAGCGCAACGGCGCCTTCTACGAACCGACCATCATCGCCGACGTGCCCAAGACAGCCGACGTGGCCATCGACGAGGAGATTTTTGGCCCGGTGATCCCGATCGTCGGTTTTGACAGCGTTGATGAGGCAATCGAAATTGCCAATGCATCGAAGTATGGGTTGTGCGGTTGTGTCTTTACCGCCAATATGAAAACCGCTTTCAAGGTTGCAACGGCGTTGGAGTGCGGCGGGGTGGTCATTAATGGCGCCAGTTTCTTCCGCAGCTTTGAAATGCCCTTTGGCGGTTACAAGTATTCCGGGCTCGGCACCGAAGGGGTACTTTCGACCTTTGACGAAGTTACCCGGCTCAAGACAGTGGTATTAAAGAATATCGTCGACTGAGCAGAGATGGGCGTAAAGAGAGACCCAGGGGCAACCCTGGGTCTCTCAAGTTTTTGTTCTGGATCACGGCACATACCCAAGCCGCTGCGAGATTTGCATGGCGGCTGAACGGATACGTTCCACCGTGGCGGGAATACGTTCGGCGCTCAGGCTGGCCACCGGCCCACTGGCGCTGATTGCCGCGATCACTTCCCCGCGGTAATCAAAGATCGGGGCGCCGACACAACGATAACCGGCATCGTGTTCTTCATCGTCGATGGCCCAACCCTGGCTGCGCACCTGGCGAAGCTGGCGTCTCAATTCGCCCAGGCTGGTGATCGTCTTACCGGTAAAACGTTCGAACGGGCAGCGTGACATGACCGCTTCGAGGTCGGCGCTGGAAAGGCCGGAAAGCAAACACTTACCCAGTGAGGAACAATACGCCGGGACGCGAAAACCGATCTGCGAATACAGGCGGATGTTGGGGAAGACGTCCAGTTTTTCGACATAGATCACTTCGTGGGCATCCAGAATGCCGAGGTGGGTGGTCAACCCAAGCTGGGTGGTCAATTCGCGCAGCAACGGGCGGGCTTCAGTCTGTAATTCCAGGCTGTTGATGTAGAAACTGGCCACTTCGATGTATTTGAGCCCCAACCGGTAGACGCCGGCTGTCGTCACCTGCTCGACATAGCCGCGTTCGGCCAGCGAGGCGGCGATGCGATGCGTGGTGGACTTACTCAGTCCAGTCCGCCTGGCCAGGGCGGTAATGCCCAGGCCCTCTCTTTCGGTAGCCAGTATTTCGAGAAGGTCGAGCGCCCGGCTGATTGATTGAATGCAGCCATCATCCTTGCTATCCATACGCGCCTCATTTCTGGTTCGGGGATGCTATCCGTTTTCCAGCAGCTTCTTCAACGCGCCGTAAGAAATCACCTCGTTGACACTCTCGACAAAGGGGATGTTGGCGGGGGTGGCGCTGGCCAGCGAGCCGCGCAGCAGGATGGGCGTCAGGTCGACGTCCTGCGCCCCGCGGCAGGTGGAGAGCACGCAGTATTCGGCGCAAAAACCGGTGAGGATGAGGGTGTCCACCCCCAGTTTTTGCAGTTCGGCCGCCAGCGGGGTTTTGTTGAAGGCGTTGCCATAGGTCTTGTGGATGCGCAAATCGCCGGGCAGGATGTCCAGCTTCTCGGGCAGGTCGAAGCCCTCCTCGCCCGGTTTGACGTTTTCCTCTTCTTCGATGTGCTGCACCACGATCACCGGCAGATTTTTCTGGCGGAACAACGCCACGGCGGCGTTGATGTATTCGATGGCTTCGTTGAGCGACTGGGCCGTGACCGGGCTGTAGTCGAAAAACGCTTTCTGAACGTCGATAACCAACAAGGCGGGTTTCATGAGCGGTCTCCTGATGGGTTTATGGGTGTGTTTTGCGACGCCTTCTGCGCCGCAAAGCGTACCAGAGCGTATATATTGTAGCACAAAGAAAAACCCCTCAGGGCTTTGAAACCCTGAGGGGCGGGTTGGGCCAGGATTAGCGCCGTGCCTCGTACAGGCGGACGACCCCATCTTTGCCGCCCACCAGCAGCGTGCGCCCATCCGGGCTGAAGAACAACTCGGGTATCCCGTCGGCTGCACCGGTGAAGGAGGCCAACTGCACACCTTCTTCCACATCCCACAGGCTAACCGTGCCGCCGAATTCGCCCACCGCCAGCAGCTTGCTATCGGGGGAGAAGAGCACTTTCATCGGTTCACTGAGGAAGTCGGACATGCGTACCGGCAGGTTTTTGTAATCCTTGGTGTCGATCAGATAGACGATCGGGTTGTGCTGTTTGACGTTGCTGCGTACTTCAAAACCGCCTACGGCGATCAGCTTGCCATCCGGAGAGTAGCTCAGGTCGTTGACGTACTCGGCCGCCAGCGACGAAAGCTGCTTGCCGCTGACGAAGTCCCACAGGTAGACGCCGTAGTCGACGTTGTCCGACGCCAGCGCCGTGCCATCGGGCGACAGGTCGAAGGACGAGAAACCGGAATAGTCCTCGGCCATCTTGCCGTCTTCGACGTTCCAACTGTACATCTCGGCATAGGCCAGGGTGATGAGTTTCTGACCGTCGCGCGAGAAGAGCATCTGGCGAATGGGGCGGTGGTGCATGCTCTCGAAATTCAGCTCTTCTTTGCCGCTTTCGATATCCCAGACGATGATGCGGTTGGGACCCACAACCGCGGCCAGCAGTTTGCCGTCCGGCGACAGCGCCGGGGCGTAGACCACGATTGGGTTTTTGCCTTTGGTCAGCTCGGGGGTGAAGACCTTGATCTCTTTTCCGCTGCGCGTTTCCAGCAGGCGGATCGACTTCCAGTCGGAAGAGGCCTGAGCGATCTGTTCGCCGTCGGTCGAGAGGGCGTTCAGCGGGCGGTAGTTCCACTCGGTGTAGAGGCTCGACCCGGTTTTGATTTCGGCGATCTGTTTGCGCCCGGTGATGTCCCACAGCACGAGTGTGCCGGCGTCGGAGGCACTGGCCAGCAGTTTGCCGTCCGGCGAGGCCTGCATCATGACGATTTTCTCGCTGTTGCCTTCAAACAGGCCCAACTCGTTGCCGGAGGTCATATCGCGCTCGGTGATGCCCCCCGACTCGGTTGCCAGCAGTAGTTTGCCCGTCAGGCTGAAGGCGGTGATCTTTTCGCCGATATCCAGCATGCTCACCCGCCGGCCGTCGCTGGTATCCCACAGGTAGAAGATGGTCTGGTCGGGCTGCATGTCCATCTCTTTGCCGACCCCACCGATGTACTTGCCATCCTGCGAGAAGTGCAAGTAGCTCAGGCTCCAGGGGAATTGCTTCATGCCGCGCAGGAATTTCTTGCTGGCCGTGTCCCACAGTTGGATCTGAGGGACGTAGTTGGTGTTGGCGCCAACGACCATCAGGCGGCTGCCGTCGGCGCTGAGCTCGATTTGCAACAGCGCCAGATCGAGCGAGGTTTTGAGGTTCTCGGCCAGGACCTTGCCGCTGGCGGTTTCCCACAGGAACACGTCTTTATTGTGGATGGTGTTGGCCAGCACCTGCCCGTTGGCCGAAACGGCCAGCAGATAGCTGTTCTTGCCGGCTTTGAGCGGTGTTTCCAGCGCCTTGCCGCTCTGTACGTCCCACAATTGCACGACGTGGGTGGGCGAGATGGTTGCCAGGCGCTGGTCGTCGATAAAGGTGACCAGTTCTTGCACCTGGTCCAGGTCGACCGACCACAACTGCTTGCCGGCAGCGTCGAACAGTTGCAGGCTGGTGGAGGTCAACAGCGCCAGTTTCTGGTTGTCGGGCGACCAGTTGAGATGTTTGATCGCGCCGGCGCCCCATTGGCCGGTCTTGCTCAGTTTGGCGGCCAGGTCGGCGTCGATCACCTCGGGCTGCGGGGTGGCGGTGGGGGTTGCCGTGGGTTCGGGGGTGTTGGTCGCGGTCGGCAACGGCGTCTCGGTGGCGCTGGGCTGCGCCTGAGGCGTAGCAGTGTCGGCGGCCTTGACGGCGGCCGGCTGGGTTTCACTCGCGGCAGGCCGCGAGCTGCATCCGCTCACCAGCAATACTGCGATGAGCAGCGCAAACAGGATACGGTGTTTCATACGATTTCCTTTCTAATTGTGATGTGCAGCGAATACGGGTTTCCCCCTCGTACGACAAGATGAAGTTTTTCGGCCTCTAAAAGGAAACGCACAGAATAAAAACCAATAATAGTGCTACGAAACAGGATTGTATCACATCGCGCCGCCGCTGAGAAGCTCCCGGCGCACCTGGATAAAAACTTTCATATATCCTCCCCAAACGAAGCCCGTCTATCCTGCCCCTGTTTTTACAGGTATGCAGGATAGACAGGTCGCAGCGCCACGCGGGGCGAATGTCGCTTATACGTTGCCCAGAACGGCGTCGAAACGGCCCAGGGCGTCGTCGATGACCGCGTCGCTGTCGGCCATGCTGGTGTACATGCGGCTGCCGGCCAGGGTGATGATGCCCTGTGACATGTAGGCCGCGCCCATTTCTTCGAGCATGTGCTTGCGCGGTTTCATCTCGCGGGTGAATTTGATCAGGTTCTTGAAATCCAGCAGCATGACGCCCGAGGTCTCCAGATGGACGATGGATCCCTGGTGGTAGGTGACAAATGGCAGCTTGCGGCGGTCGATGATCTCTTGCAGCCCCTTGCACAGCCGTTCGCCCGCCCGGGCCGCCTTTTCGACCGCCTGAGTGCGTTCGATCTCCGTCAGGGCGCAGTACCCGGCCAGACAGCTCAGCGGGTTGGCCGAGAGGGTGCCGCCCACGTAGGCGCGTTCGCCTGTGCCACCGATGCCGGCCGAGAGGTGCATCATCACCTCGCGCCGCCCGCCCAACGCTCCGGCCATCGGATAGCCGCCGGTGATGCATTTGCCAAACACGGTCAGATCGGGTTTGACGCCGTAATACGCCTGGGCGCCGCCCAACCCCAGGCGGAAACCGGTCACGACTTCGTCGAAGATTAGCAGTGCGCCGAATTCGTCGCACAGCTCGCGCACTTTCTGGTTGAAATCGGGGTAGACCGGGCGCGTGCCGCTTTCTGGCCCGAGCGGTTCCAGAATGACGGCGGCCGTGCCGCCGCGCAGGCGGTTCAGGCGCAGGATGCGGCGCAGCTGGTTGAGATCGTTGGGATAGAATTCCTGGGTGTGGCGGCTGGCTTCGGCCGGGATGCCGGCTGCCTCATAGCGCCCGGTGCCGGGGATGTGCAGGCCGTAGACCATCGGGTCGCTCCAACCGTGGTAGGCGCCGCCGACCTTGATGATCTTCTTTTTGCCGGTGTGGGCGCGGGCGGCGCGCACCGCCGCCATGACGCCTTCTGTGCCCGAGCCAAACATGCGCAGCATCTCAATCGAAGGCATCAGCCGGTTGACCAGCTGCGCCAGCTTGAGTTCGTATTCGTGGAACAACCCGGTTACCGGGCCGCATTGTTGCAGCAGGGCAATGACCTGCTCGCGCAGCGGCTGATAGTTGCTGCCCAACAGGGTCGGCCCACCGGCCTGCAGGAAATCGATGTACTGGTTGCCGTCCACGTCCCACAGGTACGCCCCGTCGGCCTTTTCGATGGCCATCGGGAAGGGGTAATTGAAGGCCAGGTTGTGCTGCACCCCGCCCGGAATGTATTGCTTGGCGGCGTCGGTCAATTCTTTCGAACGCGCACAGCGGCGTTCAAAGTAATCCAGGTAATCCTTCATGACCTCGCGGCGCACCGGGCGAACGGGTTGTTTGATCAGCTCGTTGAGACGATCGTAGATGACGGCAGTTTCCGGCCATTGCGAGATGGTTGGGTTGCTTTCAGGCATGATTTTTTCCTCCGTAGATAAACACCCGGCCGGCCCCGCCTCAGCGGTTTTGTGCGGCCGCTTTTTCCTGATCTTTGCGCAGGCGGGCAAAGGCCACCTCGCGTACCACGAGCGGGATGGTGGACGTCTTTTCAGCGCTGCACAGCGCCAGCAGGTAGGTCAGGGCGCACTTTTCCAGCAGTTCGACGTTGAAAATCGTTCGCTCGGCATCGCCTCCCAGGCAGATGGCGCCGTGGTTTTGTAAGATGTAAGCGTTACACTGGTTGCCCAACCGGGAAGTGAGGTTGCGCTTTAGAAAGCCGCTGCCCGAGGGGGCGTAAGATACGACTTCGACTGAGCGCCCCAGAAAGCGCGCCTGCTCATCGTACAGGGCCGGAATGGGCTTGTTGATCAGTGCAAAGGTGCTGGCGTAAATCTGGTGGGTGTGGATGATGACGTTGGCGTCCGGGCGCCGGTCGTAAATGGCAGCGTGCATGCTGCTTTCGATCGACGGCTTTCTTTCGCCGGCGATGACCTGGAGTTTCAGGTCGAGCACGCAAACATCTTCCGGCTGCATCTTCAGATAGTCGTAATTGGACGGGGTGACGGCAAAAGCTTTTTGACCGGCAACCCGCACCGACACGTTGCCCCCCGTGCCCATTAAAAACTCTTTGGCTACCAGGCGCTGGCAAATCTCGACCACCTGCCGCCTTGCTTCGTCGTATGAATCCATGCTGCACCTCAGACCCTGATCCGTTTTTATATTCCCACTATACCGGAACGGGCGCCGGTCGTCATCCTACTTAAGATTGATGCGCGATGATCTATTGCAGCGCTGCAACGACCGTTCTTGTTGGCCGGCTCAAGGGCTTAATGCGAAAGCAAGCCCTCGCAGGTCTTTCCGGCCTGCGAGGGCTTATCTGGCTGCTTTCCGCCTGTGTACGTTCAGACCTGAGCTGACATCACTCTTTCAATAAGGGCATCAGGTAGCGGATGTATTCGTCCAGGCAGTCCGGGTCGCCGTTGAGCGGCTGGAAGATGATGGTGTCCGCGCCGCTATCCTGCCAGCGCCGCACGGCATTGGCCGTTTGCTGCGGCGTCCCGGCCGCTGCGAAGGCGTCGACCCATTCATCGGGCATGTGTTGCGCCATGCCCGCGGCGCCGTGCGCCTGGAGGAGCGCCTCGACCTCGGCGCCGATCCCCAATGCGTTCATCTGCACATCGCTCCAGGGCAAACGTGCTGCCAGGGTGCGGCGCATGGCAGCCCGCGCCGCTCCGCCGTCTTCGCTCACCTTCACGTCGAGGTAGACAACCACGCGCTGCTGGCTGCGCCCGGCCTGCGCCATGCCGGTGTGGATGTGTTGCATGGCCCAACGGACGTAGGCGGGCGAGGAATGTGCAGTGAGGATGGTGCCGTCGCCCACCCGTCCCGCCAGTTGCAGCGATTTTTCGCGCATCGCCCCCACGTACAGCGGCGGGACGTAATCAGCCGTTACCTGCATTTGCACTGCTTCCAGGTGTACCTGTTCGCCGTGCATCGTGACCGCTTCACCGCCCAACAGCCGGCGTACCGCCGTGACCGTTTCGCTCAGCGATTTCAGCGAAGACCTGGGTGCGGCGCCAATTTGCGCCATCCAACTGCCCACACCATGCCCGAAGCCCGGCAGGATGCGCCCCGGAAAGGCCCGCGCCAGGGTGGTGATTTCCATCGCCGCAAACAGTGGGTTGTAGGCCGTGGCGGGCAGCAGGCCAATGCCCACCTTGAGCCGCTGTGTGGCGGATAGGGCGATGGCGGCGGAGGTAAAAGCGCCGGGGAGGAAGCAATCGTCCCACAGCCACAGTTCGTCGAAACCGGCGGCCTCGGCCCGGCGGGCGTAATCGGCCAGCGTTTCGGGCGGAAATCTGGGGTGGAAGATCACCCCGAGTGCTGTTTTTGAATTGGCGTCCGGCATAGAGCCTCCTGTAGAAGAATTGTGATGTTCCGGTTGCTAACGCTATGCCGGTAATTATAATGACAAAAGACAACCTTTTTTTCGCTCTTCCGGCGCAGATATTCAGGTGGCTGCCGGCATGGTTTATGCGTTGGCCGGCGCGGCGGTCAGTCCGGTGCTGAGTCCCTTGAGATCGGGGTGGAACGCCATCCATACGGTTACCAACAGAACCAACGCACCGGGCAGCGCAAATAAGAGCGTCAGATCCCATTTGCTCAATACCCCGGCCAGGGCCTGCGAGATGGGCACCAGCCCGGTGCTGGAAAACATCAACAGGCTCATCATGCGTCCCAGCATGTCTTTGGGCGTACGGGTCTGCATCCAGGTGATCAGCAGGATGGCGATGTAGCCGTTGCCCAGGCCGAGCAGGAGCAGCAGGGCGAAGTCGACCCAGGTGTAGGGAATGAAGCCCAGCGAGCCGATCACCGCGCCAAAGGCGGCGATGCACGCCACCATGATCCAGCGCATGCTGTTCCCGTCCGGGCGGCGCAGCGAGCCGGCGATCAGGTAGCCGACCAAATTCCCTCCGGCGAAAGCCGACATCAGCAGGCCGAAGGCGGTGGCCCCTTCGGGCAGGCGCCGGTCGGCCAGGACGGGGATGCCCACCATCAGCGGGCCGATGAGCAGGAAATTGACCGCCATCAGCACCAGGAACATCAGCCGCATGGCCCGATCTGTCCATAGATAGGTGATCCCGCTGCGAATGGCGACCAGGACGTTCTCGGAGGGGGTGAGGCCGGCCGGGGTCGTGGTGCGGATCAGTTGCAGGGTGACGGCTGAGGCGACGAAGGTCAAGGCGTCGATGCTGAAGGCCAGCCCGACGCCGGTCAGCGAGTCGGCGTACCCGCCGATCAGGATGCCGGCCACGGTTGGGCCGACAAAACCGGCCAGTTGGGTAACGCCCATGATGATCGAGTTGCCGGCCTGTAGGTCCTGCTCGTCGACCAGCATGGGGACGATGCTGTTTTCGGCCGGGATGGCGAAGCCGGCAAGGATGCCAAATAACAGGCCAAAGGTGTAGATCATCCACAGTTGCGCCGTGCCGGTAAAGACGAGCAGCGCCATGAGGGCGGTCAGGAGAAAGCGGGCGACGTTGGCGATGAGCATGACCAGGCGCGGGGAGAGGCGGTCGCTGATGGCGCCGCCAAAGAGCATGAACACGGCGCGAGGGATACCTTCCAGCGCCAGGACGATACCCAACGCCAGCGGGTCGTTGGACAGTTTCAGCACCAGCCAGGGGGTGGCGATCAGGGTGAACTGGTCGCCCAGCAAAGAAGCGGCTGCGCCGGCAAAGAGCAGGCGAAAATCTCGCCGCGCCATTACCCGCGTCATGGGGTTTGTTTGTGTGTTTACGTCGGTCATTGAAATTCTCCGCTTGATTTTTAAAAAGTTTTGGATTATTGGGGTGTCTGTGCAAACAGAAATTGAAAGGAACCGGGTTCGGCTTTCAACTGGGTTTCGATCAGCGTCGGGATGGCCCGGGCGCGGCGGAGCAGGGTTTCCTGTGTCCAGGGATAGATGCCCTCGTCGGTCAGGAACTGCACGGCGCTGAGAATAAACTCGGCGGTCTCCAGCGGGGTGTCCGTCTGGAACAGCCCTTCGTCGCACCCCTGTTGGAAGAGCGCCGCATACAGCGGGGCCTGCTTTTGCAGGGCGGCGGCCAGCAGGCGGGCGTGCATGCCATAATTGGCCGGGTGGTGCAGTTGGGTCAGAATTTCGTCGTTTTCGTCGGTCATGTTGCCGGCCGTGATGAGGGCGCGCAGCCGGTCGAGGGCATTGCCGCCCGCAGTGGCGAGTATAGTCTGCATCTGCTCGATGCGCTCGTCGACGATATCGTTGATGACCGCTTCCAGCAGTTCTTCTTTGGACTTGAAGTAATAATAGATGGTACCCTTGGCGATCCCCAGGTACTGCATGACGTCCTGCATGGTGGTCTGCTCGTAGTCGCGGGTCTGGAACAGGAGTCGGGCGGCTTTGACGATATCGGCTCTGCGCTCTTCGGGTTTTTTCACAGTTCGAACCATGTCTGCTCTCCTTTAATCGACCGACCGTCGGTCGATTAAAGATAGTATAGCACATGACTGACCGTCAGTCAATACCATTAAAGGAAAATAATCCATTATCAGGGCTGTGTATTGTTGGATCTGGTCCGAATGGATTCCAAATCGGATGAAACAATTTGGAAATGATATATAATTTTT
>CAZHTS010000053.1:0-19215 GCA_964535315.1 uncultured Anaerolineaceae bacterium
TTGTTTGATATCTTTCTGGTGCGTAACGAGTTTTGTAATCGATTACAAAAACCTGTTGACAAACGCAGAAGTCCGTGTATATAATCATTTTGTAATCGATTACAACCCCTTCCCCCTCTTACTGTCTCGATCATTTGCATACGAGCTTTCCCATTGGATGGCGTTCATCCAGGCCTGTTTTTTTTGACACTTTCTGTAATCGATTACAGAAACCATTTCTCGAGGAGCTTTTTCATGACGATCAGAATCAAGGATGTTGCAAAACTGGCAGGCGTTTCCAGCGCGACGGTTTCGCGTGTCCTGGCCGATAAACCCTACGCATCGGAGGAAGTCCGCCAACGGGTGCTCAAGGCCGTTGAAACGCTCGGTTTTCAACCCAGCCGGGTCGCTCGCAGTCTGCGGGTGCAGTCCTCCCAGATCATTGGCCTGATCATTTCCGATATCCAGAACCCATTCTTCACCGCCCTGGTGCGGGCGGTTGAAGACCAGGCCTACGCCCATCAGTACGCCATCTTCCTGTGTAATTCCGATGAAAACCAGGAAAAAGAATCGCTGTACGTGGATTTGATGATCGCCGAGAGAGTGGCCGGCGTGATCGTCGTCCCCGTGCGCGAGCACGATAGCTCGATCCAGAAATTACACCGGGCCAACGTCCCCACCGTGGTGATCGACCGCCAGATCCACGACATGGATCTGGATACCGTGGTGGTGGACAACGTAAAGGCCGCCCGTGAACTGGTGACGCACCTGATCCAACAGGGGCACCGCCGGATTGGCGCCATCGTTGCTTCGCCCGAAATCGCCACCGGCAACGAACGTTACCAGGGATACCTGGAAGTACTGCATGCGCACGGCATTGCGGTGGATGCATCCCTCGTCCGTTCGGGTGTACCCAAGGAATCACTGGGACGCCAGTTCGCCGGGGAATTGTTGGATTTGCCCGAACCGCCCACCGCCCTGTTCACCGGCAACAACCTGCTGACCGTCGGCACCCTGCATGAGATCAAGGAACGCGGGCTGGTCATCCCCCGCAATGTTTCGGTGGTGGCCTTTGATGATATGGAGTGGTACTCGTTGATCAGCCCCCGGCTTACCGCCGCCAACCAGCCAACCTATGAGATGGGCTGGGCGGCCGCCGACCTGATTCTGAAAAGGATCCAGAACCCTGAAAAACCGCCGGAAAAGCTGGTATTCCAGGCCGAAATCATGATCCGCGAATCGACAGCACTCATTTCCGAACCATAAAGGAGGCGTACATATCCAATCATTCATCCGCTGTCCCCCCTCCGGGGTTTGTGTGTTTCCTATTCAGTTCGTCACGAAGGGAGTACAAAATGAAGAAGGTTTCTGTTGTAATGCTGGTTGTGCTGCTACTCAGCGCCATCCTGACCGCCTGCAGCCCTGCTGCGCCGACAGCCCAGCCCCCGGCTGCTGAGCCGCCCAAGAGCACGGAACCGCCGGCTGCCGCTCAGCCGGCCGCCAGCGAGCCTACCACCGCCGCGCCGGCTGCCGCCGAAACGATCACGCTCGAATACTGGCAGGTGGATTTTGCCGGTTGGGATAAAGGGATCAACAAAGTGATCAGCATGTTCGAGGCCGAGAACCCCGGCATCAAGATCAAATATACCCCCATCTCTTATGACGAGATCAACGAGAAAATCGCCGCCATGGTGCCCGTCGGTGAGGGCCCGGATCTGGTGAACCCCTTCTACGGTTGGGTGCCGCTGTGGGCGAAGTCGGGTTTCCTCGTCCCACTGCCCGAGGATATGTTCCCCAAAGCCGAGATGGAAAGCACTTATTTCCCGGCGATCGATGCCATGTATTACGACGGCAAGCTGTGGGGCGTGCCGATGAACCAGAGCAACTGGGCCATCCTGTACAACGTCGATTTCTTCAAAGAAGCGGGCATCACCAAACTTCCCGAAACCATGGCAGAACTGCGCGACGCGGCCATTAAGTGCACCCGCCGCAACGAAAAAGGCGAGCTGACCCGCGCCGGCTACTTTGTTTCCTTCAGCACACAGGAACACATTTTGTGGAAGGTTCTGGCGGCGAAGAACGGCCAACCGATCTTCTCCGCAGACCAGAAGACCGTCACCTGGAACGACAGCCCGGCCGGCTCTGAAGCCTTTGCCTGGGTCGCCAACATGATCAAGACGGACAAGATCATGGACATCGGCTTTGGTGACGACAGCCCCGGTTCGGCCTTCTACACCGGCCTGACCTGCATGCGCCTCGGCTCCCCCGGCAACCTCCCGGTCATCCGCCAGAACGCCCCCGACCTGAAGTTCGATTCGTTCCCCCTGCCCAAGGGTACGGCGGCCGATCCTGACACCGCCAGCCTGAACCAGACCCAGTACTGGTCGTTCAACGTAACCGCCAAGGCCGCCAAAGATCCCGCCCGGATGCAGGCCGCGCTCAAGTTTATGAAATTCCTGACCCGTCCCGAGGTCTCGATGGAGTACATCAAGATCGTTGGCGGTTTGCCGGCCCACAAATCTTTGATCGACGACCCATTCTTCAAGAGCGACCCGCAGATGAAGGCGTTCCTGGATACGCTGCCGCGCTCTGTGCCGCTCTTCTGGGTGGACGAGAAAGCCGAACGCCAGCTGGTGCTGGATATGGCCGACAAGGTGCTCTTGAACAACGAAGATGTCAAGACTGTCTTTGACTGGGGCACCAAACAGGAACAGACCGTCCGCGACGAATTCTTTAGTAAGTAATCTGCACCTGGTTGCTTTTGGAAGTGGGTCACCCTGGGCCCACTTCCACCCTTCTTCTTTTACCCCCTGGAACGATAGTTTGGGAGTGAACGAATATGCCAGAGACAATTCTCACCGGTTCCATCAATTCAAAAGTCATCACCATCTTGCTGAGCGTGGCGATCTTTATCGGCGTGGTATTTCTGTTAGATAAGGCTCTGGCCGGGCGTCTCAAGTTGAATTCCCGGATGGCGTTCTATGGTCTTTCTTTTCTTGCCATTCCCTTTGCCTATTTCATCGCCGTAATGATTATCCCAATGATCGAGGCGTTCATTTTTTCGTTCCAGAAATACAACATCCTTTCTCCCGAGAAGCCCTGGGTTGGCTTCCAAAACTATCAAACGCTGTTTTCAAACGAATTATTCTGGATCGCACTTAAGAACTCCTTTAAATTTGCCGCTTTTCGCGTCCCGCTGGTCATTCTCTTCAGCCTGACCACCGCCATGATGTTTCAGGTGATTACGAAGGGCAAAGACCTGTTCAGAACGCTCATCCTGCTGCCGTTTATGACCTCCAGCGTGGCCCTGGGTTGGATTTTTAACTTTCTTTATTCACGCCAGGGGCCGATCTTCATGGTCTTGAAATCGTTTGGCCTGCCGGACGCCAAAGCCATGTTGACCCTGAACGTCGATACGGCGCTGTTCGCCATCGCCGCGGTCTCGGCCTGGGGTTCGATCGGCTATTACACCCTGCTCTTTACCGTCGGCCTGGATGCAATCCCCAATGAGATCTACGACGCCGCCAAGGTCGACGGCGCAAACGGCTGGCAAATTTTCACCAGGATCACGCTCCCGCTGCTAAACCCCACCCTGGTGTTGGTCGGCGTGCTGGCGGTGACCGCTTCGTTGAAAAACTTCGACCTGATCCGGGTGATGTCGGGCAATAACGGCACGGGGGGGCCGATGAACAGTACCCTGACCATGCCACTTTACATCTATATGGAAGCCTTTACCCGTTTGAATATGGGCCGGGCCGCAGCCATCACCGTGGTTTTCTTTTTCATCATCCTGATCATCACGCTGATCCAATTGCGCATCACCCGGCGAAACGTGGAATATTAAAGAGGAGGCGGATTATGATGCACTCTCCCGTAGATCGTACGATTGAGCAAAGCCGCAAAAAGAATGCGCGCAAGAAAGCGATACGCACCTTCCTGGTGCAGGGCAGCGGTTATACGTGGTTGACCCTCCTGAGCATCACCACCATCCTGCCTTTCTTCTGGATGGTCTCGACCTCACTCAAGCCCCGCCCCGAAATCTTCTATTTCCGTTTTTTGCCGGTGGAACCCACCCTCAACAATTACATCGATGTGCTCACCCGCTGGCAATTCGGCACGTGGTTCTTAAACTCCATCCTGGTGACGGTGCTGACCACTTTTAGCACGTTGCTATTTTGCTCGTTGTGCGGTTACGCCCTGGCAAAATTTAATTTTTGGGGTCGCTCGCTGTTCTTTACGTTGATTCTGGCCACCATCATGGTGCCCAGCGAAATGCTGTTGATCCCCTGGTTCGTGGGGGCGTACAAGTTAAATGTCACCAATTCGCTGACCGGCGTCGTCTTTCCGGGGTTGATCGGCGCCTTTGGCGTGTTCGTCATGCGCCAGGCGTTTATGGGCGTTCCCAACGAACTGTTGGACGCCGCCCGGGTGGACGGCATGTCGGAACTGGCCATCTTCTTCAACATCGCTCTACCGCTCACTTCCGGGGCGCTGGCGGCTCTGGGGATTCTCACTGCCCTGGGTACCTGGAACGATTACTTTTGGCCGCTCATCACCCTGCAATCCGTCGACCGCTTCACCCTGCAACGTGGCATGATGCACGCTGCGGCCACCGACGCCGGGCGTGAGACGTCTGTGGCCTGGGACGTGGTCATGACTTCCACCACCATCGCGGCGCTGCCCATGCTGGTGCTGATCGTTCTGCTGCAAAAGTACTTTGTCAAGGGAATTGCGCTTAGCGGGCTCAAACAATAATCCACACAATATCCACATGGAAGGAAACATGAACGCTCTTCAATCTGTTCTGCCACTCAAAAAACAGCACGAAGTATCGATTGCCATCCTGGAAAAGAGGCTGGCGTCCGTCCTGCCTCAGGCGATGCGCGAAGCCGGGATCGATATGTGGCTGATCCTCTGCCAGGAAGACGATTATGACCCCGTGTTTAAGACCCTGGTTCCACTGCGGACGTGGGCGCCCATTCTCCAGATGCTGGTTTTCTTCGACCGCGGCGAGGAGCAGGGGATCGAACGGATCAATCTTTCGATGACCGACCTGGGCCAGTTGTATGAGCGGCCGTGGAAAGGCCGGCATTACGCCGAGCAGTGGGAATATCTGGCCCGCCTGGTCGCCGAAAGAGACCCACAGAAAATTGGGATCAATACCGGCTCGATCCAGTGGGCAGCCGGCGGGTTGACCCACAACCTGTACCGGCAGTTGTGCACCATCTTGCCAGAGAAATACGTACCGCGGCTCGTCTCGGCCGAGGCGGCGTCGACCCGCTGGCTGGAAACACTGACCGGCGAAGAATTGCAATACTATCCGCACCTGGTGCAGATGACACGCCAGATCATCCGCCAGTGTTTCAGCGCCGCAACCATCACGCCGGGCGTCACCACCACCGACGACCTGGAGTGGGCATTTTGGGAAATCAGCCAGAAGGCCGGGCTGGAATTGAGTTTTATCCCCTTCTTTAACCTGGTGCGCAGCGATCGCATGAAACGCCAGTTCCCGGTTGAAGATAAGGTCATCCGCCCTGGGGATTTGATCCATTGCGACGTCGGGAATCGCTACCTGCGGCTGTGCAGCGATCTGCAAGAATGGGCCTACGTGCGCGCCGGAGATGAACAGGACGTCCCCCCCGGCTTTAATGGCCTGTTTCAAGAAGTGAACCGCTTACAGAAAGTGTTTATGGCCGAATTTGCGGCCGGGCTGAGCGGCGACGAACTCCTGGGGAATATCCTGGCCCGGGCGCACAGTGAGGGCATCGGCGAGCCGCGCATCTACTCGCATTCGTTGGGCTATTACCTGCACGAACCAGGCCCGTTGGTTGGTTTGCCCTGGGAACAGGTCAGCAATCCGGGGCGCGGCGACGTGCGCCTGGTGCCTCAGTCCACCTTTACGATGGAACTGAGCATCGATGGCGCCGTTCCGGAGTGGGACGGGCAGATAGTACGCTTTAGCTGCGAACAGGACGTGTGTTTTGACGGCTCGCGTTGTTATGCGATGGCGGGTGTCCAGACGTCTTACCATTTGATTGGATGAAACGGAAAACGCGATGGATCCATTAACCTTGCACCAACAATCGTTGATCTGGGACGCACACCGGGACGTGGCTTATGAAGCGCCCATCGAAGAAAGATTCTTGCAGCGTTGGATGATCGGGGTAGATCTGCATCTCCCGCTGATGAAGCAGGGTGGGATGGACGTTCAGACCTACGCCCTGTGCGTTGGCCCGGAGATTGGTACGGATTACACCGCCCAGGCGCTGCGTGAACTGGATCGGGTCTTTGAAATTCTTGCAGCCAACCAGGATCAGGCCACGCTGGTCACCACCACTGCGGCCGCCCTGGCGGCCAGGGCGGAAGGCAAACTGGCTGTGTTTCTCAGCTTTGAGGGCGCCGAGCCCATTCACGAAGACCTGGGAATATTGCGCATGTTTTACCGGCTGGGGCTGCGCGCCATGGGCCTGACGTGGAATTACCGCAACGCCCTTGCCGACGGTGGTTACGAAGACCCTGACGGCGGCGGGTTATCCCGGTTTGGGGTGGAGGTGGTCGCGGAAATGAACCGCCTGGGGATGGTGCTTGACCTGGCGCACATGACGCGCAAGGCGATGCTGGATAGTATCGCCGCCAGCCAACAGCCGGTCATCCATTCACATGGCGGCGTGCGCGCCATTAACACCGATCACCCGCGCGCCCTCAAGGACGACGTGCTTGAAGCCATTGCCCGTACGGGCGGGGTGTTCTGCGCCACCACGGTTCCGCAGTCGCTTTCTAGCGCCCCACAGGAGGCTACCCTCGAACGATTCCTCACCGTCATCGATCACGCGGTTAAGGTGATGGGGGTGGATCACGTCGGCCTGGGCGCCGATTTCGACGTTTATCAGAGCCATCTGGCGCACAAGGTCGGTGAGTGGACCCAGGGGTTGGAAGAAGTCGATCGTTGGCCGCGGGTGACCGAAGGGCTGCTCCTGCGCGGTTATTCGCCGGACGACGTACGTAAAATCATGGGGGAAAACCTGCTGCGAGTTTACCGGCAGGTGGTCGGGTAAAGGAGAGCGACCATGCAGATCGTTCGCGCGGGGTTGTTGATCGACGGCAGCGGGGCGCCGCCGCGTAAAGATATCGATGTGTACATCGAGGGCGGTTGGATTGTCGCTCTTGTGGAACGTTGCGCCTCCACGCCGCCGGCCGGGGCCGGGTTGATCGACGCCAGCGAATACACCGTCATGCCCGGCCTGATCGATTGTCACACGCATGTTTTGTGGAATGGAGCGCCGGATGAGCCGCTCAACGGGCGCGAGGGCCTGGTCAGCGAGTTGACCGGGATGGCGGCCTACAAGGCTTACGCCAACGCCCGGCGCGATCTGGAGGCCGGGTTTACCACCCTCCGGGATATGTTGAGCTATGACTTCATCGATGTCTCTCTGCGCAACGCCATCCAACAGGGGCTGCTGGTTGGCCCGCGCCTGCTGGCGTGTGGCTATGGGTTGACCGCCACCGGCGGGCACATGGATTTGCGCAGCGGTCTGCGGCCCGATGTGCAACTGGGGTATTTCAATAATATCGTCGATACGCCGGACGAGGCGCGCAAGGCGGTGCGCCAGCTGGTACGAATGGGCGTGGATCATATTAAGATCAACGCCGGTAGAGGGTATCGCCGCAAAGGCCGCCCGATTCTGCTGGCGCCGGAAATGAACGAGGCCGTGCTCAACACCATCGTGCAGGAAGCGCACACCGCCGGGCGTAAGGTGGCGGCGCACAGCCTGGGCAGCGCCGGCGAATATTGGGCCGTGCTGGCCGGCGTCGATTCTCTGGAGCACGCCCATTTTATCGACGAGCGAACGATGCAGGCTATGGCAGAGCGGGGCACTTTCCTGGTGCCGACCATGACCCATTGTGTGCGCAACGCCAGGGAAATTCGCGCCAGGCTGCCCGAGCAGGCCTGGGCAGAGGATTTCATCCTGTACGCTTACGACTCGATGTACCGGGTGCTGCCGCGCGCCCTGCAACTGGGGGTGCGCTTTGCCGCCGGGACGGACGCCGGCGCCGACCTCGTACCGCACGGCTGCAATGCGCAGGAACTGGAACTGCTGACCACTCTGGGAATGTCGCCCATGCAGGCCATCCAGGCTGCCACCGGCGCGGCGGCAGAATTGTTGGCAGTGGAGCACCTGACCGGCACGCTGGCGGTGAAACGCGCCGCCGATTTGCTGGTGGTAGACGGCAACCCGTTGGAGGATATTTGCTTTTTGCAGAAACAGGATAGAATCCTGGTTATAATGAAAGAAGGCCAGGTGGTGGTCGATCGCCGGCAGCCACAAACAAACCCGTTGGATCAGTCCCGTTTATCAGTGGAGAAAAAATGAAAACATACACGTTACCCTGCCTCACCTCCCCTGCGCCTGTGGCGGAGCATCAGGCCATTCTCATTGCAAGCGGCGATTTGCGTCTTTCGGCCAACCAGCAGTGCTGGCCCACCCAGGAGAAGATGGAGAAAGACCTGGTCGAGGTCTTTAAAAAGTTCGGCATCCAGGTCGTGCGCGGGCACGCTTACGACCCCGAACAAAAGCACGGCTTCATCTCCAGCCAGAAAATGGGCATGGAGGTGTTCAAGGGGATTCATCCCGACGCCCGGCTCATTGTGGCCGAGTCGGTCTGGCAGTACAGCTATCACGTGCTGGCCGGGTTGCGTAACCACCGCGGCCCAATTCTGACGGTGGCGAACTGGAGCGGCACCTGGCCGGGGCTGGTCGGGCTGTTGAACCTGAACGCCTGCCTGACCAAGATGGGCGTGGCCTACAGCACCATCTGGAGCGAGGATTTTAGCGACGAGTATTTCCGGCGGGCAATCACACAGTGGATCGCCGAGGGACGCATCACCCACGACCAGTCGCACGTCAGAGAACTGGACGGCGGCCAGATTCCACCCGCCGAGCAGGAACTCGGCAGTGCCCTGGCGCAGCAGCTTGCCTGCGAAAAGGCAATCCTGGGCGTGTTCGATGAGGGCTGCATGGGGATGTATAACGCCATCCTGGAAGACGAACTGCTCAATGCGTTGGGTGTGTATAAAGAACGCCTGAGTCAGTCGGCGCTGCTGGCCGAGATGCGCCTGGTGAAAGACGCAGAAGCGCAGGCGGCGTTTGCCTGGCTGCGAGAGCGGGGTATGCGTTTCCACCTGGGCAAGGACGAGGCCAGCGACCTGACCGAGCACCAGGTCATCCAGCAAATGAAGATGTACGTTGCCGCCGTGCGCATGGCCGACCGTTTTGGCTGCGACGTGATCGGCATCCAGTACCAGCAGGGGCTGAAGGATATGGCGCCGGCCTCCGATCTGGTGGAAGGGCTGCTCAACAACGAGGAACGCCCGCCGGTTTATCACCGCGAGACGGGGCGCGAGCTATACCCCGGCACGGCGCTGCCGCATTTTAACGAGGTGGACGAAGGCAGCGGGCTGGATACGCTGATCACACGGCGGGTCTGGCAGGCGATGGGGTTAGATGCAGCCACCACCCTGCACGATATTCGCTGGGGCGAACATTTCAGCGGCGGTGGGCTGGACGATTTTGTCTGGGTGTTTGAGATCTCGGGCGCCGTCCCGCCGGCGCATATCGAGGGCGGGTATGCCGGGGCCGAAAGCGTGCGCCAGCCGGCCATGTATTTCCCCCTGGGCGGCGGTACGGTCAAGGGCGTCAGCAAGCCGGGCGAAATCGTGTGGAGCCGCATCTACGTCATGGATGGACAGTTGCACGCCGACATGGGCCGCGGCCGGGCGGTGCGCCTACCCGACGAAGAAGTGGAACGACGCTGGCGCGCCACCAACGCCGAATGGCCGATGATGAACACCATCCTGTACGGCGTCAGTCGCGACCAGATGATGGCCCGCCACAAAGCCAACCATATCAACGTGGTCTACGCCCCGGACGCCGCCACGGCGCAGAAGGCCCTGTGGGCCAAGGCCGCCATGCTGCACGCCCTGGGAATCCGCGTGCATCTGTGCGGGAATCTGGATCGATAAGCGTGTAAAATAAATCGCAAAAGGCAGCATAGACCTGAGACGCCGGAGGAAAGTATGGTGCTCAATATTGTTTTGATCGCCTTTTGCCTATCGATTGCCTGGCTCCTGTACCGCTACCCCTTGCATCACGCCAAGACGCCGGAGGAATATCGCCGGCTCTTTCCGTTCTTTTGTGCATTGGTTGGTTTTGTGTTGTTCAACGCCCTGCTGGCCTATTTTGGAGTGAGCGGTTTGTGGATCGCGGCTTCGAGTACGCCGCTCACACATCCACGTGAATTTAAGGATAAGGTAAGCGGAGATGGCGTTTTGTTGGTGGGGCAGGTCAGCCAGCAGAATCCCGCGCTTCACGATGATTACGTCGCTTACCTGGATGAAAGCCACCTCTGGACGCCCAAGCCCTTGTGGATCGATCTGCAAACAGGCGGTGTGGCGATCACCAATGACAACTATCAGGCCACAGGCTGGCCGGTGGATGCGCGACAGTTTTCATATCTCCGGCCAGGGCAGGCGGTGGTAGTGGTGGGGTATCTGGAGGATACCGTGGGTTTATCCGATGGCGCGCATTCGCAAACGTTGCGAGCCGATACCGTTTATGCCGGCTCGCATGCCGATTTTGTGGCGCGGGCGCGGGTACGGCTTGCCCTGGCAGGGGTTATACTGGCCGTCAATCTCATTGTGGCGGCCCTGATCGTCATTGTGCCGCTGCGGGACTGCTGGCAAGGGATGCGATCACAGAACGCCAGGCCGTAGGCGTGACCTCAAAAGGACGTCTGTTGTTCTTTCTTTGATGAGCTTATTCCAGCGGCCGGCGCGGGCGGGCCGAACTGCGTTCCCAGTCGTTGCGATTGAGCACCCCGCCGGCGTCGTTGGGGTTGTCGCTTTCGTTGTTGGTATAGAATTCGTCGCCGTTTTCGGTCACCCAGCGGTGGGTGAACTGGTTCGAGCCAAAATCGATTTTGTGTGTATACGGATTGATGTACTCTTCCTGATTGGTCATGTTCAGGTAGGCGTCGTTGCGCATCTCTTCGTACGTGGTGCGTTTGTGGTCGAGCATCTCTTGCAGCCCGTTCTGGATGTACTGCTGCGTGGCGCGCTGGTTCTGGGCGCGCTGCCGTTCGGCCGCCGCGGCCTGATTGAATGCGCCGGTCAACATGTGTTGGGCGGAGCGCTCGCGGGCCTGCCATTCGGGGTTGAACTGCCAGGAACGCGAAATGCGGAACAGCACCCCTTCCCAATCGTCAAATTCGGCTTCGGGGGCGCGGTAGAAATGGGTGGAGTAATTGGCCCACTGTCCCATCGCCATCTGGCCGAGATTCTCGATCACCACGAAGGCTTTTTCTTTGTAACGCACGCCGGCTTCGACGTAAGCGAAGGTGACCTCCGCGCCGGCATACAGGGCAGGCGACCCGCTGTTGGCGGCCCCCTGGCGATACTTTTCGGTGTATTCGTCCCACGGGCGGGCGTCCACCATCTGCGCCTGCGTGGCCTGCGAGTGCGCCCAGGGGAACATCATCTGCGCCAGGAACTGCTCGGGGGGCATTAACGGGTAAACGATCAGCCCCATGTAATTGCTGCCGGTCGGGTAGTGACCGTACAGGTAGCGCGGGTCGCAGTATTTCATCGTCGGCACGACGCGCAGCATGACTGTCCCAGGGATGTCGCGCTTGATCGACAGGTCAAACTTTGCCTCAATCGTCTGGGCGGTGACCTGCCGGGCGTTGAAGTTGTCGCGATAGGCGCCGCCTTCCAGCAGCCAGTCCTGCGGCACCAGGAGGGTGGCGGCGTTCTCGTTGGGTTCGGGTCTGCGCTGAAATGCAATCTGGTTGATGCGTGAAGCCATAGAAATCACCTCCGGTCAGATGAACAAAATCAAGTCGTTGGGGCGAAATTTGGGGTCGCGGCGCTCACCGGCAGCGTAAAATAAAAGGTGGCGCCCCGCTCCACGGCGCTTTCGCTCCAGATGCGCCCGCCATGACGCTGGATGATACGTTTCACCGTGGCCAGCCCAATCCCGGTCCCGGAGAATGTCTCGGCGGAATGCAGCCGTTGGAAGGGGCTGAACAGCCGGCCGGCATAGGCCATATCGAATCCCACCCCATTATCGCGCACAAAGTACACGATGCCATCCTCTGGCGTAGCGGGTAAACAGCCAAACTGGATCTGTGCGGGCTGGCGTTGGGCGCTGAATTTCCAGGCGTTGCCTATCAGGTTCTCCAGCACGATCTGCGCCAGGTGTTTATCGGCCTGAACGGTCAGGTTCGGGGCGATATCGAGCGTTACCTGCCGCTCTGGTTCGCGTTGGCTCAGATTTGCAGCAATCTCTTGCGCCAATGCGCTCAGATTTACCTGTGTGGGACGCATTTCATCGCGGGTCAGGCGTGAGAGCGACAGCAGCGCGTCCACCATCCCCGAAAGATCGCTGGCGGCGTCGTGAATACGTTGCAGTAGCTTTTGAGCCTCGGCGCTCAGTCCGGCGCCGTGCTCTTCGAGCAGCATCTGGCTGAAGCCGTTCATGTGGCGCAGCGGTGCACGTAGATCGTGCGCCACCGAGTAACCGAAGGCTTCGAGTTCCTGGTTGAGGGCGGTCAGTTGCAGGGTGCGTTCTTTCACGCGTTGTTCCAGTTCAATGTTGAGCTGGCGCGTCTGCGCCTCCGCTCTTTCCAGGGCGTGTTGTTGGGCGATGAGCGCTTCATTTTGCGCCATCAGCAGCGCCTCGGTCTGTTTACGTCCGGTGATATCTCGCACGACGGCCAGAGCGCGTTGTTCGCCGCCGAGCATGGAACAGCGCAGGGATACTTCTACCCAGAAGGTTTCCCCTGTTTTCTTGCGCGCCAGCCATTCAAAGATTTGCGGGCCTTGTGTGATGGCCTTTTGCAGGTAGCGTTCGGCTTCCACCTTCGTGTAGGGCGGCTGGTTCTGGCCCAATTCGCCTACATTTTTTCCAATGATTTCATCCTCGCTGGCGTATCCATACAGGCGCAGCATGGGGGTGTTGACCTGTAACAGACATCCATCCGGAATGTTGTGGATAAAAATGGCTTCGGATGTGGCATTGAAAATCTCGCGGTAGCTGCGTTCGCTCTGGCGTAAGGCGGCTTCCATTTGTTCTCGTTCGGCCACATCTTCCATCAAACGGCGGCGCATTTCGTTTAACTTCAGGGCGACCAGTTGCAATTCGTCGCCGGGCGGGGCCAGCGGGCGAGGCGTAAGCGTTAGCGGTTTCTCCAGATGCTCCAGATCCAGCGTTTCGGCGTACCGTACAATCTCGTTCAGCGGGCGCGTCAGCAGTCGTTCTACCGCAAACAGGATCAGCCCGGCCAGTACGAAGATCTGGATGGCGGCGGTGAGCAAATACTGCACCAGCCAGCCCGACACGCGCTGCTGCAAGTCTCGCCGGTCGGCAATGACGTCCAACTGACCCAGAGGGAAGGTTTCGTTGTTCTGGGTGTATACCAGCTCAATGGTTTGTGCAATGGCTGCATCGGCAGGAATGCTTTCTCCAAAGGTGTAGGTTTCACCGCCAATGACCCGCAATTGCACGAAGCTGATATCCTGCAAATTCAACATACCCAACAATTGGGTTTCGATTTGTTGGTTGTCGAAATGCCAGATACTGTTGACCAGGATGGGAACGGCCACGATTTGAATTTGCTGCAGGCGGGCGTTCAGCTGCTCCAGTTCCCGGCGATAGCCGGTGTACATTTGCAGCGCAGCGGCGGCAAAGGTGAGCAGAATACCACACAGGGTTACGATCCATACCAGGCGGCGCGCCAGAGGATAAGTCGTTGTATAGTGACTGAAGATTGATTTCACTACGGCTCCTTTTTTTCTGTACCCTCAGGGGGCACAACTGCGCAGGATTTCTGCATAGCGCCCGCTTTCTTTCAGCCGTTTGAAGCCGCGATCAAACAGCGCCATGCGGCGCTCGTTTTGTGGAACGGCTTTGGATAGCAGCAGGTGAGAGGGGAATTGGGCCAGGGGCCGTTCGGCATCCACCAGTTGCGCCTGTTCCGCCGGGGCGAAGAGCGAGCGGATCAGATAATGCCCCACCCGGCGCTCAACCGGGAAAACGTCGATGCGACCGGCCAACAACATACGTAGATTGGCCTCGTCGCTGATGTTTTCCACAAAGGTGGCGGTTCCCCGGCCGCGCAGTTTGTCCAACGCGCCGCTGTAAACATATCCGCTCGTTACCCCAATGACTTTACCGGCCAGATCGTCCGGCGTTTTCCAGACCAGCGGCCGGTCACTGCGATGAAAGAGCACCCACTCCTGAAGGGTGGTGGGCTCTGCACTCACGTAGTGTTGGGCGCGTTGTTCGGGGGTGCCTTCCCAACTGGGGGAGCCGTCTCGCTGACCGGTGGCAGATAGGGCCAAACCGCGCGCCCAGGGAAAGAAATCGTACTCCACGGTAATACCTTCCAGGGCGAAGGCTTCTTCAATGATCCAGGAGTCACAGCCGGCGTGGGGTAAATTGGATCCATTGTAAGGCGGCCATTCGCCATTTACCAGACGTATGACGTTGACCGGGTGGGTGAGTGTGGGCGGCGGCGAGGCCGGTGGGGGTGAGGCAGGCGTGTTGCATGCTGCCAGCAGGGCTGTGCTCAAAACGAAACTGCAGAGGAAAAGCAAGGGGTCACGAAGCATACGGATCCATCTCGTCCCTTTTCCTGAATCTGCGTGCAACCCGACGATGGGCCAACCCTGTTGATGGGGCAGCTTAAATAAATCTTATTGTCATTATACCTGTAGCGTGTGTATGTACAAGCCCTGAAAAAACGGCCGAGTTGCGCCGGGCGTAAGGTTCGGATGAAGGGGCGCTGGCCGGGAACACGCCCGTCGGGCCGAAAGCTTTAACGCAAAGACGCAAAGGAAAACTTTTTAAATATCCCTTTGGGGCTTTGCGTTGAAGCCCTTCACCTTTTTTTTATCCTCAAAGGCATGCCGGGTATAATACTTGTAGTTGATCCGCGATTACCGGTAGGGCGAACCACGGTTCAGCCAGTCTTGTTAAAAGGAGTTTTTGCGATGCGCGCTGCAATCTTTGAGCAGTTTGGACAACCTTTATCCATTCAGAATGTCCCTGATCCCGCGCCCGGTGAACAGGGTGTGGTCATTCAGGTGATGGCGACCGGCATTTGCCGCAGCGACTGGCACGGCTGGATGGGGCACGACTCTGATATCCGTCTGCCGCACGTTCCCGGCCACGAACTGGCCGGCGTGATCGCCGCAGTGGGTAAGGGCGTACGCCGCTGGCAGGCGGGCGACCGGGTGACCCTGCCGTTTGTATGCGGCTGCGGCAGCTGCCCGCAATGCATTTCGGGCAACCAGCAGGTGTGCGATCACCAGTTCCAACCCGGTTTTACCCATTGGGGTTCGTTTGCGGAATACGTGGCCATCGACTACGCCGACGCCAACCTGGTGCGGCTGCCGGATGAACTGGACTTCGTCACTGCCGCCAGCCTGGGCTGCCGCTTTGTGACTTCGTTCCGGGCCATCGTCGACCAGGGCAGGGTGTCCGCCGGCCAGTGGGTGGCGGTGCATGGCTGCGGCGGCGTGGGCCTTTCGGCGATCATGATCGCCAACGCCGCCGGGGCGCAGGTGGTGGCCGTCGATATCGACGACGCCAAGCTGGATTTTGCCCGGTCCCTCGGCGCGGCGATCACGTTCAACTCCAGGAAGGTGGACGATGTGGTGGCAGCCGTGCGTGAGGCGACCGGCGGCGGCGCGCACGTTTCGGTGGACGCCCTGGGCAACCCCGTGACCTGCTTCAATTCCATCGCCAACCTGCGCAAGCGCGGTAAGCACATTCAGGTGGGGCTGATGCTGGGCGATCATCACCACCCGGCGATCCCGATGGATAAAGTGATCGCCAACGAACTCGAGATTCTCGGCAGCCACGGCATCCAGGCGTATCGCTACGGAATCGTCTTCGATCAGATCCGCGCCGGAAAACTCAATCCCTCCAGATTGATTGGCAAGACCATCTCGCTGGATGAAGCGCTGGCAGAACTGGTCAACATGGATCAGTTTAACGGGGTCGGCGTGACGGTCATCGACCGCTTTTCGTAAGCGCCCGGCCGGCGGCCAGCGCCAGGACGGCGCCCAGGGCGTAGGCGAGGATATCCTTACAATCAAATACTGCACCGAACAGCAGGCGGGCGATGGCCACGTCGCGTAAATGTAATCGCGCCAGCAGATCGAAATACTGCCCCAGTTCGACCAGGCAGGCAAAGAGGAACAAACCTGCTGCGAGGGTGAAATTCTTCCCGCCGGCGTAAAACGTGCGAATGAACGTAAACATCAGCACGACGATCAGCGCATCGCCGGCGAACGGGCGGATGAAACGGTCGTCGAAGAACAGTGCGATGCAAATTTCCAGCGCCAGCACGCTGCTGAAAGCCAGGAAGTAACCGCGTTGAAAACAAATCGGGGCGCGTTGCATGGGCTCATCCGCTCCCGAGTGCAAAATACAGGCTTGCCGCGCTCGAAAGCACGGTCAGGTAAGGCATGACGCGATGCAGCGCCCCCACCCATTCTGCTACGGGCTTGCCGGTGCTCAGCAGGCCGCCCGTGGCAATCGTGGCGATGAAGAGCAGGCCGGCGGCGACGAAAACAATCCCTGCCGGGTGAGCGCCAGCCGTTGCCTGAACGGCGCCGTACACGGTGACGGCCAGCAAGACCAGCGCCGCCAGCGAGAGCAGCTTGTGGAACGCCAGGACGACGCCGTTGAGCGGTTTGCCGGCGTGGCTCAACCAGAAGCCGGAGAGAAAGACAAAGAGGAAGCAGCCCCCCAGGATCACGATTTTAAATGATGCGGTATTCATGCCAATTCCTTAATTTTTGTACCTCGTCCATGCGCGTCATAGCAATTCAGGCGTCACCAATACCACGTTGCCGGTGACCTGCCCGCTTTCCAACCGTGCGTTGGCCTGGGCGGCCTCCAGAAGCGGATACTTCTGGCTAATGACGGGCTGGATCTTGCCCATCTCCAACAGGCGGAACAGCGTGGCCCAATCTTCCAGGTAAGGTCGCCTGTCGCCGATGAAATAGGTAGACGTGCCGTACAGTTTGAAAGTTTTCCCGTTGGGCAGCAGGTTGGTAAAAACCAGCCTGCCCAGGACGCGCAGCAGGGTGGCGAAGCCGTCGGGTTCGCCAAAACTCACCCACCTGCCGCCGCGCCGCAATAAGGGCAGCCCGGCCCGGATGTAAGCCATGTTCGTCATCCCATCCAGTACCACGTCCAGGCCGTCCGGCTCCGCCTGGTGGATCAGATCGACGAAATTCTGGGCGTGGTAATCCAGCGGTGCTGCTCCGTATTCGCGCAGGATGGAATGTTTGCCGGGCGAGGCAAGGGCGTACATCTTAAGCCCGGCCAGCCGGCCGAGCTGCAGCAGGGCGGTGCCGATCCCGCCGCTGGCGCCGATGATGAGCGCCCGCTCGCCGGCTTTAACCTTTGCCGAGCGGTGCAATGTCTGGTAGGCAACGATGTAATTCAAAATGAGCGTGACCGCCTCGGCTGCATCCAACCCGTGTGGGACGGAGATCAGCCGGTCGCTCCTCCAGTATAGATATTCGCTATAGCCGCCGATGACGGTCAGGGCGCCGACCCGTTCTCCGACGGTCACCGTCGTAACGCCCGGCCCAAGCGCATCCACCACACCGACAAGCGCGTAGCCCGGTACAAACGGCGTTTTCTGCCCCAACGGCGTACCGCTGTACAGCGCGGTACCGTTGCGGGCGGTGATGTCGGGCCGGCATACAACGGACGCCTGGGTTTTGATCCGTACTTCACCGGCTGAAGGCGGCCGCAGTTCGTTTTCGATGACCTGAAGGACTTCTGGGCCGCCGGCACGCACGGCGGCGACGCTTTTGTATTTCATGTGCGTATCCCTTCCCAAAAAATATCGAAGCCCATCCGGATGACTTCCTCGCCGCGGGCCGGGTCGGGCTGTCTCTGAATGACCTGCATGACGGCCACGATGTCCTGATACAGGATTTCGCCGATCAGTTCGAGCGGATAAGGCCGGATGCTGCCTTCTTGCAACCCCTTCTGGATGGCGACGTAATAGTATTCGAGCGATTTGCCCGTCTCCTGTTCGACCGTGGTCGTGATCATCCCCGAGTCACGGATTTGTTGGATATAGCGATAGGCGTTCCTATTCTCCAGGAACCAACGCAGCGAGCCTTCCCAGATCGCCAGGAAACTTTCGCGGGCAGAGAGATCGGGGGAGAGGCGCGCCCGGATGGATGCGGCTTGCTCGCGGCTGATTTTCAAAACCAGTTCGTCGATCAGATGCTGTTTGGTAGGGAAGTATACGAACAGCGTGCCGGCGGCGGTGCCGGCCTCTCGGGCAATTTCGGCGGTGGACGTGTGCGCCACGCCGTTTGCGACAAACAGCCTGAGGGCTGAATCCAGGAAGCGGGCTCTTTTTTCGGGGAGCAGTGGGCGGGACATGCGGCTCCTTGCGTTTATCTTAAAATGACTGATTGCTCACTCATTTTAGGGCAAAAAACAGTAGCTGTCAAGGGCGAAGCGCAGTATAATGCCAGCATGAACATTCTTGAAACCGAACGATTACAACTCAGCCAATTATCGCTGGCAGACGCCGGCTTCATCCTCGAACTGGTCAACGAGCCCGACTTCATCCGCTTCATTGGTGACAAGGGGGTGAGAACGCTGGAGGATGCACAGAATTATTTGCGCAACGGCCCGTTAGATAGTTACACCCGCCGGGGGTTTGGCCTGTGGCTGGTCAGGCTTAAGTCCGGCGGCGAGCCGGTGGGGATGTGCGGCCTGATCCGGCGTGACTGTCTGCCGGACGTCGATCTCGGTTATGCTTTTCTGGCGCGCTTCTGGGGGCAGGGATATGCCCGCGAGGCGGCGGCAGCCGTCAGAGATTACGGCCTGGCGCGCCTGGGGTTGAAACGCCTGCTGGCGCTGACCGATCCGCAGAATACGCGCTCGATGCGGGTGCTCGAGAAGCTTGGTTTCAAACTTACTGGGCAGGTGCGGTTGAGCGAAAATGGCCCGGAAAGCAATTTGTTTGCGCTTGATGCGGAAGGTCTTCACGGGTAAACCATAGCTGGTGAGGGACACCCCGCCGGCGGTGAATCGGCGCGGCATGGCCCAGGGCGACCGCAAGGGTCGCCCCTACGGGGGATGGTGATGGGGGGCCACCGCCGGCAATGGATCGGCGCCATCTCGCCCGGTG
>CAZHTS010000053.1:19315-34390 GCA_964535315.1 uncultured Anaerolineaceae bacterium
ACCGGCAATGAATCGGCGCGGCCCACCTCAGGGCGTCACGATGCGAAAGCCGATGTGCCCGTCCTTGTAATCCGGCGGGTCTTCGAAGTGCCGGTAGGCGGCGCGGGCAACGAACGGATTGCTGCCCCACCAGCCGCCCTTCTCCACCTTGCGGCTGCCTGTTTGTGGACCGGGCGGGTTCTCGCCGGCGCTGTTCCGGTAGTAATTTACGTCCAGCCAATCCTGCACCCATTCCATGACGTTGCCGGCCATATCGAACGCCCCCACCCAACTGGCTCCTGCCGGATAACTGCCTACGGCGACCAGGCCCTGGCTGTCCACCACGTTGGCCTTGCCGGGGTCGAAGGTGTCGCCCCACGGGTAGATCAGAGATTTTGGCCCGCGGGCGGCATACTCCCATTCAGCCTCGCTGGGTAGGCGTCCACCGCGCCAGCGGGCGTACGCCTCGGCCTCGTACCAGTTGACCCGCACACAGGGAAGATTGGGCTGCGCCTGTGCATCCTCGCTCGAACAGGTGGAAAGCTGGCGACCGTCCAGCCACTTCCAGCCTTCCTCTGACCAGTACGCCTTGTTGCTGTACCCGCCAGCAGCAACGAATTGGTGGAAGGCGGCGTTGGTGACCTCGTATTTGTCGATCCAGTAGCCGGCTGTCAGGCGCACCTCGTGCTGCGGTTGTTCGCTGGCCAGTTCGGCCACGACCCAGGCCGGGGCCTTGCGTGCTATCACTGTTTGGGCGTCTTGCTCACTGCTGCCCATGCGAAACGAACCGGCCGGCACCCAGACCTGCTCGATCCCTTTTGCATCCATGCGGGTTTGCCCCAATACAGGGAGCGCCGTCGGCGTCATTTGTCCTCCACATCCTGCCAGAATGAAAATGCCTAAATTCAGGCCAAGCAGCCAGCCCGACCAACGATGAAACGACATGTTTTTCCCTCTCCATTGGTTTTGACGCTGTCCCCCTCGCCGGTCTGGCGAGAGAAACGTGGCCTCAATTTTACCGCAGATCGAACGGAAACGGCAATATAGTTATATAATCGATGTAACACAAATTGCCGCAAGGGAGTCTTATGTCCTCTACCAATCCGTTTGACGCAAAAGCACTGGACTGGTTATTGCAGTCTGACCAGCCCAATGTGCGCTATCTGGCGCTGCGCGATCTGACTGCCGCCGCCGCCGGGGAAGTGCAAGCGGCGCGTAGGCTGGCGCATCAGGGCGGCCCGATTGTTGAGATTCTGAACAACATGCAGCCCGAAGGCTACTGGTGTGAACCGGGGGCCGGCTACAATCCCAAATACCGCGCCAGCGTCTGGTCGGTGTCGAACCTGGCGCAGTTGGGGGCGTCGGTGAAGGAAGATGAGCGCATCGGACGCGCCTGCGCCTATCTGCTCGAACAGGCTCTCACCCCCTACGGGCAGTTCAGCGCCAGCGGTGCGCCTTCGGGTACAGCCGATTGTTTGCAGGGCAACCTGTGTTGGGCGCTGGTCGAACTGGGCTGCGACGACCCGCGCCTGGACGCGGCGTTTGATTGGATGGCGCGCAGTGTGACGGGCGAAGGCGTGGCCCCAATGGAAGACAAACGGGCGCCGCTGCGTTATTATGCCGGCAAATGCGGGCCGTTGTTTGCCTGCGGCGCTAACAACAAGCTGCCGTGTGCCTGGGGGGCGGCGAAGGTCATGCTGGCTTTTAGCCGTTGGCCGGCCGAACGGCGCACGCCGCTGATCGAGCGGGCCATCCAACAGGGGGTGGATTTTCTGTTCAGCGTCGACCCGGCGCAGGCCGCGTACCCCAGCGGATGGAACGAGAAACCCAGCGGCAACTGGTGGAAATTCGGCTTTCCGGTGTTTTATGTCACCGATCTGCTGCAAATCGTGGAGGCGCTGGTGGGCCTGGGGTACGGGGCGGATGCGCGCCTGGCCAACGCCCTGGAGGTCGTTCGCCAGAAGCAAACCGCCGCCGGGCGCTGGCTGCTGGAATACGACTACACCGGCAAAACCTGGGCCGATTTCGGTGCAAAGAAGCAGGATAGCCCCTGGATCACCCTGCGAGCCTTGCGGGTGCTCAAGACCGCTGCGGCGGCAGGCCAGTAACCCGCGGCCGCCCTATCAAGCCGTTGTTAGCCGGCATAAGGACTTAACGCCAAGGCGCAGAGACGCAAAGAACAACCGCTTAAATATCCTTTGGCCGCTTGCGCTGGAGCTTTTCACCCACCGCATGAATCAGAACAGGTTGTTCCAAAAGCGGAACAACTGGAAGCCCACCCCAATCAACATGCCGTTTATCTGGAATAAATCGGTGAAGAAGAATACTACGTTCCATAGCAGACGGTTAAACGGGTCGCTGAGGTAGAAGAGCGCAAACAGCAGCATGGGCCCCACACCGGCCAGGGCATAACCGGTGGCGCGGATATTCTCTGGCAGGAAGGGCGCCAGGATGCCGAACCCGTCCAGGCCGGGGATGGGCAGCAGATTGATCACCACCGCGGTAAATTCGATGAATGCCAGCAGCGCCAGCGCCGACCAGAACTCGGTATGCATTTCCAGGTTGGGCTGGAAGAGAAAGGGCGCGGATAGCACAAGGGCGCACAACAACGACATGCCTGGCCCGGCGGCCGAGACGTAGCTATCGGTGCGGTGGCTGCGCAATGCAGCGGTATTGATATATACCGCCCCGCCAGGCAGGCCGATGCCGCCCATGATCAGGAAGAGGATCGGCAGGATGATGCTGTACATGCTGTTGGTGTACAGCACCGGGTTAAAGGTCAGGTAACCTTTGTCTGCCACCGACTTATCCCCGCCCCAATAGGCCACCAGGGCGTGCCCGAACTCGTGCAGGCACAACGAAAGCACCCAACCGCCGACCACAAACAGGAACACGGCCAGGCGCGCGGCGAATTGCAGGTAGGCCATCACGCCTGCCAGCGCCGTCACGGCCAGGATGGCGATGAAAATCGGGCTGAGCTGGATGGGCGCCGGGGCGAACCAATCGACGTCTGGTAGGGAGCGGCCGGGCATGCGCGTGCGGTATGGGGATGGCGCGGCGGGTGGGCGTTGGGCGGGAGGGCGCGCCGCCGGGTTGCTGGCATAAAAAGACTGACTGCGTTCGAGTTCGACGCGTTCGCGCACCAGGGCCAGGCTCACCCGGTTTTGTTGCAAAATGCTGGCGGCGGGCAGCCGCGGCATCCGCAGCAGGCCCATCAGTATCAAGGTGCTGTCGATGGTTTCGTGTCCGGTGTGCCGCCCTTCGCGACTGGCCTCGAGGAAGATATCCAATCCTTCGGGAGACAGCTCCAGGCGCGCCTCGCCTTCTCCGGCTGGCGGTAGAACCGCTGTCCCCGGCTGGGCAGCGATGCCCAACATCGCCGACACGGCGGTTTCAATCCGGTCGATGGCGATGCCGGCATTGCGCAGTAGTTTGACCGCCCGGCAGTTGGGCGTTTGCAGGATGGCCAGTAACAGATGTTCCGGCGTAATGGCGTTGTGCCCGGCCTGCCGGGTGATCAGCCAGGCCTGGGTCAACACCGGGTGGGCGTCGTTGTCGATAGAATAAGAAGCAAGCGTTGTCATTTTAAGCGTAGGGGCTTTATCAGGAGCGTTTTAAGAAGGGTTGTACCATCAGCAAGGCGGCGATGGTTTTTCCATCGCAAATCTCGCCATTGTAAATCATCTGGTAAACACGCTCAGCCGGTATGGCTTCCGCGGCCAGAAACTCATCGGCGTCGGCTTTGAGCGGCGCCGGGTATAATTCGCTGGCCAGGTAAACGTGCAGGTACTCGTTGCAATAACCCGGGGTGGGGAACATGCCCCCCAGTTTTTCCAACCGCCCGGCGGCCAGGCCGATTTCCTCACGGATCTCGCGGTGGGCGCCCGCCTGTGGGTCTTCGCCGTCTTCCAGTACACCGGCAGGCAATTCCAGCAAAATTTGCGCCGCGCCGATGCGGTACTGGCGCACAAACCAGATGCGGCCCTGTTCGTCGATGGGCACCAGGACGACCGCGCTGCGATGATCGACCAGGTCGTAGTGGCGTACTGAGTCGTCCGGCAGGCGGGCGGTGACCCGCTGGACGTTGAACGCCCGCCCTTCGAGCAGGGTTTCGTGGTGTAAAATCTCAAAGTTCATACCGCAATCCTGTGATTAAGGTTTCCGGCGGGGGATAAGAGCCCCCGCCGGGTTTCAGCGTACTTTTAAACCATCAATACAAAAATACCCGCCTGGACACCGTCCAGAGGGATAGATCGATGGATTTAAGGAATATTCAGCACCTGGCCGGGCGTCAGGTTGTAGGGCGGTTGCAGGGCATTGGCGGCGCCGATCGTCTCAGGAGCGACATCGCCAAAGACACAGGCCACGTCATAGATGGTCTGGCCGGGCTGGACGGTGTAAGCGACCGGATGGGCGGCCAGCGAGCGCGGGCCGTATTCGGGTAGCCACATCCCCCCCTGCGGGATATTCAATACCGTCCCGGTGGGGAGACGGGACTGCATGTTCAACCCGTTCATCTGGAAGAACTGGTTGAGATCCAGGTTATAACGCCGGGCAATGCAAATCGGCCATTCACCCTTTTGCAGCACATACGTGGTGGGGCGCACCGGGGTGGGGGCCACGACCATCGCCTGCACCTGCGGCGTCATCGCCAGATTGGTAACAGCCGTTGGCTGTACCCCTCCCACAGCCGTGGTGGGCTGCGGGGTAGCGGCGGCTCCAGCGGGCGCCGGCGTTCCTTCTGCCGGGGCGGCTTCGGTCTGCATCTCGGCCTCGGCCGCTGCAGCGGTCTCGGACGCGCTAACCACCTGCTCAGTCGGTAACGCATCAAAGAGACCTTGCGTGGGCTGCTCGGCAGGCGCTGGCTCAGGGACCGGGGTGGACGCGTCCATCGTGCAGGCAGACAGCCAACTGGTCAGCAGTATGGTGATGAGGATTGCGGCAACAAACTTATTGGACATTCTCAGGGTTCTCCTTCTTAAGCAAGGGGCCAGAGCGTTTGCCTGGCTGGCCGCACAGGCCGGATAAAAATCATACGATTTCCCTCGTACATGATAGTAGCATAACCCTGAAAATGCGTCAAGCGCGCAAAAAAAAGTAAAATATACCTGTCTTTAACGAAAATGTAGTAGCATAGGAAACCCTGGTTGGCGATGATGCCCACATCCGCAGAAAGAAGGAATTGGGGCGCCAACCGCGGTTAAGTACAGACCTGCCGGAGGAAACACTCATGGAATTTACCCGCCCCATTCACGAAATCATCGCCCGGCGATTTTCCTGCCGTAAGTATCTGCGCCAGCCGCTGGCCGGGGACACCCGCCAGCGGTTGGAGACGCTGGTCGGCGCCCCGGCGATGGCGCCCTTTGCCACGCCGCTGCGTTTTGGGCTTATGTCCGCCAGCGCCGACGATCCCAAAGCGCTGCGCGGGCTGGGAACGTACGGTTTTATCAAAGACCCCACCGTTTTTATCGCCGGCGTCATGGGGCCGGGCGAGCGCAACCTGGAGGATTTTGGCTACTGGATGGAGCGCCTCGTTCTGCACGCTGCCGATCTGGATGTCGGCACCTGCTGGCTGGGCGGTAGTTTTACCCGCAGCAGCTTCGAACAGCGGCTGGCAATCCGCGCCGGCGAAATCATCCCGGCCGTGGTCTCGGCCGGTTATCCGGGCGAAGACGAACAAAGTGGCTGGATGCGCCGGCAGGTAGGCGGGGCGCATCGCCTGGCGTGGGAACAACTTTTCTTCTGCCAGGACTGGCATACCCCACTTATTCCTGAAATGGCGGGAGATTACGCCCGCCCGCTCGATATGGTGCGGTTGGCGCCTTCCGCTTCTAACAAGCAGCCCTGGCGGGTGATCCGGGCGGGCGCCGCCTGGCATTTTTACCTGCTGCATACACCCGGGTATACCAATAGCCTGACCTTCCGTTTGCTGCGTATCCCCGATTTGCAACGCGTCGACCTGGGCATTGCCATGTGTCATTTTGAATTGACGGCCATGCAAGCCGGCTTGAAAGGCGCCTGGCGCCTGGCGGATCCACGGTTGAGCGGGCCAAGTGGGCAGTTGTACGTCGCCACCTGGCAAATGCAAGAGGGCTAACGCGCCAGGCGCAGATCGTTTAAGTCCTGCACCTCATCTGCGCCCACGGTGAAGATGCGCAACTGGTTGTTCGTATCGGCCACGTACAGGGCTTCTCCGCCCGAGGGGCCGACCACCAGCACGTAGCGACCGGGGGGGATGTTGTTGATCTGAAACCGCCCCTGAGCGTCGAGCAGCGCCTTGGGGGCGCTGGCGGTTTCAAGCACATAGATGCCTTTGCCTTCCTCGCCCAGGTAAGAAGCGGCGTAAATGCGCAGCGTCATTTCGGGCCAGATTTCGCCGGCCTCAGGCACTGCCCCCACCAGCCCACCTTTCCCGGACGCCGGCTGGATGCGGGGCGGTGTGGCCTGCGGCGTCACGCCGCTGCCCGCCGGAGGGGCGCTGCACCCCCATAGACCGCACAACAGGAACACGATAACAAGACCGTTTCGGATCGCCAGCGGCGATCCGAAACGGAAGTGTATCGATTTAAGGAAGCGTCTGGAGCACACGGGTGGTTAGCGCAGACTGGAAATGTCGATGCCGCTGTAATCTTCACCCAACGTGGTGATGCCGCGCACCTTGCTGACTGCCCGTTGGACGCGCGCCAGCGCTACGATAGGTTGAGCGGCGTCCAGGGGGATGATGCTGCCGCTGTCCAGGGCGCCGATCTCGGCGGCGACGAAACCATCGCGGGCGTCGCGAATGGCGCCGGGAGCCGAAGCGGGGGTGGTGCTGATCTTGGCGTAGGGCTTGAGCGGCTTGCTGGCGCTGGCCAACTGGACGTCATTGTATTGGGCGGCACCGCCGCTGTCCAGGTAGTAGTAACGGATCCACAGATTGGTGATGTTGGTGGCGCCGGTGTTCATCACGGCGATATAGGTGCGGTAATCGTTGGCCAGCCCGCCCCAGGGCACGTAGGGCAGGGTCAGCAGGGTGTCGCCCACGGCTTCGCCGGTGAAGGCGGTCATCAGACCGTCGTTGCTCTGCACTTTGCCCATCCCGACCAGGTTTTGCGGGGCGCCGCTGGCGCCTGTGCCGCCGCTTACCGCCCAGAATTTGGCCGAACCGGTCTTGCCGCTCAACGTGCGCGTGCTGCAGGTGTTAATTGAAGCCTTGCCGTATACTGGAACGTTGCTGGCGGCCTTGAGCGGGGTGCGGTTGAGCAGTTTGCCGTTGGCGTCGTAGTAATTGACGTAGATGTCGGCCGACACCGCCCCGACGTTTTGCAGCGCATAATAACTGGTTTGCAGCGTCTTGCCGTAGCGGCACATGGCCGAGGCCATGAAGACCTGCGCCCCCGCCTGTTCGACCGGGATACCCTCGAAGGCGTACGCCCGCCGGCCGGTTTGCTCCTGCTCCTGCGCCGCTACAACCACGTTTCCGGTTGCCTCGACCCAGATCGAGCCGTTAAAATTGCGTCCCAGCAGGTCCTTCAGATTATCGGCGTTCGAGTCGACAATCCAGGTCTGGTTGGCGTTCAACAGGTGCTTCGTGCCGTCGTTTGGCCAGGTGATATCGGTTCCATCTGCGGCGTTGATGATGTGCAGGAGTACCTGCACCTGGCCGCCGGTCACGTTCTGGACGCCCACCAGCGATTTAAAGCCCGGGCTGCGGTTGAAGGTCGGTACATAGTATTTCAGGCTGCCCTGGGTGCTGTCGAAAGCGGTGTACAACACCGGGCTGTAATTCTTGTCCGCCTGGTCGGCGGCGATGAACTGGCGATATACGGCCACCAGCGGCACATCTGAACTGACCACCGCCGAGCCGCGAAAGTCGGCCGGTACGCTGCCTGCATCCCCGATCAATAACTCACCTGACTGGTGTCCTTCAATGGCGGCGTTGTTGCTGCCGACAGATGCTCCCGTATCGCCATTGAGATAGTTCACCGACAGGCTGCCGCCGCCCGTATCGGTCGGGTTGTAATAGACGATCCCTGAGGTCCAGGTGGCGTTTACCGCCGTTTGGGCAGTGGCCGCACTGGGGCTAAATAACGACAGGGTCAAAACCAGAACAAGCAGAGGAAACACGATTCGTTTCATGGTGAGGCGCTCCTTACCGACCAGTCTGTAATACCTGAAAGCAAAAAACTTGTTGCAGATTACCTAGTGTTGAGGATACCCACCTGAGGTGCGAAAAGCAATAACTCTTTTGGAGTATCTAAACGTTAATATTCATAGGGGCTATGGACGCGCCTGTCCCATCAGGGGATCACCGGCACTAACAGTGTGTACAGCGCCTGGTAGCTTTGGTGTTGTTGCTGTGGGCCGAGGAGATGCAGGCGAGTCGCTAAGGGCAGCAACACCAGCGGGCCATTCGAGGGCCCAGAGGGCGGCGACAGGCTCAGCCAGCGCCGCTGGGCCGGGTTATATTGCAGCGGCGCAAGCGGCTCGCTGTTTTCTCCACCCATGACGTACAGCGCATCGGCCAGCGCCGCCACGCCCGGCGCAGCGCGGCGCTGCGGCAGCGGCGGGTGCGCCTCCCAGGGCGATTCGCCCGGACGGTCGCGGGCGGGCAGATAGGCCAGTACGTCACTTAATGCCTGCTGTCCATCCCAACCGCCGACCAGAAAGATTTTCCCCTGTAAGGCGGCTGCTCCGACCAGGCTGCGCGCCGCGGGGATATCGCCCAGCGCCTGCCAGCGGTCGGCGGCGGGATCGTACTGCCACACCCCGGCGCGCACGTGCGCGCCGTCCCAACCGCCAAAAAGATACAGGCGGCCTTCAAAGGCTGCCAGGGCGTAGTCGCTCAAGGGCATGGGGAGTTGGGCGCCCTGTGTCCAACGGTTCTGGCGCGGGTCGTAAATTTCCAGGCGTCCGGTTGGCCTGCCATCCGCCAGACGCCCGCCGGGGACATAGATCTTCTCGCCCAGCAAGGCGGCCTGAACCCGGTATACGGCGGTCGGTTTGGCGGCGCACCGTTCCCAGCGGTCGGCATCCGGCAGGTAATGCAGCACGGCGTCGCTGGCGCGGTTGTCTGTTTGCCCGCCGATCCAATACAGGCTGTTATCGTAGACAGCTCCGGCTCCGGCGGTTAATTCATCCGGCAGGGCGGCGTGCTTTTGCCAGCGCTGCGCTTCGGCGGTTTTTTGCACTTCAGGCAGAGGGGGGGTAGGCGTCGCCAGCGATGTACGCGGACGGCCCGCCCACAGCCCCGTCAGCGCCAGTATCATCACCAGCCCGGCAAACGCCAGCAGCCGCAGTGAAACCCGCCTGGCAGGGGGCGCCGGCGCGGCCGCAAGGGGCTCCTCAAGCGGGGGAGCGTTTGGGGTGAGTTCTTCTTGTGATTCCGCGCCGGCAACGGCCGGGCCTTCCACCAGGTTGTGTTGGATGGCATACAGGGCTGCCTCGGTGCGTGAGACAACCCCAATTTTGGCGAAAATATTGCGCAGATGCACTTTAACTGTATTGGGGCTGATGACCAATCGCTGCGCAATTTCTTTGTTGCTGGCCCCGGTCGCCACCAGCCGTAAAATTTCAGTCTCGCGCTCGCTGAGTTCGCTCTCTTCGGGCATACCTGTTTCAGTGTTCCTGGTAAATCATGATGCGATTGCGGCCGGCCTGTTTGGCCTGCTGTAGAGCCTGATCGGCGTGATCGAGCAGCGCCGGCAGCGCCAGCAAACGATCGGTCGGCGCGGCCAGACCAAAACTGGCGGTCACCTTAATACTACCATGACTGGTGGCGATTTCCTGGGCGGCAACCAACAATCGTAATCTTTCGGCAATGGCCTGGGCGCGGCTCAAACCGGTATCTGTGAGCAAAATGGCGAATTCTTCGCCGCCATAGCGCCCGATCAGGCTGTTCTCGCGCAGCATCTGGCGGCACAAACCGGCCAGCGTAATCAACACCTGATCGCCGGCATGATGACCGTGGGCTTCGTTGACCTGTTTAAACAGATCGATGTCCATCAGAATTACACTCAAATCGCGATGCTGGCGCCAGGCCTGTTCCAATTCGTTGGAAGCCAGCACCAGGAATTGTTGGCGATTATATAACCCGGTTAATTCGTCGGTGGTGGCCAGTTGCTCTCTTTGGGTGGTCAGACGGGTGTTGCGGATGGCCAGAGAGGCCAGCCCCGCCAGCGTCTCAAGGAATTCAATTTGATCGGGGCGATAGGCCTCCGGTTGGTAAGCCTGGATGGACACTACTCCAATGGTCTTGCCGCTGGCCCACAAGGGCACGCCCAGGTAAGAGCGGGTCGTTTTACCGCCCGTACGGAACAGCGGCGCCGGCGGTGGGTGCGCAGCGTCCAGCGTATCGGGGATATACACAGTCTGCCCTTGATCGAGGATATAGCCGCTCAGGGTGTTCCGGTCACGGGCCGCCGGGCGCTGGTTGAGGGTCGGGCCGTCGCTGTCGTAGAAGAGAGGGAACTGGATCATTTGTGTGGTTTCATCCCATAGGGCCACGTAAAAAGAGTCCACTGTAGCTACTTGCATACAGGCCAGCCGCAGCCGGTGCATTAACTGTTCGTCTCCCCGCGGGTCAGATAGTTCCACGCCTAACTGGCGCAAAACGGCCAGGCTGGTGGCATATTGCTGCGTGCGGGCGGCCAGCTGGCTTTGTTCGATGGCCAGTGCGGCAAACTGAGCGAAGATTTGCAATCGCCGGGCGTGTTCCTGGGTATAGAAACCGGGAATAGCGCTATCCATGTTGATAAAACCACACACCTTGCCGTTTAGCAAGATGGGGGCTCCGAGATAGGAGCGAATCCAGGTCGTCTCAGGCAGGGAACTCCAATCGGCTTCGCTGTGCGTATCGGGGGTTACGACGGCCTGGGCGGTGGCGGACATTTTACGCCAGTTAGGCGCATTGGCCATCGTCAGGCGCAGGTCGAGCGCCGGGCCCTGCAAGCCGCGCGTTTGATAACCGTGGGCGCGGGTAAAATGCGCCACGTTTTCTTCGTCTATCAGCGCAATGTTGGCGGCGTCGTGCGGGATGACCTGCCGGGCATATTGAAAGATCAGATCCAATATCTGGTCAAACGTCAGTGCACTGTTGAGCGCCAGGGCCGAGTCGCCCAAAGCGTTGGCCAGCATGCGCTGTTCGTCCTCAGAGCGCTCTAACTGGTGCGTCGCGGTGACATCACGCAGTACGAGCAGGCGCCCCTGTGCTCCTGCGCCGGAACGCAGCGGAAAAGATTGGATGTGCAAAGAACGTTGCGCCTGGCCGGGCGCCTGCCATTGAAAGAGGTGCGCGGCAGGTAATTGGGCGCAGATTTCCGGCCAGATTGGAAACACGTCGCTCAGCAGCAATCTGAACATGGGCTGCTCGTTGACGTTCAGGATCTGTTGCGCCGCCGGGTTGATTTCCAGGATATTGTCCTGGTCGTCCAGCACCAGGACGCCCTCTTCCAGGTTATCCAATAAGGTCTGGTAGATAGAAGGGGTCAGGTCGAGTGGTTGGCGCAGGATACTCCAGGCGAACAGGACGCCGTTGAGCACAAAAACCAGCGGGGTCAGATCGATGGCTGGCCGCCCGGCGGTATTGGCAAGATGAATGGCATTGGCCAGCCAGGGCAGGAGCAGGCCGGCCAACAGCAAACCGGGCCGGCGGCGGTAGTTGTGGACGTAATGCAGACTGGTCCATATCAACACAAACATGCCGCCGAGCGCCAACAGGTAACCGTAGAGGGTGGTAAACCAGAACCATGGAGCGGGCAGCGGTTGCGGGTCGCCGCCGGGTGCATAGGTCACCGCAGACCAGACCCAGCCATGCCAGTCGTTGCTCAACGCCAACAAGAGTGAAATGCCCGGAACGAGCCACAACACAACGCTCCAGAAGCGATGGGGCCCGGCTTTTAAACGGGCCGCAGCCAGCGTGAACGATAGCCAGAGCGCCGGCAGGAGCACGCTGCACAAATACTGGATCGATACAATCCATACCGGCCGGGTCTGGACTATCGCTAAATTGGAGGCGGCGTTGGCCAGGCACCAGACCGCGGATGCCAGACATAGCCGGGAAAAGTCCGGTGCGCCTGGCAGGCGGCTGCGTAAGCGGGCCAGACCGGCCAGCATCAGCGATACCCCTCCGGCCACTGTAAAAGCGAAAAAGATCAGCAGCCTTTGCTCCGCCATGTGAAAGCTCCCTATACCTGCTACCGGTAGAACCCCAGGAAGTATCGTTTCTCTGTCTGTCGCGCCGATACCACAAGATCGCTACAGGTATTGTAGCAAATTTTCGGGACCTGCGGCGCGGCGGGAACACGATAAAGCCTGCCGGAATATATTACAGATTTGTAATTGGATTGTGCAATTTCAGTCTTGACAGAAACAACCAAAAAAACTAAAATCAGGCTGGCAGGGTCAGCGATCTGGCCCTGAAAACCGTCCGTTTTTATAGAAGGTATAAGGAGCACGGGTTCAATGGAGGCAGAGGAAGCAGATAACGCGGATAGTACTCCTCCCCTAGAGGAGAATTTGGCGTTATCTCAGTTCGTTGAAAACATGGGGCTCCACTATGAGCACTACGGGGTGCCGCGCATCGGCGGGCGCATGTTAGGCCTGCTGTTGGTTGCACCCGGCCCCATTTCCTCGGAAGCGATGGCCGAGGCGCTCCAGGTCAGTCGCAGCAGCATTTCCACCAATTTGCGAATGTTGTTGCTGTCTGGGCTGGTCGAAAAAGTCTCGCTGCCGGGTGAACGCTGCGACTACTATGTATTCGCCGCGTCTGCCTGGCAACGAGCCTTTGAGATGCGCCTGGCCGGGGTCTTGCCGCTGCGATCTCTGGCCGAACAGGGGTTGCAGGGGTTGGAAGAAGACCATCCGGCACGACCGCGTTTGCAGGAGATGTTGGAATGGGCCGGGTTGGTCGAAAAGTTTTACACCCGGTTGCGCGAGGAGTGGCAGTCCAAAAGGGAGGTACCTGCCTGAGTGTGTGTTTGTTGCACTCTCAAACGGCGTCCTGGCGCAGTTTCTGAGCTCACAACGCCGCCGGCTGGTATTTCTCGTCCAGCCGGCGGCGTTTTTTGTTTTACCGCCGGCCCAACCGCACGTCTCCGGCGCAAACCGGGACCGTGCGGCACCCCCTATCATTTCCTGGTAAGGAGGCTGACCATGCGCTATCGCACCGTTCGTACCGAAACTCTGACCAAATTCTATGGCCATCAGCCTGGCATTAACGGTTTGACCCTGGAGGTTGAACCCGGCGAGGTCTACGGCCTGCTTGGCCTGCCGGGGGCCGGTAAGACCACCCTGCTGCGGGTATTGCTGGATCTCGTGCGCCCGACCAGTGGACGCGCCCTGGTATTGGGGCTGGATAGTCATCGCCAGAGCATGCAGATTCGCCGTCAGGTAGGCTATGCCCCCGCCCACCTGACGCTGGATGAACGCCTCACCGGGCTGGAACTGCTGCGCTATCTCAACCGGCTGCGTTCGGCCGGCGAACCGCAGGCGGCCCCGCAACTGGCCGAACGCCTGGGGCTGGATCTGAGCCTGACGGTGGCGGCTCTGGCGCCGACCGAGCGGCGCAAGCTGATCCTGGTGCAGGCGTTAATGAACCCAACCGAATTGATTTTGTTGGACGAGCCCTGCACCGATCTGGACGACAACGCCCGTATGGCCCTTTACCGCCTGATCGGCGAGGCGCGCAGCGAAGGACGCTCGATCGTTTATGCTTCGTCTAATCTGTGTGAGATGGAACGCATTTGCGACCGCACCGCCGTTTTGCACCTGGGACAGGTGTTGACGGTCGAGCGCGGCGTCAGCCTGCGCACCCATGCTCTGCGCCGGGTAGAAATGCGTTTTGCCGGGCCGGTGACGGCCGAGGTGTTCGCCGGGCTCTCCAACCTGCGCGAGCTGCACCTGGAGGAGAATTCGTTGCGCTGCATGGTGCAGGGCGACGTGGACAGCCTGATTAAGATCGCCAGCCAGTTCCGCATCACCGATTTGGTCAGCCAGCAACCCAGCCTGGAAGAAGTCTATTCGCTGCGCTACGGGGTGCCGGCCTGTGTCGCCTGATTTGTGGTGGTTGTCTTTTCGCCCGGTGGGGCGTTCGTTGTTGCGCTGCTGTGGCTGGATAGCCGGTGCGGTGGCGTTGAGCGCTGTGCTGGCCTGGGTGGCGCTTTTTGCCGCCGGCGGAGCCCTGAAAGCGGCGGGCGCGGTGCTTTGGGCCGGGGTGGTGTTGTCGATCGTGCTGTTGGGCGGCCATTTTTGCATTCGCCTGGGCGGCCAGTTGCTGGCGGACGAACAGCAAACCGGCCGTCTGGATCTGATGTTGTCTTATCCGCTTTCCCGCCGGCGCATCTTGTTTGAGAAGCTGGCGATTCTGCTGGTGTGCGCCGCGGCGTTGGGGTTGACCGCCGGCGGCGGGCTGTTGTTGGCCAACCGCCTGGTCTGGGGTAGTTATCTGTCCGGCGCACACGTTTTATTTGCCGATCCTTTCTCGCAGAGCGACAACCTGCGCTTTGTGGTGAATTGGTTCTTGCTGTTTCTGGATGGCGGTTATCTGGCGCTGGCGCTGGGTGCGGCCGGGTTGAACGGTCGCACCAGCCGTATTCTGGCCTGGTCTGGGCTGGCGCTGTTCCTGACGGGCTATCTCTTGCCGCGTTTTCTGGGCTGGGAACTGCGTTTCAGTTTCAATTCTGTCGCCGTTTGTGCGGGGCTGGCCGGCGCAGCGCTGGTTTCCGTCGTGACTGCCTGGTATACCTTCGAGCGCCGCGATGTGGCGTAACGCCGCGATGTGGCGTAACGCCGCGATGTGGCGTAACGCCGCGATGTGGCGTAACGCCGCGTAGCGGTGTAGCGCCGCGTAGCGGTGTAGCGCCGCGTAGCCGTCATGATCGAATGTGGGGGTGGGTCTCAGACCCGCCCGGCCTTGCCCCTCCGCCCTCCGCCCGCCTGCTGCACGGCCGCCCCCTCTGCCGTAGCGGGGTTCACCCCCGCCGGAACACGCCCGTGCGCTGCCGGCGGGTTGGCCGGCGGTCATGGAGGAGCAGGCCCCGCACCCTACGGCAGACACCCACATTCCCTCCCCACAGACACATTGCCGGCCGATAACCCGGAAGCACCCCATCCCGCTTT
>CAZHTS010000054.1:0-1425 GCA_964535315.1 uncultured Anaerolineaceae bacterium
CCGGCAGCCTGCGCCGGAAACCATTACCCGGCGCCTTATTCAACCAACGAATGCGGCGCTGTCATTAATAATGATATCTTGCTTGCAGAAAATCGATGCGCTCATCCCGAACGAGGTAAACAATGCGGTGTTCCTGGGTCAGCCTTCTTGACCATGCCCCCGGGGCAAGATATTTAAGTGGCTCGGGTTTGCCCGTTCCCGCAAAAGGATCGCGCAAAATAGCTTCGATTAGATCGAATGCCCTGAGCGCAAGCTTCCGGTCGGTTTCCACCCAGAAACGCAGATCATCGATAAATTCTGGTTGGAATACCGCCGTGCGCTCTTTTTTACTCAAAATCTACCTCGCGCCGTAAGGCCTCTACGGTCAGGGGTTGGGATTCGTTTTTTAACGCCCGGCCCAGAGCGGAAAGCAGGCGCCCGGCATTGGCCGGCGAACGCAGCAGGTAAGCCGTTTCCATCAAGCTTTCCAGCTCCGAAGCAGCAATCATGGCTACTTCTTCTTCGCCCCGGCGTTGAATCACAACAATTTGGCGGTTGTGTGTCACCTCGTCCAGCAATTTTGCCAGCTCTGCGCGGGCCTGTGTATAGGTGGTTTGAATCGTCATTTCCTTCTCCATTCTGTACAGCATAACTGTACAGCAGAAATGCGGGGCTGTCAAGGCTTCACCAGAGGTTATGGGAAAGTGCCGTCAACAAGATCGTGAACACACAAAATTACCCCCACGTCCAAAACACCCGCCTCATCCGCGTTCCCCGGCCAGTCCACCCGCAGGGAAGACGCTCTCCGCGCTCCCCGTACACACCGCCACCCAGCGCTCCTCCACCGGCGACAGCCACTTGTGCCTGGGCCAGACCAACTGCAACTGCACCTCAAAGCGCTTTTCCCAGGGCAGCGCGGCGAGAACGCCGCTGGCAATCTCGGCCTGCACGGCCAACTCGGGCAAGAAGCCCACGCCCAGCCCCTCGACCACACAAGCCTTGATGGCAGCTACGCTGCTGAACTCCAGCTTCTGAAAGGCGTAGTGGCCCTCTTTGACCAGTTCCTGTTCAAAAAGATGGCGATAGCCGCACCCGCTCTCGGTCAGATAAACCGTCTCGCCCCACCAGGTCGGCGGCGCACACCTGGTGTAGTTTCGTCAGCCGGTGGCCAGGGGCGGCGATCACCCGCAGGGGCTGCATACTGGTGCAGCGGACGGTCAGTGTGTCCACATGGACCGGCGGCTGCAAAAGCAGCGCAAAATCCAGCCGTCCATCCAGCACGCGCCGGTATAGCTCCATATCCGCCAGCGGCCAATAGTCCAGTTGCACGGCCGGCCATTCGCACCGAAACTGCATCAGCCGTTTGGGCAGCCAGTGGGTGAGGATGGATTCTGGCGCGTTACCGTCCGATCCAGCTTACCTCTGCCGCCATCTGGGCCGGGGCGC
>CAZHTS010000054.1:1525-4109 GCA_964535315.1 uncultured Anaerolineaceae bacterium
ATCGCCTGCCGGCGCCAGGGCGAGCGACCGGCGCCACTGCTGCCAATGCCTTCAGGCCGGGCGTCACCCCGGAATGAGCGCAGCCTACAGTTAACCGCCGGCGCTGTGCCACGCCTGCTCCATCCAACCCCGGCAATCCGGTAAATTCCACATTACTAAATGTCAAAAATTATTGACATTTAGTAATTTTTGTTGTACTATATGTCTATAAAGACGTACAGTGTAAGGAGTTCAGAAAACAATGTCTTATCAGGAAAAAAGAACCATCACCAGTATCGTTTCAGGCGCCCTGCTGCTGGCTGCCTACTGCATTTACACCCTCAATCGCTTCCACTCGGGCGCGCTGCCTTCAGACAATCTGAAACCCTGGGCCGGCACCATCCTGGCGTTTATCGGCATCGGGATTGTGCTCACCATCATCATCCAGATCGTTTTTCATATCCTGCTTTCGATCTCGATTGCCGTGAAGAAGAAAATCGAGGACGGAACGTGTGATGATCAGGACATCGGCAAATCCATCAACCTGGAAATGGTTGAAGACGAAATGGATAAACTGATCAATCTGAAATCCGCCCGGGTCAGCTTTATTTTTGCCGGGGTCGGTTTCGTGGCGGCGCTGGTCTCCCTGGTGCTCGATTACTCGCCCGTGGTCATGCTGAACATCCTGTTCATCTCTTTCAGCCTGGGTTCACTGGTAGAAGGCTTTACGCAGATTTACTTTTACCGCAAAGGAATCCAGTATGGCTAAGAAATTTATCATCTCGAACCATATTCGCAGGCTGCGCTTCTTTGCCGGTGAGATGACCCAACAGGATCTGGCTGAAAAGGCCGGCGCGTCAAGACAGACGATCATCGCCATCGAAGCCGGTAAATATTCGCCCTCGCTGGAACTGGCTTTCAAAATTGCCGATGTGTTCGGCGTAGCCATCGGTGAAGTTTTCGAGTGTGAAGTGAAAGAGGAATGAGCAAATGATCTCAAACAGAAAGACCGCCGTCATCGTGGGCATTTTGTTTATCCTGGGAACGGTGGCAGGGATTCTGAGCGTCGTTTTCACCAGCCCAATCCTGAGCGTCCCAGACTACTTAATAAAAATTTCCGCAAATGAAAGCCAGATCATCCTGGGCGCCCTCTGTGTGCTCATTATGGGTTTTGCGCTCGCCCTGGTCCCCGTGATGATGTTTCCCGTCTTGAAAAATCAAAATGAGGCTCTGGCGCTTGGATATGTGGTTTTCAGGGGCGCGCTGGAAACCGCAACCTATCTGGCTGCCGCCGCCGGCATGCTCCTGCTCATCCCAATCAGCCGGGCGTATGGCAACGCCGGCGCAGCAGAAGCACCCGGCCTGCAAACCTTGGGCGCATTCGTACAAGACGTAACCCATTTGCCAATGACGATCTTCGTATTCGGCCTGGGCGCGCTCATTTTTTATTCTCTGCTATTCCAATCCAGGCTCATCCCGCGCTGGTTATCCGTGTGGGGCTGGATTGCCATCCTGTTGCATCTGGCAACCGGTCTGCTCATAATGGCAGGTATGCAGGAAGAATCTTCCGTATGGAACAGCGTGATGAATTTCCCCATATTTCTGCAAGAAATGGTCATGGCAGGATGGCTGATCGCCAAAGGCTTTGCGCCTCCTTCCAGGCTGCCGGACGGAAAATAAGCTGAGAGCGATAATAAGTGGAGACCCAAATGAAAGCAATCGTGTATGAAAAAGGCAGTTCCCCAGATGCGCTGGTGCTGCGTGAAGTGGAAAAACCGGTTCCCAACGACCACGAAGTATTAATCAAGGTCGCTGCCGTTTCCATCAACGCCGCCGATTATCGCTCCATGCGCATGGGGATTATCCCCAAACGCAAGATCTTCGGCGCCGATGTGGCCGGCCGGGTGGAAGCCGCAGGAAAAAACGTTCAAAACTTGCGGGTTGGCGACGAGGTTTTCGGCGATCTTTCAGGGAGCGGGTTTGGGGGCTTCGCCGAATACGTCACTGCGCCCGAGCATCTGCTGGCGTTGAAACCCGTCGAGGTCTCCTTTGTCGATGCCGCCGCCCTTCCTATGGCGGCCATCACTGCCCTGCAGGGGCTGCGTGATCTCGGCAAGATACAGCCAGGGCAAAAGGTGCTGATCTGCGGCGCCGGGGGCGGGGTGGGCACCTTCGCCGTCCAGCTTGCCGGGTATTACGGGGCAGAAGTGACCGCCGTATGTGGGCCCCAGAACGTCGACATCGTGCGATCGCTCGGGGCGGGGCGTGTCATCGATTATTCAAAAGAGGATTTTTCTACGTCCGGTACACAGTATGACCTGGTGCTGGTGGTAAACGGCAGCCGGTCGCTCTCCGTCTATCAACGAACGATGGCCCCCAAAGGCATCCTGGTCATGGTTGGAGGCGCCCTGCGCCAGATCCTCAGCCTGATGCTTTTCGGATGGGTGCACACCCTGGGCGGAAAAAAGATGCGCCTGCTTGCCGCCAGGCCCAACGCCGGAGATTTGCAATTCATCATGAAGTTGGTGCAAGACGGAAAAGTCAGGCCCGTTATCGACAGCACCTATCCATTGGAAGAAACCGCCGCAGCGATCCGCTATCTCAG
>CAZHTS010000054.1:4209-6078 GCA_964535315.1 uncultured Anaerolineaceae bacterium
TTATCGACAGCACCTATCCATTGGAAGAAACCGCCGCAGCGATCCGCTATCTCAGCCAGGGCCATGCTCACGGAAAAGTGGTCATTAATAACGTAAAGACGATCCAATCAAGATTTCTAAAGGAATAAGCAATGAAAGCAATTGTACTCACGAACTACGGCGCGCCGGATGTTCTTCAACTTACAGAAGTTGTAACGCCCACCCCGCGCGACAATGAAATACGGATTCAAATCTATGCGACCTCGGTAAATTTTGGGGATCTTATGGCTCGAAATTTTAGAGCCGTTACCCCTCGCCAGTTCAATATGTTGTTCATCTTCTGGCTTCTGACAAAAATATCTTTTGGCCTCAGAAAACCCAAAACAAAAATCCTGGGAAACGAATTTGCCGGGGTGGTTGAAGCAACCGGCAAAGATGTAAAACGTTTCAAGAAAGGCGACGCGGTGTTCGGGTATCTGGGTCAAAGCTTCGGCGCGTATGCCGAATATCACTGCATGCCCGAGGACGGCTGTGTGGCGCTCAAGCCCAGCAACATGACCTTTGAAGAAGCGGCCATCGTTCCCTACGGAGGAATTATGGCGTTGAATTTGCTGCGGAAAATGAACATTCAGCGCGGGCAAAAAATCCTGATCAACGGCGCTTCTGGAGGGATCGGTTCGGCGGCGGTGCAGATTGCCAGCGATTATGGCGCAGAAGTTACCGGCGTATGCGGCACGCCGAGATTGAATTTTGTAAAATCCCTGGGAGCCGACAAGGTCATTGATTACACCCGAGAAGATTTTACCGAAAAGGGTGAGACCTACGATCTCGTTTTTGATATCTTAGGCAGAACGCCGTTCTCACGGTGCAAAAATGCGCTCAAGCCCCACGGCGTCCAACTTTTCGCCAGCTTCAAGCTGAAACAGCTCTTTCAAATGCTGTGGACTTCAAGGACGGGCGGCCAGCGGGTCATCTGCGCCATTGCGCCGGGAAGCGCCGAAGATCTCATTGCCCTCAAAGAACTGATTGAGGCGGGGAAGTTCAAGGCAATCATCGAAAAACGTTACCCATTGGAACAGGCTGCCCAGGCTCACCGGTACGTCGAAGAAGGGCACAAAAAGGGAAGTGTGGTTATCACCCTGGAACATGACCATGAGGCCTGATCGGATTTTCCGGCTTCAAGTTTTCTTGCCCTCCAACAGAATCGACGCCTGCTGATCCAAACCGCCAGGCGCTGCACAATCCAATGCCAGGACCCACGGATGGGTCCTGGCAAACGGTTGGAGCCCCCTGAATCGCTCCCTGGTGTTATACTACAGGAAGTAAAGACGGTGGGAAGATCACATGATTTCAGTCGAGACAGGGTCCATCGAAGGCGTATTTCGTACCCCTAGAGCCAATCAAGCGGGATGCAGCCTGACGGCTGAGAACACGCCGGCAAGGGCTATGCCCGGTTCGAGCAATGCACTGACAAAGCCATAACGAATATAAAAATGAAAACTTTCTCCGATGTATTCTCGCTTTTGAACCTGGCAGCACTCCTTCTGCTAGAGCTGATGGGGCTGCTGGTATTGTCAGGTATTCTTCCAATTTCAAAAGCCTTTCCTCCAAAGCATATCCTCAACCGCCAATACGGAGCAGGGATCGTCATCCTATTTGGAGCCCTCTTTGTTATGAATGTAGAGACAGAGTACCTGACTGGCTTAAATATCTGGCTGCGCCTTTTGATCGACGTATTTTGTATCTTTATGGCGATTTTTGGATGCCGAATTCTTTTCTCGGCATCCAAAGAGATGCGAAAAATCATCAATCAAAGCAACGACAACCCAACCCCATCCTTAGGGAAATAGCTCAGTTCAAATCCGGCAATTGCCAGTCGATGGGCGCCAG
>CAZHTS010000054.1:6178-33700 GCA_964535315.1 uncultured Anaerolineaceae bacterium
TCCTTAGGGAAATAGCTCAGTTCAAATCCGGCAATTGCCAGTCGATGGGCGCCAGGCCGGCTGCCTGGAGGGCGGCGTTGGTCTTGGAGAAATGGCGGCAGCCGAAGAAGCCGCGTGCGGCTGAAAGCGGCGAAGGATGCGGCGCTTTCAGCAGGGTATGGCGGCTTTCATCGATCCATTCGGCCTTACGCTGGGCGTAACTGCCCCACAACAGAAAGACTACCCGGCTGCTGCTGGCGTTGACCGCCCGCAGTACGGCGTCGGTGAAGTTCTCCCAGCCCTTGCCCTGATGTGAGTTGGCCTGATGGGCGCGCACCGTCAGCACAGCGTTCAGCAGCAGCACACCCTGTTCGGCCCAGGGAATCAGGCAGCCGTGGTTGGGGATACGAAACTGGACATCCTCGCGCAGCTCTTTAAAGATATTCACCAATGAAGGCGGCGCGGCCACCCCCGGGCGCACCGAAAACGCCAGCCCGTGGGCCTGGTTCTCGTCGTGATACGGGTCCTGCCCGATAATCACCACACGCACGCGATCCAACGGCGTGTAACGCAGCGCATTGAATACATCTTCCCCCGGTGGGTAAACTTTATAGCTGCGGCGCTCCTCGCCGACAAAGCGATAGAGCTGCTGGTAGTACGGTTTGTCGGTTTCGCCGACCAGTGCAGGAAGCCAGCTATCAGGAATGGGCATACAGGGCTCCTTATACCCGCCGCGGTGAAATCAAGTGACCCACGGCCGGTTTGGAATGAGAAGATAGTATCATTTTACAACCCTTTCCACACCGGATGGGGTGTGATGCTTTTCGTGAAATTCTGGGGCATATCCTGGACACGGAGCGGCTTTTTGGCTTTCGTCTCCTTTGTTTTGGGCGCGGAGATAGCGTTTCGCTTGAACGGGCGGATCAAGATCTGTACGTCCGGTCTGCCGAATTTGAGAGATATCCGATCGAAGAACTATTGCAGGAGTTCGTACTGGTGCGCCAATCTCATCTCTCGCTCTTGCGCTATCTCCCCAATCCAGCCTGGGATCGGACGGGCAGGGTGGGCGGTCTCCTCATTTCTGTGCGGGCAATTGCTTATTTGATGTTGGGGCATGAGCGCCATCACCTGGCTACCATTCAAACGCACTACCCGGCTGTGTAATGAAATGAGCCCTATCCGAAAGAATTAGAGGTTTCACGATCTCTGTCTCCAGATTTTCCGGGGCAGTGGTCTGGGGATCGTTCCGGTAGATCTCATACGTTGCCCCTGCCTGTACGTACCCGTTTGCGTTCAACCACTGTTCCAACGCGGCGCGGGCTTCTGGCAGCTTTTCGTAAGGGCCTGTGTGATGCCAGACCGCCGATTTTCCCCCGGGAATCTCGCTGACCCGGATACTGCCCGCTCCTTCTACACCAGGGGCAAAAGGAAATCCAATTTCGACCTCCTGCGTTTGTCCGTCAAAGCCATGATAGGCAACAAACAACGGGCCAACCGGGACGTATCCCTTTTCTCCGGCATACTGAAAAACAGCCCGGGCGGATTCGCCAATGGTCTGAGCCAGCGCAACAGGCGACACCCGCGCCCGGATGCTCAATACAGGCTGCGCAGGACGTTCGACCATGCGGCAGGGGGATTGGGGCTCCAGGAGGCCTGCGTCCGGAACGCTCCGTTTGGGCCTGTATTGTTTGCCAACGCTCCACCCCGTCCCTAAATCCTGCCCCAAGGAACGATAACGGTTTTCAATACCGGAATAACAAACAGGGTTGGCCTTCAACACATCTATCTTTCCATTCTCACCCAGGATTTCTTCATTAACATAAACCTGGATGACCTCGCCAAAATAGACGGTATCCATATCGAATTCCACTTTCTGCCCGGTGTAGCGGCATTCGCAGGTGATCGGGAATTCCGCAATCATGGGCGCGGTACCCAGCTCACCATAGAAGGTGGTGAAGATATTGGATTTGTCGATACCGTTCCCGCTGACCAGCCCGCAGTAGTCGGTTTCTATGACGTAATCGCCAGAAGGCACGTTAATGCTGAAAGTTCCGTTCGCAATGATCCCTTTGGGCGTATGGTGTTTCTTATTCAGGCTGACGTAGACGATCGCCGGCCTGATATTTACCCCGTTTACAAAACCCACAGCCATATAATTCGGTTTTCCTTCCACGTTGGCGCCCACCAGCGCCATCGGCACTACCGGCAGCGGATTGTACGCGCCTGTCTTTATCTTTGTCATTGGGTGCTTTCCTCAAATTTCACAGCGTAAGGGGATGCAAATATCAAAGATCCACTTACCTTCCGGGTGCTCCGCGGCGTTGTTGTGATATTGCTCGTAACACGGTTTGTCGTTGCATTCGTATCCGCTCGCACATAGCCACACAAAAGCGTCTTCCCACGCCTGTTGGACGCCGGCGGGTTCACGTTCAAAATGACACACCGCGTACGGCCCGCCGCCGATGTGCTGAATGTAAACCTGCCCCTCGGGAACGACGCCTTCGGGAACGATGATACAAGCATCGAAACGGCACTTCTCGGGCGGTGTCACATCCGGGTTGTCCCAATAGATGGCCAGCAGTTTCCCCGCGCCCACGTACTTGCGGGGGATTGCCCACTGCATCAGCGCTACAAATCCCGGTTCACACGTCTCTTTGACGTATGGGCCCAACTTGCGCACGTAGGCAACTCGATATTCGGGTATCTCTCTGACTTCGGCACTGACCGTGTTTCTCCTTTCACCATTTTGCAAATTCGTGAATACCTGGTCAGCATCATACAGCGTCTGAAGGGATAGTGCGTTTTCTTTTTTGCTGTTTCTGTTTCCAATCTTGCTCTTACGGTATTCGGAGGGCGTCGTGCCAAAATGCTGGCGGAACGCCTTGGCGAAGTTTTGCGAGCTGGAGAAACCACAACCAATCGCAATCGTGGTGATATCGGCAAGGGGGGCAGACACGAGGCGGTTGGCAGCCAGTTCAAGACGCAGCCGGCGTGTAAAACCGGCGACCGTCTCGCCCACGACCGCCTTGAAAATCCGGTGGAAATGAAACTTCGATAAAGAAGCCGTTTCGGCGATCTCATCCAAAGAGAGCTCGCGCTCTATGTTCTGGCTAATAAAATTCATGGCGCAGCAAATGCGTTTTTTATAGTCAATACAGGTGTAGTGCATCCAATCCCCTTAAGCAATGATCCGGTCTTTGCAAGAAGATGATATCGTGTACCGGGGAAACCTTCACAGGCGGGCGCCCCAACGCCAGGTACTTGAGCGGCTCCGGCTGCTCCGCCCACTCACACTGTACGGTATCGCCGCCGGTTTGTCAAGGCCGCTGCAAAGCTCCTCCCCGCGCAGGATCAGCGCGCTTTTTGTTTGACTCGGGTATGGTATTGATGCATAATCGTGTTCTGGGGAAAACCGTCGCGATCACCGGCGGGTTCCACACCGGCGCCTGCTGGCTTCAGGCGATAGCAAACGGTGAGGAATAATACACTGAGTCGCCCCATCCTATGCAGGCCGCCTGCCGGCGCGGCCGGCTCGTCCAACAAAAATCAGATCTGCCGATAAAAGGAAACACACATGCATACCCGAAGTTTAAAGCAATGCATCGTTCTGGTTTTGCTCCTCTGGTTGTTGAGCGGATGCAGCCCCGCCGCCCCGGCTGCGCCAACAGCGCCGCCGCCCACCGCTCCGCCCCCGCCCACCCCGACCGCGGTCGCACCGGCGGTTACCGCCCCCACCACCCCGCCCCCAACCGCAATCGCCCAGGCGCCCGCTGCACCCGCCGGACAACAGATCATCGATAGCGGTCGGATCCAGTTCACCCCCGACACCACCCGCTGGTACACCAACGGCGATTTGCCGCCCGCCACCACCCGGCGGTTTACGATCTCGGCCGCAAAGGGGCAGCAGTTGAACATCTGGCTGACGACCGATCCTCCTACCACCGACAGTTCCCTGGCGCATCTCTCCGTCATGGACGCCAACAAACGCCCCCTGCTGGTCAGCCCGGAAATGTATTTCAGCCAGGTGCTGGCAGAAGGCGGCGATTACACGATTGATATCGTCTCGTATACCCAACAGCCGGCCAATTACACCCTCAGCATTGAAATCCCAGGCCGCGCCATCGACCCGGCCCTGGGGATGCAATACGATCTGCCAGACGCTGCGGTGTGCCAGCTGATCCAGCAGCAGGCAAGCCAGGCGCTGGGCGTCGATTTCCGCCTGGAAACCAGGGCCCCCTTCCTCGATGAAGTTGCCGGAGAAGCCGGGCAGGGCTGCCGCCTGACCGCCGCCGGCGACGGAAATAAATTTGCCAGCCCGCAGTCCGCCGTGGCGACGCTGATCGGGACGGCTGGCCTGGGTTGGAACGAGCAGCCCAGCTATCAGGCGGATGGGCCGACCGGCTCGGCCACCGCCCTGACGCGCGACATGGCCCTCATGCTGATCCTGGCAAAGTGGGAACCGATCATGGGCGCTTCCTGCCCGCAAGACCAACCCATCAGTGAATGCAAGCTGGCGCCAGAGCAAAAAGCCTATAGCATCCAGATCAACCTCGCCCAGTATCACGCCACCTTCTCGCTGGACGGCCACTGGGAAGACCCCGCCAGCGGCTTTACCCTGGATCTGGGCCAGGAATGGAAGACCATCTACGGCGGTCACACCGCCGTGGGTCAGGGCGGGAACAAGATCGACTCACTGGAAGTCTCGATTAGCGGCATGGTTCAGGGCCAGGGGGCAGACATCCAGTTCAAGAGCGCCTTCACCCCCAACACCGGCACCGCCCGCATCACGGTGGTCGACCCCAACACGATGACCTGGAAGATCATCACCCCGCCGGATGGAGAATATTACCTGCCCGCCGAAGCCACTATGGTCAGGAAGTAACTCGCTCACCCCGCCTGACAGGCGCACACACCATACAACGATCTGGATGAGAGTCGACTCTCATCCAGATCGTTTTTCTATGACCGGCCGCCGGTCTGCAATGCACCCGCTCAATGCCCGGGCCCAGAGGGCCGGGCTAGCGGTCTGTACACGAATAGCAGGGATCGATGGAAGCCTGGATGAGCGGCATATCGGCCAGCTGCTGACCGAGGCTCATCGCCCGCACCGAAGGCATGTTGATATAGGTTGGCGTGCGAATCTTAACCCGCTGCGGAATGTCGCTGCCATCCGAAGCAATGTAATACAGCACCTCGCCGCGCGGCGCCTCTGCCCGCGCCGTGGCTTCGCCGGGCAGGATCGCCGGCAGGTACGTACCGAGGCGGATGGGGCCTCCCGGCATGGTTTGCAGCGCCTTTTCGATCAGGCGGATGCTCTCCAGTATCTCCAGGGCGCGCACCACCACCCGCGCTCGCACATCCCCGGCAGTTTCAACCGCCGGCTGCACAGCCAACTCGCCGTAAGCGGCGTAAGGTAGATCCTTGCGTAGATCCGAGGCCACACCCGAAGCCCGCGCCGTGGGGCCCACCGTCCCATAGGCAAGCGCATCTTCCCGGGTGAGCACCCCCACCCCGGCGGTGCGCGCCTGCACCGTGCGATCGGTGGTGAAGATGGGAATGACGACTTTCTCAACGCCGGAGCGAATCTGCCGCACTGCTTTCAAAATATCGTCGGGGTTGGTCACGTCGCGATTAACGCCGCCGATGCAGTTCATGGCGTAATTCACCCGGTTGCCCGAGATGGCTTCCAGCACGTCCATCACGCGCTCGCGCAGGGCAAAAATTTCCATAAACATGGTCTGAAAACCGATCAGTTCGGCCGCCACGCCGGACCAGAGCAGGTGAGAGTGCAGCCGCTCCAATTCGGCCATGATCACGCGGATATATCCGGCTCGCGCCGGCAGTTCAATGCCGGCAATCGCTTCGGCCGCCATGCAAAACGTCAGTGTGTGCACGTTCGAACAGATACCGCACACCCGTTCGACCAGGGTCAGGTCCTGAACATAGTTTCGCCGCTGGGCCAGCAGTTCAATCGAACGAAAATTGAAACCGATGACGATATCTACGTCCTGCACAATTTCCCCCTGGCAGGTGACGTTGATTTTGTATGGCTCTTCCAGGGCCGGATGGTAGGGCCCGATAGGGATGGTATATGGCATGGTTACCTCCTGTTCTTTCCGGCCGCCCCACCCTCTTCGCGAAAAAAGCCGGGTTGGAGTTGAACGGGACGCAGCAGCCGCTCCGGATGGGGGTGATTTTTGAATTCAACCCCATACAGATCCTGAATCTCACGCTCGATCCAATCCGCAGCGGGAAGGATGGAACTGATTGAAGGGAGGGCGTTCTTCTGCGTCGTCACCTTTAAGTTGAACGCCTGGTTGTCAAGAAAGTAATGGTAAATGACCTCGGTCTCGCTTCCGGGCAGGGCGCGGCCCGTCATGGTGCTCAGGCGGGCCTCCCAGGTGCGCATACAACGGGCCAACGCCTGGACATCCAGCGCCGGGGCAGCCATCCACCAGCCGTCACGCTGCCGGACGAGTTCCGCCGCGCCGGGCAAAGACTGCAATTCATGTTTGTAATCGCTCGCCATACGCACCTCACAGACCCATCAGGACATTCTTGAAACGATCACCGGTCATACGCTGGCGGCAAGCCTCGCACAGGCCGCGCGCCGCGGCGATATCCGCCGGCAGGTGGTCGCCGTACAGGCGGGTCAAAATTGCGTCCGGCAGCAGGCGAACGGGGCGACCGCACTCGCGGCAAGGCTGCAAGGAGATGGTATGCACCAGGTAATGCTGCGCCCGCTCGGTCAACGGCGCCGGGGATAGCGCTTCAAAGCCAAGCGCTGCGGTCGGGCAGTATTGGACGCAAAAGCCGCAAAAAGTACAGCGATCTTCGGTATATTTCCACTGCACGGTCTGCCCATCGGTCTCGTCGATCGAGATTGCGCCCGGCGAACAGGCGTACACACACGCGCCGCAGGCAATACACACATCCACGGCGTGTTTGATCTGACCGCGATAGCCATCGGGATAGGGAACCGCATCATCGGGGGAGCGAGTCCGGGAACCCTGGCCCAGGTTGTGGGATAACAGGTTTAAAATATTCATCTTCACTCCACTTTCATCCGATCACAGCAACCAGCAGAGCCAGGAACGCAGCCGCTGCGCCCCAACTCCAGTAAAACCGGAACGCCTGGTTGAGTTTGAGCCGGGCGGTGGCCGTCGCCAGGACGGTCACGCCAACCAGCACGACCAGGCTCAACACGACGTAAACGATCCAGGTCGCCAGGCTGCCTGCCAGCGGGGACAGGAAGATGGCAGCGAGCAGGTTGATCATGGCCACCAGTTCGAGGGCATGGCTCAGTTCAAACAGGGCCAGGGGCAGCCCGTTGTATTCCGTGCGAGCGCCGGCGGCAAGCTCTTGCTCCGCATTCGGGATGGAGAAGGGGTTGCTCTTGATCCTGGCCGGAAGCGCCAGAAAGAGCGCCAGCGCGGCAATCAGGCGGGCCAGGCTGAACGACCCCGACGTCAGCGCGGCCATGCTGAAGCTATCCGCCCGGACGGCCAGAGCAATGACCGCCGCCAGAAATGGCAGGTTATACGCCAGGCTCATCATCGCCTCGCGGCTCGCCCCCACCTGGCCGTAGGGTGAACGGGTCACAAACCCGGCCAGGATTTCGCACAACGCCGGCATCTCCAACAGGTACAGGAAAACGATCAAATCCCCGGTAACAGAACGTAACGGGTTGCCGGGGATGGGCACCAAAGCGATGGCAAATGTAACCGACACCAACGAGACCAACGGCAGGGCATAAAACAAGGTGCGATTGATCCCGGTCGGGACGATGGTTTCTTTGCCCAGCAATTTGACGAAGTCAAAAAAAGGCTGGTAGAAGGGCGGCCCCTGGCGTCCCTGCAGGCGGGCGGTCAGCTTGCGCGCCATCCACAGGTACAACCAGCCTAAAAGCGCGGCGCTGATCAGACCGGGCCAGACGAGCAAAGCCAGTAAATCCCATCCCAAGGCGTTCATTCTTGAACCTCCGTCCGATTTTTTTGCTTTCCGGCGGCCAGTAATTGCGCCGCCTGGGCAATGCCCTGCAAAATGGCCTGCGGCCGGGGCGGACAGCCCGGCACGTACACGTCCACCGGGACAAACTGATCCACCGCGCCCAGCACCGTCGGGCTGCCGGCAAACACGTTGCCCGTAGCCGGGCAAGAACCAATCGCCACCACGGCCTTGGGGTTCGGCATTTGCTGGTAGATGTCCAGCAAGGCGTCGCGCGTACGGATCGTCACCGGGCCCGACACCACCAGGATGTCGGCGTGCTTGGGACTGCCCTCGCGCCGGACGCCCAACTGCTCGGCGTCGTAGCGCGGGGTCAGGCTGGCTGCGATTTCGATGTCACAACCATTGCAGGCGCCGGTGTTCAGGCAATAGATCCAGGGAGACCTGCCCCGCGCCGTTTGCATGAGTTTTTGCCAGGGGTTCATGTTCATACCTCATCCATGGTTTCAACCGATTAATCCGGTCAACCAGCCGGGAAACAGGCCAACCGCCAACAGCGCCGCCACCAGAGCGGCCAGAACGACCGCCGCCAGTTTGGGCTCCCCGCCCGCAGCGGGTTCATCCGGCTGGCCCAACCAGACGCGATGAATGACGCGCACGTAATACAACAACGCCAGGGCAGTCGCCACGGCCATGACCAGCGCCAACCCCAGGCCGCCCAATTCAACCCCGGCCAGGTAGAGACGCCAGCGCCCCACAAAGCCAAACAGAGGCGGCACGCCAATCATCCCCAATGCGCCGGCGATGAACGCCGCCGAACTGACCGGGAAGCGGCTCGCCAGCCCACGGTCGTCCAAGGTAAGATTGTGGCCCGTCTGGCGTTCGGCCACGCCCACCGCGCCAAAGAGCAGCACTTTGAAAAAGGCGTGGCTCAGAGCCGCCAGGATGGCGCCGCTCAGGCCGACCGTCGAACCGGCCAGCACGCCCAACAACAGATAGCCCATGTCGTCGATGGTGGAATACGCCAGCATCCGCTTGAGATTGTGTTGGGCCAGGGCCAGCAGCGCCCCACCGTACATGGACAGCAGCGCCAGCGCCAGCCAGATGGCCGCATAGTCGTCAAAGATCCACGGCGAGCTGATCCGTAAGGCGATCAATTCGCCAAATGCGGCGATATCCACCACCGATACGATCAGCGCCGTGGTCATGGGCCTGGCGTGCTCGGCCACACCGGGCAGCCAGAAATAAAACGGCACCAGCGCCAGCTTCAGCGCAAAACCGGCCACGTACAGGCCGACGACCACTTTGGAGAGCGGCGCGGCAGGAGGAACACTGCCGTCGCCGCTCAGATAAAGACCGGCTCCCAGGCAAACAACCGATAGCACCAGTAAGATCAAATAAGTCCTGGCAGCCGCTTTCACCCCATCGTTATCCTCCACCCAGACCAGGCCGACGGCCACAAAAGCCGCCGCGTCGAGCAGCAGCATGCGCCCCCACTCCGAATGGACGGCCTGCCCGGCGACGACCAGCGCCCCCAGCAAGGCAGCCAGCCCCCACCAGCGCCCGCCCCCCTGAGGGATGGACCGGGCATACAGCCCCACACAGAGCAGAAGCACCACGAACGCGCCGCCGAAGACGAAGTCCCAGGAGAGATTACCCGCCAGAGTTGCCGTATCCATAATGGTTGAATTCATCTTTCTCTCCCTTGCAGGTCACCCTAACCAGACCGCCACAAACGCCACCGCCACAAACAGCAGTGAGGCAGCCAGTGGATGAGCCTCACAGGTAGAGCGGAGCAGGCGATCAAACCAACTGGCCGTTGCTTTCAACCCACGCCAGAGCGCCAGATACAGACGATCCGGGTCGGTCGCAGCGTAGACCGGCGCAAAGGTCGTTTCGACCAGAGAAGAAAAGTCGTCCACGCCCATCCCGGCATTCACCGGCAGCGGATCCCCGCCGGTAAAGATACCGGCCGCTTCCGGGCGCGCCTTGCTGCGGGTCAGGCTGTAGACCAGCCAGCCAAGCAGCAGGGCCGCCACGGCGATGCCTGCCCCCAGCGTCACCTGCACGCCGGCCGAAGTCGTCTGCACGCCCAGCCAGGAGAGGGTAACCGTCCAGTGAAAGCCGAGGCTGTTCACCGCTGAAGCAACGACGCCCTGCATCAAAAGCTGAGGGGCCAGGCCGAACAGCACACACAGCCCGGCCAGAACGCCCATCCCGGTCAACATCGTGGGTTCGGCTTCGTGAACCTTGCGCTCCTGCAACCAGGCCGGCATTTCGCCATAGAAGGTGCTGACGGTGGCCTTGAGCATATAAAAGGCGGTGAAGACGCTGACCAGCCAGGCGACGAAGACGACGACCCACTGGCCGGCATCCAGCGCGGCATCCAGCAGCAGCCACTTGGCCACAAAACCGTTGGTCAACGGCACGCCGATAATGGCCGCAGCCGCGATCAACCACACCCGGGCGGTATGGGGCATGCGCTCCGCCAGCCCACCCAGGCGGCGCAGGTCGCGCGTCCCGGTGGCATGCTGCACCGCCCCGGCGCACAGGAACAAGGTACCTTTAAACAGGCCATGCGACAGGCAATAAAACAACCCGGCGGCCAGGCCCAGGTCGGTTCCCAGTCCCAGCCCGGTGATAATGTAGCCCAACTGGCTGATCGTAGAAAAAGCCAGCAGCCGCTTGAGATCGGTCTGCACCAGGGCAAACAACGCCCCCACCAGAATGGTGGCGCAGCCCAGCGCCAGAACGGTCGTGTTCCAGGCCGGCGGCCAGGCGCCCAGAGAGTACATACGGGCGATCAGGTATACGCCCGCCTTGACGTAACAGGCAGAGTGCAACAAAGCGGAAACGGGGGTCGGCGCGTTCATCGCTTCAGGAATCCAGGTATGAAGCGGGAACATCACCGATTTCGCCATCGCCGCCGCCAGCATCAGAATGAAAATGGTCGTGGTAAAAGCCGCACCGACGGCGGGATCGCTCCACAAGAACGTACCGGTTTGATGATAGAGCAGGAGGATCGCAATCAGGAACCCATAACCAGGGATATGGGTCATCACCAACACTTTGCGGGCCCCGTTGGCGGCGGCTGTTTCCTTATACCAGAACCCCACCAGAAAATAAGAACAGAGCCCGATCACTTCCCAACTCAGATAGGCCACCAACAGGTTTTCCGAGCAGACGAGACTGACCAGCCCGGCGATAAAGGTCAACATTAAAACGTAAAAACGGGTCACACCACCCGTTTCATGCGCCATGTAATCGATGCAGTACAGCAGGATGGCAGAGCCAATCCCGGTTGCCATCAACGCAAAGACGAGGCTCAGCCCGTCCAGATGGAAATACAACCGTACGGCCTGATCCCCAAAGGAAATCGTGCTCTGGATGACGGCCCCGCCCAGGAGCGTGGGGAGCCACGCCAGCACGCCGGTGAGGGCCGCCAGACCGGTCAGGAAAGCAAGCCGGCCCTTCCCCTTTGCCGACAACGCCCGCCCCAGGGCAAACTGCAAAAGGACGCCGGCTGCGAGAACTTCCAATGGCAGAAGTGCATATTTTTCCACAAAGGCCTCCTGATACGTTTGAGCCAGCCAGACCCTGCCGAAGCATCTGGCTGGCCCATAACAGGAAGAAATCGTTTTAAGCGGGGTATCCCTGGATCGCTTCTTTCAACTTCGCAGCAAAATCCTTCTGGCGGGAGCGGGTCGAGAGCGTGTCTTCAACGTATTCCAACGCATCGGAAGGACACATCTTGACACAGGCCGGGTCTCCCTGGCAAACATCGCATTTGACAATGCGGTCGGTGAGGGCATCATAGATGGAATTTCCAAAAGGACAGGCCATCGTGCACATACGGCAGCGGATACAGCGGCTTTCGTCCAGCTCAATTTGAGCCGTCGCACTGTTGCGGTGCATGGCGCCGGTGGGGCAGACGGCAACGCAAGCGGCGTCGCTGCATTGTTGGCAAAGCATGGGCACTGAGACGCCTTCTTCTCTCCAGACGTACACGTGAACCCGCGAGGCTTCCAGCCGCTGGCTGCCCTCATGCTCGAAAGCACATGCCATAGCGCAAACCTGACAGCCTACACATCGATCGGGGTGGATCATCAAAATTTTAGCCACAACTACCTCCTCTACTGTGCATGTGATAGCGATATGATTAGCCGGCCAGAACAGCCTTTTTTTCAGCGGCAAGAGCAGCCAACACCTTCGCCGGGCGGGCGGGCATGTGGGTAACACGCGCCCCGGTGGCGTTCTTGATGGCGTTAGCAATCGCAGCATGCGGTGACGTCAAGGGCAGTTCGCCCACACCCGCGGCGCCAAAGGGGCCGTGTTCGCGCGGCGTCTCGACGTAAATGATGTCGAGCTTGTCGGGGATGTCTTTGGCGTAAGGAATACCGGCGCCGGCCATGGTCGAATGAATTTCGTAATCCTCGAAATCTTCGGTGAGCGCCAGACCGACACCCTGGGCAATGCCGCCATAAATCTGACCATCTACAACCAGCTTATTGTTAATCTTGCCGATGTCGGCAACCAACGTCATCCCTTCGACCCTGGTCTTACCCGTATTGACGTCCACTTCGACCTCGGCCATAAAGATGCCGTACATATACACGGCGAATGGGCTGCCCTGTGCGGTTTCCAGGTCGCAATTCGTGTTCATGGAAGAAGCCCAACTGCCCTTATAGCGCAAGGCGAGACCTTCGGCGACCATCTGATCGTAGCTGCGGAACTTGCCGTTGCTGCCCTTCATCGCCGCCAGCAGGTTTTCGCAGGCGTTCTTGATGGCGTTTCCAACCATTACCTGGCTGCGGCTGCCGCCCGCCGGGCCGCCGTTCGGGGTCAAAGCCGTGTCGTTCATGACCAGCTTGATCGCCTTGGGATCCAGCCCCAACGGCCGCAGCGCTTCGTGAGCGGTGCCAAGCACCCCCATATCCGCACCCTGACCGTGATCGTGCCAGTTGGCGTAAACGGTAACACCCTGTTTGGTAAGCTCGACGTCCACCTCGGCGCCATCCACACCATCCAGGCCACAGCCATAGATACCAATGGCAACCCCAACGCCCTTCTTCTTATCGGGGGTCGACTCGCGTTTGGCGCGTTCCAGCGCAGCCTGATAGCGTGGGCGCAGCTTGTCGATCATCTCGGGCAGCGAATAAACTTCGGGCGCCTGGCCGGTGGGGGTAGTATCGCCGGGGCGATACACATTCTGGTAGCGCAGTTCGAGCGGATCCATGCCGATCTTCTCGGCCAGATCGTCGATCAGGCTTTCCGAGGCAATGAAGCTTTCCGGTGAGCCGTAGCCGCGGAAGGCTGCGCCCCAGACATGATTGGTGCAAACCGTGCGGCCGATACCGCGGATATTGGGGATGTTATAACCGGCGCCAATAAACTGCGCGCCGCGCAGGGTGAGCAGATCGCCAAACTCCGAGTAAGGGCCATGATCCACCGTCCAATCGCTTTCCATCGCCAGCAGCTTGCCCTTGGAATCGGCAGCCAGCTTGAGGTTGACGAAGAAGGGCGAGCGCTTCCCGGTGTAGGTCATGTACTGCTGGTAATCGTACGTCAGCGAGACGGGGCGACCGGTCGCCATGCAGGCCACGCCCAACAGGGCTTCCATGGTCGGGGAGAATTTATACCCGAAGGTGCCGCCGGCCGGGTTCTGGATCATGCGGATCTTTTCAGGGGGCAGGCCCAACCCAGGGGCAATCATCAACAGATGCAGGGCCAGACCGATGCTCTTGGAGTGAATGGTCAGGCGGCCCTCGCTGTCAAAGTAAGCAAAACCGGTGTCCGATTCCACCGTCAGGTGCGGCTGGCGCTGTGAATAGTAATTGTCTTCAACCACATAGGCGGCCCGCTCCATAATCGGCGCGGTTTCTTCGCCCTTGACGACCTTCTGTTCGAAATAGACATTCGGTGTGCCGGGGTGAATTTCAATCGCATCCTCGGACATGGCGTCCATGGCGTTCATGTAGGCCGGCAGTACTTCCAGTTCAACCTTCACCTTGTCGGCGGCTGCCCGGGCATGCTCCTCGGTATCGGCGCAGACGATGGCAATGGCGTCGCCATACTGGAACACCTTGGTGTCGCACAAAATCGGGCGATCCCAACCGTCACCCTTATTGGTGGGGAAGGTGATCAGGCCGGTGATGCGGTTCTTGCCTTTGACGTCTTTGTGGGTGATTACCTTGACGACGCCCGGCATCTTTTCCGCCGCGGAGGTATCGATCGAAAGAATGTTGGCGTGGGAGACCCTTGCCTGCACCAGCGCCAGGCGCAGGGTATTGGCCGGCATTTTCAAGGCCAGATCCTGACCGAAGTCCAGCGTACCGGTCACTTTGGCCTTTGCCGTCGGGCGAGGATACTTGCTGCCCCAGATACGGCCGTCAGCCGGCATCTTGAACTCCAGTTCCGCCTGGCTCATTTCGCCGCGCAGCACTTTGGCGGCTTCTATGATTGCATCCACAATCGGCTTGTAGCCCGTGCAACGGCAAACATTGTGATGCTTGGTCAACCAGGCGCGCACCTCTTCGCGGGTCGGGTCAGGGTTGCTGTCCAGCAGCGCCTTGGCCGAGACGACCATACCCGGCGTACAGAACCCACATTGGGCTGCGCCGTAAGCCGCGAAGGCAATCTGGATCGGGTGCATCTTTTCAGGCGTCCCAATCCCCTCGACGGTGATAATCTTCGCGCCATCGGGCACACGTCTGGCCTTGGTGACGCAGGCCAGGGTCAATTTGCCATCCACGATGACTGAGCAAGCCCCACAATGACCATCTTTGCAGGAAACTTTTGTGCCGGTCAACAGAAGCTTCTCGCGCAGCACATCGGCCAGGGAAGCGTCGTCAGGCACCTCAACGGATCGGGACACCCCATTGATCATAAATGTTTTCTTTTGCATCCTTACCTCCTTACAGGAACATTGAGAATATGGTGCAGCGGCAGAATATTCGTTCTTTGGATCAGGACAACAGGGGGGAAAAATCACCTCTTTCGAGCGGTGAAACAACCGGACGATATAGATCGTACGCAGAGTTACAACTACTATGATCATAGAAGAAAAAACCGGCGGAGTCATCGCACACCCGGACAGTCTATATTTGGCCCGAGTGGCCCATTCTGTATGGGTCAGTTGACCGATGCAGGCCAAAAATAGCTCTTATATACTGGTAGAATAGGGTATCGTATGAGAACATTACTGGATCAACAAGAACTGCGTGACCTCGAGGCGCAATGCATTCAGGAATGCGCTCCGCCCTGTACGGCCGCCTGCCCGTTACACGTCGATGTACGGGCTTTGAGCGCCGAAGTCAGCCAGGGCAATTTTTCCGCCGGCCTGCAAATTTTGCGAAAGAACCTGCCATTTCCAGGGATCGTGGGCCGCGTCTGCGACCAGCCCTGCCGGGCGGTCTGCAAACGAAATGAGGCCATCGAAATCGCCAGCCTGGAACGCGCCTGTGCGGACTGGGGAGAGCCTCCTGCCGAAAACAGCGCCAGACTGGCCCCGCGCAAACAGCGCGTGGCGATTGTGGGTGGCGGCCTGAGCGGCCTGACGGCCGCTTTTGACCTGGTCCGCAAGCGGTATGGCGTGGTTATATTTGAAGCGCGCGGCTACCTGGGGGGCAGTCTGTGGTCAATCCCTGAGACCCGCCTGCCGCGTTCGATCATCGAAACCGAAACGGCGCAGCTGCTCAAAATGGGCGTAGAGGTGCGCCTGAACACCACGGTGAGCCCAACGGCCGATTCGGGCAGCGTCTCCCTGGGTCAACTCCAACGCGAATTCAACGCAGTCTACCTGGCCACCGGCGCCAATACTGCGGCCAGGTTTTCGTTCTCGCTGGATGCGGCAGAACAGATGGTCGTCGACCCCGTTACCTACGCCACCGACCAACCCGGTATTTTTGCCGGGGGTGAAATGCTCGGCAAAAACACGCCGGCGTCACCGGTCGCTGCCATGTCGGATGGACGGCGGGCGGCGCTCTCGATCGAACGATACATCCAGCGCGTTTCGTTGACGGCTTCGCGCGCCAACGAAGGGGCCTACGAAAGCTGCCTGTACACCAACAGTGACGGTTTGGCGACCCTGCCGGTCACACCGGCGGCCGACGCCAGAGCCGGCTACAACAAGGCAGAAGCCGCCCAGGAAGCCGGGCGCTGTTTGCAATGTGAGTGCCTGGAATGCGTCAAGGTGTGCGAATACCTGGCGCACTTTGGCAGCTACCCCAAGAAATACGCCCGCCAGATCTACAACAACATGACCATCGTGATGGGCACGCGCGGGGCCAATAAACTCATCAATTCTTGCAGCCTGTGCGGGTTATGCGGTGAAGTTTGCCCGACCGATCTGGATCTCGGCGCGGTGTGCAAACAGGCGCGCCAGGTCATGGTGGCGCAGGGGCACATGCCCCCCTCGGCGCACGATTTTGCCCTGCGCGACATGCAGTTCAGCAACAGCGACAAATTCACCCTGGCCCGCCACCAGCCGGGCGCTCAAACCAGTCGTTATGTCTTTTTCCCCGGCTGCCAGCTCAGCGCTTCGGCCCCCGACCAGGTGGAACAGGTGTACGCCTATCTGCGCCAGCGGTTGCCCGAGGTAGGGCTGATGCTGCGCTGCTGCGGCGCTCCGGCCGATTGGGCCGGGCGCCCCGATCTGTTCCAGGCCGCCCTGGCAGAAGTGACAGAACAACTCGCCGGGATGGGCCAGCCGCGCCTGATCCTGGGCTGTTCGAGCTGCTATCAGATCTTCAAAGCCAACCTGCCGGGCGTCGAAATCGTCTCCTTATGGGAATTATTCGATCAATTGGGTCTGCCTGCCGAAGCCCGGCCGTCGAGCGGCGGCATGCTCTCCATCCACGACCCCTGTTCGACGCGCTACGAGGCCCACATCCAGGAAAGCGTACGCCGTCTGGTGGGGAAATTGGGGTATCAGATCGACGAACTGCCCTTGAGCCGGGAAAAAACCACCTGCTGTAGCTACGGCGGGCTGATGTGGCTGGCCAACCCGGAACTGTCCCGCAAAGTGGTGGCGCATCGCATCGCCGCCAACCCGGCCGATTACCTGACCTACTGCGCCATGTGCCGCGATTTCTTTGCCCGGCATGGAAAACGCAGCCTGCACCTGCTCGACCTCATCTTCGATCCCGATCCGCAAGCGCGGGCGCTCCGCCACAGCCCGGGATATTCGCAACGGCACGAAAATCGGGCCCGGCTCAAACAAAAGCTGCTCAAGGAGGTCTGGGGTGAAACGATGACGGCGCCAGAAGCTTACGAATCCATCCAGTTGCTGCTCTCCGAAGAAGTTCAACAGCGCATTGAAGACAGACTCATCCTGGTAGAAGATATCCAGCGGGTCATCGAATATGCCGAAAGGACGAGCCACAAGTTCCGCCACCCACAGACCGGTCGCTTCCTGGCCCACTACCGGCCAACCCGGGTCACTTATTGGGTGGAATACTCGCCGCAGGGAGACGCCTTTGTGGTTCATAACGCTTACAGCCACCGGATGGAAATCGCGGAGAATTTGAAATCATGAACGCCCCAGAGCAGCAGGAAATGTCCAACGAATGGCTTTGTGCGCACTGCAATCTTCCGCTCCAATCCAGGCAAATCACGGTATCCTACCTGGGGAACGCTTACCCGGTAAACTTAATGTGCTGCCCCAGCTGTGGGCTGGTGCTGGTACCGGAGGATCTGGCCCTGGGCAAAATGATCGAGGTAGAAAAGGCGCTCGAAGATAAATAATCGGAGTCATATGCCAGAGATTCCCGCCGGGCAGAGCTGTGTTTACGAACAGGAAGAGGTTCAGCAGGCTTTTGGAGAAACTCTCCGGCCTGGCGGTCTGGCCCTGACGCAAAGGGCCATCGACTTTTGTAAACTCCCCGCCGCCGCCAGGGTGTTGGATGTCGGCTGCGGCACGGGCAGGACGGTAGAATATTTGCAGGCCTGCGGCTATCGGGCCGGCGGTATCGATCTTTCGGCAGTGCTGCTGCGCCGGGGACGCCGGCGCAGCCCACTCTTACCGTTGGCGCAAGGCGACGCCGCCCGTCTCCCGCTGGCTGCCGGGCAGGTTGACGCGCTCCTGGTTGAGTGCAGCCTGTCTGTGTTCCCAGAAGCCGGCCCGGTTCTGGCAGAATGCCGGCGCCTGCTGCGCCCCAACGGCTACCTGGTCGTCAGCGATGTTTACGCCCGCAACCCGGCCGGGCTGGCAGCGCTGCAATCGCTGCCGCCAACCTGCTGCTTCAGCCGCTTCATGATCCAGGCAGACCTGCTCGCCTTGCTGGACGAACACGGATTTAACCAGCGCTGCTGGGAAGACCATTCCGGGACGTTGAAAGCGGTTGCCGCACGCCTGATCGCCACCCCGCTGTTGGAAGCCCCGGCCGGCGGCAAGATGGACGCCCTCGACCTGCAACTGGCCCTTGCCAAAGCCCGGCCGGGTTACTTCTTATTGATCGCTCAAAAACGCTAATCACTTTCCAGGGAGATGACCTCATGGACGAAGATATCCAACGCATGCAGGAAATGAAGGCCGAGGGGTTTTATTGCAGTCAGGTTATAATGAAGTTGGGCCTGGAACTGCAAGGGAAAGAAAACCCGGATCTGGTACGGGCCATGCACGGGTTGGCAGGAGGGCTGGGTTTCTCCGGCGAACTGTGCGGTGCGCTGACCGGAGCATCGTGTTTGCTGGGGCTGTACGCCGGCAAAGGCGATGCGCAAGACGAGGAAAACCCCCAATTGGACTTTATGATCATGGAACTGGTGAAATGGTTCCGTTCCGAGTACGGCGAGGCGTACGGCGGCATCCGCTGTACCGATATCCTCAACAACAACAACCGCAACCAGACGGCGCGCTGCCCGCTCATCGTCGCCGCCACTTACCAGAAAGTCAAAGAAATGCTGGTTGAGAATGGGTTTGATCTTGGAGGATACGAGTAAATGGACTGTTGCACAGGAAACGCCAAACAGCCGGAAAGCAGCCAGAGCGCCGGCGACTCAACCTGCTGTTGTCAGGCCGCACAACCCGAACAAACGCTTTCTACCACCGAAAGCGTTTGCCCCGAATGCCTGACCCGCCTGCCGGCTCGCCGTGTGGCGCAGGGCGAAGACGTTTACCTGGAAAAAACCTGTCCGCAGCACGGCGCTTTCCGTACGATCATCTGGCGCGGCCAACCCGCCTTTTCGAGCTGGGTGCGGCCCAAAATCCCGACTTCGCCCGGCAATCCCTTTACCCAGGTCGAAAAAGGCTGTCCGCTGGACTGCGGTTTGTGCCCGGATCACCGCCAGCAGCCCTGCTGTGTGCTCCTGGATGTGACCCAACGCTGCGACCTGGCGTGCTCCTTCTGTTTTGCCAGCGCAGGCGGCAAAAAACAAACGGACGATCCATCCCTCGAGGTGATTGAAGGATGGTACCGGCGGCTGCTGGAGGCCGGCGGCCCCTTTAATATTCAACTCTCCGGCGGTGAACCCTGTCTGCGCGACGACTTACCCGAAATCATCGCTCTGGGCAGGTCGCTCGGTTTCTCCTTCTTCCAGGTCAACACCAACGGGCTGCGCCTGGCCCGGGACCCGGACTTCTTGCAGCGGCTCCAGGCGGCGGGTTTGTCCACGGTCTACCTGCAATTTGACGGCACCAGCGACGACGTTTACCGGCAAATGCGCGGCGGCAGACTGCTGGCCCAAAAGATACAGGTGATTGAAAACTGCGCCCGCTATGGGCTGGGGGTGGTGCTGGTGCCCACCCTGGTGCCCGAGATCAACACCCACCAGGTGGGCGATATCATTCGCCTGGCCCTGGAATACGCCCCGGTCGTGCGCGGCGTGCATTTTCAGCCGGTCAGTTATTTTGGACGCTACCCGCTGCCGCCTGCCGACAGCGACCGTATCACGATCCCAGAGGTCATTTGCGCCATTGAAGAACAGACCCACCGGCGGGTGCGGCGTGAGAGTTTCAGACCGCCGGGCGGCGAAAACGCTTTGTGCTCTTTCCACGCCAGTTTTGTGCTGATGCCCGATGGAGAACTCGTACCCCTGACCCACCACAATGGCAGCTGCTGCGGCAGCCAGCCGGAACGAGCCGATGAAGGAGGCTTGAAATCGCGGCGGATCACGGCCCGGCAATGGAGCGCCCCTGCCGCGGCGCAGGCAGAGCGCCAGGACGGCGGCAGCCTTGGCGGCTGGGATGAATTCCTGGCCCGCGCCCGCACACACACCTTCAGTATTTCTGGCATGGCCTTTCAAGACGCCTGGAACTTAGATCTGGAACGGCTGCGCGACTGCTACATCATTCACGTCAGCCCGAGCGGTGGGCTGGTGCCGTTTTGCGCTTACAACTTAACCGACCAGAACGGACGTCCCTTATACCGTCCCGCTTAAGCGCCGTCTACCTGTCCAGGTGATGCTGTACGGCCAGCACCACCGCTTCAGCGCGGTTGCTCGCATTCAGCTTGGAGAGAATGTGGCTGACATGGTGCTTGACCGTGGACAGGCTGATGACCAGCGTGCGGGCAATTTCCGAATTATTCAGACCCCTGACCATCAATGCCAGCACCTCGCGCTCCCGGTCGCTCAAATCGAACCCCGGCTGCGGCGGCTGTACGGAGGCATGGATCAGGGTCTGGGCGACCCCGGGAGACAGGATCGATTGGCCGGCGTGCGCCAGGCGGATGGCCTGCGCCAGTTCGTTCGCCTGGATATCTTTGAGCAGATAGCCAATCGCCCCGGCCCGCAGCGCCTTTTGAATCAGTTCTTCCTGGGTGTAGCTGGTCAGAACCAGCACCTGGATGCGCGGGTAGGCGTGGTGGATCGCCTGGGTTGCCGCCGCCCCATCCATGCCCGGCAGGATCAAATCCATCAAAATCACGTCGGGCTGGATGCGGGCGCACAGTTGCACCGCCTCTTCGCCGGTGCGCGCCTCGCCAACCAGCGTCAGGTCGTCGTACGCCTGCAAGAAAGCAGTCAGTCCGCTGCGAAAAATAGCATGATCATCCACCACCATCACGCGAATAGGGTTGGTCGCCGTCATGACTGCTCCTCAGAGGTGTTTTTGGGCCAGGTTACTTCAATCCGGGTGCCGCATCCCGGCGTGCTCATCAGTTTCAGGGTGGCATGGATCGCGGCCGCCCGTTCATGCATGATCCGGAGTCCCATGTGCCCGGGGGGGACACAGTTGACGTCAAACCCGCAGCCGTCATCACAGATGATCAACGCTACCTTTTCGGGCAGGAAACGAAGGTTGACGGCTGTCTGACTGGAATTGGCGTACTTTGCCATATTGTTCAAAGCCTCTTGCGTGATCCGGTACAGGGCCACCTGCACGTCCGGCGGCAGCATTCGGTCGCCTTCCACCGTAAGGGTCACGGCGACGTGCGTCCGGCTGGCAATCGCCCGGGTTAAATGCTTCAGCAAATCGCCCAGTTTGGCTTCCTTCAAGGCCGCGGGGCGGAGTTCAAACAGCAAGGTGCGCATTTCGGCCAATGCGCCGCGAGTCAGCTCACGTAGCTCATCCAGCCGCCGCCGGCCCTCAGCCGGATTGCGCTCCCACAGGCTGGGGAGCACGTCGGCAATCAGGCTGGTCGAAAGCAGGGTCTGGCTGACGGCGTCGTGCAGATCGCGCGCCAGGCGGTTGCGTTCGGCCATCACTGCCGCCTGTTCGGCCTGCATGCGCAGCCGGGTGTTCTCAATGGCCAGGGCCACCTGATCGCTAAAGGCCATCGCCAGGCTGATTTCCTCATCGGAAAGAGGCTTATACTGGCGGTAATACATCAGGATGGCCCCGTAGGTATCGCCCTGCACGATCAAGGGCACGGCCAACCAGGACGGATACAATGCCGTCAACTGGCTGACCAGGCTCCACTCGGTGGGGGCCATCGCCAGGTCTGTTTCGTTTTCCAACGCCCCGTCTGCAATGGCGCCCGCCACCGGCTGGCGGGTTGAGATGGCCTGGCTGACCGCCTCGCGCCCGGACAAAAAACTCTCGTCGGTCAATAATTTCTCCGGCAGACCGTGAGAAGCCTGGACGATGAGAATATCACGATTGGGCTGCAAATAATAAATTGCCATCGCCTGGCAATCCAGCAAGCGGCTGCTGACATGGGTGACGATATAATCCAGAATTTCGTCGAGGGAACGGTTGGAATTCAGGATGGCCATCATCACCCGCAGCCCCTCGGCCATCTGGGTGCGCCCTTCCGATTCAAGCCGGCGTTCCTGTTGTTCCTGGTAGAGACGGGCGTTTTCCAGGCCGATCACCGCGCTGGGGGCAAGCATACTCAACACGCGCAAACTGTCCGGGCCGAACACACCCACACCCTGATCCACCACCGCAATGACGCCGATGGCGCGGGTGCCGGAAACGAGCGGCACGGTCATATAGCTGTGGACATTTCCAAACAGTTTGACCGCTTCGCGGTAAATGCGTTTGTCATCGCTCTGTACATCGGCGATCGTGATCGGCTGGCCGGTTTTAATCGACAGACCGGCCATGGATTGAGACACCGGGATGCGATACCCCACCAGTTCGTCTGAATAGGTCTGCCCCGACACAGCCGCCACCCGCAGGTCGTCCCCTTCGAGCGCATAGAGCAGGCTCAACTGCGCCGAAGTGAGCCGCTGCACCTCCTCGACGATCAACTTTAAGACGTCGCTCAGATCAAGCCGGCTGGTAATCGCCTGCTGGATATTGAGGATAGTCTCCAATTCGTCGGCGTGTTGTTTGATGGTGCAGGGGAAATCCGTATAATGGCAAACAGGCCAGTTCACCGGAGGGGTGAAGGCAGTTTTACCGTTCTCGAAATGCTCTTTTTCTTGTGCCATTCTCGTCTGGCCTGCACGCACAAACCTTTTCAGGCATCCTCGATGGTCAAATAGGCCATCGTCTGGTTGAGGAGTTGATAAGCGATTTCGCCAAAGGTAATGGGGCCGGTGAAATTGGCCGTCTTCTTTCCTTCCAGGTCGGCATAAATGTAATTCAAAATGCAGTTGCAGGCAAAGAAAAGTTTTCCCCCAACGCCTTCGGGCACCTGCCTCAAAAAATGATCCATATAATCGCCTACCGGTTTTGCAATCTTGTAGCGATAGCCGGCAAAGACGGGCGCATAAAACTTCACCTGCCGTTTCGCAAACCCCAGGCTCTTAAAACTGGTGTTGATCATCGCCCCATGCAAATCAGCCACGAGGGGCAGCTTGGTGTCGATCGAATTTTCATACAGATAATCGGCAAAGTTTTTCAACTGTCCATTGATCAGGGCCTGGGTGGCGCTGAAACCGTCCTCCAGGAAGACAATCGTATCGCCCTCGCCCTGCTCGAAGATATTGACGATATCGATTTCCACCAGCTTATTCGCCGGCAATTCCACGTGCAGCACCACCGCCCCATTGGACAGGCTCTGACCCTGGGTGCCGTCAAACACTTTCGGCAGGGCGGCCTCTTCATCCAACGCTATCCCGGCGATCCAGCCGATCAACGGGCGGGTGGCAAACCCCGGAAACCCCGGGGCATTTAAAGCAAACGTAAAGTGGGTGCGGCACGAACCCGGAATGATAATCACGCTGAAACCATGCTGCGGCGCGTCGTTGTAAACGTTATGGATATTGGTTTCATCGTAGATTTTCACTTCGGTTTTCAACACGTACTCGGGTAGTTCAGTCACATAGATGCGATCCTGAGTGAAGACCCCGCCCTGCCCGGTCATAAAATAAGGGATCGTGCCCGCAATCCAGAAACCCGCGGGGAGCTCGCTCAACGCTTGCTCACCGCCGGCCAGGAGCAATTTCTTCCCGGCAGCGATCATCGCTGCCACTTCGTTTTTTTCATACAGGACTGGCATCATCTGTCACCAACTCGCCAAATATTTTTTTCAAATCAGCCTGAGCCTTGGGTACATCTTTATTTCTCACAAAAAAGGCGCGCAACTCTGCCACACTCTTACGGGTCGTTTCCGGAGACGGGTTCATTTCATAAATCAACGAGAGCCGGCCCAAAAGGATCTTGGTAGCCAGCAGCTCGTACTTCGGGGATTCCTGCCCGGAAATTGCTTTAACCCACCCCGGGTTCGACTCATCGGGGATCAACATAAACCACATTCCTTGTGTACATCCAACCCAAACAAGGCAAAAGCCATTGGTGAGAGCCGCCTGTTTACACCTTCGACGCCGCAGATGAAAGCCTGGGAGGCCCATTTCAAGGGATGGCAGATACGGCGCGGGTTTGGATGTGAAGGATTGACCAATTGAACCATCTCTTCTCAAATAGAACTCAATAAAAGTACGATTCTTACACGTTTGGGCGCCGGTAAATGTGGGATATTGTTCTGTAGAATGATCGGGGAAACGTCTTATAATTATAGCATACCCGCTAAGCGCTTTAACAAATGGAATGATCGGCCGCCCCAAGAATCATTTTCGGGCAGCGCTGTTAGTTTCTTACGAGAGGTATCATGACCGTAACTGAAGATGTTATTTCGTCCGTCCTGGTAAATGCGCCTGCCGGCCCGGTGCGCGAAGTTCGGGTCGGGTTGTACTACACAGCCGTGCAAAGTCGTGCGGTTGGGCTGGCAGCCACGCTCAGCGACGCACAGTGCTGTGAAGCCGAAAAGTTTGACTGGATGGGGCGCCTGCACGAACGATCCGCTGTCGAACTGGCGCCCTTGCTTCGTTCCAAAAACTCGCTGGAAGTGAGCATCGGCCTGGCGGCGCTCAACTCGCTCATCGCCGTGCGCCCCGAAACCGGTGTGGAGATGAACGCCCGCGAGTTCATCTTGCAGCGCGGGCGGGAGAAAAATATTGTTACCGTCGGGCATTTCCCGTTTACCGACGCACTGCGCCAGGTTGCCAAACAGGTCTGGGTGTTGGAACAGGAGCCGCGCCCCGGCGACCACCCGGCCGAAGCTGCCCCCGAGTTACTGCCGCAGGCAGATATCATCGGCCTGACGGCAACGACGCTGTTAAACGGCACCTTCGACGATCTGGCGCGACTGTTTCCGCCCCAGGCGCTGGTGGTGATGATTGGACCAACCACGCCGCTCAGCCCGGTATTGTTCGACCACGGCGTAGACGTACTGGCCGGCTCTATCGTGACGGATGCGACAGCGCTGTTCTACAGCCTCGGCCAGGGAGCGTCACAGCGCCAGCTGGCCGGCATACGGCGGTTCACCATGCTGCGCGATCCGGCCAGCCTCGCCTGACTCTGGCGCCGCCGATAGGAATGCGGGCGCACGCCGCTCAACGGTAATGGCAAAATGAAAATCCAGCTTACCCCACTCGACCCCTGGATCGGGCATACGATCGGCTGTCAGACAGAACTGACGCGCCAGGCGCTTGAAACGTACCAGCAAGAAAAACTGGCGCAAACGCTCCAGTGGGCGCGCACGAAGAGCCGCTTTTATCAGCGCCATCTGATGCATGCGCCTCAGTCGCTCTCCAGCCTGAAAGAATTACAGGCCCTCCCCTTCACCACCGAGCAAGACCTTCGCACACAGGGGTTGCAGCTTGCCTGTGTGTCGCAAAACGAAATCCAGCGCATCGTGACGCTGCAAACTTCAGGGACAACCGGCGACCCCAAACGGATTTGCTTTACCGCCGGCGATCAGGAGTTGACCATCGACTTTTTCGGCGTGGGCATGTCCACCCTGACCGAGGTAGGAGAGCGGGTGTTGATCCTGCTGCCAGGGCAGACGCCGGGGAGCGTGGGCGACCTGCTGCGGCTTGGGCTGGCGCGCTGCGGGCGCATCCCGGTTCCATACGGGCCGGTGCGCGACCCCCTGCATGCGCTGGAAGCGATGCAGGCGCAGCAGGCAGATTGCCTGGTCGGCTCCCCGACCCAGGTGTTGGGGCTGGCGCGGCGCTGGCAGCCCGGCCGCAAGGCGCCGCGAACGGTTCTGCTTTCGACCGATTACGTTCCCGCGGCCATTGTGCGGGCGTTGGAGGATACCTGGGGTTGTAAGGTGTTCAACCATTACGGAACCACCGAGATGGGCCTGGGCGGCGGGGTAGAATGTGAAGCGCACCACGGCTACCATCTGCGTGAAGCCGATCTATATTTCGAGATCGTCGACCCCATCCGCGGCGAATGGGTGGCAGAAGGGGAATACGGCGAAGTGGTGTTCACCACCCTCACCCGGCAAGGCATGCCGCTCATCCGCTACCGCACGGGCGACCGCAGCCGTTGGATCCCCGGCGAATGTCCCTGCGGGACGAGCCTGCGGACGATGGAACGGGTCAGCGGGCGCTTCGGCGGCTTCATTCCGCTTGCCGGAGGAACCCTCCGCCTGGCAGATTTCGATGAAGCCCTGTTTTCAATCCCTGACTTGTTGAATTTTTCGGTTACACTGACGGATACGGCCGTTCACATCGAAGCTCAGATGCTGTCACATGAGTATGCGCCCCGTCAGGTAGAACGAGCGCTTGAGGCCATTCCTGCCATTCAAAATCTAAAAGTGACTGTCCGCTGTGCGCAAAACACAGGTGAAACGGGCAGTTTGCAGAAACGTATGCTGATCGATCAAAGAGGTTGATATGCGCGAAGTCATTACAGAAATTGAAACCTGGCTGCAACAAGGCAAGCCGGTCGCCGTTGCAACCAATGTAAAAATGGATGGGGCTGCCCTGCGCCCGTTGGGCGCCAAGATGGCAATGACGACCACCCTCGATATTGCCGGTTCGGTCACCGGCGGCTGCATCGAAAATGCGGTGTACGAAGAAGCGCAGGGGGTGATCAAGAGCGGCGTGCCCCGGCTGCTGCATTTTGGTGTGCCCAACAGCGAGAACCCCTGGGAAATTGGCCTGAACTGTGGCACCTCGTTGGACGTGTTCGTCGAAACGCTGGACACCCCGGCCTGGCGTGAAATTCTGCCGGCCTTGAAAACCTGCCTGGAGCAAAACCGGCTGGCGGCGGCGGCGACCGTCATCGGCGGCGCCGCCCTGGGAAAGAAAATGATGGTGTGTCCAGATGGACGCACCATCGGCGGCCTGGGAAATGCAACGCTGGATGAAGAGGTGCAGCGCTGGTTGCAGCAGCAGATGACCGTTCAGGCGGCGAACTGGAAGACCTTCGAGGTCGCCGGGGAAACGACGGAGGTCTTTGCGGATGTATTTGCCCCACCGGCGCGCCTGGTGGTAATCGGCGCCGTGCATATCGCCATTCCGCTGGTACGGCTGGCCCGGGAACTCGGCTTTTACACCATCGTCATCGACCCGCGCAAGGCGTATGCCTCCCGCCAACGTTTTGCAGATGTAGACGAGCTCATCGTCGACTGGCCTGCCGACGCATTGGAAAAACTGCGCCCCGACGAGGGCACCTACATCGCCTCGCTCAGCCACGACGACAAGCTGGATAACCCGGCGTTAAAAATTGCGTTAGCCAGCCCCGCCCGCTACGTCGGCGTGCTGGGCACCCACAAGCGAATTGAACAACGCATGGCCGACCTGCGCGAACTGGGCGTGAGCGACGAACAACTCCACCGCCTGAGCGCCCCGGTGGGGTTGAGCCTGGGCGCAGTTTTGCCCGGCGAGATTGCCTTATCCATCCTGGCCGAGATGGTCGCCGCCCATCACGGAATTTTTCGAAAGAGCGACACCTCACGCCCATAGCAGCAAATC
>CAZHTS010000055.1:0-14813 GCA_964535315.1 uncultured Anaerolineaceae bacterium
TATCTCACAGAATTCTCACCGAATGAATTGACAGGGGGAGAAAAGGGTCTATACTGGAAGAAGTGAAAACGTGCAGTTATTCGCGGCAAAATAGCTGTTGCTAAAGGGGAAATGAGCATGGAAGAAGCTCGAAAAGGTGAGGCAGACGCTTCTGCAGAGAAACCCATACCGCCACCAGTTCAAGTGCAAACGCAGGGTGGGGCTTATTCAAGTGGAGAAATTAACACCGGCGGCGGTGATTTTGTTGGTCGTGATAAGATCACAATCAATATTAACCTTCAGGCAGATGCTGCTTCGATAATCCAGCAAGTTTTTGAATACTGGCAAAAATTTAATGAGACGGCCGACGCTCAACTGGATCAAGTTCTCCTCGCAGCTTATCAGTCATCCACACAGGCCACGCGAGAGGAAACGATTAAGGAACAGTTGATTGGGGCTATTCGTGCTGCGCATCAAAAAGATCCTCAAGCGGTAGCAACGGCTTTTCAGCGGGCCGGCAGTCAGGAACGGCGCTTTTTGTGGGATGAGCGGATTGCCGACATCGCCCCGCAGATCAGACCGGCCGCCTATCGCTGGCCCGAAATTTATCCCCCCATATCTTCTGAACTGCAGGATGCCATTGTCAGGTGGATTGAGCTGGCGGAGTTGTCTTGCTATCCGTTTGCACCCGCCAATAAACTGGCCTGTAACCCGCTTTCTTTTGAACTTGCTGTTCTCCCTACCCCACTGCAACCATATTTCTCTTCCAAAGAAACGGCGCTTTTTTATTCGCCAGAGAGCCAGGACGTGGACTTAACCGTTCTGGCGCTGCAAAAAGGGCTGTGTCAGGCTTCGTTATTCCCTACGCCATCCTTTGTGGTGATGTTGTCTCCAGAAGCAGGCGCTTTATCCGCCGGGGAATTGTTGGATCAGATCGTCAGAGCCGTGGGGTGGGCCTGGTTAAAATTTTTGGCGCTTAACCCGGATGTGTTCTTGGCCCTGGATGGCCGCCGGCAGTTTGATCTGGCCTATTTGTTGGTGTGGTGTACGCAATTAACCGGGCAGGATCGTTGGGAAGCGCTGAAGTTTGAATTGTTGCGCGCGGGCGCCAGCGTTCCGGGAGAGGTAGGACCATTAATGGACCGGATGCGCGAAGCACTTGGCAGCCCGACCTTCATTGCGCCGCCAGATAGAGCGCAAAAGGAACGTTGGCTTTCTTTGCGCCCTCCTGGGGTTGAACATACGCATCTGTTGGTACGCTTCCAACCGGGTCTGGCTTGGGATGTGTACAACCATCTCATCCTTTCCACGCTCGAAATCCAGGAAGGCCTGCTCGAGAGTCACGTCATTGCAAAGATCTTTTGCCCACACCGTGTGCGGTTCTTTCAAATCCCGGTCATATCGATCCGCTGGCCCGCCGAGGAACTCAAGGAACAACTCAACCGGCGAATTTCTGTCGCTTCCACAAAACCGGGCAGTCTGCCGGTGTATTTCGATTTCAACAGCCTGTTTAATCCCGGCGTTCAGGCAGAAATCGCGGCCGGCGCCATTGCCCCGGACGAAATTTTGTGCCGGAAGGCGAACGGCTCGCTGGCGCGCCTGCTGGTGCTGGCCGACCGCGCGCTGCGTTATCACGCCGAACGCTCTCCCCGGCAGAAAGAGCTGGATTGGAGCGATCTGGAAATTCTGGATCAGGAGGAGTGAGGGATGGATGCGGTCAGGGATATACCCGGAACAATCCAACGCCCCCCCAATCTGCGTCTCCTCGATCGCTTGAGCGCCGAGCATGAAACGGCCTGGGGACAGGATGTCTTCCTCCCGCCGCCGGATTTTAACGAACTGGCGACGATGCGTTCGGTGATTCTGGTAGGTGAAAGCGGCAGCGGCAAAACGGCCACGCGCATGGCGCTCGAACGTTTCTGTCAGACAGAGACTGCCCCGCCGGCCTGCCTGGTGGTCAGCTGGCAGCCCTCTTTGCCGGGCGAGGCGTATTCTCCCAGTCAGCGGGTGCAGGACTGGTTCGAGCAGATTTTCTACGCCTGCGCCCAATCGCTGCTGGCGTTTATCGGGCGTTGGCCCGAACGCTTCATCCGGGCCAAGAACTGGGCGCAAACGTTGCTGGTTTCTTTTATCCATCAGTATTTAAAGTCAGATTATTTCTTGATCGCCGGTCAGTTAGAGGAGGGCTGCTCGCCGGAGGGAATCGAACTGATCCAGCGGCGTCTGACCGTAGCGCCGCCGCATACATTTTTTGGCCCGGAAACCCCTTTGCCGCGGGCGATCACCCAACTGAAAAAGGCCACCGAGGAACTGGGGCTGGAGGGGGTGTGGGTCATGGTGGACAGTTTCGAAGCCTGGATTGACGCCCAGTCTGAACTCATCCAATCTGCATTACAGGCGCTGCTTTCGAGCCTGGCCGTTTTTGAAGAAAGCGGCTTTGTGCTCAAGATCGTAGCGCCGGTTGAACTGGAGGCGCAGATTGCCTGCTCCAGCGGTGTTGAACGGCGCCGGTTGGAAGTCCACCATCTGCAATGGACGGGTGAGCAATTGCAAGCGATTGCCAGTCGCTGGCTGGCGTTGGCTCTGGGAAAGCCGGCAGATTTTTGCCTGAGCGATTTGTGCGTCAGCGCCGACTTGTTGCCCTGGTTGGAAAAATACGGCGGCGGGTTGCCGCGCGGCTGGTTGGAACTGCTGCGCCCGCTGGCGGCGGCCTATCTGGAGAACGCCTCCCCCCGGCCGCTGACGGATGAAGAATTTCAAAGAGTCACCCGCCAACACCCGCCCCGTTTGCGGGTGGATGCCAACCGGCAGCGGGTCTACTTGGGTTACGGTGAGGTCGCCGACATTCAACCGACGAGCTACCGTATGCTGGAATATCTTTACCAGAATCGCGCTCGCCTGTGCAGCCGAGAAGAGTTGTATTATTTGGGGTGTGAGGGGCTCAAGGCGATTCCGACCTCGACCGCCGATCCAAATTACAAATACCCCAAGGAAATCGGCGGGGTGATCGATACCGTATTGTGGCGGATTCGTCAGGCGCTGGAGCCCGACCCGCACGAACCAATCTACATCATCACCCAGCGCGGCAAGGGCGCCGGGCTGAAAAATAGCTGGTGAGCGTTCGGTGAGGAAAGAGAGAGGAAGCGGCGAGGGAAAGAAGAGGGTTTTTGGGCCCCGCCCCGCCGTTGTCTATACAGCCCGTCGGGTATAATGAGGGAAATTATCTGTTTTCAGAAAGGCGCCGTTTTGAAAACTTTGCTGGAATCCTTCGGGTTGCTTTTTAATCCCTTTGGGCAGTTAGAGGCCTCAGGTGATCCTCACCTTTCTGAATACCTGGTGGGGCATGATTCGTTTGCGCTGGCCAGCGAGGATGCCCCGGCGCTGGTGGGTGGTTTGCCGGGCGCCGGCAAGACCGCCATGCGTTTCTACGTCTCGCGCAGCTGCACGCTGTCGTACGGCGGTATGCAGCCCTTACCGGTCAATTACAGCCTGCCTAATTTTTTTGCATTTAACAGCCGGCCGATTTCTTTACAACAACACCAGCAAAAATTCCTGCAGGCCGGCGCGGCGGCGCTCTTTTTGTCGCTTGGTTTTCATCCCGGGCAATTTCTGGAATTATCGCATGCCGTCCAACACAGGTTGGCGGCTTTCTGGCAGCGCTATCTGCCCGTGCCGCTGGCCTATTGTAACGGCATATTGCACGAAACCGGCAACGTTCATATTTTGCTGCCACTGCTTGACCGGGCGTATATCCCCTCTTCTGATCCGGAGCCCACAGGAATTGAAGCCTTTAGCGCTGCCCTGGACTCACTGAAAAATACCCCTGCTTTTGCCGGCGACGTCGAGGCGGGTTTTGAAGAGTTGCTTGAACTGACGCTGGGAGAGGTGGAGTTTCGCTCGATCTTCTGGCTGGTGGATGGCGTCGATGCGTTTCCTGAGACCGCGCGCCGCCCTGAACTGGCGGCGGACCTCCTGTCTGCGCTGATCGAGCAGGCGCTGGCCTGGACTTCCAGGCGGCTCTATCTCAAGGCGTTTGTCCCGGAGGAGAGCCTTTCCTCCCTGTCGTTGCCGGCCGGCCTCAAAAAAATCACCCGCCAGGTCAATTTGTGTTGGACGCCCGAACTGCTGGCCGAGCTGCTGCGCCGGCGTGTGTATGTGGCCAGCCGGGGACGTATGGGCAGCCTGGACGCCGTCAGTGGGCCGGGGTTGTACGATATTGAAACCACCCTGGCGCGCTCGGCGCTGCCCCTGCCGCGTGAGGCCATTTGCCTGGCGGGTCGGGTGCTGGAGGAATGCGCCCGGCGTGAACAGCAAGAGCGCAATTTGCTCGCTGCGGACGTAACGGCGGCGCTGAACTGGTATCAACGCAATACTCCGGCCGGTTTGTTTTCTCGCACCCATCATTCGATCGCCGTCCGCTAAGAGTCCGGCGCTATGCTTATTCTGGGAGGAATCATGAACTATCTACTGCCTGTGTATGAGCCCCATGTTTTTGTCGGCAGAGAGGCGCCCATTCAGAAAATTGAAAAGGTGATTGCGGCGGTAAAACAAAAGAATGCAAAATGCCGGACGGTCATCATTCGCGCCGAACGTGGGGTGGGCAAAAGCTGGCTGGCCTTACACTTGAACCGCTGCATATTCCCGGAGCAGGGCGTGAGGTCTTTCTTGATACGCCTGACTCCGCTTGACCGGCGCGAGAGCCTGGAGCCGAAACCCAACGAATGGTTTGCCGGCAGCGTTATCCAAACGGATCCACCAGAAAAAACCTGCGAGCAGATCTTGAAATGGCTTCTCAAACAGTTGGATTTTCCACCGGTGCAAAACGCCTCGCTTGAGGATAGAACCATCTGGCTGACGCGCCACATCCAGGGCCAGCCTGAGCAAACCTGGGCGTTGCTCGTCGACTCGGCGTTTGAATCGGATTGGGGCCTGTTAAAAATGTTGGAGCATCGTTTGCTGGCCCCCCTGGCGGCGCTGCCCAACGTACTGATCGTGATTACCGGGCGGGGAAGGGTTTACCCGTGGGAATCACCCTATTTGCGGGTTGAAAACCTGGAAATACAGCTTGAAAAGCTTGAGACGCAGTCGGACGAACCGCTGGCGCAGATTCAAAAGCTGGGTAAATACGAAAAAAAGATGAAGCTCCTTCCTGAAGAGCAATGGAAAGGTGTGGTAGAGCTTACTCGCGGCCATCCACTGGCTACGGCGGTTCTGATCCAGCAAGGCACGCAGTTGGACGACGTCATTGAAGAGTTATTGAGCGTTGTCGCTCCAGAACAACATGAAACGATCCGTCAATATCTGGAGGCGCTCTGCCCGCTGGACGGGTTCCGCGAAGGGGAGATCGGGCCGATGCTGGCGGCTTATTTTGGGGATGTGGTTTATGAGACCTGGACAGACCGCCAGATTCGGGAGCAGGTACGGGATGTGTTGCTGCAAACTAATTTGTTGGAATGGCGCGGCGGGAAATTCCATATCGAGAATAACCTGGCCGATTTCCTCATAGAATACATAAAAAAGAATAAGTTAACCATCTGGCAGGGGTTGAATCAAAAAGCTGCCGAATTATATGGACAATGGGCCGTTCAGTATCCACGTGCTCAAGAGTACTATCAAAGACTTGCGGAAAGCCACCAACGATCTGTAATCGCCTGAGCGCCTACTCATTCAATTCCCGGAGGAGGGACAAGACATGGCATTGCACTTATCCGACTGGTTTAAAGATTTTAGCGGGGCGTTCAAGACCTGTTTCGTCGGCCGCGAGGAGATTTGTGGCCAAATCGCAGCCGATTTTGATAACCCTGCTCCCGGCCCACGGGTCATTTTCTTGCTCGGTGATGGCGGCTACGGCAAGACTCAGATCATCCAGAAGGTGTTGGGCGATGCCCGCACAAAAGCCGGATTGCACGCCACAGACCGAATGGTGGATTTCTACCATACCCAGACCCATTCGTCTGTTGGCCTGGTCGAGGCCATTTATCAGGCATTATCCCCATCCGACCAACAGGGTTTTACGGGGTTTTTTGCCAAGTTCAATGAAATGCAACACAACCGCCTGTCGGGGGTGGGGACGTCAGGCTCAAAACAACGCGATGAAACTCTGGAATCCTTTTGCACGGATATTTCTGCGTTCAGCCGGGGCGGACGATTGATCCTGACCCTGGATACACTCGAGCGGCTGAACTATTTGCCCGGGAGCGAGACCACGAATTCCGAAACCGCCGAGTGCTGGCAGTGGTTGTGCAAAGTGCTTGCCGGGTGGGGCAACGTGACCCTGCTGGTGGCAGGTCGTCCCCGGGCAGAAATCCTGATCACTGATTTGCAAAATAAAGGCATTCCCTGCCGTTGTATCCAGGTGGGTCCGTTCAGTCAGGAGGACAGCCTGAAATACTTTTCTGCGGCGCTGGCCACGGCGCGTGAAACAGGCGCACAGGAAATATGGGATCGCATCGAGCCGTTGAGCGACCCACAACGGATCGCCCTGGCGCAGGGCGCCAGGGGACGCCCCATTTTGCTGGCCATGTTGATCGACCTGATCAACATGGGGGCCTGGAAACCGGACGAGGAGCTTCAAGTCTTTGATCTGGAAGAGCGGATCACGAAGCGCCTGATCGAAACGCCGGAGTTGGGCGATTTAACCATTGCCTTAGGCCGCCTGGCGCGCGGGGCAAACGCGGCGTTGTTGGCCTGTGTCATGGGCATTGCCGAGAGCGAAGCGCGCTCTTATCTTGAACAGGCGCGTTATTTTTCCTTTGTCAAAGTCCCTGCCCAAAATGCGACGGATGACGACCTCGTTGTATATTTGCACGACGAGTTATACGCCACCTTGCGCCATCACGTCTATGCATCCCCGGCAGACGCCCAGCAGGCAGGTGAGACCTACGAACGGGTGTTGGCGTATTACACTCAACGAGAAACCGGGTGTCGTGAGGCCTTGAACGCTCATTATGCGCCCTTTGAAACTCAAGGACAGGCAGCCTCTGGCGACGTTACGCAGATTCTCCTGCAACGCCAGTCGCTCCTGGCTGAAACGGTGTATTATCTCTGGCACCTGGATCCCACGCGCGGCTTCCGGCGCTATTATCGCTATGGACGCGAGGCGGTCAGTTCGGCGGATATCATCCTGTATACCCATTTGCAGGCCGAAATGGTTGCGTTGATTGAGGAGCACCAGGAGAGCGGCGGGGCGGACTTCCAGGAAGAGGATCTGGCCCTGCTGCGGGAATTACTTGGAACCTATCCGGTCATCCGCGCCTGGGCCAATAAGGAGTATGAAGAGGTTGTCGCGCTGGTTGATGCAAAGCTGGGCGTCCAGGCCGTCGGCGCTATTGTGCGCGACGATCTCCGGATTCGTAAAACGCTGGCCCTTATATTTTTAGGTAAAAATCTCCCTTATGTTCAAACGGAACTGGATGAAATTATCACACGACTTAAAAAGGATTTTGTCGGCTATGCCATTCAAAATCTGAATAAGAAGGCAGTGGCCTGGTATAAACGCGCTATTCTGGCATTTGCGTATCGTACCCGCGCTTACGGAGAATGGGCCCGGGGTGCGCTGCAACAAGCCACAAACGACTACCGGCAGGCCAGCCAGATTTGGCGGGAATTGAACATCAAGGTGGAGATGGCCGGAACGTTAAACGACCTGGCTTTTGCCATGAGCGAGAGCGCCGACTGGCAGGACTCTCCCTCGCTGGTGTGGGATGCTTTCAACCTGCGCCGGGCACTTGGGCCGCGCTCACCGGTGGCACTCAGTCTGAACACGATTGGCATTATTGACATGCGCTTAGGCAGGTACGATAGCGCCATCGATCATTCCAGCCGGGCGCTTGGGCTGTTTAAGTCTCTGAACGACAGGCGTGGTATGGGGCTGGCCCTGATAGCCCTGGCCGAGGCGCGCCGGCGCAGCGTTTCCAGCGATCAGACGGGTAACTTTGAGGGGCACTACCAACAACTTAAAACGGCCCGTGAGGAGGCCGGCCAGGCCCTGGTAATTTTTGACCAGAGTGGCGAGCGTATTCGTCAGGTGGAGGCGTTGATTGAACAGGGCTGTGCCTGCCGGGACATGGTGCGCATCCTGTTAAAAGAAGGCGAACGTGACCAGGTCATTATCAAGACGTTGATTGATCAGAGCGAAAATGCGTTGAGCGACGCGGCGCAGCGCGCTGCACCCATATCGCTATATCGTCACGTAGATGCGCTGATTGATCTGGCCTGGTTGCGATTTTACGCAAAACAAAGCGACCAGTTAGAGCAGGCGATACAGACGGCCTGGCTGGCAGTACCGAACGGTTATCTTGAGCCCGAAAATATTTCCGGTGGACGGCTGGATGTGCAAATACGGAAGCTGGTCGGTAAGCTGCATACGCTGGAGGGCCACCGCGCCTATGAAGCGTTTCTGGCGCTTCAGGATCAGGGTGAAAAATGGCGTTCGCCGCTGGCGTTGGCGGTCAGGAAATATGCCCTCGGGTTGGAGGCCAGCAGCCAATACAGCCCGGATTACCCCGGCGTACGCCAGGCGCGCGATCAGGTTTATGACCGCTTCAAGAAGCTCAACACGACCGAGATCGAAGAAATCATCCAAACCGTTAAGCAGTTTGAGCAAGAGCGCGGGCAGACGAGCGTCATGCGTGCGTTTTTGGAGAAACGAACGCTCTGGTCCGAACAGTTCTGACCTGTTGATTTGTAAAAGATTTTGGGCAGAATGCGCAGCAGAGAAACTCGCTGCACATTCTGCTTTGATTTCGTGTACAATGAAAAGGTCGGATTCAGTCTTGTTCAGACCTGAGGGAGGAATTCAATGGCATCCCCGGTGCATCTATTCGCGTCCTTCGATAATTCATCTGAAGGAGATTGTAATTGTGCCTGTCCATCTGACTTTCATTTGCCGGTATTGAATGAGCGGTTTGCCGCAAAACCGTTGATAGCAAGTTCGACGCCTCCTGTCGCACTCACCGGCAGCAAGCGGGTGTTTGTCCAGCCCTATGGCCCTGGCGTCGTCGTCCTGGATGCGGTGGCCGGCCAGGTGCTGGACGCCTTCCAGACGCCGCGACGGATCGACGATGCGCCGCCTTCTGTCGGGCTGACGCAGGCAGAGGCGCAGCAGCTGGCCCGTTCGCTGCTGGCGCTGGGGCTGCTGCGCCCGCTCGACGCACCCGCGGCGCCCAACGCCTCTCGCCCGCAAACCCTGGTGGCCTGGCTGCACCTGACCCGCGCCTGTAATTTGGGCTGTACGTATTGTTACCTGACGCCGCAAACCGGCGCGATGGACGCCGCCACCGCTCAGGCTGCCGTGGATAGGCTTTTTGACCTCGCCGGATGCGAGGGCTTCCGGCGCGTCAAGCTAAAATACGCCGGCGGCGAACCGCTCTTGAACTTTGAAGGCGTGCGCGCCACACACACTTACGCCAGCCGGCTGTCCCAAAGCAGCGGCATCGGGCTGGAGGCGGTGCTGCTCAGTAACGGCACGCTGCTCGACGATGAAAAGCTGGCGTATCTCAAGGCTGCCGGTATCCATCTGATGGTCTCGCTGGACGGCTACGGCGCGGCGCACGACCGCCAGCGTCCGCTGCGCCGGGGCGGCGGCAGTTTTGAAACCGTCGTCCATAATATCGACCGGGCCATAGCCCGCGGGCTGGCGCCTTTCCTCTCCATCACGATCACGTCCCAAAACGTGGAGCAACTCGGCGAGGTGGTCGATTTTGCTTTGCAGCGCGGGCTGCGTTTTGGCCTGAATTTCTACCGCGAGACCGGCTGCACCACTCAGGCCCTGACCGCCTCGCCCGAGCGATTGATTGCCGGGCTGCGCCAGGCGTTGCAACGGATTGAAGCCAACCTGCCGCGTCACAGCCTGGCGGCTGTCCTCGATCTGGCCAATCTCAGTTTTGCCCACGCCCACTCGTGTGGGATGGGGCAGAATTATCTGGCCATCGACCCTTCCGGACGTGTGGCGCGCTGCCAGATGGAACTGGATCGCCCGGTGACCGATCTGTCTGATCCTGATCTCTTTGCCCGGCTGACCGGCGGCGAGGCCCAGACCCCGGCGGTGGACGAGCGCCAGGGCTGCAAAGCGTGCGCCTGGCGCTACTGGTGCGCCGGCGGCTGCCCGCGCCAGACGGCCCTGCACGGCGGCGTCAACCCGTATTGCGCCGTGTACCGCGCCATCTTGCCCGAACTGGTGCGCCTGGAAGGTCTGCGCCTGCTACGCCAGGCAGGCGCTGCCTGATCCGGCGACGAAAGACGATTGCGCCATCTGGGGCGGTTCCCAAAAAGCCTTGCGCCGCGCAGAATTTGAAAATCCGGTATACTTAGAGCGCCTGACCATGAGCGCAGAAACCGGAAATGAAGTGTTCTCTCATCCTGCCCGGCGCCGGGTGGATATTGTCATCCCTGTCTTCAATGAAGAGGAAGCCATCGATGTCTTTTATCTGCGTCTGGCCCGGGCGCTGGAGACGCTGCCCTATACCTTCACGCTGTACTTTGTCAACGACGGCTCGCGCGACCGCACGCAGGAACGTTTGCAGGCTATCGCCAGCCGTGACCGGCGGGTGGTGGTGGTGGAACTGAGCCGCAACTTCGGGCACCAGGCGGCGCAGACCGCCGGCCTGGATCTGGCCCAGGGCGATTACGTCATCAGTATGGACGGCGACGGGGAACACCCGCCTGAAATGCTGGCCGAAATGCTGGCGTTGGCCGAGCAGGGTTACGATGTCGTCCTGGCGCAGCGCGCCGAAGAACAACAGGCTTCGGCTTTCAAACGGCGCACTTCTGAATGGTTCTATCAGCTCATCAATCGCATCGGCGACACGCACGTCTTGCCCGGTGCGGGCGATTTTCGCCTCTTGGCCCGTCCGGTGGTGACCGCCCTGCGCGGAATGCGCGAATACCATCGTTTCTTGCGCGGCATGGTGCCGTGGGTCGGCTTCCGTACCTGCGTGCTGCCCTACGCTCCCAGCCGGCGGATGGCCGGGCAGTCCAAGTATTCGCTGCGTAAGATGCTGCGCCTGGCGATGGATGCCATCTTTTCCTTTTCGCTCGTCCCGTTGTACGCCAGCATCTCGATGGGCGCTCTGCTGCTGCTGCTGGCGTTGGCCGAGGTGGTCTACGTGCTCAGCTTCTGGATCGGCGGGCGCTCGGCCAGCCTGGCGCCGGGCTGGAGTTCGTTGATGTTCGTGCTGTTGTTTATCGGCGGCACGTTGATGATTGCCGTCGGTTTCATCGGCGTTTACATTGGCTATATCTTCCAACAGGTCAAGGGCCGCCCGATTTATCTGGTGCGCAGTGTCTATCCCGGCCAAGCGCCGGCCGGCGCCCCAGACCCGGGCGCGGCGCGGCTGCACACCCCGTATGAATAGACTCTTGCGACGTTTCAACACGTTTTCCATCCCCAACGCCAGCGTCCCGCTGGTTCTGCTGCTGGTGTGCGTCGCCAGCTACGGACTGCTCTTTCGCTGGCTGGGTTTCTATTGGGACGAATTCCCGATGATCTGGATCGGTCAGACGCTGGGCAGTGAAGGACTGGGGCGTTATTTTGCCACCAACCGCCCGTTCTGGGGCATGATCTACCAGCTGACCACACCGCTGCTGGGCAGCGTTCCCTGGCGCTGGCAGCTCTTTGGGTTGTTCTGGCGCTGGCTGCAGGCGGTGTTGGTATGGGCGCTGCTGCGCCAGGTCTGGCCGCGCCGTCCCCAACTGGCCGCCTGGAGCAGCCTGCTGCTGGCCGTTTACCCCGGTTTCGACCAACAATTTATCTCGCTGCTCTACACGCACTTTTTCATTGTCTTTTCGGCCTACAGCGGTTCGCTGTTGTGCTCGCTGTATGCCCTGCGCCGGCCGCGCTGCTTCTGGCCGCTGACCCTGTTGGGGTTGCTGCTCTCGCTGGTCAACCTGCTGGCGATGGAATACTTCCTGCTGCTGGACGCTCTGCGCCCGGTGTTGTTTTGGCTGGCGCTGGCAGAAGAGGAACCCGATTGGCGTCGCCGCCTGCGCCGTACACTGATGGCCTGGGCGCCTTATCTGCTGCTTTTCCTGGGGGTGGGTATCTGGCGGGCCTTCCTCTTCCCCTACCAGACGCAGAATTACACCCCGCGCCTGCTGCTTCAGTTCAAAGAAGCGCCGCTGGCGACGTTGGGCGGGCTGCTCCTCACCATCCTGGGTGACCTGTGGAAGGTGACCTTTGCCGCCTGGGGAGAGGCGCTGCGTCTGCCGGATGTGGCTGTACTGGGGGCACGTACCACCGGGCTCTACGCGCTGGTCGTCCTGGCGGCGCTGGCGGTGCTGCTGCCGTATCTGCTGCGCCTGGACGGCGGGCGAGAGCCGGCGCCGCAGCGTTCTCGCCTGTCTGGGGCCGGCCCGGCGCTGGTTGGCGGCGTACTGGCGCTGCTCATCGCCGGCTGGCCGTTCTGGATCACCCGCCTGGCGGTGGGGCTGGATTATCCCGCCAGCCGTTTTACGCTTTCGTTTGTCCTGGGCGCCTGTCTGGTGGCGGCCGGGCTGTTGCAGGCCCTGCCTGCGCCGCACTGGGGCAAGGCCGGGCTGCTGGCGCTGCTGTTGGCGCTGTCGATTGGCATGCAGTTTGCCACCGCCAACGAATTTCGCCGCGACTGGAGCACGCAAAAGAACCTGTTCTGGCAGCTTGCCTGGCGCGCTCCGCATCTCAAGCCGGGCACGACGGTCGTCTCGAACGATCTGCCGCTGCATTATTACAGCGATAACTCGCTGGCCGCCCCGCTCAACTGGCTGTATGCGCCTGAGAACCACAGCCAGACGATGCGTTATATGTTTTATTACCCTACCGTGCGCCTGGGGCTGGGGCTGAAAAGCCTGGAAAAAGGCATTCCCATCCAGCAGGATTACCTGGCGGCCGCCTTCCACGGCAGCACCGATCAGACCATCACCATCCACTACAACCCGCCGGCCTGCCTGCGCGTGCTCGACCCCGAACTGGACAGCCAGAACGGTATGCTGACGCCGTTGATGCGTTCGGCGGCGCAGATCTCCAGCCGGGACGCCATTCTACCGGCCAGCGAGGCGCAGCCGGCCAGCCGGCCGCCGGCCAGCATGTACGATCCCGAGCCGGCGCACGGCTGGTGTTATTTTTATGAAAAGGCCGACCTGGCCCGCCAGCAGCAGGACTGGCAGACGGTCGTCGACCTGGGCGAACAGGCCTTCCAGTTGGGCGATTACCCCAACGACCCGGCCGAACGCCTGCCCTTTATCGAGGGGTATGCCCACACCGGCAACTGGACGCGGGCGCTCGAGTTGAGCGAGGAGACGCGCCGGATCACACCCATGATGCGCCCGGTGTTGTGCGCCCTGTGGCAGCGCATCGCTGCCGCCACGCCGGCTACCCCTGAACAACAGACCAGCCTCCAGACGGCGCGTTCTGCCCTGGAGTGCCAACCCTGACCCTATGGAAAAGAGGAAACTATGAAATTTCTGATCACCGGTGGAGCCGGTTATATTGGCAGTACGATCGCTGCGGCGCTTGAAGACGCCGGGCATACTCCCGTCATCCTCGATTCGCTCGTCACCGGGCGGGTCGAGTTTACCCGCGGGCGCATCTTCTATCAGGCCGACATCGCCGATGCGGCCGCCGTGGAGACCGTCTTCCGCGATCACCCCGACATCCAGGGCACCATTCATTGCGCCGCCTTGATCGTGGTGCCCGAGTCGGTCAGCATGCCGTACGAGTACTATCAATCCAACGTCGCCAAGTCGCTGGAATTGTTCCGCACACTCAACCGGTTGGGATATAAGAAGATCGTGTTCAGTTCATCTGCTTCGATCTACGACGTGGTGCCGGGCTTCATGGTCACCGAACAGGCTCCGCTCAAGCCTTCCAGCCCGTATGCCCGCACCAAGTATATGATGGAGATGATCCTGCGCGATTTCTGTACTGCCTACCAGATGCAAGGCATTGCCCTGCGCTATTTCAACCCGATCGGCGCCGACCCCAAACTGCGTTCGGGTATTCACGTCCCCCGTCCGACGCACGTGGTCGGCAAACTGGTGGATGTGGCGCTGGGCAAACTGCCGGAGTTCGAGATCACCGGCGTGGATTGGCCGACCCGCGACGGTTCGGGCATCCGTGATTTCATCCACGTCTGGGATCTGGCCCGGGCGCATGTCAAGGCGGTTGAAGACCTGGATGCGGTTTTTGCCCGCGCACAGCAAGACGAGCCCTACCTGGTGATCAACCTGGGCACCGGGCAGGGGGTGACGGTGCGCGAACTGGTCGGCGCCTTTGAGACGGTGTGGGGCAAACCCATCCGCAAGGTGGAACGTCCGCCGCGCCCAGGCGATATCGCCGGGTCGTACGCCAACGCCGATACTGCCGCCCGGCTGTTGGGCTGGACGGCGGAAAAGCCCATCGAGGAAGGTATCCGCGACGCCCTGCGTTGGGGCGAGGTGCGCGGCAAGATGCTCAATTTGCCCGAATAAAGGGCCTGTTCACCAATCAAAAAGGGCCGGCGCTATACCGGCTAAAGCTGGCGCAGCGGGTTAAAAGCCCAACGTCAGGACGCAAAGGCGCAGCGATGCAACCCCGGCTGCGCCTTTGCGTCTCTGCATTCGGCTTTTGGGCCGGCAGGCGCGCCCTGTTTTTGATAGAGCCCGGCCGCGAACCGCCCCGGCAAATTGCTCAAACAGGATGGGCAGGATAGACAGGATGAAGAGCCGGTCGGGGCGCTTCCAGGTTATCGACCTGCAAGGCCGGCGCTAAAGGGTTTTCTTTTGCGCCTTTGCGTCTCTGCGTTCGGCTTTTGGGCCGGCAGGTGCGCCCTGTTTTTGATAGAGCCCGGTCCCACTCACAGGCTGGGGTCGTCCAGTTCCAG
>CAZHTS010000055.1:14913-30584 GCA_964535315.1 uncultured Anaerolineaceae bacterium
CCCTGTTTTTGATAGAGCCCGGTCCCACTCACAGGCTGGGGTCGTCCAGTTCCAGCGGGCCCTGGCGGCGCACCAGTTTGCGCAGCACCCCCAGCGTATTGCGCGCCAGTTCACGCTGGAAGAACCACAACACCCCGGCATACGTCAACACGCCGCTCGTTGCCCCTGCCAGCAGTTGTACCACGGACGGGGTCGCCTGCAGGACGGCCAGCACAGCCAGCACCACCAGCGCCATCGCCGCACTGCTCAAGAAGGCCGGGGCAATGGCCTGCAAAATTTTGCGTAGGGGCGTTTTGAGCATGTGGCCGGCCACCGCCATTTCCAGCGCAGCCAGCAGCGTGGCGGTAACCGCCAGCGTCCAGCCTACGGCGGCAATCGTCCCCGGGACGAGCACTGCCCAGAACAGGGCCGGCACCTCGACCAGCACACCCAGCAGCGACAGGCGGGTGAGCACCGACGGCCGCCCTTCGGCCTTGTAAATGTCGCCGGCGTTATAGGAAAGCGAAATCATCAACGTGTAAATAGAAATGGCGCGCAGCACCGGGATGGCGTCGGCCCATTTGTCGGTGAACACAAACAACACCAGCGGCTCAGCCACCAGCGCCACGCCGACCCCCAGCGGCACGGTAATCAGCGTCAGATAACGCGTCGCCACCAGGAAACCGCGCTGCAGCGCGCCCGGCTCGTTGCGCATGCGGGTGTAGACCGGGAAGATTACCTGGCTGACGATGTTGCAGAACTGCATGACCAGCAGTTCCGGGATGCGAAAGGCCAGCGAATACACCCCCAACAGCGCCGGGCCCAGGTAGCGGCCGATCAACAGATAATCGGTGTTGGTCTGGATGATCGACAGAAAGTTGTTGGCCACGATGTGAACGCCATACCCGACCAGATCGCCGGCCTTCTGGCGCGAGAAGCGCCAGGCGGGGCGCCAGGGCATGCTCCACCAGTAGGCCAGTACGGCGAAAAAGGTACCGGCCAACTGGCCGATAATCAGGCTGTAGGCGCCAAACCCCAGCAGCGCCAGGGCAATCGAAATCAGGCCCTTGCCCAACGATTTGACGAACTCGGGCACGAACTTACGCCGGAATTGCAGTTCCTTGCTGAGCAAGATGTTGTGCACGTTGCCCAACGCCGAGAGCGGGAAGCTGAGCGCCAGCCAGCGGGTGACCGGGACGGCGCGCGGGTCGTTGAAATACCAACCCACCCACGGCCCGGCCAGCCAGGTGAGCAGGAACAGCGCCAGGCTGATACCCAACCCCAACCAGAAGGCCGTGCTGCTGGTGTCGTCGTCGCGCGGGTGATAGATTAGCGCCGAGCCGACGCCCAGGTCGCGAAACACTTCCAGAAAATTAATCACCACCAGGGCATAGCCGGCCACACCGAAATCGTCCTGCGAAAGCAGCCGCGCCAGAATGATGGTGCTGATAAAGACCAGCAGCTTACCGGTATAAAAAGCAGCATAGGACCAAAACGTGCCGCCCAACGTCTTGCGGCCCAGATCCGGCGTTTCGACCGTCATGGCGGCTTAGTCCGGCAGGATGGGATACGTCATTCCGCCGTGCGGGAAAACGATCACGTCGGCCCCGGTCGGGAAACGGCGCAAAGCGTACTCCAGGCCCGCCTGCGGTGTGGGCACGAATTCCACAAACGGCATGCGCTCGTGGATCTCGAACGGGATGGTGGGGGCGTACAACAGCAGGTTGGCGTGCAGCATCCCTTGTAAGGCAAAGTACAGGAAGAAACGATCCTCCTCCCCCATCCCTTTCAGCTTGAGACGTGACAGGCGCGGCAGCAGCAGCGGCGCCAGCCAGCGCAGCATCCTGCGCCCGACCGGCAGCTTGCGGTTGGCCAGGCCGAAGACGCCCGTGCCCTCCTCGGCCCGCACCAGGGTGAGCAAAACACCGCCCGGTTTGACCGCCCGGATGGTGTTGGCCAGCGCTTTGACCCCCTGGCGCAAATCCTGATCCATGGGGTGCGAGGCGGTGATGACCACGTCTGCCGGGCCGGGGATCGGCGCGCCGTAAATGCCGGCGCTGATTTTTGCCCCGGCGCGGTGCGCTTCGACCGGGTGCCCGCATACAATCTGCACCACCTGTAAGGCGCTGTTGAGCACAGCGTTGACGATGAACACCGGCGCCTTGAGCATGCGCCCGGCTTCTTCCAGGTCGAGGCGCATCGGATTGCGTTCGATCGGCTGCCCGACCATATTGAAAGTGTCCGGCTGGCAGTTGATGGCGTGATTGTGGGCAATCGTCGCTCGCCCGGCGACGCCCGGGATCAGGTTCTTGTAGCCGCCGCCAAAGCTGGCGATGATGTGCGGCTCGATGCAGCCGATCGAGACGATCAGGTCGGCCTGCGCCACGGTCTTATTGACGTACACCGGCGTCCCACGGCTGGTGACGCCCAGGTAAACCAGTTGAGCCGGGTCATCACAGTCGTGGCTTTCCCAGCGCAGGTCCGGGCTGCCGTGCATGCCGATACGCTGGGCCACCTCTTCTTCCTGCATCGGGCGATGAACGCCCAGGGCGGGCACCAGGATGATTTGTTCGGGTTGCACGCCACCGCGCAACAATTCGGCCAGTACGGCCGGCAGGATGCGCGCCACCGGCGTTGGCCGGCTGCCGTCGTCGATGACCAGGGCGACCTTCATCCCCGGGCGGGCCAGTTCAGACAGCGGCGGCGAAGCGATGGGCGCCTGCAAACTGCGCTGGGTTTCTTCCAACGGGTCGGCGCTGGCCGACGGCGCCGCCGGCTCAAAGACGCCGCGCAGGCGCCAGCTGGCGGGCAGATTGAGTTGCAGGGTCTCTTTACCCCAGGGGAGTCGGAGTGTCTGTGAATTCATCCTTGCGCTACCTTTACAAAAAGATTTCTGACTGGCAATACTGGCAGCGGATGATCCCCTTGCCGGCCAGGTCCAGCGCGCCGCCGCACTGTGGGCAGGTGCCCAACTGGCGCAGTTTGTGCCCTTCGGCAGAATATAGCACCCCTTTTTGCCAGTTGACGTACCCCGAAAACTGACCGCGCTGCACCAGCTGGTAGATCCAGTCGTGCACCAGTTCGACGGGCGCATTCAATTCCTGCGCCAGCGTTTCCAGGCGAATCTGGCCGTGCGCCTGAACGACCGAAAGCAGCATCTGTTGTTTTTCGGCCAGACGCAGGGCGGTGTACACACGCTGTCCGGCGGCATCCATCATCCCCATCAATTGCCCGGAACGCAGCAGGTTGTCTACGAAATTGTCCACCTCGTCCAGCGGCATACTCAATTCACCGGCAAGTTCGGCAAAGCTGACCTCGCCGCGCGCCAGCAGCATCTCCACAGTGCGCTCCGCCCGGTCCGCCTGGAACATACGGCGCACCTCGGGCCAACCGCGCAGGCCAAAATAAACCACCAGTCCCGAAAGCGCCAACAAAAAAGGGGCGCAAATAATCAGCATACCAAAAGCGGCCCCCTCCGACCCTTTGTCCACGTCCATGCGGATGACCAGAGCGATCAGCACCGTCGCCGCCACACACAGGAGCAGCGCCACGGCCAGCATGACCGCCCGCGCCGCATAGCGCGGCGTGCGAAACGCCCCGATGATCCAGAACAGCGCCGTCCCCGGCAAAACGAAAAAAGAAAACCCGAAACCCACCATAATCAGCGGCTGCTCGAGCGGGCCCAGAAAAGGCATGCTGGCGATGCACAGCGAGCCAACCGCCAGAAAACCCGAGGCGATCCAGATCATCATCAATGCCGCCGGCGAAGGGGTGAGATAGACGCGCAAACGCTTCCAAAACCTCATGCTCTCCTCCCTTGGGTCTTAAATGTCAAACGCCTGGGTGAGGGGGGCACCCAGACGTTTGACGCCTTGAATCTTAGCACATCCGGGCGGTTTTGACAAGGGTTTCGGGAAAATTGGTCGGGCAACAGTTTGTCCTGGGCAGTGGAATGGATGCGGTCGTTTGCACGTTAACTATACCGGAGAGACGGTCAGAATTCAATCCCGAATAGCCGTCAGGAAAGCCAGAAACCTTTTGGGCCATTAAAGCGTCAAACGCCAGGGTGAGGGGGGCACCCAGGCGTTTGACTTTTATAGTTTAGCATGTTTCCGATCAAAATACAAGATGGAAACATTGCAATTTTATTGCAGTTACCGTTATTGCTGCTCGTACAAACGGGCAATCTCGTCGCGCTCCGGGCGCGGCAGGGGCCTGCCGTCCGGCGTCCACACTCCCCACGCGCCCGCCTCGGCCCGGCCGATGACGGCGCACGGAATCTCGGCCGCCTGCATGGCGGCCTGGATGGCGGGGACATCCGCAGGCGCAGCGCTGAGCAACAACGCCCCCGATGCAATGGTGGCCAACGGGTCGATTGATAGCGCCCGGCAGATACGCTGCGCCAGTTCGGGGACGGGTACGGCGGCGGGCGTCACCCGCAGGGCGCACCCGCTGGCTTCGGCCAGTTCCCACAACGCCCCGGCCAGCCCGCCTTCGGTAGGGTCGTGCATGGCGTGCACCCGCCCGGCCGCACAGGCAACCTGGGCGTCGCGCAGCACGCCAATCCCCGGCCGGTACAGATACTGGCGGGCCTCCTCTAACTCGGCGGCGCTCAACCAGGATTGCAGCCGCCCGGCAAATTCACCCGCCAGGATGGCTGCACCCTCTACCGGCACACCCTTGGTCAACAGCAGACTGTCGCCGGGCTGCACGCCACGCGGCGTCACCAACTGCTGGCGGGTCACCTCGCCGATCATCGTCCCGCACAGAACCGGCCGGTCGAGGCCGTGGGTGATCTCGGTATGCCCGCCGATCAACGCTACCCCCATCTGCCTGCAGGACTCACACAGTTGGGCGCCGATCCGTTGCGCCAGCGCCGGCGTGGTCTTGCCCTCCGGCAGCAGCAGGGTGGCCAGATACCAGCGCGGCCGGGCGCCGGTGGTGGCGATATCGTTGGCGCTTACCTGAACGCCATACCAGCCGATGTTCTCGGTCACAAAGGTGATCGGCTCGGATTTATACACCAGTAAGCGGTCGCCCACCTCGATCACGGCGCAGTCCAGCCCCACCCCCGGCCCCAGTACAATGCTGGCGTCGTCGGTGGGAGCGCCCTGCAACAGGGCGGCGAGCAATTCTGGAGGTAATTTGCCCAAAGGCAGGATGTCATTCGAATTCATGGTACTCCCCAGAGCGATAAGTATCCGTCCCAGCCGGCGATGAGCAGCAAACGACCGTCGGGCGAGAAAGCCAGCCGGCCAGAAACGGTGGGCGGGGTGAGCGTGTGTGCCAGTTCGCCGCTCTCGATCTGCCACAGGGTCACCTGTGGGCCGCTGACCGCCAGCAGGTCGCCGGCGGGCGAAAAGGCCAGTTCACTGCCGCCGGTGGGCAGGGTCTGGATCACCTGCCGGCTGGCCACATCCCAGATGCGCACCACCTGTTTGCCGCCCTGCACCGCCACCCAGGCCAGGCGTTGGCCGTCGCCGGCAAAGGTCAGCCGTTCGCCGGGCAACGTATCGAGCAGTTCCCCCGAAGCGCTGCGCCAGATCTGGTAGCCCTCCGCGGTGCGCACCGCCAGCAGGGCCCCGTCTGGGCTGAAAGCCAGCGCCAGGACGCGCTGTTTGATTTGCCAGGTGGCCAGGGCCTCGCCGCCGCTCAGCGGCCACAGGCGCACGCTGCGATCGTCGCTGCCGCTGGCCAGCAGGCGCCCGTCGGGCGAAAAAGCGGTGGCGGTGATGGCTGCTTTATGCCCTTTGAAGGTCTGTAAGATCCCTTCCTGTCCGGGCTTCCACAGCAGCACCTTCAGATCGCCGGTCGTACCGGCGGCCAGACCGCCATCGGCGCTCTGCGAGACGCCGGCCGGCAGGATTTTGGGCAAGGGCTGAAAGCTGGAAAGTAATGCGCCGCTCTTCAGGTCAAACTCCTGGCTGCGCATGTTGGTAAAGGTCAGGCGCAAACGGTTGTTTGTGACAAAGGCGGCGCGCTGTACATAACTGGTGACATAGCCGCCGGGAAGGATACGTCCGCTTTCCTCGCCGCGCTGCACGTCCCAGGCCAGCAGCCCGTCGCCGGCGGCGACCAGCGCCGTCCCATCCGGCGAAAAGGAAAGCAACGAGAAACGCTGCCCCGCCGGCAGCGGCAGTTCGCGCTCCAGTTTACGTCCGGGCAGGAGCCACAACGTCAGGCGCTCGTCTTCCAGGGTGGCAACGCGCCCGGCGCTAACGGCCACCGCCCGCAGCGGCGTTTTAAACCCGCTCAACACACCGACGGTGGTGTTATCGCCCGAACGCGTCAGGCGCAGGCGCTGTTCCTGGGTGGCGGCCATCACCGTCCCGTCGGAGGAAAATACCAACGCATCGGCGCTCAGGCCGTTGGGGCTGGCGCCAATATACAACTTGCGCAGCGGTTCGTCCTGGCTGATGTCCCAGCCCAACGGCTGGCTGGTGCGCCCCCACGTGATCAATTCGCCGCTCTCAGGCAGGAATGCCAGCCGGTTTACCCCGCCCGATTGTTTCAAGTTGCGCAGCAACTCGCCGCTGGTCACATCCCACACCCGCACCTGCCCATCCCAGCCACCGCTGACCAGTTGTTTGCCGTCCAGCGACCAGGCCAGGCACAACACGGCTGATTTGGCGTTCATATCGCTCAACAGGCTGCCATCCGGCGCCCAGCGGTAGACGTGCCCGTCCAGACCGCCGCCGGCCAGGGCGCTGCCGTCTGGGGCCCAGGCCAGGCTCAACAACGGCGCCGGGCTTGCCCAACCGCCCTGCGGCCGCAGGCTGCGCCCGGCATACAGCGTGACGCCCTGCGTGGAAGCCAACGCCAGCCGGCTGCCATCCGGCGCCCAGACCAGCGCCTCAGGGATGCCCTGCCCCCAGCCGGCCAGTTGGATCATTTGCGCCACGTTTGCCGCCGTCACCGGCTGGCTGCCGCCGGGCAGGGGCGTCCCCTCGCGCACCGGCTGGATGGCGGTCGCCGAAGGCGTTACCGGCATCGTGGGCGTGGCGGGCGGTGGGGTATACGTCAGGAAGACCGAAGGCTTCCATTCCGGCGCCGGCTCGGGGGTGATGGCCGGCAAAAACACCCGACAGCCCGCCAGCCCCAGGCCAATCAACAGGCCAACGCCTGTACGATGCAGGTTGAGACGGGCGGGCGGCAGGCTCATAGCATTCTTTCGATCTGTTCGGCGACCTCGGCTCCCTCGGGATAATCCAGCAGGTTCAGGCGGATCTGATCGGCAATACGCCGCAACAGCCCGGGGTTGACCTGCGCCAGCAGGCGCGTGCTCTTCTGCCAGCGGGCGCACAGTTCGGGGTTGGGGTGAGTGGCCAACTCGACGGCGATGCGGTCAGGCGCGCGCGTCAGTGTTGCCAGCGGAGCGCCCATGCGCCGCCCCAGGTTGGCCCAATAATAATACAACATCGGGTTGATCAGACCGCGCATGCGATCCCACAGCGGGTCTTCCTCCTGCACCATCGAGAAGAAAGCCAGGTAATAGGACAGGGCGCCGTCGTAATCGTGCATCGTCTGCGACAATGCGCCGGCCTTGACCGAGGCATACGAAGCGATAAACCAGCGCAGTTCTTCCAGCCGGGCGTCGGGGTCCTGCTCTTCGATGGCATCCCACAACAGACGGCAGGCCAACAGATAGGCCAGGGCCGAGGCGGCGAAGTCCTGCGAACGCTCGAGCAGCGCTTTCTTGGCCAGGTTACGGGCCGTCTCGGGGCCGCGTGGCAGTTCGTCGGGCATGTGCGCTTCGATGATATCGCGCACCACCGGTTGCAGGTTGGGATCATCACGAAATGGGATGCTGTTGCGTCCGGGCAGGTTGTATTGTTCGCCGTTGTGCACCACCACGCCGCGCTGTTCCAGGTCGTCCAGCAGGCTCTGGATGGTATCGATCTGTTCGCGCTCGTTCAGCAACACCGCCGCCATCTCTTCCTGGTTGACTTCCAGCCCGGCGCGAATGATGGCATACGCAAACCCGGATTCACAGCGGCGGATGAAGGTCGACTCGCTGTCGATGTCGTCGGCCAGGCGCACCGGCGCCTGGAACGAAACCTGATGGTTCATGTAGTCGTAAGTGCGCTGGCGAAAACCCATCTGCCAGATTTGCTGCAACATGGTTTTGCTGCGCGCCAGTCCCTGCGATTCGTAGCGTTGGCGCAATTCGTCGAGCAGTACACCGGTGGAGCGTTCGCCGGGGCGCTGGCTGAGTTCGCGGTAAATGTCGCGCAGCACATCCCGCCGGGTGGTCAGATCGTAGGTGATTACCTTTTTGAAAATCTGGATGTATTGCAGTCCCAGTGGACTGGTTTGCCCGGGGTAGGGCGAGGCCTCGACCACTCGCAAGGTGGGTTCCTTGTGGGTCAGTTCAAATTCGTTGGGGGCGACAAAATCGTAGGGTGTGACGTATAACTGTAAATCTTTGAAGAACAGCTTGACCAGGTCCCCGCTGTCCTCCAGCCAGCTGCGAAACTGGCCGTAGCCGAAGTTGGCCTCGTTAAAAGTTGAGTCCATCGACAGCATGGTCTGTTTGAGCTTGGCAGCCAGGACGGGCAGTTCGCCGCGCTGACCGTGCGCCAGCAGCGCCCGCTGCAGCAGCCGGCGGGCTTCTTCCTGGTCGGTGCTGTTGGCGCCCATTGGCTCGGCCACAGCGCCGATGATCGTTTCCAGATAGACGAATTCGTCGCAGGCCTTGATCAGCGAAGGGTGGGTGATCTCGCGCGGACCGATGCCCAACACGTAGCGCCCGTACTCGCGCAACTTGGAGACCAGGGCGCCAAAGTCACTGTCACCTGAAACGACCACAATGGTATGCACCTGTGGGCGGGTGACGGTGGTTTCAAAGGCATCGATCGCCAGGCGGATATCGGCGCGGTTCTTACCGGCCCGCACCGTGTACATCTGGATCAGGTCGATCGAATTGTTGATCATCTCCTCGCGGTAACCGGGGAAACGGCCCCAATCCGCGTAGGCGCGTTTAATCGATACCGGGGCGCGACTCTTGAGGTATTCCATCAAGCGCGTGATGTCCAGGTCAAAGAACTGCTGACCGGCCCAGATGGCGATGTTTTCGAAGTCAATGAAGACCGCCAGTTGGTTATCCAATTGTCTGCCTCCCATATAAGGAGTGGTATAGGGTTAAAAATCGAAAAACGATTTTTTGTCTCTGCGCTCAGTATACGGCAAAGGGGAAAATGTGTCAATTTGCAGCCACGGCGGAGATCGTAACCCTGGCTGCGCTGTCCCAGCCCGTCAAATCTTGGTCACAGTATCCATCCCCAATCCTGCCCATCCTGTTAAATCTTCTGACAAAACAGGCAAGCCAGAGGCCGCCAATCGCTCACCGTACCTTGATCTGGTATTCCTGCTGCTGCAGCGGCTGCCCCCCTGCGCCGGGCGGGAACAACCCCAGGCGGAAATCGGTCAGCCCGATTTCTACGGCGACAAATGTCCACACCTCGCCCTGGTCGCCGGTCGCAACCGACAGGCGCTGCACGATGGCGCCATCCGCCAGAGTCAGGTATTCCCAGTGATAACCACTGGCCTCGACCGGCAACAACACCTGGAAGCGTTCGCCGGCCGCGGCGTTGAACACCTGGCCGGGCAGGGCAAGGCGCGGCGGCAGGGTTGGGCCGGGCAGCAGGGTGGCGGTGGGGTGTGGGGTGAAAGTGGCGTGCGCCGCCGGCGGCGGGGCAGCGGCGGGCGCCGGTGTGGGCGAAGGAACGCCACAACCGGCCAGCAGCAGCCCGGCCAGGATTAACAGGACGAACACACGGCTTCGCATCACCGTCAAGTATAGCCGCCGGCCGCGAATCTGTGAAGAATGTCACTATGCAAAATACCGCAGCTGAGCTACAATAGTGTTGTTACTGCAAGTTATTTGCAATAACATTATTGCAAATCGTTCGCAGCAAGCGAGGAGCGTACATGTCCGACCTGGTCGTACAAATCCAACAACAACTCAATCGCAGCGGTGGGCGCATGACGGCCCAGCGCCGCCTGATCCTTGAAGCGCTGGAGGGCCTGCCCGGCCACCCCACCGCCGAGGAGATCTACCGGCACGTCGCCCGCCGCGACCCGGCCCTCAGCCTGTCGACCGTCTACCGCACCCTGCGCTGGCTGGAGTCGATCGGCGTCGTGGCGCCGCGCTGGTTCGAGGACGACCGTCGCCAGGAACGCTTCGACCGGCTCAACGACAGCCACCACCACTTCCGCTGCCGGGTGTGCGACCGGATCATTGAATTCGCCGACCCGCAGGTGGAGGATGTGGTCGCCGGTTTTATACGCCAGTACGGCGGGCGGGTGGAAAGCGCCGCACTGGTGCTGTACGGCCTGTGCGCCGGTTGCCAGGCGGCGCAAAAAGAAACATAAATAGAGGTGGTTATGGGTTCCTTAATCAATTTGCTTCCCGGTGAAACGGGATTGGTCCGTCATCTGGACGGCGAACGGGGCGTGGTAACGCGCCTGGCGGCGATGGGTTTCACCCCCGGCGCACCGCTGACGGTGATCCGCAACAGCGAGCACGGACCGCTGCTGGTCAACCTGCGCGGCGTGCAGATCGCCCTGGGGCGCGGCGAGGCGCAGCGCATCCAGGTCAGCCCGCCGCCCGAAACGACGCTCGAAACGCCGCCGGTCAGCCGCGTCATCGCCCTGGCCGGGCAGCCCAACGTGGGCAAATCGACCGTGTTTAACATGCTCACCGGCTTGAACCAGCACGTGGGCAACTGGAGCGGTAAGACCGTCGAACAAAAGACGGGCATTTTTCACCACCAGTCGATCACCTATTCGTTGGTCGACCTGCCCGGCACCTACAGCCTGACGGCCAATTCGGACGAAGAGCGCATCGCCCGCGACTTCATCCTGCACGAGAAACCCGATCTGGTGGTGGCGGTGGTGGACGCCGCCACACTGGAGCGCAATCTGTACCTGCTGGCCGAACTGCTGCTGCTGCCGGCGCCGGTCATCCTGGCGCTCAACATGATGGACGTCGCCCGCCAGGAGGGCATCCAGGTCGAGCCCGAAGTGCTCGAGTCGGCGCTGGGCATCCCGGTCGTGCCGATGGAAGCCACCCGCAACCTGGGCTTCGACCGCCTGCTGGAAACCATCGCCGCCATGCTGGACGGTTCACGCCCCTACCAGCCGCGCCGGCCCTCCATCCTGTCGGCGCACCAGGCGGTGCTGGATGAGCTGTGCGCCCACATCCGCGGCTACGTTCCGGCCGGTTACCCCGAAGGTTGGGTGGCGCTCAAGCTGCTGGAAGGCGACGAGGAACTGTTGGAACGCATGCGCACCCTGGTGCCGCCCGAGCACTGGACGCAGGTCGGGGCGCTGTTGTATGCCCACGAAGACGCCGTCCTCGACATCGCCGGGGCGCGTTACGAGTGGATCGCCCGCATGATCCGGGCGGCGGTGGTGCAGCCGCAGGTTGGCCGGGTGGGCATGACTGCCCGGCTCGACCGCGTCGCCACCCACCCGCTGTGGGGCGTTCTTGCCCTGGCGGCCATTCTCGGCGGCGTGTTCTGGCTGACCTATTCGGTCGGCGGGCCGATCCAGGGCTGGTTGAGCGACCTGTTACAGTGGCTGGCGGACGGGGTGCGCGGCGGCTTGAGCGCTGCCCCGGCCTGGCTGGTCGATCTGCTGGCCGACGGTGTGCTGGGTGGGGTCGGCATGGTGCTGACCTTCCTGCCCATCCTGGCCATTTTCTTCACTGCCCTGGGATTTCTGGAAGACACCGGTTACATGGCGCGGGTGGCCTATCTGACCGATCGCTGGATGCACATGATGGGGCTGCACGGCAAGAGCTTTCTGCCGCTGCTGCTCGGTTTTGGCTGCAATGTGCCGGCCGTGCTGGGCACACGGATCATCGAAGATCGCCGGGCGCGGCTGCTGACGATGATGCTCGTGCCCTTCGTGCCGTGCACGGCGCGCATGGCAGTGGTGACCGTACTGGTGCCGCTCTTCTTCGTTCACAACGCCGCCTGGGTGGCCTGGGGGCTGGTGGCCGCCAATCTGGCGCTGCTGGTCGGGCTGGGGCTGACGCTGCACAGTTTTGTGCTCAAGAACGACCACGTCGCCTTTATTATGGAACTACCGCTCTACCACCTGCCCAATCCCAAGACCATCGGTCTGTACGTCTGGCACAACCTGCTCGGCTTCCTGGAAAAGGCCGGGACGGTCATCCTGCTGGCCTCGCTGGTGGTGTGGGGCCTGTCCTACTTTCCCAACGGTGCGGTGATGGATAGTTACCTGGCGGTATTTGGCCGGGCGCTGGAGCCCGTGGGCGCCTGGATGGGACTGCCCTGGCCGGTGCTGCTGGCGCTCATCACCAGTCTGGTGGCCAAGGAAAATACCATCGCCACCCTGGCGGTGCTGTACGGCAATCTCAACACCGCCCTGCCGGCGCTGCTCAGCCCGGCCGCCGGGCTGGCCATGCTGGTCTTCCAGATGTTATTCATCCCGTGCATCGCCACGGTGGCCTCCATTCGTCAGGAGACGCGCTCGTGGGCCTGGACGGCCCTATCGGTGGGGCTGATGGTCGGTCTGGCGTTTGGGTTGAGCGTGGCGACTTACCAGATCGCCAGTTTGTTGGGAGGGTAAGTTGATGTTGACCCACTTGTTACGGCTGCTTGCGCAGGGCACCATTCACACCCCGCCGGCGCTGGCCGCGGCGCTGGGGGTGCCCGAGGCGTTGGTGCTGCAAATGACCGAACAACTTACCCGCCAGGGCTACCTCAAGGAAAGCGGTAGCTGCGGGCTGGCCTGCCAGGGCTGTGCGCTGCAGCAGGGCTGCCAGGCGGCCCGCCCGGCGCGCACCTGGGCGTTGACCGAAAAAGGCGCAAAAATACTGGCACAGCTGTGAAATCACACAGTTTCTGGCGCCGCCCACCTTTTGCGCTATAATCGGGTACATGACTTCATTGCCGCAAGACGAACCGATCTGGGTGGCGACGGCTGCCAACCTGCAGCGCATGCTGGCCGAGCTTGCTGCCGCGCCGCGCCTGGCGGTGGATACCGAATCCAACAGCCTGTACGTCTACCAGGAGCAGGTCTGCCTGATCCAGTTCTCGACCGGCCAGAGCGATTACCTGGTCGATGCCCTGGCGCTGCCCGATCTTTCTGGGCTGGCGCCGATTTTTGCCAATCCGGCGATCGAAAAGGTTTTTCACGCCGCCGAGTACGATCTGTTGTGCATGAAGCGCGACTATGGGTTCGAGTTCGTTAACCTGTTCGATACCATGCTGGCGGCGCGCATCCTCGGCCGCCAGGCGGTGGGGTTAGGTTCGATGCTCGAAGAGGCGTTTGGCATTCACCTGGACAAGCGCTTCCAGCGCGCCAACTGGGGCATTCGCCCGCTGCCGCGTCAGCAGTTGGATTACGCCCGTATGGACTCGCATTTTCTCATCCCACTGCGCGACGTGCTCTTCGGCGAGTTGCGGCAGAGCGGGCGGATGGATCTGGCGCAGGAGGATTTTCGCCGCCTGTGCGCCGTAACGCCCACCGCCGAGAGCAACGGCGAAAGCTGCTGGCGGGTGGCCGGTGGGCAGGATTTGTCGCCGCAGCAGGCCGGCGTGCTGCACGAATTGTGCCGTTACCGCGACCAACGGGCGCGCGCCGCCAATTTGCCGCCGTTCAAAATCCTCAGCAACCAGGTGTTGGTGCAGGTGGCGCTGGACTGCCCGCAGAACGAACGCGATCTGCAAACTCTGGGGGCGCTCTCGCTGCGCCAGTATCAACTGCACGCCGCCGGTTTGTTGGCGGCGGTGCGCAACGGGCTGGCGTCCGGGCCGCTGTACCGCACCTACAACCGCCGCCCGGACGAGCAATACATCAACCGCCTGGAGGCGCTGCGCAACTGGCGCAGGCAAACCGGGCAGGCCCTGGGGGTGGAGTCGGATGTAATCCTGCCGCGTACCGTGCTGGAGATGATCGCCCAGCACAACCCGCGCTGCCTGGACGACCTCACCCGGCTCATGGACGATCTTCCCTGGCGCTTGCAGCGTTTTGGCAGCCAGATTCTCGAGGTATTAGACCCATAAGACACACCTACAGATCAGGAGGCAGGGATGAAGATCAGCTTTCACGGTGCAGCGCAGACGGTTACCGGTTCGCAGTACCTCTTGCAGATCAACGGTAAGCGCCTGCTGCTCGAATGCGGTTTGTTCCAGGGCAAGCGCCAGGATACCTACGCGCGCAACCGCTCCTTCCAGTTTGACCCGCGTAAGGTAGATGCGGTCATCCTCTCGCATGCCCACATCGATCACAGCGGTAACCTGCCGCAACTGGCCAGCGATGGCTACCGCGGGCCCATCTACGCCACGCCGGCCACCTGTAAGTTGTGCGAATTGATGTTGATGGACTCGGCTCGCATCCAGGAGGCCGACGTCGAGTTTTTGAACAAGAAGCGCGCCCGGCGCGGCGAAGAACCGGTTGAGCCGTTGTACACCAGCGCGGACGCGGAGAAGGTGATGCCGCTCCTCTCGCCGGTGGAGTACGATACGCCCTTTGAGCCGGCGCCGGGGGTGACGGCGCGGCTGGTGGACGCCGGACACATCCTCGGCTCGGCCGCCGTCGTGCTGGACATCGAAGAGCACGGGCGCAAGTTCCGCCTGTGGTTCTCTGGCGATATCGGTCGGCTCAAGCTGCCGCTGCTCAAAGACCCGGTGCTGCCCGAGAAGGTCGATTACCTGATGATGGAATGCACCTACGGCGACAAGCCGCACCGCGATCCCGAGGATGCGGTGGAGGAATTCGGCCAGGTGGTGCGCCGCACCGTGAAGCGCGGCGGCAAGGTGATCGTCCCGGCCTTTGCCGTGGGCCGCACGCAGGAACTGGTTTACGAACTCAACCGCCTGTTTAGCAGCGGGCGGGTGCCGCGCGTCCCGGTCTACGTCGATAGCCCGTTGGCGGTCAACGTCTCAAAGGTTTTTCAGCAGTTCCCGCAGTATTACGACGATGAGACCCGCCAGTTTGTGAGCGAGGGGCGTCACCCGGCGCTCAACTATGACGGTCTGACCTACATCGGCTCGGTGGAGGAATCCAAGGCGCTCAACGACCGCGACGAACCGATGGTCATCCTTTCGGCTTCGGGTATGGCCGAAACCGGGCGCATTCTGCACCACCTGCGCAACAACATCGAAGACCCGCGTAACACGGTGGTGATCGTCTCGTGGCAGGCCCCGGACACGTTGGGGCGCCGGCTGGCCGAGCGCGAGCGCTGGATTAATATTTTTGGCGAGAAGTACGAGCGCCGCGCCGACGTGGCCACCATTGGCGGCCTGTCGGCTCACGCCGGGCAGGACTTCCTGCTGCAATACGCCGCCAGCAGCGCCGCCGGGCTGCGGCGCCTGTTCCTGGTGCACGGCGAGCCGGCGGCAGCCGGCGCTTTCCAGGAGCGCCTGTCTGCCTTCAACATTGGCCCGGTCACTTACCCCGAATTTGCCCAAGAGGTGGAAATTTAGGCGACTCTCTGCTATAATAGTCCTCACTCGGAGAGGTGCCGGAGTGGCCGATCGGGGCGGTCTCGAAAACCGTTGTGGCCCTTGTGGTCACCGTGGGTTCGAATCCCACCCTCTCCGCCAAGAACAACCCCGTCTATCGGGGTTGTTTCGTTTTAAAGTCCCCGTGGGTACCCGGGGAGGGACAGACTCCCTCGCCCTCGAGGGCGAGGGCCGGGGTGAGGGTGAAAACAC
>CAZHTS010000056.1:0-28671 GCA_964535315.1 uncultured Anaerolineaceae bacterium
GTCTATCGATGCTGCAAGCCGTCTTGATCTAGACCAAAGTCAATCTCGATTTATGCCATAAAAGGAGAAGTAATGGATAATTTTATGCTAATCTTAACATTCTCGGGTGTTATGTTGGTTGGAGTTATGATAGCTCAATTTCAAGCTGAATTAAAAGAGATAAGAAGACTTCTGGAAGAAGTATTAGCATCATCTCGAAAAGAGGATAACAATCGTTGATCCTTACCAACCGGTTTGTCTCGCTTCTTCCACTGTGTATCAGCACATGCGTATTCCGGTGAAATCGCACAGTTAAACGGGGCATGTCGTACACTGAGGGAGAGAACAGGCTGACTGTACGCTAAATTCCGGGCTGTTTTGTGGTAGCACTCTTTAAAAGAGCCAATTTCTTGCTTTCTATGGCTTTTTCACCCACCCCATATTAGCTACCGCGTCAGCAGCGAGGGCAATCTGGCGAGGAGTAAATTGCCGCTTACGATCATTCCAGGCATACACGTGTTTGATTACTTCCTCGATTGAATTAACAGATTCATTTTTCATTATCCAGTGGACCGTAGATAAAAGCTCAAGGCCAAAAGGCGATTCGAAACCCTGTACCAATTGAGCTACTTCGTCCAGGCGTGCACGCGTATCTGGGTGTTGTTGAAGAAAATTCTCCGCATCCTGGATTGCCCCAGGCACCAGTTCGAGATGTTTATTGGGTTCATCCCCGCCGTCTGCGTAGCCGGACACAAAATAGCCTTCGATTGTTTGCAGTACATGTCGAAGGTTTTCAGCATAAGGGCCATAAATAGCTTTTTGATAGTTGAGGCGCAATGGTTCGCCGGCTTCCTGCAAGAGATACATGAGTTTATGGACCTCCAATAATGTAACAAATGGGTCCAGTAAGCCATTGAGGTACCGATTCATTAGCACTACAAGCGCTGCTCGTCCTGCCGTCATTTTGGGGACATCGCGTTTATGGGCCATTTTCTCTGTGGCGGGTGCACCGCGAGGTTCATAGATAAATACACGCACATCATCAATCGCACGTACCGCCGCTTCGATGCGCGGTTTGACCTCTGCCCAGTCTAACCCTCCTAGTCCACTACCTAGAGGTGGAATGGCGATGGAGCGGATTTTGTAATGACGTACTGTTTCGACCAATGCTATCAGGCCGGCGTCGATATCTTGCATCTGGCTTTTACCGCGCCAATGCCGTTTGGTGGGAAAGTTTATAATAAAACGTGGGTTGGTAAGTTGTCCGGTCTCAAACACAAACATCCGGCCTGGTTGTACTTCCTCTTTTTTACAGGCCGCTACATAGGCTTTAAAATTCTCCGGGAATGCATTTGAGAACTGAAGCGCAATCCCGCGCCCCATCACACCTACACAATTTACAGTATTGACAAGAGCTTCAGCGTCCTGTTTTAAGATATCACCGTACTTATATTCGATCATTTAGGGTGCCTCCATTCAATAGTACCATCCTGGTAGTATTGAGACCCGTGGTCGATGATCGGCCTCGGCGAGGGTATTTTTTACTTCCTGATAGATGCGCTGTGAATACACCCCGACTCGTTCAACCAAACGCCAGGGGAAATTAAATTCCATCAAAAATTCTGCCTGCTTGCCTTCTTTGAATCTTTGTGGAATGCCATTTCCACTCCAATGATTGGCCTGCACGGCGTCCCAATCGATTTCGCTCAATTGCGCTAAATCGCAGCGGTCTTCAAAATAATAAGCACCGGCATTTGATAGTGTAAATGCCCAGCGCTGTCCACTCCGTTGCGCCCAAGAAACTGAGTCTTCAAGGTCCGCTTCCAGATGCACGATTGCTTCCTGCCCGCCGCGATAGGTTAATTCCGCGTGGTTGGCGCGGGAGATCAAATATAACATGATGGAACGCGGGCAGAAATAGAAGGGCACACAGTCGCCCACATGCAAATCTGGATAGCTAGTCAAAGTCAACTCTCTGAGCCGACGCCGTTTGATGCTGTTCATGCCGATCGTGGTTCCAGGAGGTGCGCGCTGGATGACTTCTGCGTCGCACCAAAGATAACCGTCTGTGATAATCGATTGCAGTCGGTCTATATGCACAATATGATAAATTTTAGGTCGTTCAGGGACAGGCATGATGTACCCTTTGTCCGGCTCACGTTTATTTTGTTGCCCGTTGCTAAAATCTTTGGTCAAAGTTGTTGGCGTTGAAGCATCCTGCAAATGTTGTGGGGGGGTTATGGGTGTCGTATTGTTAAACTAATTATAGCTATTGTATCGACGTTTGGATTAATGGTGTTGAAACAGTAACAATAAATTGCCGAGAGCAAAGCGATGAGGGCGATTCTATTTGGGATGGTTAAATTGCTGTCCGGGTTCTTCCCTGATCTATTTGAAAAGCAGTTGTTATAGAGCCGGATTCATAAAACAGGGTATCCCTGAAGCGACCATACATCCTTAAAGAAAAACTCCCTGGTCGGGAGCCAGGGAGTCGGGAGTGTCGGGGCGGAGGGATTTGAACCCTCGATCTCACGGTCCCGAACCGTGTGCTCTAGCCGGACTGAGCCACACCCCGTAACCACCGCATTATACCTCAGCCTGTCCGTTTTTGACAAGGCCCGAATTCTTTTCTGCGTGGGCGCGCAGCTGGCGCTCGATGTGCTCAAAGTCCCATTCGCCCCAGCGGGCGACAATCTGCCCACCCACCACCCGGATGATCTCGATGCCGCGGAAGTGCACGACCTGACCGCCGGGGACGTATTGCATGAATTGCGCCCGGTGCGTGCCCTGCGCCGACCAACGGATGGCAACCTCGCCCGCCGCAACGTCGACGACCAGGTCTTCAATGCGGGTGTAGAAGTCCGGAAAGCACACATATAACGCTTCGATCGAGGCCCGGTAGCTGTCCCGGCCGGTGGCTCGCCCTTCCGGCGCGCCGCCGTCGACAAAGTCTGCCGCGTGCAGGCGCTCAAAGGCCGCCATGCCGCCCGGCCGCCATACCTGTTCGATCCAGTCAACCGCCACCTGTTTTAACGCCTCGCGTTCCATCGCTCTGCCTCCCGAGAAACTTTGTTCTATGCCGAGTATAGCACAAACAAGCGCCCGGTGCGCAAGAACGTCCAAGACAGGGCGGCGCGCGGCGGGTATCCTTGGGGGAAAATACGATCCAAGGAGACTCTTATGCAACCCCAGGAACTTGCCGCCAGCCTGGCCAACGGGCTGATCACTACCTGCGAGCACGAACAATCTGCCGCCCAGCTCGAGTGGAACGCTCACCCACGCTTTGCCGGCGTTTTTCTCAAACACCTGGTGCGGGGCGCGGATACCGCCGGGCAGATCAGCTGCCACCTGGTGCGGGTGGAACCCGGTTGCAGCCTGGCGCTGCACACCCACGAGGAGCAGTGGGAATTACACGAGGTCGTCGCCGGCGAGGGCGCCGGCCAGTTGGCCGGTCAGGCGGTGCGCTATCTGCCCGGCTGTGTGACGGTCATCCCGCGCGGCAGCCAGCACGAAGTCGCCGCCGGCCCGCAAGGGCTGGTGCTGCTGGCCAAGTTTTTCCCCGCTTTGCTGTAAAGAGGGTACAATGCGGGCATGATTTACTTTCAAAGCCTGCCGGCCATGCCCGCCGCCCAACTCGTCACCGGGCGGCAGGTGCGGCATACCTTCCAGCGCCATAGCCATACCGTCTTTTGCATCGGGCTGGTCGAGCGCGGCCGGCGGCGGATCGATACTGCCGCCGGAACGACGCTCGTCTCCGCCGGTGAGGTGTTTCTGCTCAACCCGGACGAGGCGCACGTCTGTCGGGACGAAGACGGTGGCTTGCAGGATTATCGTGTGCTCTGCCTGCCGCAGGCCGGGCTGCAATGCCTGAGCGAGCACATTGCCGAAAGACCGCAGGCCGCGCCGCGCTTTGCTCAACTGCACCCGCACAGCCCGCACCTGCAGGCGGCCACCGCCGCCTGTTTTGCCTTGCTGGCTGACCCCGCCGCTGAACGCCTGGCACAGGACGAGGCATTGTTGCATGTGCTCGCCTGTTTGCTGTTCGAAGAGACGCTGCAACCGCCCCGGCCGGTGATGGTAGGGCTGCAACAACAGGCGGTGCAGCGCGCCTGTGCGTTCATTCAGGATAATTACCGGGATGGTCTGACCCTGGAACAGGTCGCCGGGGTGGCCTGCCTGAGCCCGTTTTACTTTCAACGCGTCTTCGTGCGCCAGACCGGGCTTTCGCCGCACGAGTATTTGCTGCAATGCCGTCTGCGCCACGCCCGGCAATTGCTGGCCGAAGGACTGCCGCCGTCGATGGCGGCAGTCGAGAGCGGTTTTTACGACCAGAGCCATTTCAACCGCTGTTTCAAACGGGTGTACGGCCTGGCCCCCGGCGAGTATTGCCGGAAGAACGGCGGCGAGACTATTCGCGGCTCATGACGCCCGCAAAGCGCCGCGCCAGCACCCACAGTAAGAGCGCCTGATAAGCCACCCCGATCAGGGCGTATAGCCAGGCGTGCGCTTCGTGCGCCGCCAGCGCCCAGAAGAAGCGCACCGGCCAGAAGGTCGGCACCAGCCCAAAGGCCCACTGCCAGTTGCCGTGGACAAAGTAGGCTGCGATGGGTGGTATCAGCACCACGCCGCTGGCCTTGGAGACGGCGAACCCCTGCACCTTGTTGGCGGCAAAACTGGCGTACAGCAGCGCAAACAACGGCGCAAACAGGGCGCCCGACAGCGCCGCCGCCAGCAGTTCTGCCATGCTCAGCGGCGCCAGCCCCGAGGCGGCGAAGACGATCAGGCTGCCCAGCACGCTCAACAGCGCCGGGAAGGTGATGCGGTAGCCGAGGTAGCCGGCCAGCGAGAGCGGCGTAACCTGCAGGGCCAGCAGGGTATGGTCGTCGCGCTGGTCGAGCAGCAAGAAGCCGATCACCATGCCGGAGACCATCGGCAGGGCCATGCTCATGAAGCTGACGATGAGCACATCGTAGGCGCGCAGGTCGAAGGCCAGGAGTTCGTATAACCGCCCGGCGAGGAACGGCACACCGTAGCGCAAGAGCGCGGCAATGAGCAGCGGCGCCAGCGCCATCCAGCGCAGCAGCGGGTCGCGCTGCACGTTCTTCCAATCCACCGGCCCCAGGGCGCGGACAACTTGTAATGCGTTCATCTCAATGCACTCCTTCGCACCCCACCACAAAACGGTGGAACGCCTGCCGGCAGGCGACCAGCGCCGCCGCCAGCCAGATCAACGAATATCCCACGCCATACACCCATTCCCAGGCCGGCGCCGGCGCAAAGGCGGCACGCAGCAACACCAGCGGGGCGTGCAGCGGGTGCAGGTACCAGCCCCAGCCCTGCCAGCCGAGCAGCAGCGCCAGCGCCGGCAGGGTCAGGACGAACATGTAGCCGACGGAGGGCAGCAGATACTCGTTGATGGCGTCGTAGCGGATTACCGCCAGAAAACCGGCCAGCACCAGCAGCCCGGCTGCCAGCAGCACACCCAACACCAGCGGCAGGACGGCAAAGCGCAAACGGGTCACGATCATCACCAGGCACAGGTTTTCGGCCAGCGTCAGCACGGCCAGCGTGACCAGTTTGGAGGCCAGGTACTCGCCGGTGCGCAGCGGCGTCACCACCTGCGCTTCGAGTGTGCCCTCGCCTTTTTCCAGCAAGATCAGCCCGCCGATATAGTAAAAACTGGTCAGCAGCAGGTTGAAGATCAGCACCCCGGCCAGCAGGCCGTTGGCGCTGAAGCCCGGAAGCTGGCTGAAGAGCACCAGCCAGAAAACCAGGACAAAGGCGGTCACGGCGTAAAAGCCGTTGCGCCATTGCAGGCGCAGGTCGCACAGCAGCATGGCGGTCAGGCGGTTCATTGCAGGCTCCGGCCGGTGACTTGAATGAAGATGTCTTCCAGGCTGGCCTCCTGGGTATGGATGGTCTGCACCTCGCTCGAACGCAGCAGCGAGAAAAAGGCTTCGTTGTCGCCCAACCCTGCCAGCGCAAACTCCTGGCTGCCCGGCCGGCCGTCGTTGAGGTATTCCACCCGCAGGCGGGCCTGTCCGTGGCGCAGTTTGAGCGCCCGCGGCGTGTCGATCAGCGCAATCTGCCCGTCGATGAGGAAGGCCACCCGGTCGCACAATTCCTCGGCCACGTTCATGTTGTGGGTGGTGAGGAAGATGGTCTTGCCGGCCTGCTTCTGTTCCTGGATCAATTCTTTGATGCGCCGGGCGTTGAGCGGGTCGAGGCCCGAGGTGGGTTCATCCAGGAAGAGCAGTTCCGGGTCGTGCAGCAGCGCCCGGGCCACGTTGAGGCGGTTTTTCATGCCCTTGGAATATTGCGAGACAAGCAGGCGCCCATCCTCGCCCAGTCCCACCTTTTCCAGCAGCGCCTGCGCCGGTTGGGTCTTGCGCCGGTACAGGGCGCCAAAATAGGCCAGGTTTTCCAGGGCGCTCAGTTTGAGGAAGTGGTTGGGCAGTTCGAAAGAAACGCCGATGCGCTCATAATATTCTGCGCCCCACCGGCGCAAATTTTTGCCGAACACGTGCACTTCTCCCTGGTAGGTCTTGAGCAGGTGAATGAGGATCTTCTGCGTGGTGGATTTGCCCGCCCCGCTTGGCCCGAGGAAGCCAAAGATCTCGCCCGGCTGCACGCTGAAGCTCAACTGTGAAATGGCCGGCGCAGCGGCGCGCGGGTAGGCGAAGGATACATTTTGAACGGTGATCATACGATACTCCTTATCTCCGGCCAACGGCCGGTCAACAGACAATAGAAAATCCTGCCGCGGCAGGCTGGGCTGCCCGGCTGTGAACCTGTGGGAGCGCTGCGTTTTTATCCGGCGACGGCGTGAGCGGCGATCAACTCGATCAACAGGTTGATGGTGCCGGTGTACATGCCCGGGCCGAAGTCGTCCTCGTGCATCGAGATGAAGAACAGGCCGGTCATCAGCCCGGCCAGTTCGGGGATTGGCAGGGTGACCTCGACGCCTTCCCGGCGCAGGGCGGCGACCAGTTCTTGCAGGAAGCGGTCGTCGCTGCGCAGGTGATCGTGGATCTGTTCCTCGGGCAGTTTGCTCAACAGCAGTTCGTATTCGCTGCGGTCGAACTGGCGCAGTTCGGGGGTTTGTTTCCACAGGTGGAAGGCGCGCTGCAGCAGGGCGGCGAAGCGCTGGCGCGGGCTACCCTGCGCCTCACGGATGCCGGCAAACACCTGGCGGCGGAAGTCTTCTTCGGCCTGGGCAATCACCTCGAAATACAGTTCTTCTTTGGAGGAATAGAACAGGTAAAATGCGCCCTTTGAGATGCCCGCTGCCTGCGTCAGGTCTTCCACGTTGGTTTTCTTCAGACCGTGGGCGGCGAACAGGGCGCGGCCTTTCTCCAGCAGGCGCTGGTGGATGATTTCTTTTTCGCGTTCTGAGAATGCTTTGGGCATCGTCTATCCTCTGTTTCTTTATGACTATTTTTCAAAAATAGTCATATGTATTATACGACGCTTCTCGTTTTTGTAAAGGGGGAAACGCCCGGCGGCCCTTGACAAAGCCCTCTTTCCTCCCTATACTCAGCGCAACTGCCGGCGCGCTGGCGGTTGATCCCCTGGGTGTGTGTATGGGGCGCGCCACAGAAAGCCGTGGTCGCTCGATGATGCCCGTCCCCTCGGTCAGAGAAGGGGGGGGGTGATTCCCACGTTTAAGTGCAGATCTAGTTGAGTATGGCGTGAATGCAAAAACCCTGATGATTCTGGGCACTTCCTCATCCGTTGGCAAGAGCCTGCTGGTGGCTGCCTTGTGTCGCATCTACGCCCGGCGCGGGCGGCGTGTTTTGCCGTTCAAGGCCCAGAACATGAGCAATAACGCCGCGGTGTGCAGCGGGGGTGAGATTGGCCGGGCACAGGCGGTGCAGGCTTACGCCGCCGGGGTCGAAGCGCAGGTTGACATGAACCCGATTCTGCTCAAGCCCGAGGCCGATCACCGTTCGCAGGTTATCGTGCACGGCAGGGTGTGGCAGACTTTCGCTGCAGGCGATTATTACCCCCAAAAGGCGGTGCTGTGGCAGGCGGTCACCGCCAGCCTCGACCGTCTGCGCAGCCAGGCCGATCTGGTTATCCTGGAGGGCGCCGGCAGCCCGGTAGAGCTCAACCTCAAGGCGGGCGACCTGGTCAACATGGCCGCCGCCCGTTACGCTGCCGCTCCGGTGCTGCTGGCCGGCGACATCGACCGTGGGGGTGTGTTCGCCCAACTGCTGGGTACGTTGTGGCTGTTGGAACCCGAGGAGCGCGCCCTGGTCAAGGGGCTGCTGGTCAACAAATTCCGCGGCGACGCCCGCCTGTTCGATGATGGTTTGCGCATTCTGCGCGAACGCGGCGGTGTGCCGGTGTTGGGGCTCATCCCTTACCTCCACGAGCACGGCATTGCCGAAGAGGACGCCGTGACGGTGGAAGAAAGCCGGCCGCTTGCCGCCCCGGCGGCGGTCGATATCGCCGTCATCCGCCTGCCGCGCATCAGCAACTTTGACGACTTCGACCCGCTGGCGCTCGAGCCCGGCGTACGGCTGCGCTACGTGGGCAGCCCGGCCGAACTGGGCCAGCCGCAGGCCATCCTGCTGCCCGGCACCAAGAGCACCCTGGCCGACCTGGCCTGGCTGCACGAACAGGGGCTGGCGGCGGCCATCTGCGCTCACGCCCGGCGCGGGGCGGTGGTGGTGGGCATTTGCGGCGGCTTTCAAATGCTCGGTGAGCAGGTTCTCGACCCGCAGCGGGTGGAATCCAGTCAGGAGACCCTGCCCGGACTGGGGCTGCTGCCGGTGACGACGATCTTTCAGGGGCTCAAGGCCACCTACCGCAGCCAGGCGCGCATTTGCGGCGGCGGCGGTTTCTGGCAGGCGCTGCGCGGCCAGGCAATCGGCGGGTACGAGATCCACATGGGCGAAACCCGCCAGCAGGGCACGGCGCTGCTGGAAATCTTCGAGCGCGAGGGCCGGCACGTCGAGGTGGCCGACGGCGCCAGCAGCCCGGATGGGCGTATCTTCGGCTGCTATCTGCACGGACTGTTTGATAACGATGCATGGCGCCGCGCCTGGCTGGAAAGCCTGGGCGTCAGCGGCGCGGTGCAAGATTTTCGCCAGCGGCGCGCCGCGGCGTTCGATCGCCTGGCCGACGCGGTGCAGGCAGCCATCGATCTGCCGCGCCTGGATGCCATTATCGACGAGGGTGTATGATCCCTGTTCTTTCCGTTTCGCTTGCCCTGCTGCTCGATCTGTTCCTGGGCGATCCGCCCAACCGCTACCATCCCGTCGTTGCAATGGGCGCCTTCATCCGCTGGGCCAGCCGGCGAGCGCCGCAGGGCGGTCCGGCGGTGCGTTTCTGGTACGGGGCCGGTTTTATGCTGGCGGGTATATTGTTGTTCTCGCTGCCCTGGGTCGGGCTGCAGTTCTGGCTGGCGCCCTATCCGGTGGCGTTGACGCTGGTCAATGCCGTGTTGCTGAAGCCGGTGTTTGCGCTGCGCCGTCTGATCGAGGCCGGGCGCGAGGTGCAGTTGTATCTGGAAAGCGGCGATCTCAAGACCGCCCGCCGCACGCTGGCCTGGCACCTGGTCAGTCGTGAGACGCGCACCCTGGACGAAGGCCACGTGGCTTCGGCGGTTATCGAGTCGCTGTCTGAGAACCTGACCGACAGCCTGATCGCCCCGCTGCTGGCCTTTCTGCTCGGCGGGCTGCCGTTGGCCTGGGCGTATCGTTTTGTCAACACCGCCGACGCCATGATCGGCTATCACACCCCGGAGTACGAATACCTGGGCAAGTTTGCCGCCCGCCTGGACGATGTGTTCAACTGGCTGCCGGCCCGCCTGGGCGCCCTGGCGTTGGTGGTTGGGGCAGGCAGTGTGGGCGGCAACGTGCGCCAGACCTGGCAGGTGCTGGCGGCGCAGAGCGGACGCACCGCCAGCCCCAACGCCGGCTGGACGATGAGCGCCGCCGCCGGCGCGCTCGGCCTGAAGCTGGAGAAAATCGGGCATTACGTCTTTGACGGCGGGCCGGAACTGCCGCTGCCGGTGGATATCGACCGTTCTGTGCGCCTGGTGGGCACCGCCGCCGGTATCTGGCTGGTGTCGACTTTCCTCGTCCTGTTGGGAATCGTGTATGTTTTCTGAGACTCACGGCGGGCTGGACTGGCAGGAACTGAGCCGCGCCGGCCTGAACGCCGGCGACGTCCTCGATTTCAGCGTCAACAGCAACCCTTTTGGCCCGGCGCCGGCCGTGCGCAAGGCGCTGCGTACGGCAGACCTGGCCAGCTACCCGCAGCGTAACAGCCCGGCGCTGTGTGAACGGCTGGCAGAAGCCAATGGCGTGACTTTTGCAAACGTGCTGGTGGGCAACGGCACGGCCGAATTGATCTGGTTGGTGGTTCACGCCTTCGTGCGCCCCGGCGACACGGTTTTGATCTGTGCGCCGACCTTTGGCGAATATGCCCGCGCCGCGGTTACCGTTGGGGCGCGGCTGGTCGAATGGCGCGCCGCCCCGCCCGATTTTGGCGTCGATGCGGCCTCCTTGCAGCAGGCAATTGACCGCACCCGGCCGCGGCTGGTGTTCGTGTGCAATCCCAACAACCCGACCGGCCAGACGCTGCCACCCGAGACGTTACGCCGCATGGCCGGGGCCCACTCGCAGACGATGTTCGTCCTGGACGAGGCCTATCGCAGTTTTGTGGATGGTGAATTATTCGCGCCGCCGGCGGCGGGTTGGATCGTGCTGCGTTCGATGACCAAGGATTTTGCGCTGGCCGGGCTGCGCCTGGGCTACGCCCTGGCGGATGGGGAGCAGCTGGCGGCCATGCGCCGCTACCAGCCGCCGTGGAGCGTGAATGCTCTGGCGCAAACCGCCGGGCTGGCGGTGTTTGCCGATCTGGACTATTATCGCCGCAGCCTGGCGCGTCTGAGCGAAGTGGCGGCCGGCTTTAAGCGCCGTTTGCAGCGGGCGGGGTTTGCGCCGGTCGACGCCCCGACGCATTATTTCCTCCTGCCCACGTCGCAGCCGGCAACGACCTGGCGCGCCCGCTTGCTGGCGCAGGGCGTCAATGTGCGCGATGGCACGTCCTTTGGGCTGCCGGAGCATGTGCGCATCAGCACCCGCCTGCCGGCCGCCAACCGCCGGCTGCTGGCGGCGCTGTGCGCTCTGTCTGAAACCGATTAAGGGGCCAACAAAACCGCCCGGCTCAAATTGACCGCCGGCCTGGCCACGCACCGCAGCCCGACCTCTTCGGCCGCCGCCAGCGTACGGGCAAAGTTTTCGGCGGTGACGTGTATTTTGGGTTCGACGATCAGGAAACGCCCCTCGGGCTTGAGCAGGCCGCGCACTTCGGCCAGCAGCGCCCGGCGATCCTGCACCTCGTGCACCATCCAGAAGGCCAGGGCAAAGTCGAGCGGCTCGCTGCAGCCGATGCGGTCTGCGGCGCAGGTGTGTAACTGGATGCGATCCAGCAGCCCCAGCGCGGCGACCCGTTTGCGCAGTCTGGACAGCATTTCAGGTTGCAGGTCGGCGGCAATCACCCGCCCCTGCGGGCCAACCAGTTGGGCCAGGCCGACGGTAAAATATCCGCCGCCGCAGCCGATGTCCAGCGCCGTTTGCCCGGGGCGGACAAAGTCGCCCAGGATGCGGGCCGGGTTGTGGATCAGCGGCCGCAGCGGGTTGTCAAAGGTATACAGCAGCCAGGGGGGACAGGTGTGGGCGTCGTGCCAGAGCAGTTTGCGTAACACGGGGAAAGCGCTCCTTTATATAATTAGTTTTATAAAACTAATTATATGCCGTTTGGATTGCCTGTCAAGGTTAATTGGGGATGGCAATCAGGGTGTGCAGCGCCCCCAGGGCCGTCTGGGTATCGGCGGCGCTGACGATCAGGTTGATCGAAACGTCGGTGGCGCCGTACGAAATGGCCAGCACGTTGATGCCGGCTCCGCCCAGCACGCTGAAAATCTGGCCGGCGATGCCGGGTGTGGTGCGCAAACCGGGGCAGATGATGGTGATGATATCTACGTCTTCACTGGCGCTGGCGCGGTCGATGTCGCGCCGCGAAAATTCCTGGCTGAGACGGCTGTGCAGCACTTCGAGCACTTCGGGCACGGCCGGTTTGGGGGCGGCAAAGCAGATGGATTGTTCCGAGGTCGACTCGATGATCAGCGGCACGCTGATGCCGGTGGTGGCGACGGCGCTGAAGATGCGCCCGGCCACGCCCGGCACGCCGAGCATGCCGCGCCCGGCCAGCGTCACCAGTTGCAGGCCGCGGATGGCGGTGACGGCTTTGATCGTGCCGTGCCCGTTGGCCTGCTGGTCTGCAACCAGGCGGGTGCCGGGGTTATCGGGGTTGAAGGTGTTGCACACCCGCAGCGAGATGCCGGCCGCGATCACGGGGTGAATGCTCTTGGGGTGCAGCACCTTGGCGCCGTAGTGCGCCATCTCGGCCACTTCGCGGTACGAGAGCACCGGCAGGGTGCGGGCGGCAGGCACCAGGCGCGGGTCGGCGGTCATCACCCCGTCCACGTCGGTCCAGATCCACACCTCGCCGGCGCCCAACGCCACGGCCAGGATGGAGGCCGAGTAATCGCTGCCGCCGCGGCCGAGGGTGGTGGTCACCCCCTCCGGGGTGGCGGCGATGAAACCGGTCACCACGGCGATGCGCTGCCCGGCCAGCAGCGGCTCGATCACCTGGCGGGTACGTTCGCCGGTGACCGGCATGTCGGGGTGAGCATTCTGGAACTGGTCGTCGGTGACGATCAACTGGGTCGACTCGACGAACTGCGCCGGCTGACCGGCCGCTTCGATCGCCGCCGCCAGCACGCGCACCGCCAGGCGTTCACCCAGGGCCGTGACGGCGTCCAGGGCGCGCGGCGAGACTTCGCCCAGGACGTGGATGGCGTTGCACAGGTGGGCAAAGTCGGCGATCAGGTGTCCCACGTCCTGTTTCACCTGGCGCTGGCGCGCCAGATCGCTCACCAGCGTTTCGATCAGGGCGTGGTGGCGCTCGAGCAGTTCGCTTTCGGCGCGCAGCGCCGGGCTGAGGTCGCCGCGGGCGGCGCGGCTGGCGCTCTGGATCAGCAGATCGGTGACGCCGGACAGGGCCGACGTGACCACCACCAGACGCGGCCACGCCTGGCGGGTGGCGCATACGATCTGTACCGCCTGGCGCATGGCGTCCGGCGTGCCGACCGATGTGCCGCCGAACTTCATCACCAGCGTGGGCTGGGTGGGGGAAGCGCTGCGGTGCGGCGTCATGCAACTGTCTCCAGCGCCTGGGCGAGATCGGCGATCAGGTCTTCGCTGTCTTCCACGCCCAACGCCAGGCGTACCAGATTGTCGCGAATCCCCAGGCGGCGGCGGTCTTCAGGCGAGACATCGTAATAGGACATGAGCGCCGGTTGGATGACCAGGCTTTCCAGGCCGCCCAGCGAGGGGGTGATGTAGGGGATTTGCAGGGCGTCGATAAAGCGCGAGGTGGTCAGCAGGTCGCCGCGCACGGTGAAGGAAACCACGCCGCCAAAGCCGCTCATCTGGCGCGCGGCCACGTCGTGTTCGGGGTGCGAGGGCAGCCCGGGGTACCAGACCGTCTCGATGGCCGGGTGTGCGCTCAGGAACTCGGCCACCTGCTGCCCGCTGCGGTTCTGCTGCGCCACCCGCAGGCTGAGCGTCTTCATGCCGCGCAGCAGCAGGTAAGCGTTGTTGGGGTCCGGCAGTGTGCCGAGCACGCCGACCAGCTCGCGCAGCGAGGCGATCAATTCGGCGCTGCCGGCCACGAAGCCGGCCAACAGATCGTTGTGCCCGCCCAGGTATTTGGTGGCCGAGTGGACGACCAGGTCTACGCCCCATTCCAGTGGACGCAGATTGATCGGCGTGGCAAAGGTGGCGTCTACCAGGCTGAGCACGCCGTGGCGGCGGGCGATTTCGGCAAAGCGTTCCACGTCCAGGATGCGCAGGTAGGGGTTGGTGGGCGTCTCGGAAATCAGCAGGCGGGTTTCGGGACGGATGGCCTCTTCGAGCGCGGTGTAATTGCCCATCGGCACCACCGTACACTGGATGCCCAGGCGTTGCAGGTATTCCAGGCAGAACTGGCGTGTGCGCCGGTAACAATCGTCGGTCATGACGATGTGCCCGCCGGCGGGCAGGAGCGCCAGCAGGGTGCTGGTCACCGCCGCCATGCCGGTGGTGAACTGGATGGCGCCGCCGGCGCCTTCCAGAGCAGCCAGGCGTTCCTCGGCGGCGGCGATGGTGGGGTTGCCGTAGCGGCCATACTCGACCCGGTCGCCGGCCTCGCCGCGCAGATGCGCTTCCATGTAGGCGCATACATCGGCGCTGTTCTCAAAGGTATAGGTGGAGGTCTGCACGATGGGTTCGATCAGGGCGTGGTAGGGCTTGTTGCGCCGGGCGCCGGCGTGCACCGAGCGGGTGGAGGGGCCCTGGAACGGTGAGGTGGTTTCGCGGTTGTGAATCTGGACGATGGGTTGGGAGAGTTGGGTGTGGGTCATGGCTGTTTTCCTTTGGGGGTTAAATAAAAAAATCGGGCTGCCCGTTTTTGCAGGCAGCCCGTCTTTACACAACGGTTGTTCAGTTTGCGAGGCTTGCGATGCCACCTCGTCCTTCCACCGTTGCTGCCCGCTGGATGCAGCTGCGCATGACCATGCTCATCATACCCATGAGCATCATCAAGACGCCAGCAAACGCAAACACAACGACGGATAGAGGTTGCATATCGAAATCCTGGTTTGTATTATACCCAGAGTTTTGTGCGCCCGTCAATGGGCAATTGAACTCAGGATTTCATCTGCATGAATTCGAAAATGACGCCATCGCGCATGCCGAAGGCGATGCGCAGGCCCTCGTTGACGTCCAGCGGTTCCACCAGCACCTCCTGGCACTTGGCCAGTTCCTGTTCGATGCTGTCGATTTTGACGGCGATGTGGGGCGTGATCTGCATGATCGCCGGCAGCCAGGAACCGGGCTCAAAGCGCATGTATTCGAACTTCATCTCGTGCTCGTCCGGGTTGGTGAGATGAACCTTCATCCCTTCGGCGTAGGTCTCGTTTGGCTGGACTTTTTTGGTCGGGACGCCGATGTGCATGAATTCCATGATGGTCTGCTCCTTACTTAATGTCCTGATAGAACTCGTACGCCTGCTGCCCGTTCAGGCCCTCGTGCACCACTTTGCCAATGGCCTGCGCCATGGCTTGGGGGTTCTCGGCCTGGAAGATATTGCGCCCCATATCCACCCCGGCGGCGCCTTCGGCGATGGCGCGAGCGGCCATTGCCAGCGCTTCGTTTTCGGGCAATTTCTTGCCGCCGGCGATCACCACCGGCACGGGGCAGGCGGCCACGATCTTTTCAAAGCCCTCGCAGTGATAGGTCTTGATGATGTGGGCGCCAAATTCGGCCAGCATGCGCGTGGCCAGCAGGAAGAATTTGGTGGTACGCTCCATTTGCTTGCCGACCGCAACCACGCCGAGGGTGGGGATGCCGTATTCGTTGCCGGCGTCGATCGTCTTGCATAGATTGTCGATCGAGGATTTCTGGCCGGGGGTGCCGATGAAGGTCTGGATTGCCATGCACGAGGCGTTCATGCGGATGGCGTCTTTGATGTCCACGGCGATGACTTCGTGGCTCATGTCGTCGTCCAGCACCGAACTGCCTGCCGAGCAGCGCAGGGCAATGCCTTTGTTGTACAGCGGTGGGACGCAGGTGCGCAGGGCGCCGCGCGTGCCCATCAGGCAATCGACCTCGCCGGCCAGGGCGGGGATGACCAGGTCGAGCCGCTCCAGCCCGGTGGTGGAGCCCATGATGTAGCCGTGGTCGAAGGCCAGCATCACGGTGCGGCCGGTGCGCGGGTTGAAGATATGCGCCAGGCGATCCTGCATTCCCCAGTCGAGGTGATCGGCGCCTTTGACAAAGAAGGCCTGCCGGGCGAAGGGCACCCCGCTTTGATAATCTTTACTCTGGGCGGTGTCGTCGAGCTCAGCCATGGCTCAGCACTTCTTAAGATAGGGGGTCTGGCAAGGGGCGTTCCAGTACCCCAGCAGTTCGTCGTCCATGCGGGCCATGAACATCTGGAAGCCGGCCTGTTCCTGGACGGTGAGCAGTTCGCCGACGTAGTTGGCTACGATCTCGATGTTTTTGCTCTTGAGATAGGCTTCGCACTTGCGATAGACGATGAACAGTTCCATCAGGGTGGTGGCGCCGGTGCCGTTGAGGATGAGCATGATCTTCTCGCCCGGCTGGATGGAAAGGTCTTTGAGCAGGGCGTTGACCATGATTTCGGCCGTCTCGTCGGCGCTCTTCAGCGTCTGGCGACCGCCGCCGCCCTCGCCGTGCTGGCCCATGCCGATTTCCATTTCGTCCTCCCCCAGGTCGGCGATGACGCTGCCGGTGGCGGGGTGGGTGGCGCCGCGCACTGCCACCGCCAGGGTGGCCATGTTATTGGCGAAGCGGGCGGCGATTTCGTACACCTCTTCGAGGCTCTTGCCCTGGGCGGCGGCTGCGCCGGCAATCTTGTAGGTGGGGATGCAGCCCACCAGGCCGCGCCGGTCGTCGGAGTTTTCGCGTGGGGCGTTGGCGATGTCTTCCTGGGTCACCAGCTTGACCACGTGCAGCCCCTCTTTGGCGGCGGTCTTCATCGTCAGGTTGCCGGTGAGCATGTCGCCGGCGTGGTTGAGGACGACGAACAACACGCCCTTGCCCTTATCTGCCATGCGGATGGCCTCGAGGCAGGCCTGCGGGCCGGGGGCGGCAAAGATGTCGCCGACCACGGAAACATCCACCATGCCATCGCCGACAAAGCCGGAAAGCGCCGGTTCGTGGCCCGCGCCGCCCAGGGTGACGATGGTGACACGGTCGGCATCCGCCAGGTGTTTGTTGACCACCAGATTGTTGGGCAGCAGGTCTATCAGTTCTTTGTTGGCCGCAGCGAAACCCGCCAGCAATTCTTTGGTGAGGTTTGCCGGATCGTTGATGAATTTCTTCATTTTCATGAGACACTCCTTTAGGGGATAGGGGACGAAAAGGGCAGTTTAGTTTGCCCCGGAAGCCAGACCTTCAAAAAAGACCTTCAGACTGGTTGCGCCGGCATCGGGCGTGCCGATGGTTTGTTCCTTGTAATTTTTGGCCCGGCCGAAACGTGCGACGTATCTTTCGGTGTCCTGGGCGCCCTGTCTGGCGGCGGCCGCCGCCGCCTGCAACACCTCGAGCGGGTCGCCGCCGGCAGCCTGCGCCGCCTGAACGGCGGGGATGAGGGTGTCCATCATGGTCTTGTCGCCGACGCGGGCCGTGGTGATGGATTGCATCTCGTCCAGGGCCGCAGCGAGCATGGCCTTGAGCAGGGGGGCGTCGATCTCGCGGGTGTCTGCTTGCAGCGGGAGGGCCAGCCCGCCGATCAGGGTGCCCCACAGCGGGCCGGCGGAACCGCCGCTGATGCCCAGGATTGCCGTGCCGAGCTGTTCGATGAACTGTTTCAGGCTCTGCTCTTGCCAGCCGCCGGCGTGGCTGTGGATGATCCCGGCAATTTTCTTGATGGTGACCCCGTGGTCGCCGTCGCCGAAACGGGAGTCGATTTCCGAAAAATGATCGGCCTCTTGCAGCAGCAAGTCGGCGGATCGCAGGAACATGCGCGCCACTGTAACTTTCGTTAAATTCATTGCGCCTCCTATTGTTTCTTTTGTAACTTTATTATAGTCGAGTGTGAAAAAATGTCAATAAACCGCAGCTAAATTGGCCCTGGCGGGCGCTCCTCTGCGTTTTCAGGGGGAGAAAAAAAGACCACCCCTTTCTTTTTGCGAAAGAGGGTGGAGGTTGGTTACATTTGTAACGCTGCGGCGGGTTATTTGATCTCGAGCGCCTTGCGCGCCGTGCTTTCGGCGGCGATCACGTGGGTGATGAGGCCGGTGTGCAGCGCTCCGACCAGCGCCTTGGGCTGCAGGGCTGCCGAACACACGGCGATCACGTTGCGACAGCGGGCCAACTTTGCGATTGGAATCTGGATGGAATAGTCTGTTTCCGAGCGGATGATGGCCCCCTGGAGGTCGAAATACGAGCACAGCATTCGCCCGACCACCTTGTGCGTGGTGAGTAAATCGCCAAAGCGGGTGGCGGTGGCGTAATCGGGCGAGGAAGGGTAATTCCCCAGGTTGATGACGGCGGTGTCGATCTCGTTCCAGGCGCTTTCCACCTTTTTGAAGCTTTCCAGTTCCTGGAATGAGCGCATCTCCTGTTCTGTCTCGAGAAAAGCAGGGGCGTGGATATAGATGGGGGCGGCCCCGGTTTTCTCGGCAAACACGCGCACGATTTCGTTGGAGTGATAGTCGCGATTGGAAACCGAGCTGTTACCGATCAGCGGAAAGACGGCGGCGGTCAGTTTTTGCTGGATGTCCGCCGTTTCGACCGTCTTGGTGAACATGCCGAGGATGTACCCCCAGCCGATGCCGATGTTCAACGCCGGCGGCGTCTGGTTCAGGATGAATTCCAGGATGGCGGAGGCGATGCGCTGGTTGGTGGTGTTTTCGGAAGCGGCGTCTGCCACCAGCACGCCGCCGCGCAGGTTGTAGAGATTGCGCAGCTGGTTGAACGTGGTGCTGCCGCCGCCTTCCAGCGGGGAGTGAATCTGGATGGTGACGATGCCCAATTCGCGCGCCTCGCTGATCATACGACTGACCAGCGGGCGTGAGACCCCTAATTTTTTTGCAATCTCGCCCTGAGTAAGATTCTCTTCGTAATACAGTTGCGCAACCTCGATCAACTTTTGCGCTTTTTTGTCACTTATGTTCAATTTTATTTCCTCACAAATGTAATGCGCGCCATTAACAAAGTTAACATTATCATATTTTGGAGGAAATATCAACACGGGCGCGACCGGGGAGGAAGAGGAAACCACGAAACACGCCAGGCAGGGGCGCGTTAATCTTGATCGGGGTCTGTGAAACGAATCTCCACCTGGCAGGCGGTCTCGCCGTGGGGTACGATCAGGCGCCCATCGCCGGCGTCCAGGTCGTACAGGCGCGGAGCCGCGCCGGGGGTGGTGATGTACGCCTGTCTGGCGGGGCTGAGCGCCGGCCCTTCGGTGGGCAGGTGGCTGACCCATACCAGCAGTTCGCTGACCCGCCGGGCGGGCAGGTGGAAGATGATATGCTGCAAGGCAGGAAAATCAGGAATGATTCCTGAAGCAAGCCGGAGGCGGCGGCTGGTGTGTTGGCCTTCGATCTGCACTTCGGCTTCCAGGGCTTCGCCGTTGGCGGCAGCGGCAAAGTGCGCCTGCGGGCTGGGGCCGTCGCGTTCGTCGCGCACCAGCAGCGCCGACATGCGGCGGTTAAAGGCGCCGTTGCGGTACAGGAGGAGGAGCATGCCTACGGTCAGCAGACCGGCTGCCAGGGCGCACAGGCGCTGGAAGGCATCTTCCCACAGCCAGGCGTGGATCAGCAGGCCGGTGAGGTTGACCAGGAAGACGGTCGCCAGCACCAGGGGATGGGCGAGAAAGCGGAAGACGCGCCCGGGGATCATTTCGCCCTTGCGCCGGCTGGAGTGGATCAGCAGCGTGGAGAAGACGCCGCCCAACACGGGGATGGTGATTACTCCGATAAAGCTCAACACTGCGCTGAACGAATCTGTGCCGGAGATCAGCGAGCGTTCGGCCATCAAGAAAGCGCACAGACCCGGTAAAGCCGACAGAGCCAGGCGACCGTAGCGGTGCGCCAGCGCCCGTTTCCACCAGGGAAGCCGGAAGACGCCCGGCGCCTCGACGGTGGGCGGCGCAGCGCCATCCGTTTTGACCCGTTCGGGCACGGCGCGTTTGCGGGTGTAGCCAAACAACGCCTGATAGCGGGTCTGCCCGTCGACCTGGGTCTCGACCACCAGCCCTTCGGCGGCCATCAGGGCCAGGATCTCGGCGGCGGTCTGCTCGTCGCCGCCCAGGCAGGCGGCAACGTCCGCCAGGCTGGCGCTGCGCTGGCGCACCAGCCAGGTGACCAGTTTCTGCTGCGCTTCGTCCAGGGTGAGGAACTGGGCGGCGCTCAGGCCGGTGCGATCCCATTCGCCTTCGTAACTGACGCTGAGCGAGGTATCGAGGCGCAGGCACAGGCTGTGCGGGCTGGCCTGCACTACTTCGAGCGAGAGGCTTTCGCTGACGGCAGTGTGGAGGGCGGTCAGATCCCAGCGTTCGCCGGGGGCGATTTCGAAGCGGCGGGTCTGGTCGCCGCGGTGGACGTCCAGGCGCAGGCGGGGCTCGTTGTCGACCAGGCCGAGGTAGGTGAGGGTCAGGCGCAGATGCCCGCCGCGCTTCTCGAGCACCAGGCGTCCCTGACGGCGGGGCAGGGTGATGGTCGGCCTGGAAACGACCGGCAGGCGTTCTTCGATCAGCCCGTAGGAGGCGATGGAAAGCTGGATGGAGGTCATGCCCATGCTGAGGATGACAAAGATGGTGCCCAACACCGGCACCGCCGTCCCAACGACATTGGCCAGGGGCGCCAACACGGTGCCGGCTTCGCTGGCGAGCGTCGCGGCGTCCAGGGCGCTGCTGACGACCACGACCCACACCACGTAGAGGAACATGACGGTGAACTGCGCCGCCACACCGCCGCGCATCAGTGAACGGCCGCTGGGGTCGCGGCGGATGACCATGCGGGCGCAGGTGTTGATCGAGAGATGGCCGAAGTAGGAGAGCATGACCACGCCGAAGATCAGGCGCAGGATGGAGGGATCGAAGGGCCGGCCGCCGACAAAGGGCACGTTCATGCGCGTCAGGTTGGCCGGGTCGATGTGGAAGGCCGCCAGCAGTGAGAGCACCAGGATGATGGCGATGTTGAGCAGGCCGATGAGCAGCGAGGTGGCCACCGTGGCGTTGAGCGCTTCGCGGATGACGAAGTACAATCCCAGGGCGAACAGCGCCGCCACCCAGACCGCGGCCGGCAGGCCGGTGACCGTCTCCATCGAGGCGGAGAAGCCCAGGTAATAGGCCTGCACCATGAACAAACACAACAGGAACATACCGACTGAGAAGATCAACGAACCGCCGTTGCCGAGATAACTGGCGATGACCTTGCCGATGAACGCCTGCCCGTAGCGATTGGTGCCGCTGCGGGTGATCGCTTCGGCCATGAAGGCCATCGTCAGCACGTTGAACAGGCCGAAGACGATGAGCAGCACGGCGGCGGGCAGGGGGCCCAACCCGGCAAGGACGATGGGCAGGGCCAGGATGCCCGCCCCCACCGTTTCGGTGAGGGTCAGGGCGAAGACCGACCAGGCGGGCGGCAGGTTGTCCACCCAGCGCCCGACGCCGGCCCATAACCAGCGCAGGCGCTCGGTTGGGGAGGTCTGCGGCGCATAGACGCCGCTCAGCGGCTGCTGGTAGATGCGCTGGTAGGCGGCGGCCACGGCCTCGTCGTCCAGGGCGAGGGCGGCGCGCAGCTGCGGCACGGCCTGATGGGTGAAGGTGTACTTTTCGGCGAGATGGTGGATCAGTGCGGCGCGCAGGTTGGCCGAGGTGGGCGCCAGGAAGGCCCACTGCGGCGCGTAGCGTTCAATATCCTGGATGGAGATTTTGAGCGGCGGGCGTTTGCCCAGGCTGAACGATTCCAGAAACAACAGGTCGTTTTGTTTGGCCTGTTCGGCGGTCAGGAAACGATCCATCTCCTGGCGCGACAACGACTTGAGATAGGCCGTGCGGCTTTCGATGGCAAACAGCAGGTTACGGGCCCGGCGCAGTAGAAAACCGGCGAGGATATCGGTGCGGCTGACGAAGTCAAAAGGTGTATCTTGAGATGACATTCCGTTTTCTTGGGGCGCCGGTGTGCGCTTCGAGTGTTGTGGCTTTATCTCAGGGCTCTTCAAAAGAGATTTCCACCTGGCAGGTGGTCTCACCGTGGGGCACGATCAGGCGACCGTCACAGGTGTCCAGGTCGTACTGGCGGGGGGCTGCGCCGGGGGTGGTGATGCAGACCTGTTGTGCGGGGTTGCGCGCCGGTCCTTCGGTGGGCAGATGGCTGACCCACACCAGCAGTTCGCTGACCCGCCGGGCAGGCAGATGGAAGATGACCCGCGGCAGGGTGTGGAGGTTGGGAATGTGCCCCGAAGCGATCTGGAGGCGGTCGCTCTGTTCACCCTCAAGCTGCACTTCGGCTTCCAGCGGTTGGCCGTTGGCCACCGCCACAAAATGGGCCTGGTGGCTGGGGCCGTCGCGTTCGTCGCGCACCAGCAGCGCCGACATGCGGCGGTTAAAGGCGCCGTTGCGGTACAGGAGGAGGAGCATGCCTACGGTCAGCAGACCGGCTGCCAGGGCGCACAGGCGCTGGAAGGCATCTTCCCACAGCCAGGCGTGGATCAGCAGGCCGGTGAGGTTGACCAGGAAGACGGTCGCCAGCACTACAGGATGGGCGAGAAGGCGGAAAACGCGCCCGGGGATCATTTCGCCCTTGCGCCGGCTGGAATGGATCAGCAGCGTGGAGAAGATGCCGCCCAGGATGGGAATGGCAATCACGCCGATAAAGCCTAACAGGGCGCTGAACGAATCCGTGCCGGAGATCAGCGAGCGTTCGGCCATCAGAAATGCGAGCAGAATCGGTGAAATGGACAGCGCCAGGCGGCCATAGCGGTGCGCCAGGAGACGTTTCCACCAGGGTAGTTGCAAGGCGCCGGGCTTGCCGGGTTCCTGTGCCGGCGTTCCGCCGCCGGTTTCGACCCGTTCGGGCACGGCGCGTTTGCGGGTGTAGCCAAACAACGCCTGATAGCGGGTCTGCCCGTCGACCTGGGTCTCGACCACCAGCCCTTCGGCGGCCATCAGGGCCAGGATCTCGGCGGCGGTCTGCTCGTCGCCGCCCAGGCAGGCGGCAACGTCCGCCAGGCTGGCGCTGCGCTGGCGCACCAGCCAGGTGACCAGTTTCTGCTGCGCTTCGTCCAGGGTGAGGAACTGGGCGGCGCTCAGGCCGGTGCGATCCCATTCGCCTTCGTAACTGACGCTGAGCGAGGTATCGAGGCGCAGGCACAGGCTGTGCGGGCTGGCCTGCACTACTTCGAGCGAGAGGCTTTCGCTGACGAGGGCATGGCCGGCCAGTTGACCGGTCAGAGCAGCCAGATCCCAGCGTTCGCCGGGGGCGATTTCGAAGCGGCGGGTCTGGTCGCCGCGGTGGACGTCCAGGCGCAGGCGGGGCTCGTTGTCGACCAGGCCGAGGTAGGTGAGGGTCAGGCGCAGATGCCCGCCGCGCTTCTCGAGCACCAGGCGTCCCTGACGGCGGGGCAGGGTGATGGTCGGCCTGGAAATGACCGGCAGGCGCTCTCTAACCAGGTTGTATAACGCCATAGAAAGCTGGATGGAGGTCATGCCCATGCTGAGGACGACAAAGATGGTGCCCAACACCGGCACCGCCGTTCCCACCACCTGAGCCAGCGGTGCCAGAACCGTGCCGGTTTCGCTGGCCAGCGCCTTGGCATCCAGAACGCTGCTGACGACCACGACCCATACGACGTACAGGAACATGGCGGTGAACTGCGCCGCCACGCCGCCGCGCATCAGTGAACGGCCGCTGGGGTCGCGGCGGATGACCATGCGGGCGCAGGTGTTGATCGAGAGATGGCCGAAGTAGGAGAGCATGACCACGCCGAAGATCAGGCGCAGGATGGAGGGATCGAAGGGCCGGCCGCCGACAAAGGGCACGTTCATGCGCGTCAGGTTGGCCGGGTCGATGTGGAAGGCCGCCAGCAGTGAGAGCACCAGGATGATGGCGATGTTGAGCAGGCCGATGAGCAGCGAGGTGGCCACCGTGGCGTTGAGCGCTTCGCGGATGACGAAGTACAATCCCAGGGCGAACAGCGCCGCCACCCAGACCGCGGCCGGCAGGCCGGTGACCGTCTCCATCGAGGCGGAGAAGCCCAGGTAATAGGCCTGCACCATGAACAAACACAACAGGAACATACCGACTGAGAAGATCAACGAACCGCCGTTGCCGAGATAACTGGCGATGACCTTGCCGATGAACGCCTGCCCGTAGCGATTGGTGCCGCTGCGGGTGATCGCTTCGGCCATGAAGGCCATCGTCAGCACGTTGAACAGGCCGAAGACGATGAGCAGCACGGCGGCGGGCAGGGGGCCCAACCCGGCAAGGACGATGGGCAGGGCCAGGATGCCCGCCCCCACCGTTTCGGTGAGGGTCAGGGCGAAGACCGACCAGGCGGGCGGCAGGTTGTCCACCCAGCGCCCGACGCCGGCCCATAACCAGCGCAGGCGCTCGGTTGGGGAGGTCTGCGGCGCATAGACGCCGCTCAGCGGCTGCTGGTAGATGCGCTGGTAGGCGGCGGCCACGGCCTCGTCGTCCAGGGCGAGGGCGGCGCGCAGCTGCGGCACGGCCTGATGGGTGAAGGTGTACTTTTCGGCGAGATGGTGGATCAGTGCGGCGCGCAGGTTGGCCGAGGTGGGCGCCAGGAAGGCCCACTGCGGCGCGTAGCGTTCAATATCCTGGATGGAGATTTTGAGCGGCGGGCGTTTGCCCAGGCTGAACGATTCCAGAAACAACAGGTCGTTTTGTTTGGCCTGTTCGGCGGTCAGGAAACGATCCATCTCCTGGCGCGACAACGACTTGAGATAGGCCGTGCGGTTTTCGATGGCAAACAGCAGGTTACGGGCCCGGCGCAGCAGAAAACCGGCGAGGATATCGGTGCGACTGATAAAGTCAAATGGCGTGTCCTGAGACATGGCGCTTCCTTTATGTGAGTGGCGTTTCCCCTGGTAAAATTATATCGTAACTGCCTTTATCCCCCGATCATTTTATGCCGTGGAATTTAGTAAGAGACAGGCGGGTGGCCTCAAAAGGAGCGCCTTGTTGGCTGCATACGCCCCGTATGGACGTCAATAGTCGGCCCCGGCCTGTTTTTCTATGCTGAAGCACAGGCCGGGGCGATGTGGGGTAAAAGATTTAACGCAAAGACGCGAAGGCGCAAAGATACAAAGGATAGCTACGTGGAGGACTTAAAAATGAGCGGCCACGAGTTTTGTGACCCGCTGCAAGAAGAGGATGGCGCGCAGCGCGCCGGCGCCTTCTCCACCGTCGCCATTGGTCAGGATGATGATGCCAATGTCTTTGCCGGGGTTGAAGGCGGCGATGCTCGTGATACCCGGATCGCCGCCGCTGTGCTGGATGGTATTGCCCAACTGCCAGACAAGCCCGGCCTGTTCGTCCTGAGGAAGCTGTGTGGTCAACATTGCCGCCACGGTGCGCTCTTTGAGAAACTGCTGGCCCTCAAGCGTTTTGCCCCGGTACATGTAGACTGCCAGCAAGCGGGCGTATTCGCTGGCGCTGGTTTTCAGGCTGCCGTCGGGATAGGTGGGGAAGCCATAGAAACCGACCGGCTGGTAGCTGCGGTTCCACCAGGTGTAAGTGGTGGGGACGGCCATGCGTGTTTTGTCCACGTCGCGGTAGAACCAGCGGGTGTACTGCATGCCGAGCGGCGCAAAGACCTGCTCCTGGCAAAACTGATCGAAGGGCTGGCCGGAGATTTGTTCGACCAGGTAACCGATCAGGCCAAAGCCGACGTTGCTGTATGCATATGCTGCGCCGGGCTTTTCGCCGGTAAAGTTCTTTTGCGGGTCGTTGTACCGGCCGCCGGGGGTGAAGTAGGCGCGCAGGTAGTCGCCCAGGGCGATGGGCGAGTCTTCGCTGCCGGGGGCGCTGAGCAGGGTGTAATTTTCTTCGTAACTGGGGCCGTCCTGGATGCTGGAGGTGTGGGCAAGCAGCATGCGGAAGGTAATGGGCGTGTCGGGGTAGGCCGGGCTGCGCACCGGAAAGGGCAGGTAGGCGTTGATGTCATCGTCCAACTCAAAGCGTCCCTGGTCGTACAGGCGCATCAGAGCGGCGCCGGTTACCGGTTTGGAAACGGAGGCGATGGTAAACAGCGTGTCGCTGCTGACCGCCTGCCGGCTCTGGGTGTCGGCGACGCCGTAGCCTTTGCTGAAGACGATCTGATGGTTTTTAATCACGGCCACCGATACGCCGGGGATTTTGGCGGCTTCCATTTGTTGTTGGATGGCGGCATCCAGTTCGTCGGGGATGGGCAGGAGGAGACGGTGCAGGTCGAGGTATAGGGCCAGACCGGCGAGCAACGCCAGGCAGCCGGCCAGAATCAATAGAACTTTGCGCATGTGAGCCTCTCGGTTTTGATCGGATGATTGTTTCACGATCCTATGTACGCAAGAAGCGGTGAAAAGTTTCCGGGTCGGCGCGGTCGGGCAGGTGGTCGATGCCGGCGAATTCTTTCACCACCACCGAGAGAATGCGCTGGCGAATTTCCGGGCGGACGCGGGTGATGGTCATCTGCCAGGCGCCGCCCAGACTGCGGCAGTCGTCCTCCACCAGCACGTCTGGCGCCAGTTCCTCGGCGATGGCGGCGTAGCGCTGGCGCGGCCCGCGGTAAAAAAGAAAACGGCCGGGAAATTCGTGGCGGTGCAGGATGGCGGCGATGTCCTGTACCTGCGCCGGTTTGCGCTGCGAGGTCAGGTAAGCAATTTCTGCGCCCTGGCTGGCCCAACGGTTCAGCTTGGCGGCGCAGGCGCCGATGGGAACGTAGCGGCGGTGGTTGAACCAGTCGAACCAGTGCGCAGGGCCCAGCAGGGTACCCTCGGTGAAGACCAGGATCAGCGGGCGGTGCAGGTCGAGCGCCGATGGAGCGGCGGCGTCATCAAAGCGGATGTGAGCCATGTGGGGGTTCCTCAGCCTGGCGTGCGGCGGCCAGTTGTAGATAGCGCAGTTCGAAATCGTCCAGCCAGCGGGCCTGTTTTTCGGTTTGCAGAAGCGGCCGCCAGTTTTCCAACAAGGCGGCCAGATTCCAGTCGAGCAGGTTGTGCTGTGGGCGCAGGCAGGCGCGATAGGCGCCGAGCGCGGCGCTGCTTTCCTCGTTGGCGGGGTGGTGGACGACCGCCAGCCAGGCGTCGGCGGCGGTGTTGGCCGCCAGCGCTTCGAGCAGCAGGTGTTCGCGCCACAACTGCGCCAGTTGTGGCGCAGCCAGTTGGGCTTCGGCCTCCGGCAGCCAGGGGGCGTCGGGGCGGCGGGTCCATTGCAGGTGAACGGGTGTGGCGTTCAGTGTGGGGGCAGCAGGTGGGTCCGCCAGGCGGGCAACGACGGCGAGCAGGCCGGGGCGGCCGCCGGATTGCTGGAATTCGACCAGGGCGTCGAAAGGCAGCGGGTCGCTCAGGCGGGTGACCGCGGGCGGCGGGGCGTACACCATCTGCACGCGTTTGACCGTTTGTACGTCAGCAGGCAGGAGCGGTTGGAACAGGGTTTGAGCCAGTTCGCTATCGTCCACCAGCGGCGCAAACAGGTTGAACGCCATGCTCTGCGGGTTGAGCAGGTTGCAGTACAGGCGAAAATCGTCCAGCGGCCAGGCGCGCTGCGCCACCCGCCGCCGGGCAATCTGAAAGATGTGGGCGGTCAGAAAATTCAGCCCGCGCTGGCCGTCTTCCCAGCGCAGCATGTTGCCGTAACGGCTGCTGTTGCTGCGCCGCGGCCCCACACCACACGGTACCTGCAACACAGCTGCCCGGTACCAGCTTTGCTGGTAGCGCATGTGCGCCAGAAAAGGGGCATCTTTGGGGTTTTGTGGGCCAATTTCGATGTCCAAACGACACCTCCGGGTGGAAAATTGCGAATGGAACCAGTGTACTGCAAAAGCGGATGGGCGACAAGTTGTGGCGGGATTTGGGCAAAGGATGTGTGAGAATCAACTGACGAAACAGTGATATTCAACAGAACGTTTTGTATTTACTATACGTAAAGAATTTAGTATACTGGGGATATCTGGTGCATTCTACTTTGGAGACGAGGAACAAAATTTAATGGCAGCACAGTTGATTCCCCAAAAAGGGATAGAGCACATTCACAGCGATGATATTCAGTTGCACACGCTGCAAGACCCGCACAAACAGGCCTCCAGCCTGTCCGAGATCATTCTGGGGGGGCAAGATGGACTGGTTAACGTATTAGGCGTTATCCTGGGGGTGGCGGCGGCCACCAGCGATCCCCACCTGGTGCTGGTTGCCGGGCTGGCGGCCACCTTTGCCGAATCGGTTTCGATGGGCGCGGTGGCGTTTACTTCGACCCTGGCGGATGCCGATTTTTATGAGAGCGAGCGCGCCCGCGAGTTTCGCCACATCCAGCAGATGCCTAGCCTGGAACGTGAAGAAATTCGTTCGATTTATCGTGAAAAGGGCTTTGAGGGCGAACTGCTCGAACAAATCGTAGAGACGATCACCGCCAAACCCGAGGTGTGGGTGGCGGTGATGATGGCGGAAGAGCATCAGCTTACCCCCACCAATCGTTCTCATGCTCTGCGCAGCGCGTTGGTGGTCGGATTCTCGGCCATCATCGGCTCGCTCATCCCGCTCGTGCCGTTTGTTTTTCTGCCGGTTACGGCCAGCATGCTGGTGGCGGTGGCGCTGACTGCGCTGGTGTTGTTCGTCGTCGGCGCTTACAAGGCGCGCACCACGGTGGGGCACCCGACCAAGAGCGGGTTGGAGATGGCGTTGATCGGCACCCTGAGCGCCCTGGCCGGATACCTGGTTGGCGTTTTGTTACAAACCCCGACGGTGCCCTGAAAGCCGCGCCCGTAGCATAGAAGCCGGCAAGGTGGCCGGCGGTCGTGGAGGGCGGTCCTACGGCAGACGCCCACACATTCCCGCGCTCATCCTCCATCCCCCGTAGGGGCGACCCTTGCGGTCGCCCGC
>CAZHTS010000057.1:0-28538 GCA_964535315.1 uncultured Anaerolineaceae bacterium
TTTTAACCGATGGCGCCGGTCCAGCCCAATACAAACACACCTCGTTGGCGCAGAGAAGCGCCCTCTCTTAATCCTGCCAATTCCCGTTTTTCATTAATCAGCGATCCACCAGCATCAGGGCATACATACCGGGCTGTTTTCCAAAGGCAAACACGGCCTCACCCGCGCCGTAGGTTTCTAACCGCTGCCACTCTCCGGTGCCGGCGTTGTAAAACATGATCGCCAGTTGCTTACCCTGCGGCGGTTGATAACCGGGCGGCAGGAAGAAACGCAGTTCAAAAATCCCACCCGGCCCATTCAGCGCCTGCCCGTCTGCCCCTGTCAGGCTGAGACGGAAAGCCGGCCCCAGGAAGAGGGCCTCCTCGCTCGCGCTTTCGGGCAGCGCCGCTTCTTCCAGGGCTTCCAGCCCGGCGCTGCCGCCGGGCGGCAGCAAATACGCCGGCAGGGTGGCCTGCGCCAACAGACGGTTATCCGGCGCCTCAAGCGGTTGTTTTTCCCACAGCTTAAAGATCAGCGCCCGCCACGGCTCAAACACAAAGGGGCCGGCCCCGCCGCCGTAAAACACGTGCACCACCTGCGGCCCCAGGCCCATACCGGGAAGAGCGGGCAGATCCACTTCACCCGTATCCTGTGCGCCGCTTGAAGACGGGCAGGTCTGCAACACGCCAGACGCCGGCAGCGGCCCGTTGTAATCCACGCCGCCGTTCCAGCAGGCCATCACCCCGTTCAACGTGGCGCCGGCATTCACATTAATTCCATCCTGCCCGTTGCGGTTGGCAGATACACCGCCCAACAACACCTCTCCGCCGGCGTTAATCGTCAGACCATTTCCGGCGTTGCTGTTGAAAGAAGACATGATGATCGAGACATCACCTGCCGTTACGCTCAGCCCGTCTCCGTTTTGTGAGGAAACAAACGAACTCTGCGCCACCGATACCACGCCTCCCTGACTGGATAGAATACCGCCGCTGCCCCCATTGGTGCTGGCCGTCACCCCGGAAAGGAAAATGTTGCCATTCGAGGAGATTTCCAGACCGTTGAGCGCGTTCTCCGAAAACTGCCCGCTCAGCACATACACATCCGCTCCCCCAAGCTGGGCGCCGCTGCCGGTCATCCCCAGAGAATTGCTGGCGGTCACATTGCCGAGCATCACCGTATGATTGGAGACGGCATACAGCCCCGTTCCGGTGGTGTTGGTGAAAGAACTGTTGTTAATGTCCACTCCATCGCTGCCATTCACCCAGGCCCCGTATCCACACACTCCCCCAAGACAACGGCCGTTATCGTCAGCGTTCACGTACTCCAACGAAACGTAGGCGCCCTGGCCATGTACGCCGCCCAAGGTGTTATCATCAAAAGTTGCGTAAGAGACGCCCACCACCCCGCTGGCAGACAGCGTCGCTCCGTATTGGCCGTTCAGCGTGGCAAACACGCGCTCCAACGTCGCCCTGCCGCCGCTGCTCTGAACGACCAGGCCGTTGGCCTTGTTGGCGTTGAAACGGCTGTCGCCGACGTACACATTGCCATCGGCGGCGATTACCGCCCCGGCCGGGTTGTTATTGCTGTCCACCTCGTACAACTCGACCTGCCCGTGGTGATTGCGAATTTCAACCCCCGGCGCAGTCGCCCCGCTCGCCTGACGTACGCTGGTGTTGGATAGCTCCACGGCGCCGCTATTGCCATCCAGCAGCAGACCACCTTTCTGGATATCCAATTCGCCAAGATCAAAGCGCGTCGCCGTGTTGTCCGTCAGTTGCAGGTTGCCCTCCACGCGCACCCCCTGCACGCCGATCCAGCTCATGCCCGTCAGGCTGGCAATGGACACGTTGCCACGCAGGATTGTGGCGTCCGCTCCGGCGCCCAGGATCTCAAAGGCGCCCGGCGCCTGGGAACTAAACGAAGTCGGGGTGATCTGGATATTCACCCCGCTAAACGTGCCGGCCTCGATCCGCAGGCGCGCCCCTTCGCCCGGGTTGAACAGTTGCGCCTGCAAATCCGCCAGCGCCTCGGTGATGGTGGCGCGTGCTGCTCCGCACGAAATCTCCGCCCCCGTGGTGGTATTGACGATGCACAGGCGCGGGTCGGCGGCGATCACCGCCGCGGCGTCCTGCGAGACCAGCGGCAGTGGCTGCCCGTCCGCCGCCAGCACCTCAACCGCCAGCCCCAACTGCGCCGCCGTGTCCATCACCTGCGCCACCGGGGTCTCGTCAGGGACAGGGGTTTCATCGGGCTGCGGCGTCTGTGTCACCTCTGGCAGCGTCGGGCCGCCATCCTCAGGGACCTCCGGGGTGGACGCCGGCGGTTGTTCGTCTCCAGCGGGCGTTTCCTGGGCGCCGGATTCTGGCGCCTCCTCGGGCGGCGTATCTGCATCTTCGTTGTTTACCACCGGCGCGGCCGGCTCCTGAGGTTGATCGCCATCCTGGGCGTACACCCGCCCCGGCGAAAACAGAACCAGGCCCACCAGCAACACGCTCAACAGCAGCGCCTGGCACCATCTTTTCATACCCATCATCCTGCCCTCCATCAAAACACCGGCAGCTCACCGCCGGCGTTTTCATCCCCCCGTCAAACAAAGTAGTTAACTTTATTATACGCATAAACAGAAGGCAGAAGGTATAATGATTTTGGATTATTCTCCAATTACCGGCACAAAGGATCCCCTCATGCAAGAAAAACAGCATCAACGCGCCATCTGGGCCTGGACGATGTATGACTGGGCCAACTCCGCCTTTGCCACCACCATCATGGCCGCCGTACTCCCGGTGTACTATTCCAACGTAGCCGCCGGCGACCTGCCCAAAAATATTGCTACGGCCTATTGGGGGTTCACCACCTCGCTCTCTGCGCTCATCGCTGCCGTGATCAGCCCCGTGTTGGGCGCAGTCGCCGACGTGCGCGGCTCAAAGAAGCGTTTTCTCACGTTGTTCATGCTGTTGGGCGTCACCGGCACGGCCTTGCTCTACTTCGTGCGCACCGGTGACTGGCTGCTGGCTTCCTTATTCTTCTTGTTCGGCAACATCGGCTTTGCCGGCAGCCTGGTGTATTATGACGCCCTGCTGCCGCACGTCGCTCATCCCGAGGAAGTGGACCAGGTATCGTCGCGCGGCTACGCCATGGGCTACATCGGCGGCGGCATCCTGCTGGCCATCAACCTGGGCATGATCCTGGCCATCCCGGGCTTCTTCCCCGAAGAACAGCAGGCCGATATCACCGGGTTGATGACGCGCCTCTCGTTCGTCAGCGTGGCCATCTGGTGGTTTGCCTTCACCCTGCCGCTGCTGCGCATCGTCCCCGAACCCGCACGTCACCTGCTGCCCGGCGAGGAACAGATGAACCCGGTTCGCGCCTCGCTCAAACGCCTGCGCCAGACCTTTAAGGAAATTCGCCGCTACCGCGATTTGAGCATGTTCCTGCTGGCTTTCTGGATTTACGCCAACGGCATCGGCACCATCATCACCATGGCCACTGCCTACGGCGCCGAGATCGGCATCCAGCAGAACACCCTGATCGGCACGCTGTTGATGGTGCAGTTCCTGGCTGCACCGTTTGCCATGCTGTTTGGCTGGCTTTCCAAGAAACTGGGCGCCAAACCATCGCTCTTTATTTCTTTGTGCATTTACACCGTCATCGCCGTCGGCGGCTATTTCCTCCAATACGAATGGCAGTTCTGGGCATTGGGCGCCGCCGTCGCCACCGTACAGGGCGGCAGCCAGGCGCTCAGCCGCTCGTTGATGAGCCGCCTGATGCCCAAAAGCAAATCGGCCGAATTCTTTGGTTTCTTCAGCGTCTTCGAGAAATTCGCCAACATTGCCGGGCCGGCCCTGTTTGGCCTGGTTTCCACCCTCATGGGCCACAGCCGCTTGAGCATCGTCTCGCTCGTGCTGTTTTTTGCCGTCGGGATGATCCTGCTCAAACGAGTCGATGTGGCGCGCGGCGTGCAGGTCGCCGCACAGGAAGAAGCGCGTCTGGCGGCGCAATAAGTTTTTCCACCCCATAACGGTGTCTCACAAAAAATTCCGGGCCTGTAGAGGCCCGGAATTTTTTGCGTTCAGTCCTTGATCGTCTGGTAGAGTTCCACCAGCACCCCGTTCGAGGCCTTGGGGTGAATAAAGGCCATCTTGCGCCCCGGCAGAACCTGCGGCGTCTCGTTGATCAGCCGCACCCCTTTGGCCTTGAGTTCGGCCAGCATTTCTTCGATATTATCCACCTCGAAGCACAGGTGATGCATGCCGGGACCTTTTTCGGCCAGGAACTTCGCCAGACCCGAATCGTCGCTGGTCGGCTTGACCAGTTCGACCTCGCTCTCGCCCACCGGCAAGAACGCCACCATCGATTTCTGGCTGGGCACGTCTTCCACGTGATGTAAATCCAGCCCAAGCGCGTCACGCCAGAAACCCAACGCGCCTTCTACCTCAGGAACCACCACAGCCACATGATTGATACGGGTAATTTTTGCCATTTTAAATCGCTCCTTGAACAGAACAGACCTATAACCAGGCCGGCGGTTGGTATTCGCCCCAGGTTTTGCGCAATACGTTGCAGATTTCACCCAACGTGATCTGGGCTTCGACACACTCGATCATCACCGGCAGCATATTATCGCTGCCGCGCGCCGCCGCATCAAGGTGCGCCAGCATCTCGCTCACCCTGGCGGCGTCGCGGCGCTGGCGCAAATCCGCCAGGCGCGCCCGCTGGCTGTGCTCGATGGCCGGGTCTACTCGCAGCGGTTCCAGGTCGGTCGCTTCTTTCACCTGGAAAGCGTTGACGCCCACCACGATTTGTTCGTTCTTTTCGACCGCCTGCTGGTAACCATAGGCGGCGTCCTGGATCTCACTCTGCATATAACCATTCTCAATGGCCTTGAGCGCCCCGCCCGCCTCGTCAATCCGGCGGATATAATCCAATGCCTGGCGTTCGATCTCGTCCGTCAGATATTCGACCAGGTAAGAACCACCCAGAGGATCAATTGTATCGGCCACGCCGGATTCATTGGCGATGATCTGCTGGGTGCGCAGCGCCACCCGCACCGACTTCTCGGTCGGCAGCCACAGCGCTTCGTCCATACTGTTGGTGTGCAGCGACTGGGTGCCGCCCAACACCGCCGCCAGGGCCTGCATCGTCACCCGCACCACGTTATTTTCGGGCTGTTGGGCGGTCAGGGTCGACCCTGCCGTCTGGGTATGGAAACGCAGCATCCACGAACGCGCATCCTGGGCGCCAAAACGCTCGCGCATGATGCGCGCCCACAGCCGCCGCGCCGCCCGGAATTTGGCCACCTCTTCCAGGAAATTGTTGTGCGCATTGAAGAAGAACGAAAGCTGCGAGGCGAACTCATCCACCTTCAAACCGGCCTTGAGCGCCGCCTCAACATACGCCACAGCGTTACACAGGGTAAAGGCCACTTCCTGCGCCGCGGTAGAACCGGCCTCACGGATGTGGTAGCCCGAGATGCTGATCGTATTCCAGTGCGGCACGCTGGTCTTACAAAAGGCAAAGATGTCCGTGATCAGGCGCATGGACGGCGCCGGAGGGAAGATATACGTACCCCGCGCCACGTACTCCTTTAAGATATCGTTCTGGATGGTGCCGCGCAACTTGTTTGATTCGACCCCCTGCCGTCGCGCCACGGCGATGTACATCGCCAGCAGTACCGACGCCGGAGCGTTGATCGTCATGCTGGTCGAAACCTTGTCCAGCGGAATCTCGTTGAACAGGATAGCCATATCTTCAATCGAGCAGATCGAAACCCCCACCTTGCCCACCTCGCCGCTGGCAATCGGGTCATCGGCGTCATAACCGATTTGCGTCGGCAAATCAAACGCCACCGAAAGACCCGTTTGACCCTGTTGAAGCAAATAGCGATAACGCCGGTTAGACTCCTCGGCGTTCGAGAAGCCGGCGTACTGGCGCATCGTCCAGAAGCGTCCCCGATACATCGTCGGCTGGACGCCGCGCGTAAAGGGATACTCCCCCGGCAAACCAAGCTTTTGCATGTAATCGGCCGCTTCCTCTGGCACGGCCGTGCGCGGCAATTCAATGCCAGACGAAGTTGTAAACACGGGTTTTCGCTCCGGCGATTTCTTCAGTGCCGGATCCACGACCTGCTCTTGCCAGCGTTTGTACTCTGCTTTTAGACTCATCCTCGCCTCGCTTTGTAGGAATACACTATCGTACAGTATACATCAGCCGGCGCTAAAGTGGAGTGGAATAATTTATGGTAAACTTCGGACAAACCTCCTGAAAAGGTCGAAACATGCACACCGAAATCTCACCCTTCCTCCAGTTCTCCATCGCTCTGGCGATTATCCTGTTTACCGCCAAACTGGCCGGCTATTTCAGCGCCCGTCTCGGGCAGCCCGGCGTGCTGGGCGAACTGATCATCGGCCTGTTGTTGGGCCCCTCTCTCCTCAACCTGGCCCACTGGCACCCCGTTGCCAATGACTTCATTGAAGAATTCATCTACGAATTGGGCGAAATCGGTGTGCTGCTGTTGATGTTTCTGGCCGGGCTGGAATTGCACATCAAAGACCTGGCGCGCAATACCCGCGTGGCCGCTTACGCCGGCACGCTGGGGGTGGTTGCCCCCGTTGGCCTGGGGTATGTGTTGGGCCTTCTGACCCACATGCCCGGCGACCAGGCGTTGTTTCTCGGGCTGACGCTCGGCGCCACCAGCGTCAGCATCTCTGCCCAGACCCTGATGGAGCTTAAAATGCTGCGCAGCCGGGTCGGATTGGGGTTGCTGGGCGCAGCCGTCTTTGATGATGTACTGGTCATCCTGCTGCTTTCGGTCGTACTGGCCTTGCAACATGGCGGCAGTGGCCTGTCCAGTTTTCTCACCATTTTTGGCTGGATGCTGCTCTTCCTGGGGCTCTCGGTCGGTTTTGGCCTGTGGTTACTGCCGCGCCTGACGGGGTATCTGGGGCGACTGCCGATCAGTCAGGGCGCCGTCACCCTGGCCGTCATTGTGCTGCTCGTTTACGGTCTGGCCGCCGAACTGATCGGTGGAATGGCCGCCATCACCGGCGCCTTCATCGCCGGATTGATGTTTGCCCGCACCCCCGAAAAAGCGCGCATCGAAGGCGGGATCGCCACGCTCACCTACGGCCTGTTCGCCCCCATCTTTTTCGTCAGCATCGGGTTGGGGATCGATCTACACACCGTCCAGCCCAGCGCCCTGTGGTTGTTGCTGCTCGTTTCGATCGTCGCCATCGCCGGCAAAATGTTAGGAGCCGGGTTGGGCGCGCGCCTGGGACGCTTTTCCTGGCGCGAATCCTGGCAGTTGGGCGCCGGCATGATCTCGCGCGGCGAGGTCGGCCTGATCGTGGCCCGCGAAGGTTTTAAAGATGGTCTGCTAAGCCCCGAAGCTGTTTCGGCCATCATCGGTATGATCCTGATTACCACCCTGATCACCCCTCCCCTGTTACGTCTGCTCTTCGATCGAGACGGAAAGAGCAGCCCTTCCTCCACTCAACCGCGATAAAGGAGACCCATCGCCATGTACATGATCCTGTTTGTCCTGCACGATACCTCCCAACTCGAAGACGTCTTGAGCGCCTGGGAACAATGCGGCGTGGGCGGGGTGACCATCCTGCCCAGCACCGGCCTGGTGCGTTTCCGCCAGTACGGCCCGCTGCGCGACGACCTGCCCCTCTTCCCCAGTCTGGATGACGTCATGGCCCACGTCCAGAACAGCAACCGCACCCTGTTGACCATCGTCCAGAACGACGAAATGGTTGACCGGGTGGTGGCTGCTACCCAGCAAGCTACCGGCGATCTGTCGCAGCCCAATACCGGCATTCTGGCCGTCCTGCCGCTGGCGCGGGTGTACGGCTTAAACCGCCAGACAGGCGAGGCAAAATGAAAATCCTGACCGTGGACATCGGCACCGGCACCCAGGACATCTTTCTGTACGACTCGGCCCTGGACATCGAAAATGGGTTCAAACTCATCCTGCCCTCACCCACCATGATCGTCCATCGCCGCCTGCGCCAGGCCACCCGCCGCCGGCAGCCCGTCCTGCTGGAGGGTGTCACCATGGGCGGCGGCCCCAGCGCCTGGGCTGCGGAAGCGCACGTGCAGGCCGGCCTGCCACTCTATGCCACTCCTGAGGCAGCGCGCTCCTTTAATGACGACCTGGAAATGGTGCAGGCCAGCGGCATCACTGTGGTCAGCCAAGAGGAAGCCCGACGATTGTCCCGTGCGGTCGAACGTATCGAATTGCGCGATTTCGATTTTGCCGCCATCCGGCGCACCTTTGCAGATTTTTGCGTCTCGCTCGACGACCTGGCTGCCGTGGCCGTGGCCGTCTTCGATCATGGCAACGCCCCCAAAGAGGTTTCCGACCGCCAGTTCCGCTTCGACTATCTGGAAGAACGCATCCGCGTCGCCAACCGTCTGTCGGCTTTCGCCTATCGCAGCGATCAGATCCCGGCCAGCATGACCCGTTTACAGGCCGTGGCCCAATCGGCCCGGGACATCCCCGCCCCGCTGGTCGTGATGGACACCGCCCCAGCCGCCGTACTGGGCGCCGGCTTTGACCCAGTGGTGGCCGGGCGCTGCCCACGACTGGTGGCCAACGTTGGCAATTTTCACACCCTGGCTTTTCGCCTGGGGCCCACCGGCATCGACGGCGTCTTCGAACACCACACCGGGCTGCTCGACCGCAACAGCCTGGAAACCCTGCTGCGCTCCCTGGCCGATGGCAGTTTGACCCACGCCGACGTATTCGCCCACCACGGCCACGGTGCGTTGGTCTATGCGGCGCAACCGCTGGCGCTCGACCAGCTGGATTTCAACGTCGTCGTCACCGGCCCGCGCCGCAACATGCTGCACGGCTCCAGCCTGCGCCCCTATTTTGCCGTCCCCTTCGGCGATATGATGATCGCCGGCTGCTTCGGTCTACTGGCTGCCACCGCCGACCTGTTGCCAGAATTGAGCGAGCCGATTTGCGCCTCGCTGGCCGGCTCCGGCGGCAGCGGCACTCCGCCCTGGGAAAACGAATCCTGATTTGACGTCCGGCGCAATTGCTGGTAGAATTGACCCGTTCTGGACGTTGTACCCTTCGTCCAAAACTGCCGCAAGGCAATTCTATCCCAAGCAGAAAGGGCTTGAAAAATGAAAGTATTGTTGCTCAAGGATGTATACAAACTGGGTCGCGCCGGCGATGTCAAACGCGTCGCCGATGGTTACGGGCGCAACTTCTTGATGCCCCAGGGTCTGGCCGTTCTCGCCACCCCCGGCGCGCTCAAGCAGGTTGACCGCATCCGCACGCAGGCCACCGCCCGCCGTAACGCCCTCAACACCGAGATGAGCGGCCTGGCCGAACGGATCAACGGTCTCTATCTGGCCTTCCCCAGCAAGGCCGGCGAAACCGGAAAACTGTACGGCTCGATCACCACCCAGATGATCGCCGACGCCATCAACAAGAAATTGGGCGTCCAGGTCGAACGCCGCCAGGTGGAAGTTCAACCGATCCGCACCCTCGGCGAGCACAAGGCGCATGTGCGCCTCACCGTGGATCTCAATCCCGAGATCAAGGTCATCGTCCATCGCGAAGGCGAGGCCCCCGTCCTCCCGGAAGAGCCCAAGGCCGAAGCTGCTGAAAAGGCCGAGTAGTCTTCCATAAGACTTCCTAGCCGTTTGCCGGCCAGAATCAGCCGAAAGCTATCCTGGCCGGTTTTTTATTGTTATACTTAGCGACGTGGCTGAAACGATTGGTGAACAACTCCGCAGGGCGCGACAGACCCGCCACCTGACATTGGAGCAGGCGGCGCAGGCTACGCGTATCCGCCTGCATTATCTGGAGGCGTTGGAAAACGATCAACGCGACCTGCTTCCCTCTTCTGTCCAGGGGAAAGGCTTCTTGCGGCTGTACGCCGGCTTTCTCAGTCTCCCGGCCCAACCGCTCATCGATCAATGGGACGGTCGCAGCGAACAGCCAGCCGCCATCGCACTGCCGGCTGCCCAGGTAGCAACCGCAACACCCCCGCCCACACCGCCGGTCGAGCCGTCGCCAGAAGACGCCCTTGCCCTCCCCGCTTCGCCCGCCCCGGAAACGCCGCCAGCCCCCCCGCCCGACGCAGCCCCCCAACCGCTGCCCCCCACGCCCCCGGCCAACGAACCGGCGCAATCTTCGCAGGCCCTGTTTGACGAAATTGGCCAGCAATTACGCACCCGGCGCGAGGCGCTCAATCTGTCACTGACAGATGTCGAACACCACACACGCTTGCGGCGGCATTATCTGGAAGCCATCGAAAGCGGGCGGATGAACGACCTGCCATCGCTCGTTCAGGGGCGCGGCATGTTGAGCAATTACGCCAGGTTTCTGGACGTCGACAGCGATGCCATCCTGCTTAAGTTCGCCGACGCACTGCAAAACCGCCGGCTGGAACGCATGCCCGCCCAGCCCACCACGCCGCTGCCACGCCGCTCCGCCAGCACCGTCCCGGCGCACATCCCGCTCTGGCGCCGCCTGCTCAACCCCGACCTGCTGGTTGTCAGCGCCATTATTATCGTGCTGGTAGGATTCGTCATTCTCACCATCCCCGAAATCAACGCGTACAACGCCAGCAGCCGCAGCCTCGCCACCGCGCCGGCCATTGCCGATGTGCTGGTCAGCACGCAGGAAGACTTTGGCCCCCCTACACCGACCATCACCCTGCCGCCAACCCCCACCCGCTCCACCGCACAGCCCGACCAGCCGTCCGGCGAGGAAATGCCCACCGAAACCCTCGCCCCTGAGCAAAGCGCCTCGCTCGACCCCACTCAGTTAAGCGTCTCGCCCTTACAACTGAACGTCATTGCACGCCAGCGCTCCTGGATGCGGGTAACGGTGGATGGGAAGGTGGCCTTCATCGGCCGGGTCGCGCCGGGCAACGCCTACGATTTCTCCGGTTCCAAACAGATCGAATTCACTACCGGTAACGGCGCCGGTGTACAACTGATCTATAACCAGCGTGACCTCGGAACACTGGGGCTGGTAGGCCAGGTGATCTCGCTCAATTTCACCCTGAGCGGCATGCAAACCCCTACCCTCGCTTTCACGGCCACGCCGACCATCACGCCGACCCCCACCGCTACCCAAAAGGCCAGCCCAACCGGTTCAACCAATCCCACCAGTACCGTTACCCCCTTTATCCCGCAATGAACGCAAAAAACTACTATCTGGTATCCCTTGGCTGCGCCAAGAACACCGTCGATTCCGAATCGATGGCCAGCCTGCTCAACCAGGCAGGCTATCAAGCGGTTGAAAAACCCGGGCGGGCGCAGGTATTGATCGTCAACACCTGCGGCTTCATCCAGCCCGCCCGACAAGAATCCATCCAGGTTTTACAAGAACTGGCCGCCAGGAAAAAACGCGGTCAGCTGCTCATCGCCGCCGGCTGTTTAACCGAACGGCATCGCCAGTGGATGATCGAGCAGGCGCCCGGTATCGACGGCCTGCTGAGCACCCGGCGCTGGATGGACATCCTGGACGTCATCCAGCAGTTACGCGGCGCCGGCAGCTACCCGGCTCCACTTTACCATCTGCCAGAGGCCGCCAGCGTGGGCCGCGACGAACACGGTGTGGCCCGGGTGGCTTTGCAGGGCGGCAGCGCTTATCTAAAAATCGCCGACGGCTGCCGCCGGCCATGCGCCTTTTGTTCCATTCCGTTGATCAAAGGCCCCGCCGTCAGCCGCCCGCCCGAACTCATTTTGAACGAGGCGCGCCAGTTGGCCGACATGAACATTCAGGAGTTGATCCTCATCGCCCAGGACACCACCGATTACGGCCACGACCTGGGACTGAAAGACGGTCTGGCCAGCCTGCTCGAGCAATTGGTGCAGGCCGTGCCCGAACTGCCGTGGATCCGCATCCTGTATGCCTACCCTGGGTACGTCAGCGATCACCTCATCGAAGTCATGGCCGGCAACCCTCAAATCTTGCCCTATCTGGACATACCGCTCCAACACGCGCACCCCGAAACGCTAAAACGGATGCGCCGTCCGGCCAACATGGAATGGGTGCACAACACCCTGGCAAAAATGCGTGCGGCGATGCCCAATCTGGCGCTGCGCACCACGTTTATCGTGGGGTATCCCGGCGAAACCGAAGAAGAATTCCAGACCCTGTTAGATTTCGTCTCTGCTGCCCGCTTCGACCACGTCGGCGCCTTCACCTTCTCGTTTGAACCCGGCACCGCCAGCGAACCGCTGGGCGATCCCATCCCTGAAGAAGTGAAACAGGAACGCATGGAACGGCTGATGCTCCTCCAGCAAAATATCTCGCTGTCATGCAACCAGGCCTGGATCGGCAAAACGCTGCCGGTGTTGGTCGAGGGATACGCCGATGGCATCTCCATCGGGCGCTCCTATCGTGACGCACCCGAGATCGACGGCATGGTGCTGATTGAAGGCGAAGCTCCGGTCGGAGAAATTGCAAAGGTGCAAATCACCGGCGCCATGACTCACGACCTGAGCGGCCGGCTGTTATAAAGAACCGCGCCACACCCCGTCAGAATGCACGGCCCGGCCCCAACATAGTCCACCGGCCAGGCCGGCGGGCAATCCCAGGGCGAGGATGATCTCGATCTGCCACGTCGCCAGCGCCCAGACCAGAATCAAGAACATGACGCTGCCAAAATAAGCGCACACCGTGCGCCGGGGCCGGGTGGCCCAGCCGCGGCGCGTCAGCCACACCACCATACCGGCCGCCCCCCACCCTGCCAGCCGTGCGGCAAGCCCACCCGGCAAAGCCAGTGAAGCGGGCAGGAACAACAACAGGGCAAACGCCATCGCCGGCCAGGGATGGTATTGCAACAGCCAGCCCCAGACGCCGGCAAAACCTAAATAGGCAGCCAGAATGATCACAAACGTAAACCCTTCCCAAAAGGCGCTTTCCATACCCGCTGTGGGTGCAAACACTATGCCAGGTCAGAGCGGGGGCGTCACCAGGGCGTGCAGCGCCTGGCAAACGCGTTCATACTCAGCGTCGATATCTGCCATCCCGTCCGCCAATACGTCTATGTTACTTTCTGCCTGAAGCAAATCTTCCAACTGAGCGCACAGCCGGGCCAGTTCCCGAGCGCCCATGCTGGCGCTGGTTCCTTTCAGGCTGTGGGTGCTGCGGCGCAGCACCTGCCGGTTATCCTCGTCCAGCGCCTGGCGCATTCTGGCCAGATGCACGCTCGAATCGCGTAAATACAGGCCCACCAATTCGCCCAAAATATCCGGCTCACCCTCGATCTGCAATTCGCGTATCCCCTGAATGATAGCAGGATCGAGCGACGCCGCCACAGCGCCAGAGAGCTTCATCCCTCCCGCTGCCGGCAGCCGGCGCACACGCCCCCAACGTTCCACTATCTGGCGTAGACTTTCCAACGTAACCGGCTTGCTGATGTAATCGTCCATGCCGGCCTCCAGACAGGCCTGGCGATCGGCCTGGGTGGCGTTAGCCGTCATCGCAATCACAGGGATGTGATCGCCGCTGATCTGTTCGGTCGTACGAATTTGCCGGGTGGCGTCAAAACCGTCCAGGACAGGCATCTGGCAGTCCATCAGAATCATGGCATACGGTCGCTGCGATTTTAAGATGGCATTGACCGCCTGGGCGCCATCATCAACGGCTTCCACCTCCTGGCCCAATTTTTGTAATTGCAAGACCGCCAGACGCTGGTTGGCGGGGTTATCTTCCGCCAGCAAAATCCAGAGTGGCTCCGTCTGTATCTCTTCCTGCCCTTGCTCCTCGGCCGGCAAACCCAGTAACGAAATGGGGATATCTTCGCCCGCATCCGCTCCAGGCCACCACTCGGTCTCGCTTTCATCCACCCGCCCAAAACGCACCGTAAACCAGAAGGTCGAACCGCACCCCTCCTCGCTTTCTACACCAATCTCGCCCCCCATCAGATCGACCAACCTCCGGCAAATGGCCAGCCCTAGCCCCGTTCCCCCATACTTACGCGTGGTGCTGCCATCCGCCTGGGTAAAAGGCTGGAACAGACGCTTGCGCGCCATTTCGGACAATCCAATACCGCTATCTTCTACCTCAAAGCGCAACATGACGCCATCTTCCTGCGCTTCGGGCTGCACCGACAAACGCACCTCGATTTTGCCGCTGGACGTAAACTTAATCGCATTACTGACCAGATTGAGCAGCACCTGTTGCAGACGGATGGGGTCGCCGTTGACAAAGCGGGGCACATCCGCCGTCATCCGGGCGCTCAAATCGAGCCCCTTCTCCTTCGCCCTGCCGCTCGACATCTCGATCACAGTCTGTACCACGTCGCGCGGTTCGATCAACACGTTTTCAAGCGAAAGTTTGCCGGCTTCAATCTTAGAGAAATCCAGGATATCGTTGATTAACGCCAGCAGCACCTGTCCCGCGCCGTGCACCACCTGTGTGTATTCTTCTTGCGCGGTGGTTAACGAGGTATCCAGCAGCAGTTCAGTCATGCCAATGACGGCATTGAGCGGCGTACGGATTTCGTGGCTCATGGTCGCCAGAAACTCCGATTTGAGCCGTGAAGCCTCCAACGCCTGATCGCGAGCTTCGGCCAGATCAAGATTCTTGATATAAATCTGGTTGCTGAAATCACGCAGTTGCGCCAGATGTTGCTCGCGCTCGAGTTCGGTGCCGGCCCATTGCGCCATCAGGCGCAAGAACTCACAGTCGTTGGCGCCAAAAGGAAACGAGCGCGCTGCCGCGCTTGAAAAACTCAATACCCCATAGGGGACGCCCTCGACCACCACCGGCGCCCCCAGACAGGATCCCATCTGGTCCTCGCCGCTGTCGCCTGCTTCGTCTATTCGCTCCAGTGCCAACAAATCGTTGTGTTGCAACATCCAACCGCAAGAAAAGTCGCACAGGGCGGCGATCATCGCCTCACGACCGCCTCCGACATGCGAGTAACTCTCAACGACTTCATAACGGTCGCCCTCAAAGCGCGCCAGCACAGCCGTACCCATGTGGAAATGCTGGCAGCCCATCGCCAGCAAAGCCTGGATCTTGTCACTTAACAACGTCTGGCGAGAAGAGATGATCTCGTACAATGAGCGCATGGCCTCTTCGTCACGCCGCAAGGCCGTTTCGACGCGTTTGCGATCGCCAATCTCCAGGGCAATACCCAACACCCCGCTGATGCGGCCCTGAGCGTCGTAAAACGGCTCGACAGAAGCCTGGAACACTCCACCCATCGCCTCGACTTCATACGAAACGGTTTCGCCGCGCAGTGCGCGCCGGTGCGCCTGGATGGGCAGATAATTATCATCCTGGGTCTGGAAAAACTCATACAGGCTGCTGCCGTTCAGGTTGGCGCCTTTCAACGCCGTTCCAGTCGCAGAAATAATCTGCAACTGGACGTCGGTCATCCATAAGATTGCCGGCAGTTGCTCCAACATCAACAACAGGCGCGCCTGGCTCTGGCGCAGGGTTTCGTACAATTGAGCAATCTCAACCGCCTGCCCGACAGCCGAGGCCACATTCATCGCCAGGTCGATCTCTTCGGGGGTAAAACGGCGCGGCTCGAGCGAGTCTAACCCGAGCGTGCCGAGCACCCGGTCGCGCACGACCAGCGGGACTAACAACATCGATACAATGCCGCGCCGCCGGGCCACCTCACGCATCGCGGCAGTCATTGGATCGTTCTGTACATCTTCAATCGCCAGCGGCATACGATTTTCGACCACGTATGCCGACTGAGTGCCGGGTTCAATCGGGAAAGTATACCCTAACGCAGATGGACGGCTAACGGAGCTGTACTCCGCCACCACCAGCAAAATCTGCTCGTTTTCCTTTAAAATCGCCAGCGCCGCCTGAGGAAGACTTAACGCCTGGGCCAGTTCGCTGCAGATGGTCGTATAAATCCGTTTGGGCTCGATCACCGACGACGAAGCCGCAATCACCCGGTTGAGCAGCAGCGTCTCGTTCAGCCGCCGCTGTAATTCGTTCTGCAAACGGTGCTGCTCGCTCATATTACGCGCCAGAACATACACCACTTGCTGCCCCACCAACGTTACCAGGCTGGCATTGATCTCGAGGTCAATCTGTTGCCCATCCGGAAGTTTCACCACCTGTTCAAATGTCAGCGACCGCCCACCCACCACCTCGGCAAACATTTGTTTCAACCATTCCACATCGATCCGTGAGGTAAAGACCTCGGTCAACGCCGCATTGCGCCACTCCGACCGAAGATCAAACATGCGTTCAAAAGCGGGGTTGGCGTCGAGAAGCTGCATCGAGTGCGCGTCGATGAGCGCGAATCCCTCCTGCGCCTGTTCGATCAGGGCATTATACAGGGCGCGCTGTTGCTGGCCCTCGGCCTGAATCTGCTGCGCCTGGCTGAATACCTGCTGCAAAGGCTGGCGCAAATCCAGTAATTCGCTGCGGCTGGCAATGTAAGCGGCAATCTCTTCTGGTTTACTGCCGCTACGCCGGACGGCTTCCGTCAGGCGGCTCACCGGCTGCACCACCAGGCGGTCGAAGAAGAACAGGTACACCAACACCAGCGCCAGGCCAACCACCGTCATCGAGATCAGGACATAATTGATACTGCCCAACCCCTGCTGATAGATCTGGCGGAAACTGAGCAGGTGCGCCACGATCACCGGGCTTCCATCCAGGCCATCCAGGCGCACATACGTACTCATCAAATCCTCTCCGGCCGGCTCGATCCAATAATCGGGCAGCGGCGCCCCAATCTTGCCTATTGCTGCCGGCTCCAGAAGTTCCAGGAACAACCCGGTACGACCGTTCAACTCCAACAGGCGTCGTTGATCCAACAGGCTGCCCACCGCCAACATCCCCGCCGCCGGCGAATATTCATCCCCTTCCTGCACAACAGGTACAATCACTACCAGAAAAACCCGGTCGTCGACGCGCAGCACGCCGCGTCGGTGTACATCTCGCTCCAGTCCGCCGCTGGAACGCAGCGCGGCCCATAGCGGTTCAGGGAGGTCTACCAGCCGATTGCTCTGAACGTCATAGCTCCGGCCAAACAGGAGCTGCCCCGCTTGCCCGGTGTAGCAGACAAAAGACACCCCCTGGCGCTCAAAAAACGCCGCATTCCAGAAATCAGCGGCAAACTGCGGTGCCGAACCGGTAACAAAGGCATATTGCGCTCCGGCTACCCCACCATGCAACGCCACCTTTTCCAGGGCCTGATACTGATCTTGAACGAAAACCCGCACATTGGATGCCCGCTCTAACCAAACGTCCCGCTCGATGGCCTCAAACCGTTCCCGCAGCGCCCCCCTTGAAAACACGTACAGGATGGCAACCAGCACGACCGCTGCCAGGAAGGTGAACAAAAGGTTCTTCAAACGCATGGACATGGCCATCATTCCTTTTGATAGGATAACAAAAAAAGGGGCCCGCGTATACGATGGCTTTCAAAGCTTACAAATTTATGGGTGAGATGCAGTCAGCGTGGTCTTGACCCGGCGCATTGACCAGACGCGCCACAGGATAAGTATCCATCTGACCGGCCGGGTAAGGTTGTAACAGGCTTTGCAAATCCGGAGGTTGCGTCGTAGACGCCAACCAGGCCAGGTAACTATCACCGTCCAGGATAACAGGCATCCGCTCGTGCACCGCAGCCACCAGAGTGTTTGCTGCACAGGTAACGATCGTACAGGAGCGCAGTTCCTGGCCGTCGGGCATACGCCAGGCGTCCCACAGGCCGGCAAACACAAACGGTCGCCCTCCAACACGGCGAAAATAGTAGGGCTGGCTGACGCCCTTCCCGGCCGGCTTCTGCCATTCATAAAAACCATCCGCCAGGATCACACAACGCCGCTGGCGAAAGCTTTGCCGGAAAGAAGGCTTCTCCGCCAGGGTTTCGGCGCGGGCATTGATCAGCCGGTTACCGATTTCCACATCTTTGGCCCAGGATGGCACCAACCCCCAACGCATCCACTCCACCTGACGCCGGCCGGCATCCGCCACCACCGCCACTGCCTGGCTGGGAGACACATTATAGCGCGGCTGCCAGTCTGCCGGAAAAACGCCAAATGCAAACTCGGCCTGCCAGGCGGCGGGCTCCTGTGTAAACGTGAACCTGCCACACATCCATCACCTCCATGCGCCCCTTCATAATTACCCAATCCACTACTCTCTATATTATAATTGCAGCATCCCCTTTGTATGAGGTTGATATGCCCGCACCTTTGGTCGAATGCATTCCCAACTTTTCTGATGCTCGTCGTCCCGAAGTCATAGAAGCAATCGTGACCGCCATTACCGCCGTCCCCGGCGTACACGTTCTCGACCGGCACTCCGACCTGGATCACAACCGCACCGTGGTGACCTTTGTCGGTGCCCCGGCTGCCGCAGAAGAAGCCGCCTTTCAGGGCATCGCCTGCGCCGCCAAACTGATCAACCTGGACCAGCACACCGGCGAACACCCGCGCATCGGCGCCACCGACGTGGTGCCTTTCGTGCCGCTGAGCGACATCGGCATGGCCGAGTGCGTAGAAATGGCCCGCCGCCTGGGCAAACGCGTCGGGCAGGAACTCAACATCCCTGTTTATCTATACGAAGATGCCGCCACGCGGCCTGAACGCCAGAACCTGGAAAACATTCGCCGCGGCCAATATGAAGCGCTCAAAGAAGAAATGGGCATTAACCCGGCGCGTGACCCCGATTTTGGCCCCAGCAAAATTGGCCCGGCCGGCGCCACCGTGATCGGGGCGCGCCAGCCGTTGATCGCTTTCAACGTTTACCTGACCACCGATGACGTGACCATCGCCCAAAAAATCGCCAAGGCCGTGCGCAACTCGTCCGGCGGGCTGCGTTTCGTCAAGGGGATGGGCGTGCTGGTCGAGGGCCGCGCCCAGGTCTCGATGAATTTGACCAATTACCGCCAGACCCCCATCGCTCGTGTGGTCGAAATGGTGCGCCGCGAGGCGCAGCGTTACGGCGTCGGCGTCCACCACAGCGAACTGGTCGGGCTGATCCCACAGGAGGCGCTCAATCACGCTGCCGTCTGGTACTTACAGTTGGATGGCTTTGAGCCAGAGCAGATCCTGGAACAACGCCTGTACGCCCTGATGAGCCAGCAAGGCGCTGCCGCAGCTGGAAGCGATGAGCCCACCTTCCTGGACAAACTGGCCAGCGGCACGCCCACCCCGGGCGGCGGCGCCGCCGCGGCGCATGTCGCCGCCGCGGCCGCCGGGTTGGTCGCCATGGTCGCCCGCCTGACGGTCGGCAAGAAAAAGTACGCCGACGTCGAGGCGCAAATGTGGCCGGTCATCGATCGGGCCGAAGCGCTGCGCCAGGAATTATCCCGGGCCGTTGAAGAAGACTCGGCCGCCTTCGATGCCCTGATGGCCGCCATGAAACAGCCGAAAGAAACGCCCGAGCAGCAGGCCGCCCGCGCTGCCGCCATAGAAAAGGCCACCCACCAGGCCATTGCTGTGCCACTGAGTGTGGCGCGTAAGGCGGTCGCCGTCATCGAACTCGCCGTGCAAATGGCCAACCTGGGTAACGTCAACGCCATCTCAGACGCCGGTTCGGCCGCTGCCCTGGGGCGCGCCGCCCTGACCGGCGCCGGGTTGAACGTGCGCATTAATGCCAATGGACTGCAAGACCCCGCTCCGGCCCAGCCCTGGCTGCAAGAACTCAAACAGCTCGAACAACAGGCCAGCGAACACGAAGAAAAACTACGAAAGGTGCTGATCGAACGCGGCAACCTGAGCCTGTAACCCGGCTGTCGCCACAATATTATGTCTACTGCAGAATACCGGTATCGTCGCCTGACCGGGATGGTGATTGTGTGTGTACTCCTGGCGGCCTGTTCGCAGGCCGCCAGTGTGGCGACGCTCACACCCGTTCCACCCACACCGGCCATTGTATCGACCACGGCTGCCCCGCAGCCCAGTCCTTCTCCCACCAGCACCACCGAACCGCAACAGGCCGCTCTCGGGCTATCACCCGAACTGCCCGCTGCCATCGCCGAGGCGTTACAACTCCCCGCCGGCCTGCCGCGCGCCCAGGAGGACAGCCAGGCCACACTGCATCTGAAGGTCGGTAACGAACACCCCGCCGGCGCCTGGGTCTATGCCCTGGTCGCGCCCTTCCCGACCGTTAAGGATGGTGTCAGCAGCGAGGCGCTGCGCACGGCCTGGGCAAACGGCCCCAGCGCCGAATTCCCCGCCACGCAACTGCTGGTGGATGAAAGCACCGCCGCCATCTTCACCCGCCTGTGGGGCCCGGCCCGCGAGGGCTACATTAAAGTGCTGCCTGCCGGGCAGATTCTGGATTATGCCTGGGCGCAACTGCCCTATAACCCGCCGGCGCACGTCGAAGTCCCGCCGCCTACCCCTACCTTTGCCCCCCGGCCGGCCATCACGGCGACACGCACTGCCACACCCACCCGCACTGCCACCCCTACCCCCACATTGACACCCACCAGCACGCCAACGCGCGTGCCCGGCGCTCCCCCCCGCACCCCCACCCCGCCCAAAATCGCCTGGGCCCTCCTGCCCTTCGAACAACTCGAGCCACGCTGGAAGGTGCTGGAAATCGACGGACAATCGCCGCTGCGCAAAGAATTCGCTCCATCCGCCTACCCGCTCAGCGTGCCGCTCTCGCTGGACGGCGACGAAGCGCTGGTTGCCCGTTTCCTGCCGCAGTTTCCTCCCGTCAGCAACCGCCAGGCCGACCGCCTGACGACCGTCATCCTCACCGGCGTGACCGCCCTGGTACGCGGCACCGCCAACATGATGGAATTCAAAGGGCTGGACTACCCCGCCGAACAGATCGGCGACACACTGCGCCAGGCAGATTTCCTGCACGTCAACAACGAAGTGCCCTTCAGCGAGAAGTGCCCTCCGCCCAACCCACCGACCACCGGCCTGGTCTTTTGTAGCAGCCCGGCCTATATCCAGTTACTGGAGACAATCGGCACCGACATCGTTGAACTCAGCGGCGATCACTTCAAAGATTGGGGCAACGAGGCCATGCTCTACACCATCGACCTGTATAAACAGCGCGGCTGGAAGCTGTACGGCGGCGGCGTCAATCTGGAAGAAGGGCGCGCCCCCCTGTTGATCGAGCACAACGGCAACAGGCTGGCCTTTTTGGGCTGCAACGCCAAGGGCGGCGGTTACGCCGGCGCCAGCCAGACACAACCCGGCGCCGTATTGTGCAACCCCGAATGGATGCACGCCCAGATCAAACGCCTGCGTTCCGAAGGGTATCTGCCCATCGTTACCTTCCAGCACATCGAGTATTATTCCTACACGGCCTATCCTGCCCTGGAACCCGATTTTCGCGGCATGGCCGAGGCCGGTGCAGTCGTCGTCAGCGGCAGCCAGGCGCACCAACCGCACACCTTTGAATTTCATCAGGGCGCCTTTGTCCATTACGGCCTGGGCAACCTGTTCTTCGACCAGTACTACGAAGGTGAACCCGAGCGCAAAGCCTTCCTCGACCGCCACGTGTTTTACAACGGGCGGTATATCGGCAGCGAATTGCTCTCGATGCAGTTCATCGACCTGGCGCAGCCACGCTTCATGACGCCGCAAGAGCGAACGGCGCTCTTGCAGACCGTTTTCAGCGCCGGCGGGTGGAAGCTTCCCGGCTTTTCTCCCACCGCCGTGCCCACCCCCGAACCGACCGCACTACCTTGAAACATCTTATTCTGTAAACTGGAGGATTCTCATGGGATTGAAACCTGACCACTGGATACGCAAGATGGCGCTGGAACACGGCATGATTGAGCCCTTTGCCGATCAACAGGTGCGCCAGGGAGTAATCTCTTACGGCGTCTCGTCGTATGGCTACGACATTCGCGTCGCCGACGAGTTCAAAATCTTCACCAACGTTTATTCCGCCACGGTCGACCCCAAAAACTTCGACCCGCGCTCGATGATCGACTTCCAAGGCGAGGTGTGCATCATCCCGCCCAATTCGTTTGCCCTGGCGCGCACGGTCGAGTACTTCCGCATCCCGCGCCAGGTGTTGACCGTCTGTCTTGGCAAGAGCACCTACGCCCGCTGTTTTCGCGGCGACACGCGCGTGGCGTTGGTAGACGGCAGCGCCCCCACCCTGGAGGAAATGGCGCGCCGCTCGCAGGATGGCGAAATTTTCTGGGGATACAGCATCGGTGAAAACGGCCGCCTGATCGTGACCCGGCTGGATGAGCCGCGCTATGTCGGGCGTGACAAACTGGTCGAGGTCACTCTCGACAACCACGAGACGATCGCCTGCACCCCCGATCATCTCTTTATGTTGCGCGATGGGCGCTGGCTACCCGCCGCAGAACTACCCGTTGGCGCCTCACTGATGCCGCTTTACCGCAGTCTCCAACATGGCTACGAGATGGTCTACCAGCCTCTGAACGGGCATATCTATCCCACTCATCAGCTGGCAGATGAATGGAATCTGCGCCACGCGATCTATGCCGGACAGCCCGGCACACCGCTTGACCACGCCGACGGCAACCGGATTAACAACAACCCCTGGAACATTACTCGCAGGGAAACGAATTTGCACCCTGATCCGCATGTCTCTAAGCGCATTCACCAGGCGCAGAGTAACCAGGCCAGCCCAGAGCAAAGCGCCCGGCATTATCTCAATGGTGACCGCTCTGTACCCCGCCAGTTCCACAGCAAAGCGGCTGCCGACAACCATAAGGTGCTCTCGATACGCCCTGTTGCAGGCGAACACGATGTCTTTTGCCTGACCGTTCCAGAAGCAGGCAATTTCGCCCTGGAAAGCGGCGTCTTCGTACACAATTGCGGTATTATCGTGAATGTGACCCCCTTCGAGCCGGAATGGGAGGGCTATGTGACCCTGGAAATCTCCAACACCACCCCCCTGCCGGCCAAGATTTACGCCAACGAGGGCATCGCCCAGGTGCTGTTCTTTGAAGGCGACGAGACCTGTGAAATCTCCTACGCCGATAAGAAGGGCAAATACCAGAAACAGCAATCCATCGTCCTGCCCAAGCTCTCCTGATTGCACCCAATGGCAACCCCCGACCGGCCGCAGACCCTGCAACTGACCCGCCCGGCCCCTTACACTCTGGGGCTGGGCGTCTTACTGTTGCTGGTCGCCTGGCTGGCCGGCGAGGGGGTGTTGCGCGCCCTCGTGGCGACCGGCGCCGTCCCCCTGCCCGCCTTTCGCAGCCTGAACGCCGAACTGGATCTGAAACTGGTGCGCCTGGACGAACTCTACCGCACCAACGGGCGCATCGACTGCATCATTCTGGGCAGTTCGCAAACCGATCAGGCGCTCGACCCCGAGGTATTTGCCCGCGCCATCGCCGAGGGCGGCGGGCCGGCCATCACCTGTTATAACTTCAGCCTGGGCACACTCACTGCCTCCCCCGCCGGTACGCTGGCGCACCTGCTGGCGGTGCGTTACCACCCCACCCTGCTGATCTACGGCACCTCGGCGCGCGACTACAGCTCGAAATTCGGCGAACTCACCCGCCCGCTCAATCAGGACGCCTGGGTGCAATACCAGCTCGGCCAACCCTCGCTGGAAGGCTGGCTGGCCGAACACTCGCTCCTCTATCGCCAGATGCTCACCTGGCGCACGGCGCTCAACCCCGACTATCAGAAATTTGCCGCCCGCCTGACCGCACAACTGACTCCCTACGGCTACCTGGTTTCACAGCGTACCAGCCTCGAGGACGACGACACCAACTTCATCCCCGAGTACCGCCCACTGCCCGAAGACCTGGCCGGGTTGGATAAACTGCTGGCGCTGCGCTCCAGCGGCGTGCAGGTGCTCGTCTTCGAGGTGCCCGTCCATCCAGACTTTCTGAACGCCTACGTCGAGGCCGACCGGCAGGCCTATTTCGACGCCTTCCTGCGTCCCATCCAGCGCCGCGTGCAAAAACAGGGTGCGCCTTTCTGGGCGACCTACGAACTGCCCGGTTCAATCCTGCCCGACGACGGCTGGAGCGACATGAAACACCTCAACCAGCGCGGCGGCGGGATATTCAGCCGCTGGATGGCCAACCGTACGCTGGACGCCATCCGCTCCGGCGAGATGGCTGACCCCTTCCAATGATATGACGATTCTCTCCTGGCCCTTCCTCGCCTTCGTCGCCGGTTCGCTGGCTGTCTATTACCTGTTGCCGCACCGGGCGCAAAACGTCTGGCTGCTGCTGCTCTCGTACATCTTTTACGCCAGTTGGGAGCCGGCCCTTTGCCTGCTGCTGGCAGCCACCACCCTGATCAATTATCTACTGGGGAAGACGCTGGAAAAGGACGGTAACCGCCGGCGGGCGCTGCTGTGGGGCGGCATCGCCCTCAACATCCTGACGCTGGCCAGCTTGAAAATGGGCGCCAACGGTTACCTGATGCGCCTGCTCAACGCCCTGGCCGCACCCGCCGGGCTGGAAGCCTTCAATTTTAAAATCCTGCTCCCGCTTGGCTTTTCCTTTTACGTCTTGCAGGCCGTCTCTTACCTGGTGGATGTCTACCGCCGGCAGATGCCCGCCAGCCGCGACCTGCTCGATTTTGCCGTTTACATGGCCTATTTCCCGCGCATGATCTCTGGCCCCATCGAGCGCGCCCGCGGTTTCTTGCCACAGCTCGCCCGGCCGCGCCGGGTGGACAACGATACCCTGACGCGCGCCGCCACCCTCATCCTGTTGGGCCTGGTGCGTAAGATGATCCTGGCCGAAGGCGTGCACGCCGCCATCCAGACCGATTTCTTCCGCCGCCCGGCCGATTTCGCCCGCAGCGACCTGATCCTGGCGCTGGTACTGTACGGCTTCTGGCTGTATAACGATTTTGCCGGCTACAGCGATATCGTACGCGGCATCAGCCTGTGTTTTGGCATCGAGCTAACCCCCAATTTTCAGCAGCCCTTCCTGGCGCGCAGCTTCACCGAATTCTGGAACCGCTGGCACATCAGCCTGTCGCACTGGCTGCGCGATTACGTTTTCTTCCCCTTCAGCCGTGCGCTGCAACGCCGTCTGCCGGGGGCGCGTCGTCCGCTCAACGTGCTGCTCCCGCCGCTGGTCACCATGCTCGCCAGTGGGTTGTGGCATGACTTCGGCGTTTACATGCTGGTGTGGGGCGGGCTGCATGGCCTGTATCAGGCGGTCGAACGCGCCGCGGCGCTGCTGCGCCCTGCCGGCGCCGGGCAATCGCAACCCGCCTGGCGCCAGACGCTCAGCCGCCTGGGCGTCTTTGCCCTGGTCACGCTGGCCTGGGCGCCCTTCGCCACCGGCGGATTTGGCAAGGCGCTGCAATACTGGCAGGGTCTGTTCAGCGCTCACGGATCGCGCGCCATCAGCCTGCTGGCCGCCGTCGCCCCGCTGGGCTTTTGCCTGGTCTCGCTGCTGATCGACCAGGCGCAATATCGCGCCGGCGACGAACTGGTCTTCCTCAAACGGCCGCGCCTGGAGCGCGCCGCGTTGCTGGCAGTGACGTTGCTGGTCTTCCTGCTCTATGCTTTCTGGAGCCGGAACACGTTAACGACGTTCATTTATCAGGGGTTTTGAGATACAATAGCCCCGACAAAAGGACTGCTATGATTAAAATCGACTATCAAACGCTCACCCAACCCGTCATCGAGCGGGCGCACCGTGATCCACAGCATAAGACGCTGGTCATGATCCACGAAAACGGCAGCAAGGAAACCATCCGCGCCGCCGAATTTCACGCCGACGCCGTGGCCTTTGCCCACGCATTGCAGGCCATCGGCGTTCGCCAGGACGATCTGGTCATCCTCGTCCTGCGCCACTCGCGCACCCTGCTCTCGGCCTTCTGGGGCTCGCTTTACATGGGCGCCATCGCCTCAATCTTCCCCTTCCTGACCGAAAAACTGGACCCGGTCATCTACCGCGAGCGGGTCAAGACGCTGGTGAGCCATTCCGGCGCACGGGCAGTTATCACCTTCCCCGAGTTCAAGGAAGACATGGAACAACTGCTGGCCGAGAGCGGCTGCCGCGTGCTCAGCACGGCAGACGTGCTGCCGGGTCAGGCGCAGACCGAAGACGGCCAATGGCCCACCCCGCCCGGCGACAAAATTGCCTTTCTGCAACATTCCAGCGGCACCACCGGCCTGCAAAAAGGTGTGGCGCTCTCGCACCGCTCGGTGCTCAACCAGGTCGAGGCCTACAGTCAGGCCATCGACCTCTCCCCCCAGGACGTGATCGTCTCCTGGCTGCCGCTGTATCACGACATGGGCCTGATTGCCGGTTTCGTCATGCCAATTGTGGCCGGCATCCCCCTGGTGCTGATGTCACCCTTCCACTGGGTACGCGACCCCAAAATTTTGTTACAGGCCATCCAGCAGGAAAAGGGCACCCTGACCTGGCTGCCCAATTTTGCCTACAACCACTCGGTGCGCGGCATCCGCCCGCGTGATCTGGATGGGCTGGATATAAGCACGCTGCGCGCCGTCATCAACTGTTCAGAGCCGGTGCGCCACGACAGTCACCAGATGTTCCTGCAGCGCTTTGCATCCCACGGCGTCAACGAAAATGTGCTGGCTACCTGCTACGCCATGGCCGAAAACACCTTCGCCGTGACGCAGTCGCCGTTGGGCGCCCCGGCGCACGTAGACTGGGTGGAGACACGCACCCTGCAAGAAGAACGCAAAGCCGTGCCGGTTGAGGCCGGGCGAGACGGCGCCACGCCAATGGTTAGCTGCGGACAGCCCATCCCCGGCACACAGGTCAGCATCGTCGACGAACAGCGCAACTTTTTACCCGAGCGCACCGTGGGCGAGATCGCCGTACGCAGCAATTGCATGTTGAGCGAATACTACCATCGCCCGGATGTTACCGCCCAGTCCATGTTCGACGGCTGGTACCTGACCGGCGACATGGGCTACCTGGCCGGCGGCCAGTTGTACGTCTCGGGGCGCAAAAAGGATCTGATCATCGTCGGCGGCAAGAACGTCTTCCCACAGGACCTGGAGGCCATCGCCAACACCACCCCTGGGCTCTACCCCGGCCGCAACGTGGCCTTTGGTTTAATGGACGACCGCATCGGCTCCGAGGTAATCGTGATGGTGTGTGAACTGGAGGACGAGAACGCCGGCGAAGAAGCGCTCAGCCAGATCGAGCGCGAACTGCGCCGGCGGGTGGTCGCCCAGACCGAGGTCACCCTGGCCGATGTACGCCTGGTGGGGCAGCGCTGGTTGATCAAGACCTCGAGCGGCAAGATCGCCCGTTCGGCCAATTGTGAACGGTATGTCGAGCAATTTCGCTCTTGAACATCAAGGAGAACCACATGACCTTTCCTGAGCAGTTTGTCTGGGGCGCGGCCACGGCCGCCTATCAAATTGAGGGCGCCACCTTTGAAGACGGCAAAGGGCCATCCATATGGGACATGTTCTGCCGCAAAGACGGCGCCGTGTGGCGCGGTCAGAACGGCGACGTGGCCTGCGACCATTACCACCGCTACGCCGAAGACGTGGCCATCATGCAGCAAATCGGCCTGAAGGCCTACCGGCTGTCGATCTCCTGGCCGCGCCTGCTGCCCAACGGCACCGGCCGGCCCAACCCCAAAGGGCTGGATTTCTACGACCGGTTGGTCGACGCCCTGCTGGCGGCCGGCATCACCCCGTACGTGACCCTGTTCCACTGGGATTATCCCTACGACCTGTACTGCCAGGGTGGCTGGCTCAACCCGGCCAGCCCGGACTGGTTTGCGGCCTACACCCGCCTGGTGGCCGGCCGCCTGGGCGACCGGGTGCAGCACTGGATGACGCTCAACGAACCGCAGTGCTTCATCGGTCTGGGACACGGCGAAGGCCGGCACGCCCCCGGCGACAAACTGGGGCTGGCCGAGATCCTGCGCGCCGCCTATCATGCCCTGCTGGCTCACGGCCAATCCGTGCAGGAATTGCGCGCCGTCCGCCCCGACAGCCGCATCGGCATTGCCCCGGTCGGCAGTACCTGCTTCCCCAACACCGAGAGCGCCGCCGACATCGCCGCGGCGCGCCAGATGATGTTTGATGGCGCCCGGCGCGACCAGTTCAACAACGCCTGGTGGATGGACCCCATCTTCTTCGGACGCTTCCCCGCCGATTTTATGGCTGCCTACGGCGATTTTATGCCGGAGGTCAGCGCCGCCGGGTTGGCGACGATCCACCAACCGCTCGACTTCCTGGGGCTGAATATTTACACCGGGCAGCGGGTGCAGGCCGGCGCAAACGGCGCACCCGAGCAGATTGAAGAAGCCACCGGCAACCCCATCACCGCCTTCCGCTGGAACGTGTGTCCCGAGTCGTTGTATTGGGGCCCGCGCTTCTTCTGGGAACGCTACCACTGCCCGATCTACATCACCGAGAACGGCCTGTCCAGCATGGATTGGATTGCCCTGGACGGCCAGGTGCACGATCCGCTGCGCATCGATCACACCCAACGCTATCTACTCCAGCTCGAGCGCGCCATCCAGGACGGCGTCGATCTGCGCGGTTACTTCCACTGGTCGTTGATGGACAACTTCGAATGGGCCGAGGGCTACAAGGAGCGTTTCGGCCTGGTGTACGTGGATTACCCCAGCCAGCGGCGCATCCTCAAAGACTCGGCGCGCTGGTACGGCGAGATCATCGCCAGCAACGGCGCCCGGCTGCACGGGTAAAG
>CAZHTS010000058.1:0-28136 GCA_964535315.1 uncultured Anaerolineaceae bacterium
CATCTCTGCTGCTGAAAGGCTCCCCGCCCGTCAGCGTGTTGCTGCATGGGATGGGCATTTCTAACAGGGATTGGCAGGATCAACAGGATTTAAAAGAGAATCCCCGATGTGCATTTCGTTTTAAGCGGCTGCGATCATCCTGGGCCAGCGGGCCGTGTGTATAATAGTAACGTGGCGAGTGATGCAATCGTGTAATGGGATCAAGGGGTGTGGAGCGATGAGCAACGAACTTGTGTTTGCAAATGCATTGGTGTTGGTGGCGGTGATGACCCAACGGCGTGACCTGGAAATCGCCCGTTTGTTGGGCTGGTATCGCATCCCGCTGCGGCGGGCGCCCAAGGTGGTGGCGGTCGATTTCCTGGCGTTTTACCAGACCCAGGCTTTTGGCAAAGAGCATCAATGGCGGGTGGAGTATGTGGCAGCCGTGCAGGGACACGAATTGACCCGGCGCGGCGAGTTATTGCGCGACGAGGCGGATCACCCCCGGGCGCACGAAGAATATTACAAGATTTCGCTGGGCCCACTGGTGGCGCTGCCGCACCCGGTGCTGGCGGACCGCTGGCGCAGGGTGACGTTCTTATACACCACCGGCGAACTGCTGCAATCGGCGCAGACGGTCAACGACCTGGTGGTGCGCTCGGAAGAACGCCAGGTGCTGTGGCGTTCGCTGCGCGAGCGGGCGCTGCGCAGCGGACGGTATCAGGCAGCCGACCTGCCCGAAGCGGCGCTCGACCCGGCGCTGCTGGCCATGCTGGGCGAGGCGTTTCAAATGGGGGGATCAAGTTGAATTTCACCGCGGCTGCTGGTAGAATTAGTCCGGCAGTCGCGTTGTTTTACCCCATCCCGTTTAAGGAGGCAGCCATGACTTTAATGATTCGATCCGGCACGTTGATTACGGCCGCAGAGACGTTTATTGCAGATATCCTGATTGAGGGTGAACGAATCGCGCAGATTGGCCCCGATTTACCCGTCCCGGACGGCGCCGAAGTGGTGGACGCCCGCGGCAAGCTGGTCATGCCGGGAGGGGTGGATGCGCACACGCACTTCAGTTTGCCGATGCCCACGGCGGTTTCTTCGGACGATCATTACACCGGGCATAAGGCGGCGGCTTTTGGCGGAACGACGACCGTCATCGATTTTGTGCCGCACGACCCCGGGACGCTGCGCGAGAATATCGACCGCTGGCACGCGCTGGCGGATCATAAGGCGGCGGTGGACTTTGGTTTTCATATCAACATCGCCCGCCTGGACGACAGCGTGAAGGCTGAACTGCCGCGCCTGGTGGAAGAGGGGGTGACCACGCTCAAGGTTTTTATGGCGTACAAGAACCTGCGGATGGGTGACGCCAATATTTTTCAACTGATGCGCATTGCGCGCGAGAACGGCTACCTGACCATGCTGCACGCCGAAGGCGGCGATGTGATCGACGCGCTCATTCCCGAGGCGGTGGCCCGGGGACGCCTGACGCCCGAATGGCACGCCCTGACGCGCCCGACGCAGGGGGCGATTGAGGCGACGCTGCGCGGGGCGGCGCTGGCGGCGCAGGCCCAGGCGCCGTTGTACGTGGTGCATATGAACGCCGGCGGCGAGGTGGATATGCTGCAATACGCCCGCCAGCAGGGCTGGCCGGTGATGGGCGAGACCTGCCCGCAGTACCTGTTCTTTACCATCGACGATTTGCGCCGGCCGGATGGGGCCAAGTTTGTGTGCTCGCCGCCGGTGCGCTCGGCGGTGGATAACGCCCGCATGTGGAAGGGGCTGATGGAAGGCACCTTGCAGACGGTGGCCACCGATCACTGCCCGTTTTTCTATGATGGCACCCGCCCGATTGAGTACGAAGGGCAGATGGTGGCCATGCCGGGCAAAGAAGTGGGCGCCGGCGACTTTACCAAAATTCCCAACGGTCTGCCGGGGGTCGGCGACCGCATGGCGGTGATGTGGACCCACGGCGTGGGCAGCGGGCGCCTGACCGCCAACCAGTTTGTGGCGCTGACCAGCACCAACCCGGCTAAGATTTTTGGCCTGTACCCGCGCAAAGGCACGCTGATGCCCGGGGCCGACGCAGACATCGTATTGTGGGACGCCGATCGACGCCTGGTTTACGGAGCGGCGGTTGCCAAGCACCGCACCGACTACAATCTGTACGAAGGGATGGAACTGGTTGGTTTTCCGGAGAAGGTTTTCCTGCGCGGGCGTCTGATCGTGGACGGCGAGCGCTGGTTGGGCCGGTCGGGAATGGGGCAGTTCTTGTATCGCAAACCCTACGCTCCGGTGCTGTAAGGCTCATGCTCATCCTTCTGCCGGTCGTTCTGCTGACCCTGGCGGCTGCGGTTATTTTTATTGTGCAGCGTATCCGCCCCAGTTTTGGTTATGCCTGGCTGGTGGCGACCGGCGCTTGTTTGTTGGCGTGGATTGCGCTGATCGTTTTGCGCTGGCGCTATCCGATTGCGCTGATTCTGCCCGGCTGGCTGCCGGTGGAAGGGTTGAGCAACGCCTTATTGTTTCAACTCGACTCGTTTTCCTGGCCGTATGCGTTCAGCCTGAGCAGCCTGGTGCTGGCAATCATTCTGACGGCCGGGGCGCGCCTGCGTTACCAGAGCAACCCGGACGCCTGGGCGGGCAGCATGGCCATTGGTGGGGTGAGCGTGCTGGCGACGATGGCGATCAATCCGCTCGGTCTGATTCTGTCCTGGACGGCGATCGACCTGATCGAACTGGGGGTATTGCTGTTCAACATCCACGAGCGCCGGCTGGGGCGTGGAGCCGTGATCGCTTTCTCGGTTCGGGTAGTGGGGACGATGTTAATTGTGGGGGGGATGCTGCGCAGCCGTTCGTTGGGGGTGCCGCTGGTGCTGACCGAAATTCGCCCCGAGGTCGGGTTGTATTTGTTGCTGGCGGTGGGGCTGCGTCTGGGCGTGCTGCCGTTGCACGTGCCCTATGCCCAGGAAGTTCCGATCCGGCGCGGATTGGGTACGATGCTGCGGCTGGCAGCGCCGGCGGCAAGCCTGGTACTGCTGGCGCGCCTGCCGGCTCAATCGATCCCGGCGGAATGGAGCACACCTTTGCTGGCGCTCACCGCACTGGCGGTTTTGTACGGGGCTGCCATGTGGCTGGTCGAGACGGACGAACTGCGCGGCCGGCCGTACTGGTTGGTGGCGTTGAGCGGTCTGGCCATTGGATGCGTGATCCAGGGACAGCCGGTGGCGAGCCTGGCCTGGGGGGTGGCGATGCTGTTGTGCGGCAGTGTCCTGTTTCTGTATTCGGCCAGCCAGCCGCGCCTGCCCTGGACGCCGCTGCTGGCGATGGTTGGGCTGACGGGGCTGCCGTTTACCCCGGCGGCGGACGGCTGGCGGGGTTTACTGTTACCGCCGTACGATGGGATGGACGTGGCGTTCATCCTGGCGGCGGCATGCCTGTTGGGCGGCTACTTCCGCCAGCTGGTGCGGCCGCGCGACGCGATGGCCGGGCTTGAAGGCTGGGCGCAGTTGGTCTATGTGCTGGGGTTGGTTGTGCTGGTGCTGGGGCAGTGGTTGATCGGGGCTTTTGGCTGGCAGGGCTCGTTTGGGCCGGGGCTGTGGTATCTCTCGCCGCTGCCGCTGCTGCTGGTGGCGTTGGGCTGGGCCGGAACGCACTTCTGGGGCGGCCCATTTAACCGTTCAACCAGCTGGCTGGTGGCGTTGGGACGCCGGGTAGGGGAGATATTGGCGGTCATTTTGCGCCTGGACTGGATGTATGCGTTTCTGGGCGTCTGTTATCGCCTGATCCAACGTCTGGTGGGCTTTTTTACCGTCATCCTGGAGGGAGACGGCGGCGTGTTGTGGACACTGCTATTGTTAGCCTTGTTGATCTCGTTGTTGCAGAGCGGGGGCCAGCCGTGATTTTTAGCCAGTTTGCGCTCGTGGCGGTAATCCTGTTGGCGATGGCTTCGCTGGTATTGCTGATCAGTCAGAACTGGCGCTGGAGCATCGCGGCGATTGCCGTGCAGTACCTGGGGGTATTCTGGCTGGTGGGGCTACATTGGAGCCTGGGGCTGGCGGCGGTCAAGCTGGTGGCCGGGTGGATGGCCGGGGCAGTGTTGACGGCTTCGCAGGCGACGACCGAACTCGCCGATGAGACGTTTAGCGACCTGTCCGGGCGCATTTTTCGTTCGCTGGCGGCGGCAATGGTGCTGGTGCTGGCGTTTTCGTTGCAGCCGTCTATCGCCGCTTTTATCCCGGCCCGCCCGCCGGTGTTGCAGGGTGGGCTGGTGTTGATCGGGATGGGGCTGTTGCAGTTGGGGATGACCACCCGGCCGCTGCGGGTGGTGTTGGGCTTGTTAACGGTGCTCTCCGGTTTTGAGGTGCTGTATGCGGTGGTTGAAAGTTCCTTGCTGGTGGCCGGGCTGCTGGCGATGACAACGCTGGGGCTGGCGCTGGCAGGCGCGTATTTGCTGACGGCGCCGGGAGAGGAGGAAGAAGCACCGTGAGCGCTCCGTTGATCTGGATTCTGTTCCCCTTTGGGGTTGCGGTGGGGTTATGGTTTTTGCAATGGCGCCCGCGCCTGGTGGCGCGGTTGGCAGCGGCCGTCTCGTTGGCGCTGGCTTTGCTGGCGTGGGCCACGCCGATCGCCGGTTTGCTCAAGGTGGGTGGGTTGGATGTCGAAATCTCGGCCGAACTGGTGATCCTTGGCCGGCGCCTGGTGTTGGACAGCAGCAATCAGGCCGTGCTGGTGTTACTGTTTACCTTTGCGTTTTTCTGGTTCCTGGGCGCAGAACTGGCCCGGGTGCATCGTTACGTCGTGCCGCTGGCGCTGGCGATGTTATCCCTGCTGGTGGCGACGATGGCGGTCGAGCCGTTCTTGTATGCGGCCTTGCTGGTCGAGGTGACTGTTTTATTGAGCATTCCAATGCTGGTCGCCCCCGGACAACCCCTCGGACAGGGGGTGTTGCGTTACCTCATCTTTCAGACGATGGCGTTGCCGTTTATTTTGTTGAGCGGTTGGGCGCTGGGCGAGGCGGCTTTGAACCCGGCCGATACGATGTTGTTGACCCGGGCGGCCCTGTTGTTGGGGTTTGGGTTTGCGTTCTGGCTGGCGGTTTTTCCTTTTTATACCTGGCTGCCTTTGCTCGCCGGGCAATCCCATCCGTATACGGTGGGGTTTGTGCTCATCCTCCTGCCGGTTTCCATTTTGTTTGTCGGGTTAGATTTTCTCAACGGCTTTGTGCCGCTGCTGAACAACCCGGTTTTGCCCCAGGTCTTACGCCTGACGGGGGTATTGATGGTGGCAACGGGGGGCATCTGGGCGGCGTTCCAGCAAAATGTGGGGCGTTTGTTCGGCTATGCGGTCATTGTCGAGAGCGGTTTTGCGTTGCTGGCGCTCAGTTTTGGCAGGCAGGTGGGGGTGCAGTTGTTCGCCCTCTCGCTGCTGCCGCGGCTGGCGACGTTGAGCGCGTGGGCGCTGGCCGCGGCCCTGCTGGTGGATCGCAGCGGCGACCTGGAGTTTGAGAGCCTGCAAGGGCAGCTATACCGGACGCCGTTTATCTGTGGCGTGCTGCTGGCGGCCTATTTTTCGATTGGGGGGCTGCCGCTGCTGGCCAATTTCCCGGTGCGGCTGGCAGTTCTGGAAGGGCTGGCGCAGGAGTCGTTGTCGATGGCGACCTGGGCGCTGGTGGGAAGCGCCTGTTTCCTTGCCAGCGGTTTCCGCCTGTTGGCAATACTGGTGCGTAACGAGGCGGGGCGCTGGCAGATTGGCGAAACGGCGGTTCAGGCCGTGTTGTTATCGGGCTGCGCAGCGTTGTTGGTCTGGATCGGGGTGTTCCCCAACCTGGCGCTGCCCGGTCTGTTGAACCTGGTACAGGCGTTTCAACGTCTGCAATGAAATTTTCTTTTTGGGCCGGCGTGGGGCTGCATTCTGGGGGTGCAGTTCGGGTATAATTTTGGGTGGGCATTGCTTGCAAAGACCAGGCGGGGGGCCGGGGAGTGGTTCTGGCCCGAATTTTTTGCCTTGTGGCGGCGAAACCCGATAAGGATTAGAACATGGATCTTGAGCAAATCACGAAACGGTTGGAATGGCTGGATGAAGAACGTCGCCGGGACAAGACCACGATTGCCATGCTGGAGGATCGTCTGGCGGCGCTTGAGAATCGTGCACCGAGTGTCGAGCAGCAGGTCAAGGATTTGAACAGCGACCTGACTCGTTCGCTGGCTTCGTTATCTCGTTTTGACCAGATTGACGCCGCGCTGGCGCAAGTGCGGGTGGAATTTAACCGCCTGTTGGATGCAGCGGAGAAGAGCCGCGGCGAACGTGAGCGTGAGCAGGAAAAGATACGCCGTGACGACCTGGAGGCGCTCAACAGGTCGATTGGTGAGGTGCGCAAGGGGCTGGACCCGATCCCCGAATTGCGCAAAGGGGTGCAGGCGCGTATGGAAGAAGAGTTTCGCCTGGGGCGCCTGATCTCTGAACTGGAACAAAAGATGCTGGAAGGCCGTCGTTCGGACGAGGAATATCGCCGGGCGTTGCGCTTATTGGAAGAGGGCGGTCGCCAGGATACCAAACGATTAACCGACTTGCAGGGCGAAGTGGCGGCGTTCCGCAAGCGCCTGGACGAACAGCGCGGCAAGGTCGATCTGAGCGCCGAGGGTATCCGTAAGATTGAATTGCGTCTGACCGAAATTCAGGCCGCCGAAAGCGAGCGGCGGCAGGCGCAAACGGCCTTTATCGAGAAACAATCGCTGGCGATTGTGGAGCGTGAACGCATCTGGAAAGAATGGCAGACACGCTTTGAAATCATCGAAAAACAGGCGATCAACCTGGATAGCCAGTTGCAGATGTTGGATTCGACCCATCGCTCGGTCAAACGTTCGCAGGAATCTTTTGATGAGATCACGCAGCGTTTTGAGCGGCGGATCAACGAAATTACCGAGATGCAGCGGCTGGTGGAAGATCGTTTCCGCCAGGAGTGGGTGGCGTTTAAGGCGGACGATCAGAAACGTTGGACAAATTACACCCTGGCGCAAGAGGAGCAGCAGCGCGAGATCGCCCGGCAGTTCGAGCGCTTGAACGAACGCCTGGTGTTGATCGAGGACCGCATTCAGGAAATGCAGGATACGCTGCATCTCTCGGTGGAAGAAGCGCAAAAACGTTTGCAGGCTTTGCTGGCGTTGTCGCACGATTGGGTTGAAAATTACGACCGCACGTTTGGGCGCGGCCGTTAGGCGGGAGGCGGGGCAATGCGGGTAGTTGGCACCGCGGGGCACGTGGATCATGGCAAATCGACGCTGGTCGAGGCGCTGACCGGCACCCATCCGGACCGTTTGAAGGAAGAGCAGGCGCGCGAAATGACCATCGAGCTGGGTTTTGCCTGGCTGGCGCTGGCGGAGGGCGAGACGGTCGGTATTGTGGATGTGCCCGGCCACCGCGATTTTATCGAGAATATGCTGGCCGGGGTTGGGGGTATCGATGCGGTGCTGTTTGTGGTGGCGGCTGACGAAGGGGTGATGCCGCAGACGCGCGAGCATCTGGCCATTCTGGATATTTTGCAGGTGCAGGGCGGGGTCATTGTTTTGACCAAGACCGATCTGATTGCAGATGAGGAGTGGCTGGATCTGGTTGAGGCGGATGTGCGTGAGGCGGTATCGGGTACCGTGCTGGCGGAAGCGGCGCTGGTGCGCGTCTCGGCGCGCACGGGGCGGGGCCTGGACGAATTGCGCCAGGCGCTGGCGGCCTGTCTGGCGCAGCGACCGCCGCGCCCCGACCTGGGACGGCCGCGCCTGCCGGTGGACCGCATCTTTACGATTGCCGGCTTTGGCACGGTGGTGACGGGGACGCTGTTGGACGGGCACTTCCGCCTGGGGGACGAGGTGGAGGTGTTGCCCTCTGGCCTGCGCGGCAGGGTTCGCGGCCTGCAAACCCACCGGCAGAAAGAAGAACTGGCCGTGCCGGGCAGCCGGACGGCAATGAATATCAACGGAGTTGAAGTGGAGCAAATCCGGCGCGGGGACGTGGTTGTACTGCCGGGCCGTTATCGCACCACGCAGCGGTTGGACGCCTATTTTCGCCTGTTGGCCGATGCCAGTGGGCCGCTGCGGCACAGCAGCGAGGTCAAATTTTTTGTGGGGGCGGCCGAGGTGCTGGCGCGGGTGCGGGTGTTGGGCAGCGAGGAACTGGCGCCCGGGCAGGAAGGCTGGGTGCAAATCGAGTTGGCGCAGCCGGTGGTCACGGTGCGCGGCGATCATTACATCTTGCGGCGGCCCTCACCGGGAGAGACGTTGGGCGGCGGGGTGGTGGTCGACCCGCAGCCGCAGCGGCGGCACAGGCGTTTTGACGACGCGGTGCTGGAGCGCCTGGCGGCGCTGCGCCAGGGTTCGCCGGCCGATGTGCTCTTGCAGGCCGCCTTGGTGTTGGGGATTGCCCCGTTGCGCGAGGTGAGCGGGCGGGCGCGGCTGGCGGCCGAGCAGGCCCAGCAGGGCCTGGATGCTTTATTGGCCGATGGACAGCTGCTGGCGCTCGAAACGGGTAAACTGACGCCGCACAGCGATGTGTTGGTGCTGGCGCAGGGGGCCTGGTTGTTGTTGACGCAGAAGGCGCAGCAGGAGCTTGCCGGTTTTCACGCCGCCTATCCGCTGCGGCGCGGGATGCCGCGCGAGGAACTGAAGAGCCGGCTCAAGCTGGCGACGCGGCCGTTTAATGCGGCGATACGCAACTGGGTGCAGCAGGGCGTGCTGGAGGAACGCGGGGCGCTGCTGGCGCAGCAGGGGCACGCCGTGCGTTTCAGCGCTGCTCAGCAGGCGCAGGTAGAGCGCTTGCTGGCGCGTTTTGCCGGGGCGCCAGACGCGCCGCCGACGGTCAAGGAAGCCCAGGCCGAGGTGGGCGAAGAAGTCTACGCGGCGTTGGTGGAACAGGATTGGCTCGCGCCGGTCTCGGCCGAGGTGGTGTACCGGCGTGTGGATTACGACCGGATTTTGAGCGCGTTGCGGGCGCATTTTGCCAGCCACGGCACGTTGACGGTGGCCGAGTTTCGTGACCTGTTCAATACCAGCCGGCGTTACGCCCTGGCGTATCTGGAGCACCTGGATGCGATTGGCGTGACGAAGCGCGAGGGCGATGTGCGTCGTTTACGCTGAAGTCTAAAAACTGGCCTGCGCAAACCGTTGACAGGTTGTCAGGCAGCCTGTATAATAGCGTGTGCCTTGCCCCGGCCAGCGCTGGGGCAAAGGTATGTATCCCCAACTTCCCCGCAACCGGGCGGATGATCTCTGCGCAGGGTGTGCGGTGAAGTGAAGATTGGAGAGAGAGTTAAAAAAATGAAATACGCGATTGTTGAAAGTGGCGGCAAGCAGTACAAGGCCGTCGAAGGTGCCACGATTGACGTGGACCTGTTGCCGTACGATGCCGGCCAGCAAGTGCAACTGGATGCAGTGCTCCTGCTGGTGGACGGCGAGACGATCCAGGTTGGCGCCCCGACCGTTGGCGGCGCCCGGGTGAACGCCACGGTGATGGGCATGGAAAAGGGCCCCAAAGTGGTGGTCTTCAAGTACCGCCCCAAGAAGCGCATCCGCGTCAAGACCGGACATCGCCAGCAGTACACCCGGTTACAAATTGACTCGATTGAAGTGGAGTAAGATCTATGGCGCACAAAAAAGGTGGTGGTTCTTCCCGTAATGGTCGCGACAGCAATGCGCAGCGCCTGGGCGTTAAGAAGTACGCCGGCGAGCATGTTCTGTCGGGCAATATTCTGGTGCGACAGCGCGGCACCCGTATTAAGCCGGGCCTGAATGTCAAGGTGGGCAGCGATGATACGCTGTTTGCTGTGGCGGAAGGCGTGGTGTTCTTTGAGACGCTGCCTGATGGCCGCAAACGTGTCAGCGTCGTTCCGGCGGAGTCGGCCTAGTTTACAGGGTTCCTGCACCGTCGATCCACACGGGATTGCCGGATGCAGTGCACTCCTCTTGAAAGGACGGTTTTAAGGTTATGAAAAAAGGTATTCACCCAACCTATTACCCGGATGCTCAGGTAGTCTGCGCCTCGTGCGGCACGACCTGGAAGACCGGTTCGACGCGAAAGTCCATCCGCACCGAAGTTTGCTCCAATTGCCATCCGTTTTTCACCGGACAGCAGCAGCGCCTGATCGATATCGAAGGCCAGGTCGATCGCTTCTACAAGAAGTTGCAGGCCCGCCAGAGCTTTATCGAGCAGCAGAAGGCCCGCGAGGACGCCCGCACTTCGCCCGAGCGCACCATTGCCGATCTGGGCCTGGGTACTCGCCCGACCGAGGCGTTGGCCAAAGCCGGCATTACCAGCGTCGGCCAGGTGCTCGAGAAGTTGAATGAAGGCCAGGCGGCCCTGCTCTCGATCGACGGTTTCGGCCGCAAGTCGTTGAGCGACCTCAAGAAGCATCTGCGCCAGCTGGGTTACCAGCTGCCCGCCGAGTCGGAGGACGTGATCGTCTAGGCGATCCGCTTTGCGAATCAAAAGAGTGGCGTTCAAAGCGCCACTCTTTTTTATTCGAGTTCGTCTGCCTGCCGGGTGAAATCGAAATCGTGATAGGGCTGGCCGGTTTCCAGGCGCTCTTTGCGCCCCGCCATACGATGGAAACCGACTTTGCAATCCAAAAAGTTTGCCCGCTGGCAGAAAGTTAGGGTAGAATTCAGCCATCTTTGCATTCTACAGGTGTTGAGGAGCTTATGAAGCATTCGATGGGTTCGATAGAGATTGTATGTGGTTCGATGTTTTGTGGTAAGACGGAAGAGTTGATCCGGCGTTTGCGCCGGGCGACGATTGCGCGCCAGCGAGTGCAGGTGTTCAAACCGATCCTTGACAATCGCTACCAACTTGAGAAAGTAACTTCTCACACCGGTTCAAATTTTGATGCACAACCGGTGCGCACGACGGGCGAGATTCTGTCTGCGCTGGAGACGGGGACGACGGTGGTGGGGATCGACGAGGCGCAATTTTTTGACGAATCGTTGGTGGATGTGGTTGAGGTGTTGGCCAATCAGGAGATTCGAGTGATCGTGGCCGGCCTGGACATGGATTTCCGCGGCGAGCCGTTTGGTTGTATGCCGCGTTTAATGGCCATGGCCGAGCGCGTGGACAAACTTCAGGCAATCTGTATGGTGTGCGGCGAGCCGGCCAGCCGGACGCAGCGGCTGGTCAATGGCCGGCCGGCGCGTTATGACGATCCGGTGGTGATCGTCGGGGCGGCCGAGTTGTACGAGGCGCGCTGCCGCCGCCATCATCAGGTCCCCCGAGATTGAGTGCAAGGAGCTGAATATGCGCGATTATCATGAGTTTTTGGGCGAGGTGCTTATCCCTGAGGATATGTTGCAGCGACGGGTGGCCGAACTGGGGGCCGAGATCAGCCATGACTTTCACGATCAGGATCCGCTGTTAATTTGTATCCTGCGCGGTGGGGTGATGTTCTTAACCGATTTGATGCGTCACATCGACACGCCGCACGCCATCGAGTTCATGGCGGTTTCGTCGTACGGGGTGGGCAACCGCGAATCGAGCGGGCAGGTGCGCATCACCCTGGATTTGAATACCAATATCCGCGATCGCAACGTCATCCTGGTGGAAGACATTATCGACAGTGGGCGGACGCTGGCCTCGGTGTTGGAACTGCTTTCGATGCGCCACCCGCGCAGCCTGTGCGTGTGTACGCTGCTGGATAAGGAAGACCGGCGTGAGATCTTCGTCCCGGTGCGCTATCGCGGCTTTGTCATCCCCAACAAGTTCGTGTTTGGTTACGGCCTGGACATCGATGAATATTATCGCAACCTGCCCTTCATCGGCGTGGTTGATTTAAATCATTACCAGCCGGAGGAATGACCCCGCAGTGCGGGTCCCGGCGGCTGGAATGGGGTAAAACGTCATGGCAGAAGAACTCAATGCCATTTTCCCCGAACTCTTTTCCTTGTTGCGCGACGGGTGCCGGCAGGAGCAATCGTCCGTCTATCTGGTAGGTGGAGCGGTGCGCGATCTGTTGCTCAACCGCCCGGCGCACGACCTGGATTTTGTCACCCCTGGTAATGTACGCCAGTTGGGCAAACGCGTGGCGCATGCGTTGGGCGGGGCGTTTTACATGATGGATGAGGAGCGCCAGATCGCACGGGTGATCTGTAACCGCGCCGGGGGTGAACGGATGGTGTTGGATTTCTCCTGGCTGCGGGGCGGGCTGCCCGAGGATTTGCTCGGGCGCGACTTTACCATTAACGCCATGGCGGTAGAGGTGCAGACGCCGGGGCGCTTGATCGACCCGTTGGGCGGGCTGGCCGATTTGCGCGCCGGGGTGTTGCGCGCCTGCGCGCCGACCAGCATGCAGGATGATAGCGTGCGCGTGCTGCGCGGGGTGCGCCAGTCGCTGGCCTTTCAGTTTCGCATCCTGCCCGAGACGGCGGCGCAGATGCGGGCCGTTTCGGATTGGGGGCGCGTCTCGCCCGAGCGGCTGCGCGATGAGGTCTTTCGCATCCTGGAGGGGCGCCGGGTGGCGACGGCGGTGCGCCTGTTGGATCGCCTGGGGGCGCTGGGGGTGGTCTTCCCCGAATTGGAGACGTTGAAAGGGGTGACGCAGTCGGCGCCGCACGTGACGGCGGATGTGTGGGAGCACACCCTGGCGGTGGCGCAGCACCTCGAGCGCCTGTATGACGTGCTGGTGAACGAATATTCGCAGGAAAAATCGGCCAGCATGGCGCTGGGCAGCGCTTCGCTGGTCTTAGGACGTTATCGCGAGCAGTGGCGGGCGTATTTTAACGGCGAAGACGCGCCGGGCCGTTCACGCCGGGCGTTGCTCTTTCTGGCGGCTCTGTATCACGATGTGGGCAAACCGGCGACGCGCCTGGTGACGCCCGAAGGGCGCACGCGCTTTCTGGGACACGATGCCCTGGGCGCGGCGCAGACGGCCGCCCGGGCGCGGGCGTTGATGTTGAGCGTGGCCGAAGTGCAGCATCTGGAAGTCATGGTGCGCAATCACCTGCGCATTCATCTGTTGGCCAAAGGGGATGGCCATGTGTCCCGGCCGACGGTGTATCGCTTCTTCCGCGCCTGCGGCGCGGCCGGGGTGGATTTGTGTTTGCTGGCGTTGGCGGATGTATGCGGTGTGTATGGGGTCGCTTTGCCGCAGGCGCTGTGGCAGGCCGAATTGCAGGTGTGCCGCTCGCTGCTGGAAGCGTGGTGGGAAAAGCCCGAAGAGGCGGTGCGCCCGCCGCGCCTGTTGGGCGGCAGCGAGGTGATGGCTTTGTTGGGGCTGGCGCCCGGCCCGCAGGTTGGGCAGGTGCTGGAGGCCATCCAGGAGGCCCAGGCCTGTGGCCTGGTGGCCGACCGGCCGGAGGCCGAGCAGTTTGCCCGCCAGTGGCTTGCCGATCATCTGAGCGAGGAGGATTGATATGGGTTCCGAGACGGTTGAACTGGCTTATGAAGAGCAGGGCGAAGGTACGCCGCTGCTGCTGGTGCATGGTTTTCCGCTCAATGCCAGCATCTGGTCGTCGCTCCGGCCGTACTGGCGGCCCGGTGTGCGGGTGATTTGCCCGGATTTGCGCGGGTTTGGCCGCTCGCCGGTGACCGGTGGGGTGTACAGCATGGAACTGCTGGCGGCCGATTTGCTGGCGCTGCTGGATCGTTTGCAGATCGAGCGGGTGGTGCTGGCGGGGCATTCGATGGGCGGCTATATCGGCCTGGCGTTTGCCCGGGCTTACCCGGAGCGGCTGGCCGGGCTGGCGCTGGTGGCCTCGCAGGCCGGGGCGGATACGCCCGAACGCCGCCAGGGACGGCTGGACAGCGCTGCTCAGGTGGAGCGCGCGGGGGTGGCGCAGGTGGCCGAGAGCATGGCCGAACGTCTGACGGCGCGGGCCGAACTGCTCGAACCGCTCAAAGCGTTGATGTTGACCGCCGACCGCCGGGCGGTGGCCGGGGCGCTGCGCGGTATGGCCGGGCGCAGCGATGCAACCCCCTGGCTGGCGAGCATCCAGGTCCCGACGCTGGTGCTGGTTGGCACGGCGGATGTATTGATCCCGGCCCAGCAGGGGCGCAGCGCGGCGCACTTGCTGCCGGCGGCGCGACTGGTGGAGATTCCGGCCTGCGGGCACATGTTGATGATGGAGGCGCCCGAGATCACTGCCGCCGAGTTGATGCATCTGGCGGCGGTGGTGCAACGCTCGTAAACAAAAAACGGGCGCCGGAGAACATCCGGCGCCCGAAGTGTAATGAGGCTGGGGGGAGATTAATCCATGTCGCTGATGGGCAAAACCTCAATGCTTGCATCCCCGGCGCCCAGCACGAAGAGCACATCGTTGCTGAAGTCAAAGGGATCTTCACGGTCGATAGTATTTCCGATATAGCCCAGAAGCTGCGGATTGTAGCGTGGATCGCTGAAATCCCAGACGCTGATCTTTTCACCCGTTGCCACGTACAAACGCGTACCGGCAGCAAGTATGTTGCCAAAATCGATGGCGAGCGAATCGTTGCCGGTCAGGAATGTCGGGTTTTTTGGGTCGGACAGACGATAGACCGAGAGGGTTTGGGCGGCGGGGCCATCATTGAAGATCAGGTAGCCCTGGCTGGTGGAGATCGAAGAAAATGCGAAGCCGGTTTGGAAGGTCTTCAGGTAACGCGGCCGGGTAACGCTGGTGATATCCACGATCATAAACCAGTTGTTATCGGCATCCCCGTATAGATAGGCGTATTGCTTATACAGGAGGATGTGGTCGGCGTAATCGGGCAGGCCAAGGCGCGCCAGCCAACGCGGGCTGGCCGGATTGCTGACATCCAGGATGTGCATCTCTTTGTTGGGTGTGACCAGATAGGCATAGTTTCCGCGAATGGTGATGTCGCTTACGTTCAAAGAAACGGTTGCCTTACCGTCGGTGTATTGATACAGGCTGCCGGCCAATTTGGCGGCCTGTGGGTCGGAGATGTCAAAGATATTGATGCCGTCTTTTCCCTGGGCGGTGTAAGCATAGCTGCCTGCAAACTCGATGTCGCTGATCGGTTCCAGGCTGACCTTGCGTTTTGCGATTGGGTCTCCACCACTGGTATCATACACGTCCAGGCGGTTGTTATTGCCGGCGTAGGCATAATCACCCGATGCGCGCAGGGCGCCGCCGCGGGGGGCGGCGACGGTCTCGTGATCCGGGGTGGCGGTGAAATTGAGGCCGGCAACGTTCCCGTTGTTAACGGTGATGTTGATGCTGGCAGGGTTGAAAGTGTAACCGGGGACAGCCGGGGTGAGGGTGTAAGCGCCGTTCCCCAGGCCATAGAAGGTAAACTCGCCGTTGGGGCGACCGGTTTCGAGCGTGCGGCCGTTCAACGCCAGGCCGGCGCCGCCCAGCGGGCGAGAGACGCCGTCGACCTGCACCTGCACCTTGCCGCTGGCGGTGTAGCCGGCGTAGGGGGCGGGCGCGGTGGATTGGAAGGTGTTGAGCGGTGTGACCGCTCCGTTCTCAAAGCGCAGCACGTTCCACCAGTTGCCCTTGCCGGCGGCGGCCTGGAAGGGCCCGGCGATGAGCGTGCCGCCCTTGTAGACCATGAGCTTTGCCCCGGCGGTGGACCATTTGGCCTTGGTGATGGGGTTCAGGTATACACTCAGGTTGTACACGCCGGCCTGAAGGTTCTGGGCGTCCAGGGTGATCGTCTGAACGTTGCTGTTAGCGGTGTGGGTGTTGAACTGAGAAAGTGCAAAGGGGAACTGCGCCAACGCGCCGGGAGCGCGTGGCGATACCTCGGCGGGTGTGGCCTGCGGCAGCCACAGGTAGGCGTCCAGATCGGCCAGCCGTCCGTCGTTCCATTGCAGCAGGAAGGTGTAGTCTTCCAGGTCAGATGGTAGTGAGACCATCGTGCGGTTATACTCAGTATTCTTGCCGTTGGCGACGATTACGGTATCGTTGAGCGGGAGATAACCGGCGCTGGTGAAGTCCAGGCGGTAGCTTCCGGCCGGCAGATCGCTTTCAGCGACGTATTTCGTTACACCTGTCCGGGTGCGATTGACGCCATTGCCGGCGAGTTGGAGATTGTAGACAACATCGCCTGCAGAAGTTTTATCCGGGGACAGACTGCCAGAGATGCCGCCCCGGGTGATCAACTTGCGTGAGACAGACCATTTGCCGCAGCCGGCGGTGTTGCAGGTCTGTACCCGCCAGTACCAGGTGCCGGTCGTGAAGTTGGCTGAGTCGAGGGCCTCACCGCTGGCGTTCTCCTCGATGAAGGCGGGTTGGCTGAAATTGGCTGCCCGGGAATATTGGATGTTGTAGCGGATATCGGCGCCGGCGACCGGGGACCAGGTGAAGGGCGTCTGCAAGGATACGATGGCATTATTGGCCGGGGTGAGCAGGGTGGGGGGAAGCGGCAGGTTCTGGGTGGTGAACTTGCGCGTTTCAGACCAGGCGCTCTGCCCGCCTGCGCCCTTGCTGCCGACACGCCAGTAGTAAGTGCCAATGGGCACATCGAAGCTGGCGCTGGTCAGAGTGGTGTTGACTGTTTTGTAGAGCGACTTGAACTGATCGTCGCGAGCGATTTGCAGGGTGTAGATCAGACTGCCGGTGGTTTGTTTGGCGCCGGTAGACTCCCACTGAAAACGGGTCGAATATTCCTGGATGGTCTTATTGTTTTCCGGTTCCTTCAGGGTGATGTTGCCCGGCTGGATGGAGAAACTCCAGGTGGCCGGCCAGTTGCCGCACTGGTTCTGGGCGTTGCAGGCCCGCACGCGCCACCAGTATTGGCCGTTATACTGGAACTGCCATTTGCTGTAGTCGTTATACTGGTTGGTGGTGGTGGTCGTTTCCCACAGGTTGCCGGCGACGAAGCTGGACTGCGAGGCAAACTGGATGTGATAATAGCTCGCCCCGCTGATTGCGCTCCAGGTCAGGAGGGCTGCCGGGTCGGCGAGCACCTGTTTGTTGGCAGGCGCGAGCAAGCTGGGGACGGCGGGCGGGGTGGGGGTGGTGAATTTGCCGGCGTCAGAACAGACGGCATCTCCGTATTTCCCCTTGGCGCACACACGCCACCAGTAAACCTTGCCAGGGGTGAGCGCTTGCGCGAGGGTGTAGGTTGTGTTGTTGGTGGTAAAGGTAAGCGGATAGGTGAAACTGTCGCCCTTGCCGTCGATCTGGAGTGTATAGCGGCTGATGCCCTGCAACGCCTGCCACTCGAACTGGGGCAGCAGAGATGTGGGGGTGGTATCTAAGGGGGCAATCAGTTGTGTGGGGCCGATGGGGACGCTCAACTCGCGCACCACACTCCAGGGGCCGCCTTGCTGGCTGTTGTTGATGGCCTGAACGCGCCAGTAGAGATCCTGGTAAGGGGGTAAAGATTGTGTCAGAACCAGACTGCGCCGTCCTTCAACGCGTTCATCCACGATCAGGTCCGAGAAATCTTTTTCGCCGGACATCTGCACGCGGTAAGCCACCGCACCGGTTACCGATATCCAGCTCAGGGTGGGGCGCAGGGTGGTGAGGATGGCTTTCGCTTTGGGCAAATTAAGCACGGGCGCAGCGATCGAGGTCGGCGTTGTCAGGCTCCATACCTGAGACCAGGGGGCATCCGCAGCCGGGGATGTGCCGGTGTAGGGGCGGATACGCCAGTAGTAGTGTGTGTTGGGTTGCAGCGCGGCGGTGAAATTGCTGGCTAACAGCCCGCTCTTCCCGTCTACCGTGGCAAAAGTGTTGGTGGTGGAGATTTGCCATTGATAGCGAACGTTTGCGCCGGCGGCGTCGCTCCAATCAAAGGACACGGAGCGGCTGGCGGTAAGGCTGCCATTGGCGGGGGCCAGAAGCTGAACGGGGTAGTCTGCGTTCTTGGTGAAATTGACGTCGACTACGTTTGCGCCGGCAACGACGACGTTTTGAGCGGCCGGGGTGAACTGATAGCGATTATCGAGAGGGGTAACGGTATACGTTCCGTCTGGAATGCCGGAGAAACTGTAGGCGCCGCCGCTGGTTTGCGCCTGGTGTTCGCCGGGGTCCAGTTGGACGATCACCTCGATGCCGGCCGGCAGGCCGGCGATGGCGCCGCTGATGGTGTAATGCGAGGGCTGTTTTAGCCAGAGTTGTCCGCCGGCGTTGGACGCCGTGCTCCCCAGGTATAAGTAGCCGCCGTTAACTTTCAACGCGCCGATAGCCAGCTGGTTCTGGCTGCTGCCCAGTCCGTCGTCGGCCAGCGATTTGCTCCAGTTCGCGCCGTCGTAGCTCCAGACCTGTGTACCGGTGTCGGCGTTCCAGGTGAAAGCGAACAGACTGTCGTCGTAGCTGACCAGGCCGGGGATGTTTTCGTTGAGCGCATCGCCAAAGCCGGCCGTGCTGACGGCGTCCCAGGTGCAGTTGCCGGCGGTACAATCGCCCAGGCGATAGACAACCCCGCCTTCAGCGGAGAACATGGAGACGCCGGCGTAGAGTTTGCCTTGATGGGCCGCCAATGCAGAAACGGCAAATTCATTGCCGGCGAAATCACCATCATCGACCAGCAGTTCCCAATCGGCGGGAGCGTCACAGGCCGAAGATTGCAGGCAGCGCCAGACCTGGCCGCCGGCGGCGGCCGGCGTGGGTTGATTCTGCCAGCGGGCCAGGCCAATGTACAGGGCGTTGTCGTGCACCGTCATGGCCTGGATGACCGAAATGTGGTAGTAAGTGGGATCGGCCGGGTTGGCGCTATCTTTGACCGCCTCAAAGGATTTTTGCCAGGTGGCGCCGTCGAAACGCCACACCTGGGCGCCGTGAGGCGGATTTTGCGCCTCGCCATTCACGCCGGTGGCAACGTACAGTTTGCCGTCCAGAACGACCATCTGGCGGATGGCGTCGCTGAGGTTATCGGTGCGCAGCGGCCAGGTGGTTAATTCGCTCCAGCTGGCAGATAGGCCGCAGTCGCTGGTGACCGGGCAGCGCCACAGGCGGCTGGCGGCCGGGGCGTTGTTCAGCCAGCCCTGTGTGCCGGCGTAGAAATAGCCGTTGTATTCGATCAACTGCTTGATGGCGACGAGGCCGGACTGGCCAAACCCGCTGTTCGTGACCGCACGCCACGCCCCGGCGGTGGTGCGCCGCCAGAGTTGGGCGCCGGCCGGGTTGGTTGTGCCGGCATACAGTTCGCCTTTGAGCCAGCCCAGGGCCGAGACGCTGTTGTTAGCGATGTTGGCGAAGCCGTTCAGGTTGATTTGTTCCCAGCCGGGTACGCTGGGGACGTACTTCTGGATGCGGTGGTTATCGCGGTCGGCGACGTAGACTGTGCCGTCGCTGGCGACGGCGACACCGGTGGGGGCGCGCAGTTCACCGCTGCGGTCACCCCGGGCGCCGCCAATCTGGGTGCGGAAAGCGCCGCCGGTGGCGTCAAAGACCAATACGCGGCTTGCGCCCAGGTCTACGATGAACAGCAGGCCGTTGGCGACCTTGACATCGATCGGGCCGTTCAGCCGGTTGAAGCCGGCGCCGCTAACCCCAGGGATGCCGGCGATGAGCGAGCAGGCGCCGCTGCCGTTGGCGGCAGGGTTGCAGCGCAGGACGCGCTGGTTGCCGTAGTCTGCCACCAGCAGGGTGCCGCCGGCTTCGGCGGCGAGCCCCAGCGGGCCGTTGAAGTGATCGCTGTCGGAGCCGGGAACGGCGGTCTTGCCAATGGTGGCCTTATACTGGAGATCCCGGTCGAAAACCTGAATGCGATGCAGGCTGTAATCGCTGACGAAGATATCGCCGTTGGCGGGGCTGATGGCCACACTGGCCGGATAATCGAAATGCTGGTTATCCGTGCCGCTGACGCCGGCCTCGCCTAACTGTCCAAACAGCGTGCCATCCGGCAGATAGATCTTGACGCGATGGTTGCCGGGATCGGCGACGTAGATGCGTCCCTGAGCGTCGCTGGCGGGGCTGCCGCTGGGGCCGGCGCCGGGTGTGCCGAAAAGCTCGTTGCCCGTGCCGTACAGGCCGGGGATACCGGCCGCCCATTCAACGATGCCATCGGGAGACAGGTTGAGCAGGCGCTTGCCGGCGTTTTCGGTCACGTACAGGCCGCCGCCGGGGGCCAGCGCCAGGCCGTACGGGGCGTTGAAGTGATTGGCGTCGGTGTTGTAGGGTGTGCCGCCGATTTGCAGGGCCAGGGCGCCGTCGCTGTTGATCGCCAACAGGCGATGGTTATCCTGGTCGGCAAGGTAGATCTTGCCGTTGGCGCCGATCAGCAGGTCGGCGGGCCAGCGGAGATGCTCGTCATCGTTACCTGCTACCCCGGCGGTACCGAACCAGTGCGTGCAGGCGGTGATGGCGCCGGCGTTGACGGTGCAGGAGAGGAGGCGATAGTTGGCGCCGTCGCTGATGTAGGCCTGGGTGGCAGTCAGGGCGATGGCGTTGGGCTTGTCGAGATGTTCGAGATCGCTGCCCGCTTCGTTGATTTTGCCGTAGAACACGCTGCAGGCGCCTGCGGCCGGATCGCAGCGGTAGATGACGTGCAGGGCGCGATCGACGACGTACAGCATATTGTCGAAGTAGGTCAGGCCGACCGGCTGTCCAAAGCCGGTGAGCGAATTGACGTATTGCGGGCGGCCTTCGGCGTCGAAGCTGAAAATTTGCACGCGTTGGTTGCCCTTGTCGGCCACGTAAAGCAGCGAGGCATCCCCGTTGAGCGCCAGAGAGGCGGGCTGGTTGAAGCGCTCGTTGTCGTTGCCGGCGCGCCAGGACTGGCTGGACGGATAGGTCCACAGCAGGGCGCCGCCGGGATCGAATTTCTGAATGCGGTTCTGCGAACTGATGTAGAGGTTGCCGCCGGCGTCGGCGACCACATCGGTGGGGGATGGGAGGAGGGTTTGCTCGTCGTCGTAATAGCCGACGCCGGCTTTCCCAATGCTCAGGTTATCGTAAGCGCCGTCCAGCGTATAGCGCAGCAGGCGGTGGCCGGCGTTTTCAACGATCAGGAGTTTGCCGTCGGGGTCTGTTCCCAGCCCGATGGGGCCGTTCAGGGTGTCTGTGCCATTCAGGTAGGGCTCGCCGCTCGTGCCATAGCTGCCGGCGTAACGGTAGCTGAGTCCCGCCTCGCCGGGGACGAAATAGGCCTGCGCCGCGACCTCTTCTTCGGCGGCGGTTTCGGGGGCCATTTCTCCGGCCGGCGGTTCGTTGCCGGCGAGCGGCAGCAGGGCGTCCTGGCGGTCTACCGCCGCTTCGGCGCTGGCTTCAACAAAGTCGGCGCTGGCGGCAGAGCCGGCGTTGAGGTCGACGACGCGGTAGTAGGGCCGCAGCTGCACGTTTTCGAGCGCAGCCCAGAGGGTGTGGCGGCCGGCCGGCAGCCCGGACAGGGTGTAGTTGCCGTCCGCGTCGCTCAGGGTTTCGTGCCCCTGTCGGTCGCTGATGGTCACCCCGGCCAGTGGGTTGCCGTTACGGTCGGTGATGTGACCGCTGATGCTGCCGCTATCGGGGGCGGGGAGGGTGGCCTCCGGGGTGGGCCCGTTGTCCTGGGCGTAAACCGGGGTGAAACTGCTCAGTAACATAGCCGCCAGAAGCAGCCAGCTTACGAGTTGAAACAAACGTTTTGAGTATGGCACTGTGGTTTTCCCTTCTGATTGGTAGTGTGGACAAAACGCAGACTCACAAACCTGTGGATTGTGAGTTGTATGCTCCATTATTCATATAACGTACAGGTGGCTATTTCGTGTCTGCCCCCTATCTTTCATCCATGTTTTGGGCGCCGTGTTGCCGGGTGCAAGGTATTACGCCTGATTGGAGGTTATTATACTATGATGCAATTTGTGTTGAACAGGTTGTGACGCTGGCATTCGTGGGTGGCGCCGGATTTAAAAACGACCGCCCGGGCATCTGGCCCGGGCGGTCGAGGGTCCTGACGGGGGGTTAGCCGCCCGGTTCGGTGGGCGTATTGTAGTTGTCGTACCCGCCCCCGGCCGAGTCGCCGTTGCTTTCGCTGACCTTGCACAGGGCCAGGTTGCCTTGAATGACGCAGGTGCTCAGGTCATTGCTGTTGAGCAGCCCCACCAGTTCGGAGAGCGTGTCCTTGTCTTTGGCCAACAGAACCAGCGTATTGCGTTCGGCCGAAGGGCTGAACAGGATCAGCGCCGTGCCGTTGGTGGGCACCTTGCCAAAGCCGGGAACGACGAAGGTCTCCCCAACGTCCTCTTCGTCGCCGGGGGTAGAGAGCAAATCGCTGAGATCCGGGGTCGGCTCGGCGGTAGGCGTACCACTCGGGAGCGGGGTCGGGGTGGCGGTCATGTCTGCCGGTTTGTTCTCTTTGTCCTCGCTGCCGGGTTTGGGGGTAACGCCGCTGAAATCGATCTTGAAATCTTTGACAAAGGGTTCGATGTCCTTGTCCGGGGGATAGGTGCCCATGACGATCAGGTCTTTGCCTGCGGCGGGTTCTTCGGCCAGGCTGATGTCTAACCGCACGGAGCGCAGCAACTGCTGGAGGCTGGCGGCGGTGCTGATAAAGCTTTGCGTCAGGGGTTTATCTTTGGGGGCCAGGATGACGACCGGGCGGGTGAAGAGATGCGGGAAGCTACGCAGGTCGCGCTCGGGGGCGGCGGCTAACAGGAAGGCGGTGATGTTCTGGACGAGGCGCTGGTTGTCGGCGATCTGGACGTAGGCGCCGTTCATGAAGGTCAGATCGCCCAGGGCGAGGACACGTCCATCGCTGCTGGCCGCGGCCACGGGGAGTTTACCGGCCTGATCGTTGCTGGAGGACAGGGTGTTGTCATCGCCGGTGATCAGCGCCTTCTGGGTGGTCTTGAGCGAGTGAGCGCTGTAGAACACCAGGGCGTTGAGGTCGGCGGTGATGGGCGACTCTTTGTCGAATTGTTTGAAGTAAACGTTGCGGAAGTTGGCCTCGTTCTCAACCAGATTGTAGACATAATCCTCGGTGAAAGAGATGCCGTAGGGGTTGAGCAGCAGGTTGGCAACGTCCGAACTGGTGAGATAGGCGCTGTTTTCGTAGTTGTAGTAGTCGCGGGTCGGATCGGCGATGACTAACAGGCGTCCGCCGCGCTGGACGAAGTTCTGGATGGCCTGGTTTTCGTAGGCGCTGTAGGCCATGGTCGGGTTCAAAACGACGAACGAAGCAGCGTACTTGAGCGTATTGAACAGGTCTCCATCGGTGTTGTACATTTCCAGGCGGCCGCCCTGCTGCTTGAGCAGGCGGGTGAGCGGTTCGATCTCGCCCAGCAGGAAGGTGTTGGAATGAGCCTGGTCAAAGACGATGACCGGGCCGGTTTTGGCCGCCGCGGCGGCCGGCTGCTGGCCGGCGGCGGGGGTGCTCAAGACCGGCTTGGAGAGGGTCAGGCTGGCGTAATCGGGGACTGCGACCGGCGCGCTACGCTGGTAAGTGCCCTGGTAATAGTACAGGGTGCGCCCGGCGATGGGCACGAGCAGGAAGATCAGGAAAACGATCAGGCGCAGGGTTTTCATTTCTGCACCTCCTCAGTTGGGGGAATGTAGAGCATGTAGACCCCGCTCTTGTTCGGATAAGGGGTGACAATCCCTTCGGAGGTCTGGAAGAAGAAGGGCATGACGACGGTTTCGGGTATGCCGGCCAGGGTGCGCATATCTTCTACTTTGTAGTGGGCGATATGGGCAAATTCGGCGGCTTTTTCCAGCGCCTCACTTTGTGTGCCGAGGGCGTCGATCAGACCCATTTGCAGCGCTTCGCTGCCGCTCCAGATCTGACCGCGCAGGATGACCTCATCGCTGATCTTGAGGGCGTCTTTGCGGCCGAGTTTGACGGCCTGCAAGAAGCCCTGTTTGGCGACTTCGATGCCGCGCAGCGCCGTATCGCGCGGCTCGCCCCACAGTTTGTAGGGGCCGGTCGAGTAGACTTCATCCATCACCGATGGGGTGGACGGCATGACGCCAATGACGCCGATGTTGCCGACCAGCGAGTTGGGCTTGGCCAGGATGTAGTCGCTGTTGGCGGCCAGATAGTAGCCGCCGCTGGCAGCCATGCCTTCGACCACGGTGATGACCGGTTTGGTCTCGCGCAGGCGGGCCAGTTCGAGATAGATCGATTCGGTATCTACGACGGTGCCTCCCGGGCTGTTCATGACGATGACCACGGCCCGAATTTCATTGTGCTCGCGGGCATAGTTGATCATGGTGATCAGGTCTTTGGCAGAGTAGTCGTAGATGGCGTCGCTAAACCTGATGACGCCGATGATGGGCTGTGGGACGAGCAGGGACAACAACGCACCGATGATCAAGGGTACGATGATCACCAGCAGGATGGTCCCGACTCCCCACGAGCGGGAGGATGTCGGTTCGCTCATAGTGTCTCCTTATGGGTAGATTTCGTCTAACATGGGTTCGTAGAAGCAACGGCAACCGTGCTCGTGCGAACAGCCCGGGACGGGCAAAGCCGGTGCGGCGCCTTTTTCGTACGTCGCAGCCATTTGCTGGCAGGCGGGACAGGCGTCGTCGGCGACGATAAGACGTATATTTTTGACACGTGAATTGGCCTTGAAACTGGCCAGGGCCACGGCGGTCGTCGAAAATTGCTGCAAATCCGCCTGGCAATTCGGACAGGCCTGGATGTTATCGGGAGATTGGGTGTAGCAACGGGAACAGGTTTGCATGGAGCCCCTCCTAATAGTTTCTATCATTTTACTACAAGTTGGGGCCCGAAATGTCAATGGGGTTGCGGGGTGGAAACGAGCGGTATTTAAACGCCCAGGAGGCGGTCCTGCGAGCGCCTCCTGGGTACCAATAAGGGATGGGACTGTGCTTAGAACAGGTTGATGGGTGACTGCTGTAACAAGAAACGGGGTTGCGTGCGGCGAAGGAACTTGTTGATGTTGGCCAGCAACTCGCCATTTGAGACCGGTTTGATGAGGTATTCGTCGGCTCCCGCTTCCAGCGCGGCTGCCACAGCTTGCGGGCTGTCGGAGGCGGAAAGCACCAGGATGGGCACCGGGCTCAATTTGCGAATGTCCTTGCACACCTGCCGGCAATCGATCTGACCGGTGGAGGTGTCGATAATAACGATCTCTGGCCTGTTCTCCTTTACCATTAAAATTGCTTCTGCACAATCCCGCGTGATCAGGAAAACTGTGCCGGGGGTCAGCAGGGTTTTGAGCTGTTCAACGATTGCGGGATCATCATCAATCACCAAGACTTTCATACGTTTCTTTGCACCTCAAGCAGGCGGTGTGTTAGCTTTATTATCCTCGATTGATCGTGATTTTAAGTTTGCAGGTGGTTTACAGATTCAAATGCGTTACAACGGCCGGTTTAATGCCTTTTTGTGGTTTGTGTATTGCGCAAGGGATACAATTGCCTCACGTCCAGACAACTTCGGTCGATTCTTCGATGAATCCCTGGCTTTGTGGTAAAATGCAAGCTTTAAGTGAGAATACGCGTCTGAATAGGACGTTCAGTGTAAATTCCTAAATGAGGAGGAACGCATGGCAGTAAAAAAATGGGTGTATTTGTATCATGAGTTAGATCAGGCGGAAACCTATGTGGGTGGAGTCTGGGATAACGTGCGCGGTTTGTTGGGCGGCAAGGGCGCCAACCTGGCTGAGATGGCCCGTATTGGCGTGCCGGTGCCCCCCGGCTTTACCGCCAGCACCGAAGCCTGCAATGCATACCAGAAGGAAGGCAAGTTCCCCGAAGGTTTGTGGGATCAGATGTTGGTTGCGCTGAAGGACGTGGAGAAGCAGACCGGCAAGAAGTTTGGTGGGAGCGAGAATCCTTTGTTGGTTTCCTGCCGCTCGGGCGCCAAATTCTCCATGCCGGGTATGATGGACACGGTGCTCAACATCGGTTTGAACGACGAAACCGCCAAGGCGATGGTTAAACTGACCAGCAACGAGCGGTTCGTGTACGACTCCTACCGCCGCCTGATCCAGATGTTCGGCGCGGTGGTGTTGGGCATCGCCGACGAAGCCTTTGAAGACGTCATGGACGAGTTCAAGGCCGAGAAGGGCGCCAGGCTGGACACCGACCTGAATGCAGATGCGCTGAAAGAACTGACCGAGAAATTCAAGGTGGTCGTGCGCAAGGAAATGGGCTTCGATTTCCCCCAGGATCCGCTGGAGCAGATGCGCCTGGCGACCGAGGCGGTCTTCAAGTCCTGGAATGGCAAGCGCGCCATCGATTACCGCCGCGCCACCAATATCCCTGACGATCTGGGCACCGCGGTCAATATTGTGACCATGGTCTTCGGCAACATGGGCAACGACTCGGGCACGGGCGTGGCCTTTACCCGCAACCCCGCCACCGGCGAGAAGAAGCTGTACGGTGACTATCTGCTGAACGCTCAGGGTGAGGATGTGGTCGCCGGTATCCGCAACACCGAGAAGATCGATACGCTCGGCAATTACCTGCCGGAAGCCTACAACCAGTTCCTGGATATCTGCAAGAAGCTCGAACTGCATTACAAAGACATGCAGGACGTCGAGTTCACCATCGAGCGCGGCAAGTTGTGGATGCTGCAAACCCGCAATGGCAAGCGCACCGCTCGCTCGGCCGTGACCATCGCCGTTCAGCTTGTGGAAGAAGGGCTGATCTCGAAGGAAGAAGCCGTCTTCCGTGTGACCCCCGACCAGGTGGACACCCTGCTGCACCCGCAGTTCGACGCCGAGACCAAGAAGAAAGCCAAGAAAGACGGGCGCTTCTACGCCAGCGGCGTGAACGCTTCGCCGGGCGCGGCCGTCGGCCAGATTTACTTCGACGCCGATACCGCCGAGCGCATGGCCAAGGAAGAGAAGCAGGCCGTGATCATGGTTCGCCCCTTCACCAAGCCGGATGACGTACACGGTATGTTGGCTGCCAAGGGTATTCTCACCAGCGAAGGCGGTGCGACCTCGCACGCCGCCGTGGTGGCCCGCCAGTTTGGTGTGCCTTGTGTGGTGGGCGCCGCCAGCGTGCGCATCGATCTGGACAAGCGCCAGATGGCTGCCAACGGCGTGATCGTCAAGGAAGGCGAGTGGATTTCGGTAGACGGCGCCTCGGGCGAGGTCTATCTCGGCAAGCTCGAAATGACCACCCCCTCGATCGAAGAGCAGACCGACCTGCTGAAGCTGCTGGGTTGGGCGGACGAGGTTTCTCGTTTGCAGGTGTGGGCCAACGCCGATTACCCGCGCGATGCCCGCCGCGCCCGCACCTACGGCGCCAAAGGCATTGGCCTGTGCCGCACCGAGCACATGTTCTTCGAACAGGAACGCCTGCCGATCGTGCAGCGCATGATCCTGGCCAAGACCAGCGAAGCCCGCACCGAAGCGTTGAATGAACTGCTGCCCTTCCAGCGCGCCGACTTCGACGGTTTGTTCGAGGCGATGGATGGCTACCCGGTCATCATCCGCCTGATCGATCCGCCGCTGCACGAGTTCCTGCCGGCCGCCAAGGAATTGGAAGAAAAGATTATCACCCGCCGCATCGAGACCATGTCCAGCTACGTGTTGGGCAAGGGCGAGAGCAAAGACATCGTCGAGCTCGAGAAGATGCTGGCCGCGGTGGAGACCATGCACGAAAGCAACCCGATGATGGGTCTGCGCGGTGTGCGTCTGAGCATCGCCATGCCCGAGATCGTTGAGATGCAGGTGCGCGCCATCTTTGAGGCGGCCGCCGACTGCGCCAAGCGCGGCATCATCGTTAAGCCTGAGGTGATGATCCCGCTCACCGGCCACATCAACGAGCTCAAGTGGATCCAGCCGCGCCTGGTCGAGATCGGTAAGAAGGTGATGGAAGAGAAGGGCGTGAACTTCTCCTACAAGTTCGGTACGATGATCGAGATCCCGCGCGCTGCCGTTACCGCCGGCGAGATCGCCAGCGTGGCCGAATTCTTCTCCTTCGGCACCAACGACCTGACCCAGATGACCTTCGGCTACAGCCGTGACGACGCCGAGCGCAACTTCCTGGTCAAGTACGTGGAAGAAGGCGTTCTGCCCAAGAATCCCTTCCAGACGTTGGACTGGGACGGTGTGGGCCGCCTGATGCGCATGGCCGTGGATGATGGCCGCAAGGCCCGCCCCGAGTTGGAAGTGGGTATCTGCGGTGAGCACGGCGGCGACCCGACCTCGATCGAGTTCTGCCACCTGATCGGCAACAACTACGTGAGCTGCTCGCCGTTCCGTGTGCCGGTGGCCCGTCTGGCTGCGGCGCATGCGGCGCTCAAGCACCAGGCCGGTAAGGTCAACAACGACCTCTAAACCTGTACCGCGTTTTGCAGTCCCCCGTCGCCAGACGGGGGACTTTTTTGTACGCCTG
>CAZHTS010000059.1:0-24623 GCA_964535315.1 uncultured Anaerolineaceae bacterium
CAACCGCCTTGTAAGTGGTAGGTTACGGGTTCGATTCCCGTCGTCGGCTCAGTTGCAGGCTGGCGAGTGAGATTGACAGAAATGGAACGACAACCTCGCTCGCGAGCTGGCAACGGCTCGGCATGGACGGTTACCCAAGTGGCCAACGGGGTCTGACTGTAAATCAGATGGTGAACACCTTCGGAGGTTCGAATCCTTCACCGTCCACTGGTCGTGAGACCAAAAGTTGAAAACCGCTGCGAGGCGGAATATAGTTGAACGGCAAGCCCTCATAGCTCAGTAGGTAGAGCACGTTCTTGGTAAGAACGGGGTCATGGGTTCGAATCCCATTGAGGGCTCTTCTTGCCGAGGAAGATTGAAATAGTCATTTTAGGAGAGAATGTATGGCCAAGCAACATTTCGACCGATCGAAGCCGCATCTGAATGTGGGTACCATGGGACATATCGATCATGGCAAGACCACGCTGACGGCCGCCATTACCAAGGTGTGCCAGATGATGGGTATGGCAGAGTACCGCGCTTACGACCAGATCGATAACGCGCCGGAAGAAAAGGCGCGCGGCATCACGATCAATATTGCGCATGTGGAATATCAGACCGCCAAGCGGCACTATGCGCACGTGGATATGCCCGGTCACCGTGACTACATCAAGAACATGATTACCGGTGCGGCGCAGGTTGATGGCGCCATCCTGGTGGTGGCTGCGCCCGATGGGCCCATGCCGCAGACCAAGGAACACGTGTTGCTGGCGCACCAGGTGGAAGTGCCGAGCATCGTGGTCTTCTTGAACAAGACCGACCAGATGGACGACCCGGAACTGTTGGAGCTGGTTGAGCTGGAACTGCGTGAGATGCTGAACGGGTACTGGTACCCGGGTGACACGACGCCGTTCGTGCGTGGCAGCGCCCTGAAAGCGCTGGAAAGCACCTCGACCGATCCGAATGCGCCCGAATACAAGTGCATTCGCGAGCTGTTGGATGTGGTGGATTCGTACATTCCCGAGCCGGTGCGCGCCACCGACAAGCCGTTCATGATGCCGGTCGAAGACGTGTTCTCGATCAAGGGTCGTGGGACGGTGGTGACGGGCCGCGCCGAACGTGGCAAGATCAAGGTCGGCGAGGCGGTGGAAATCATCGGGTTGCGCGAGAAGAGCATGAACTCGGTGGTGACGGGTGTGGAAATGTTCCACAAGATCGTGGACGAAGGCATGGCGGGCGACAACCTGGGCATCCTGCTGCGCGGAATTGAGCGCACGGACGTGGAGCGTGGGATGGTGGTGGCCAAGCCTGGGAGCATCACGCCGCACCGCAAGTTCATGAGCGAAGTGTACGTGTTGAAGCGTGAGGAAGGCGGCCGACACAAGGCGTTCTTCACCGGCTATCGCCCGCAGTTCTACATCCGCACGATGGACGTGACGGGGAACATCAAGCTGCCGGAAGGCGTCGAGATGGTGATGCCGGGTGACAATGTGAACCTGGAAGTTGAGCTGATCGTACCGGTGGCTCTGGAACAGGGTTCGAAGTTTGCTATTCGCGAAGGTGGTCTGACGGTTGGCGCCGGCGTGATCACCAAGATTCTGGACTAAAGGAGTGCGGCTCGCCGAGCGAGCTGCGAGAGAGAACGTATGGCTTCCAAGAAGAAAGATATCCGCCCGGTGATTACGTTCGCCTGTATGGACTGCAAAGAACGCAATTACACTTCGCAGAAGAACCGCCGCAACGATCCAGGGCGTATGGAAATCAAGAAGTACTGCCCCCATTGCCGCAAGCATACCGCGCATCGGGAGACGAAGTAGTTGACAATGGTCGGGCGTGAGTGTGTTGCCGGTCTTGCGCCCGACCGATATAGGCCAGTAGCTCAATTGGCAGAGCGCCTGTCTCCAAAACAGGAGGTTGTGGGTTCAATTCCTGCCTGGCCTGCCTTGAAATCAGGCAACGCCGCTTTCGGGGCGGCGTTTTAGCCGTAAAAAAGGAGAGCAAACCGTGCCGGAAAAAAACGAGAAGGTCAAACAAGAAAATAAGATTGCCCACTGGTGGCGCGAAACCGTTGGTGAGCTACGCAAGGTCGTTTGGCCCACTCGCCAGCAGGCTGTGCGTTTGACGCTCATTGTGTTGGCCACGATGCTGGCGATGAGTTTTATTTTGTTCTTTTTCGATACGATCTTCTCCCGACTGATCGCCTTGATCCTGGCTTAAGGGTGACGGCAAAACGGATTAATGAGGAATTATTATGGGCGCGCTGGATCCACTAGACCCTGAGGGTCTGACCCTCCCCGAGCGACCGGAAGGCTATTCTGCCGGCGGCGATCCTAACGCGTCACCGGACTCTGGCGAGGCTGGCGATCAGCGCGCCTGGTATGTCGTGCATTGTTATTCCGGTTACGAGAATAAAGTTCGTTATAACCTGGAGCAACGCATCGATACAATGGGGATGAAGGACATGATTTTCGATGTCGTCATCCCGACCCAGGAAGAAATTGAAGTCAAAGACGGTAAGCGCCGCACGGTCGAGCGTCATGTCTTCCCCGGTTATGTGCTGGTGAACATGATCCTGACCGAAGAGTCATGGTATGTGGTGCGCAACACCCCGGGTGTGACCGGTTTTGTGGGCATGGGCAACCAGCCTACCGCTTTGCGTCCGGAAGAAGTGGCGCAAATTTTGCGCCGCATGGAAGCCGAAGCGCCGCACATCAAGGTCACCTTCAAGCAGGGCGAGCGGGTGCGCATCGTGGACGGCCCCTTCAACGATTTCCGCGGTACTGTGGCCGAGATCGATATGGAGCGCTCTAAAGTGCGCGTGATGGTCAACTTCTTTGGCCGCGAAACGCCCGTCGAACTGGACTTTTTGCAGGTCGAAAAATCGTAAATCCGGCGCGGTGTGCGCGCCTGAAATTGTGGGAGGGTGCTCCCCATACCACCCGCTATAACCACCAAGGAGAAAAGCTGTGGCTAAGAAACTTAAGGCAGTAGTTCGTTTACAGATTACGGCAGGCAAAGCAAATCCTGCTCCCCCCATTGGCCCTGCGTTGGCCGGTCATGGGATCAATATTATGGCTTTCTGCAAGGAATATAACGCCCGCACGACGCATCGCGCCGGTGAGATTATCCCTGCTGAAATCAGTATTTACACGGATGGCTCGTTTACCTTCATTTTGAAGTCTTCGCCCGCCGGTGTGTTGCTGCGCAAGGCAGCTGGTGTCGATAAAGGCTCCAGCCAGCCCAACCGCACCAAGGTCGGTAAGGTGACCCGCGCTCAGATCCGCGAGATCGCCGAGATCAAGATGAACGACATGAATGCAATCGACCTGGAAGGCGCCATGCGCCAGATCGAAGGCACCGCCCGGAACATGGGCCTGACTGTTGTTGACTAAAGAATTTGTGGGAGGACAGGTCGCCTGTCCGTTGGTACCACGAGGGAGATAGCATGCCTAAGCACGGTAAAAATTATACGACTGCCGCAGCCAAAGTGCAGCGGGATACCTATTATGAGCCCCGCCAGGCGTTGGAACTGGTCAAGTCGACCGCTTTTTCGAAGTTCGATTCCACGGTAGAAATTCATCTGCGCATGGGTCTGGATCCTCGCCAGGCCGACCAGCAGGTGCGCGATGTCGTGGTTCTGCCTCACGGCCTGGGCAAGACGGTGCGTGTGCTCGTCTTTGCACAGGGTGAAGCCGCCGTCAAGGCGCAGGAAGGCGGCGCCGATTACGTCGCCGATAGCGATGAATGGATCAGCCGTATTCAGGGCGGTTGGATGGATTTCGATGTCGCCATCGCCACCCCCGACATGATGGGCAAGGCTGGCCGTCTGGGTCGTGTCCTCGGCCCGCGCGGTTTGATGCCGAACCCCAAGGCCGGAACGGTTGTGCCCGCAGAAGACCTGCAGCGCGTGATCAGCGAGGCCAAGGCCGGTCGTGTTGAGTTCCGCCTGGACAAGACTGCCAACCTGCACGTGCCGCTCGGCAAGGTTTCGTTTGACCTGGACAAGCTCTACGAAAACCTGGCGGCGTTGATGGACGCCATCAAGAAGGCCAAGCCTTCGGCGGCCAAGGGTTCGTATATCCGCCGCATCACCCTGAGCTCGACCATGGGCCCCGGCGTGCGTGTGGATGCGCAGCTGGCGCAGGCGATGGATGCCAAAGAGTAGTTTTTTGTACGTTTGACAATCGTAAGCTGTAAATCACTGAAGACAGCCGGTGCCGTCCCCGTACGGCTTAATATCCAGCCGAGGTGAAGATCTGTGGAAATGCTCTCTTATTTTGTGTGAGCCCCGGTCTTTGCCTGAAATTCTGGCAAAGACCGTTTTTTATCCTGAAACAGGAAGGAGGTGAATTTTCGTTGGCCTTTAATAAAGAAGAAAAGAATGCCATGCTGGATGAGTACGAGCAGTGGGTGCGCAAGAGTCAGGCGATGTTTGTGTTGGAATACTCCAAGATGAACATGAAACTTGTCAATGATCTGCGCAAGAAAACCCGCGAGGCGGGTGGTGAGCTGCACGTGGTCAAGAACACGCTCATGGAAATGGCGCTGCAGCGCGTGGGTGTTGAAAAGCCGGCTCACTTTGAAGGGTCGTCGCTGGTTGGTTTTGCCTTCGGTGATGTCGCCGCTCTGGCCAAAGTCTTTAATGACGCCGCCAAGAATGCGGATGTATTCAAGGTGAAGGGTGGCTACCTGGGTACGGAGAAGGTCTCCGCCCAGCAGGTCAAGGCTTTGGCCGATCTGCCGCCGCTGCCCGTGATGCGCGCTCAATTGTTGGGCATGCTGCTGGCTCCCGCCAGTCAACTCGTCCGCACGCTGGCCGAACCTGCCCGCCAGGTGGCGCGTGCTCTCCAGGCCTACTCCGAAAAGGAGTCAGCTCCGGCTGCATAGGTCGATCGTTTGTCAATCCGGGTTGGGATATCCCAACATAAAAAAGAATTTTGTTAACTTAGTAGGAGTACGAAAATGGCTGATCTGGAAAAATTGGTTGCTGAACTGAGCGAGCTTTCCGTTTTGCAAGCTGCTGAACTGGTCAAGATGCTCGAAGAGAAGTGGGGCGTTTCCGCCGCCGCTCCCGTCGCCGCTATGGCTGCTGCCCCCGCCGCCGCCGCCGCCGAACCCGTCGAAGAGAAGACTGAGTTCGACGTCGTCCTGAAGGACGCCGGCCCCAAGAAGATCGAAGTTATCAAGGTCATCCGCCAGCTGACCAACCTGGGTCTGGTGGAAGCCAAGACCATGGCCGAGACCGCGGGCGCCAAGGTGCTCACCGCCGTCAGCAAGCAGGTTGCCGCCGATGCCAAGAGCAAGCTCGAGGCCGCCGGTGGTGTGGTCGATATCGCCTAGTCTTTTCTGCGCGATGTTTCCGTCAGGGCGAGTCTTCGGGCTCGCCCTGACGCTTTTAACAAATTGATTCGATTCACTTGACAAATACCCCCGGCAAGACAATAATTACATAGAAAATACGTTCTGGTTTGCGGTTTCAAGGAGAGAAAATGACCCATGTGCTCTTTTTTTCCTACGACCATACGTTTCTCTATGTCTGGCACCCGTGCCCGGCGCGCCTGCTGGCCGAACAGATTAAGGCCGGTATGTTGCCCTTGCCGGAGACTTATCTGGGGTGTGTGCCGCGCGACGAAAGCGGCCGGGCCATACTGCGGGTCACCGTCCAGGAAGATGTCGTGATCGTAAGCGCCTCCGTGGTGGCGGAGACGGTCTACAATGAGGTGGAAACGGAAATCTGGCATTTGAGCCTGCGCCAGCACGAAGTGCTCGATTGTCTGGCCGAAGGATTATCCACGCGCCAGATCGCTCACCGCCTGGCGCTGACGCCGCGCACGGTAAACTGGCACATCGCCGCCATCAAACGGCGGCTCAACGCCACCACCCGGGCGCAGTCGGTCGACCGGGCAGCCAGCCTGGGATTGTGCCGGCGGCACACGGCCCCCTCGCGTAAACGGCTCAAATAGCCTGCCAGAGCTGGTATAACCCCAACCGGCCGCCCTGTCCATCGCTCTCAAAGCTTTCCAGGATACGAAAGCCGCACGCCGCGGCCAGCTCGTCCAGTTCCGGGCGGCTGAAGAGGTGGACGTAACGCAGCCCGTGGCGTTCGCTTTGCCCGGGGGGAGCATAACGCCAGTCGAGCAGTGTGTCGCCAGGCTCCAGGTCAGTTTCATTCAACCCGACCGTCTGCCACGGCAGACAGCGCGCCAGCAGGCGCGGGCTGTGCTGGTATTGCCACACCGAGTGGATGAAGTAACCGTGGTCGCCGCCCTGTAACAGGCGGTGGACGGCGTTCAACAGGCGGCAGCGCAGCGCCAGGTCAGGAATATGATGCAAGACGGCAAAACACAACACCCCGTCGAACGGGGCGGGCAAATCGTCGGCCCAGCCTGGGGCAGAAAGGTCGCAATGGGCAAACTGTACCGCCGCCTGTGGCTGCGCCACCTCTGCCAGCGCCTGGCGCGCCTCGGCCAGCAGTTCGTGGCTGAAGTCGAGGCCCAGATAAGCGCCGCGGCGCAGGCGGGCCCACTCGGCGGCCAACGCCCCGCTGCCGCAGCCCACGTCCAGCCAGCGCCCGGCGGGGGGCAGATTTTCCAGCACCCGGCGTACGCCGGGCTGAATGCGCCGGCGCGTGTCGGCAAACGCCCGGCCAAAGGTGGCGTAAAACTGGCGGTTGATGTTGAGCAGTGTTTCTATATGATCAGGGTGCATAAAAGCTATTATAATCGGATCGTTATGACCCAAGACCCGCTTTCCTGGCAACAATCCCGGGCGATCACGCCCGAAAAACTGGCAATTGCCCGCCAGGTGTTAGAGGCCGTCCGGCAGGGGCAGGACGCGTTTCAGGCCATCCGGCGTTTCCCGCTGGCAGACGGCGGGTACCTGGCCAAACACGTCCTGGTGGCTGCTTACCGCCAGTTGGTGGCGAGCGGCGAATGGTCCGCTGATCCGGCCCTGCTGGCGCAAATCCGTATGAAACCGACCCGCACGCTTTCGGGGGTGGCCACCGTCACGGTTTTGACCCGCCCGCATCCCTGTCCGGGGCAGTGCATCTTCTGCCCGGACGAGGTTTGCCTGCCCAAGAGCTATCTGATGGGCGAGCCGGGCGCCATGCGCGGGCTGCAAAACGATTTCGACCCCTACCAGCAGGTGGCTTCGCGCCTCGAGTCGCTGGACGCCGTCGGCCATCCTACCGACAAAATCGAACTGCTGTTGTTGGGCGGCACCTGGAGCGCTTACCCGCGTTCGTACCAGGAGATGTTTATCCGGCGTTGTTTCGACGCCATGAACGGCGGCGCCCCGGCGGCTACGCTGCAAGAGGCGCACCTGCGCAACGAAACGGCCGCCCACCGCAACGTGGGTCTGGTGATCGAGACGCGCCCGGACGAGATCAACCCCGCCGAACTGGCCTGGCTGCGCGAACTGGGGGTGACCAAAGTGCAGTTGGGCGCGCAAAGCCTGGACGACGATATCCTGGATCGCAACCGGCGCGGTCACCGCGCCGCCGATACGCTGCGCGCCACCGCTCTGCTGCGGGCGGCAGGCTTCAAGATCGTGCTGCACTGGATGCCCAACCTGTTGGGGGCCACCCCCGCCAGCGACGCCGCCGATTTTGCCCGTCTGTGGCAGGGATACTGCCCGGACGAGATCAAGATCTATCCCACGCAGCTGCTGCAAAACACGGCGCTGTATGCCTACTGGCAGCGCGGCGAATACCGGCCTTACACCACCGAACAACTGGTGACGTTGATCGCCGATCTCAAGGCGCATATCCCACCCTACTGCCGGGTCAACCGCATCATCCGCGACATCCCTTCTGACCAGGTGGTGGCAGGCAACAAACGCACCAGTTTGCGCCAGGACGTGCTGGCCGAGATGGCCCGGCGCGGCACGCAGTGCAACTGCATCCGCTGTCGTGAGGTGCGCTCGGAGGCGGTGGCGCTGGAGACATTGCGCCTGGAGGATATCACTTATCCGGCGGCCTATGCCGAGGAGCATTTTCTTTCGTACGTAACCCCTTCTGGCCGGCTGGCGGGGTATTTGCGCCTGGGGCTGCCGCACGCCGGCCCGGGAACGCCGGCCGAGGCGTTGGGGTTTGCGGACTTACGGCAGGCGGCGCTGGTGCGCGAGGTACACGTTTACGGCCAATCATTGCCGGTAGGGGGCGAACAGGCCGGGGCAGCTCAGCACATCGGGCTGGGCGCCCGCCTGCTGGAAGAGGCGGCCCGTCTGGCCGCCCAGAACGGCTATCGCCGCCTGGCGGTCATTGCCGCCATCGGTACACGGCCCTATTATCAACGGCGCGGTTTTACCCTGGGCGAGCGTTACATGCTGCGCGAACTGGATTGAGCGTGGCGCGGTTTACCAGGCGCGCGTCTGCCTGGCAGCCTGTTCTGTCAGGTGGGTGCGCCCACTCTCAAAGCTGATGCGCAGTTCGTCCATAAAGTGTCGCAGACTGGCGCTGACCACCTGGGGCTGTTCTTGCAGCAGCATGTGGCCGGCCGAGGCCACCAGTTGTAGGCGGGCGTCAGGCAGGTTGTTGACCAGGAAGTGGGCGTAGCTGAGCGGGGTGAGCTGGTCGTCAATCCCGGCTGCGATCCAGGTTGGGACGTTGATCTCGCCGATTTCCTGGCGCAGGTCGAATTGCGAACAGGCCAACCAGTCGGCGTACAGTACACTGTAACGCGTTTCTTCCAACGGGCGCAGACATTGCGCCACCCGTTCGGGGGCGGTGCGCGGGCTGAAGGCGCGTTGTTGCAGGATGTTCAGCGCTTCGGGCTGGCCGAGTTGGGTCGAAAAGGCCTCCAATAGATCGTCCGGTACGCCCAGATAGGCGCCGCTGGCGATCAGGCCCAGGGCCGCCACCTGACCCGGATAGGCCAGCGCCAACGACAGGGCGATCGCGCCGCCCATCGAATGGCCGATCAACACGGCCTGCCCACAGCCCAATTCGCTGATGAACTGCGCCACCTGTTCCATATAAGCGGTGATGTTTTGTTGGGGGATGCCGGGTGAACGGCCGTGGCCGGGGAGGTCTATCGCCAGCACGCGCCAGCCAGGCAGACGGCGGATTTCAGCCGGCCAGGTGAGCGAAGTGCCGCCGGCGCCATGTAACAGGATTACCGGGGGGAGCTGGTATGAACTCCCCTCATACAGCGAGTAATATAGATTGGCGCTGAGCGGCATAAGGTTTTGTTCTCCGGGCGTTATTTCTTGGTCAGGCCGCGTTGCAACAGATCGGCGGCCTCGTCGGTCAATGGGATCAGCACGCTGATGCGTGTGCCCTTGCCGGGCGCCGAATCGATGCGCAGCAGCCCGTTGATCAGATCGGTGCGCTCGCGCAGGTTGATCATCCCCAGGCTGCCGCGCCGTTCGTAGCTGCTGTTGACGGCGTTTACATCGAATCCGACGCCGTTATCGATGATCTCCAGCAGGGCGATATCGTGGTTCTGCGGCACAAAGCGCAGCCGCACCAGAATCTGCGCTGCCTGGGCGTGTTTGCGGGCATTGTTGACTGCCTCTTCGGTCAGATAAAAGATGACCGCCTGTTTGTTCATCTCCAATTGTTTGACCACTTCGGCGTCGGCCTCGACCACCACATTTTGCTGGAAGGTATCGTGCATCTTGTCGGCCATGGCTTGCAGGGCGGCCACCAGGCCTTCGGATTCCAGCACCAGCGGGCGCAGGGTGAAGAGCATGTGCCGGATTTCCTGCGTGGTGCGGCGGGCCAGGTCTTCGATCTTGCTCAACTCTTCGGCCGCCTCACTGGGCGAGAGATCCAGCATGCGCCGGGCAATGTTGATGCGCATGGCAATGGCCGCCACCGATTGGGTCGGGCCGTCGTGCAGGTCGCGGGCCAGCTTCTTGCGCGCCTCTTCCTGCGTCTCGATGATGCGCTCTTTTTCCAGTTCGACGTCCTGATACAGGCGGGCGTTCTGGATGGCCACCACGGCCTGATGGCTGATCATCACCAGCATCTCGGCGCGCTCCTCGTTGAAGAATTCGGGATCGCGGTGGGCGAAAAGCAGCACGCCAAAGGCGTTCAAGCCGCGGCGCAGCGGCAGCAACAGGGCGATGGAACAGGATTGTAATGCGTACAATGCCTTAAGTTCGACGTCCTGATTGGGTTTTTCCAGTAAGAGCGGCTCGCCGTCCTGGATGGCGGTGTGCAGCGCGCCGGCCTCGGCCGGGAATATCTGGCGCAGGTCGGCCAGCGGCAGGCGCCGTCCGGCCCCTACCCGCAAATCCTGCTCGTCGAAGAGCAGTACGGTTGACACCATATCTCCGGCCGGGCTTTCGGCCCCGCCCAGAGCGGTGATACACAGATCCAGCGAGGTCTCCAGCACCACCTGATAATCCAGGGTGGCGCTCAACGTTTCGATCATGCTGTAAAAGGTTTGCATGCGCGCCCGTTCGCGCAGTTGCGCCTGTAATTCAGCGTCGCGGCGGGCCATCACCTGGCGCTGGTAGGCCTGGCGCAGACGGGCCAGGAGCAGGTGGCTGAGCAGCCCGAGCAGGAATCCCACCGCCAATAACACGCCCGCCATCAGGCCGAGGCTGTAGGGGTTGAAGCCGGCGGCGTCCTGCCAGTAACTCCAGGCGCCGACCAACAGCGGGTAGAGCAGGGCGGTGATCATCACCCCCCAGCCAAAATACAGGGCGGTTGAGAACAACGCCAGCACGCCACCCCATGCCACCGGCCCGCCCAGACCGCCGCTGACGATGTACAAATATACGGCGACCGCCAGGTCGACGGCGATATTCACCACCCGGTGGCCGGGCAGACGGCGGTTGAGGATGGCCAGGATGGTGACGGCGATGTTCCAGATCACCACCAGAATCAGCGCCGCCAGCGTGCGCCAGTCAAACAATCCCTCACGGGCCAATGCGGCCACCAGCCCGGTCAGCGCCAGCCACCGCAGCGAAATGGCAAACCAGTCAGCCAGAAAGGGAAACTCAGCAGTGCGCATCCGGCTTTTTACCCTTCGCGCTCTTTGACCACTCGTTCAATCTCCTCGACGGTGCGCGCCAGTTCGGCCACGATAGGCGTCATGCCGAATTCGCTCAACGAAGCAACCAGCGATTGGTAATACCACAACGTGCCCTCTTTGTCGCCCTTGAAGCGCTCCCACAATTTGGGGCCGATGTGGCGGTAATCACTCAAAATAGAGCGAGCATTGTACAATTTGTCGGCGCTGGTAACCAGCAGTACCCCCGGCAGGGCGTTGCGCAGGTGCGCCAGGTAGGCTTCCTTGCGCTGGCGCCAGGGCGGTTTAGGGAACGTCTGCGAGTCGCTGCAACCCAGCACGATCATTGCCACCGTGATCCCAAACCGGCTGCGAATGATTTCGAGCGTTTGCGCGCCTCCCTGATCCTCGACAGCATCATGCAACAGCGCGGCGATGGCTTCGTCTTCGCTGCCGCCGTATTCCAAAACCAGACTGGCAACCCCCAGCAGATGGGCAACGTAAGGCACATCCGAACCTTTACGCATCTGGTTGGCGTGTAATTGGGCCGCGTACACCAGGGCTTTCTGGAAACGTGCCGTTAAGATCATGCGTTTTTTTCCTACTCCTGTTGCGCTATCTGCAATCTTGCATATGGTTATATTGTATACCGGTTTGCGCTTTGTGCGCGCTTTCACAACACCGGACAGTTTACAAATTTGTGGGCCGCGGCTCAGCCGGTGGCCGCCAGATCGATTTCGGCTACCGAAGGGCAGATATGGGTGGGCTGGTAGGGGAAGGTGTATACCTCCTCGGCCGGCGTGACGCCGCTCAATACCAGGATGGTCTCCAGCCCGCTCATCACTCCGGCCACGATATCGGTGTCCATACGGTCGCCGACCATGATGGTATCTTCGGAATGCACCCCCAGGTAGTTGAGGGCGCTGCGCATCATCAGCGGGTTGGGCTTGCCCACAAAAAACGGGCTGCGCCCGCAGGCCTTTTCGATCAGGGCCGCCACTGCACCGCAGGCCGGTACGATCCCGTCTTCCTTCGGGCCGTTGGCGTCCGGGTTGGTGGCGATGAACAGGGCGCCGTCACGGATCAGGTTGATGGCGCGGGTGATCAGGTCGATGTTGTAGGTCAGCACTTCGCCCAACACCACATAATCGGGTTCAAAATCGGTGAGAATGTAGCCGGCTTCATGCATGGCCTGCGTCAGGCCGCTTTCACCGACCACAAAGGCTTTGCCGTTGGGCCGTTGGCATTGCAAGAAGCGGGCGGTGGCCAGCGCCGAGGTGAAGATGCGCTCGGCCGGGATATTGAGCCCTACGGTTTGCAGGCGATGGGAGAGATCGCGCGGGGTATATAACGGGTTGTTGGTCAGGATGAGATACTCCAGGCTGTGTTCGCCCAGGCGCTCGATGAATTGCGCCGCGCCCGGCACGGGGGTGCGGCCGCGCACCAGCACACCGTCCATATCGATGAGATAATTTTTGCGTTTACCCATAAGGTTTCCTTGACGTGAGTTGCCTTTCATTATACTTGTTCGGACAAAATTTTGTTGTCTGAATCGGCGATTTGTGATATACTACGCCCCGTTCTGCCGTTGGCAGCAATTATTTCACACGCTTCTCGATTGGCGCTGCGTGCCGCCGGGGGTGACTGGCGGCGAGGCGTTGAGCAGAGAGAAGCGGAGGAAAAACGCAAAAAGGAGCAAGAACCGATATGGCAACAGTGATTTCCATGAAAGCCCTGTTGGAAAGTGGTGTGCATTTTGGCCATCGCACCAACAAGTGGAACCCCTACATGCGCCCGTATATTTTCACCGAGCGCAATGGTATCCACATCATCGACCTGCAGCAGACCGTCAAGGCCCTGAATGTGGCTTACGGTGTGGTGCGTGATACCGTCGCCGAAGGCGGCACGGTTATGTTCATCGGCACCAAGCGCCAGGCGCAGGAAACCGTGCGCGAAGAAGCCATGCGCTGCGGGATGCCCTACGTCACCGAACGCTGGATGGGCGGTATGCTGACCAACTGGTCGACCATCTTCCAGCGCATCAGCGAGCTCGACCGTCTCGAGCACATGCGCGACAGCGGCGACATCAGCCGCCTGACCAAGAAGGAAGGGCTGTTGATCGGGCGCGAGATCGTTCGTTTGCAGACCCGCCTGGGCGGCGTGCGCCAGATGAAGCGCCTGCCGGATCTGGTCTTCGTGGTGGATGTCACCCGTGAAGAGACCGCCCTGCACGAGGCCAATTTGAAGGGCATCTCTGTGGTGGCGTTGGTGGATACCAACTGCGACCCGCGCGGGGTCGATTATGTCATCCCCTCCAACGACGACGCCATTCGCGCCATCAAACTGTTGGTGGGCAAGATTGCCGACGCCGTTCTGGAAGGCAAGGCCATGCGCAAGGATCTTGAAGAAGAAGCGGTCGCCGATGCGGCGCACGCTGCCGCTCGCCCTGTGGTGCGCGCTCGCATGGACGAGGAATCGGTTCTCGAAGATAAGGATCTCCTGGGTGAGTCGACGCTGGCCAAGTTGGGCGGCAAGCATGCTGACCAGCCCGAGGAAGAGGAAGTTCTGTAATCTTTCCCGAATGGGATAAATTCTGGTTGTAAAGGGACGAGCATGGCTATTACGACTGATATGATCAAGAAATTGCGCGAGGCCACGGGCGCCGGCGTGTTGGATTGCCGCAAGGCATTGGAACAGTCCGACGGCGACATCAACAAGGCCATCGATTTTCTGCGTGAGAAGGGTCTGGCCTCGGCTGCCAAGCGCGCCGACCGTCAGGCTTCGGAAGGTGTGGTGGAACTGTACTCGCACGGTAACGGCCGCGTGGGTGTGATGGTGGAAGTGAACTGCGAAACCGATTTCGTCGGCCGCTCGGACACCTTCCGCAACTTCGCCCACGAACTGGCGCTGCAAGTCGCCGCCGGTTCGCCGCAGTACATCCGTGAAGAGGACGTCCCCGCCGACGTGCTCGAGCACGAAAAGAACATCGCCATGGCTCGGGCGCGCGAAGAAGGCAAGCCCGAAGCCATCCTGCCGCGCATCGCCGAAGGCGCGCTGAAAAAATTCCTGGACGAGGTCGTCCTGCTGCGCCAGCCCTACATCCGCGACGAGAGCATCACCGTCCACGATCTGTTCAAGCAGACCCTGGTCGCCACGGGCGAGAACATCATCATTCGCCGCTTCACGCGCTGGGCGCTGGGTGAGAACTCGGCAAACGAGTAAGCATTTGATGCCGGTCGCCCCTGCGCCGCTTGCACTACGTTCGGGGCGCGGCCATTCTTTGACAGGCATCACCCCTCCCACCACCGGTTCTGACCGGTGTGGGGAGGGGTGATTTGTTTTCGGGGCGCTAAAATGGCGCACCCAGGCAGAGTGGGTTAGGGTACAATGGGCTTGCTCGTACCCCCGATTTGGAGGCCAAATGGAAGACCTGAAATACCATCGTATTTTGCTCAAGTTGAGCGGTGAAGCCCTGGGCAGCACACAGGGTAACAGCATCGATCCGCAGCGGGCGCGGGATATCGCCCTGCGGGTGCGCGAGGTGCGCGAGATGGGCGTGGACGTGGCCATCGTCATCGGCGCCGGCAACCTGTGGCGCGGTCGGGTGGGGCTGGAACTGGGCATGGATCGCGCCACCGCCGATTACATGGGCATGCTGGCGACGGTGATGAACGCCCTGGCGCTGATGGACTCGCTGGAGAGCCTGAACGTCGTCACCCGGGTGCAGTCGGCGATCGAGATGCGTTCGGTGGCCGAACCCTACATCCGCCGGCGCGCCATTCGCCACCTGGAAAAGGGGCGGGTGGTGATCTTTGGCGGCGGTACCGGCAACCCCTATTTTTCGACCGACACCGCTGCGGCGCTGCGGGCGATGGAAATCGACGCCGATGTGTTGATCAAGGCCACCAAGGTGGACGGGGTGTACGATAGCGACCCCAAACGCAACCCGGACGCGGTCAAATTCGATCGTCTTTCGTACATCGAGACGCTCAACCGCCGCCTGGAAGTCATGGACAGCACGGCGATTTCATTGTGCATGGAAAACAAATTGCCCATCCTGGTGCTCAACCTGTGGGACGAACTGGCCCTGCGCGAGGCCCTGCTCGGCAGGCCGGTCGGCACCCTGGTTGACGCCGGTGAATAATCCGCGGCCCCCCATCCAGGAGGAAACGGTTTGGTGAACAACGAAAAAAGCGCCGTACCGGCAGTCAGACGCCTGCCCAAATGGCTCTCGCTCGAAGTGTTGCTGGTCGTGATCGTCATTGCCGTACAGGCGCGGGTGGTGTTTGCCCTGCCCAACAACCTGATGTACTGGTACAGCACGGACGACGCCTTCTACTACTTCAAGGTGGCTCAGAATATCGCCGAGGGTTACGGCAGCACCTTTGACCGCATGACCCTGACCAACGGTTATCACCCGCTGTGGCTGCTGGTATGCGTGCCGATTTTTGCCCTGGCGCGCTACGACCTGATGCTGCCGCTGCGCCTGGTGGCCGGGTTGATGATCCTGCTCAGCGCCGCCACCGGCTGGGCCTTGTTTCGCCTGCTGCGGCGGGGCGTTTCCCGTCCGGCGGCCTGGCTGGCGGCCCTGTTCTGGGTGACCTCGCCGCACGTGCACGAGGCGACCGTCGAACAGGGCATGGAAGCGGGCCTCAGCGCCCTGTTTCTGGTGCTGCTGCTCGACCGCCTGGCGCAGATCGAACTGGGCGAAGACGGGCGGCGCGGTTATCTATGGGCCGGGCTGCTGGCCGTTCTGGCCTTGTTCAGCCGTCTGGATAACGCCTTTGTGATCTGCGCCGCCGGCGGCTGGCTGGTGCTGCGCCGCTGGTGGGCCGCCTGGCGGCAGAGCGGGCGCGTGTGGCCCGAACGGGAACTTTGGCGGCGCGCCGCCGCCTACTTTGTCCCTCTGGGGGTGATGCTGCTGCTCTATATGGCCTGGAACGCCTGGACGTTTGGCACGCCCACCCCCGTCAGCGGGCAGATCAAGCGTTGGTGGGGCACGCTGGATAACACCGTCTATGGCTACCCGATCGATTCGCTGGCCTCGTTTGTCGGGCACTGGTTCTCGCAAAAGACCAACGTCGGGCCGTGGTCGCTGGCCATCGCCCCCATCCACTGGCTGGCGCGCCAGGCCGAACTGCTGATGGGCGTTGTCTCGACCAAGGGCGAGGCGTACAAGCTGCTGCATCGCAACTACGTGTTGGGCGTAACGGTGGCCCTCCTGCCGCTGCTCGGTGCGTTGGTCTGGCGCAGCCGGCAGCGCGCCCGCCGGGCGGCGGTGACCCTCAGCCTGCTGCCCCTGTTTGTGGGCTGCGCCTTGCAGATCACCTCGTATTTCAGCACGCATTACATCAGCATGCACGACTGGTACTGGGTGGGCGAGATGATCTGCATCACCCTGGCGTTGGGCATCCTGCTCGATGGCCTGGCGTTCATTCTGCCGGCCGGACGGCGCAGCCGCCTGGTCGGGCTGGCGGTGGTGGCCGCCTTGAGCGCCGGGATGGTTTACAACCTGTACAGCACCGTGCAGACGCTGGTGCCTGTGGCGCCCGAGATCGGCTACGAAGATGGCTATCTGTGGGGGGCGCGCGGCCTGGAAGAACTGACCCCACCCGGCGCGCTGATCGGCACGCCCGGCGGCGGGGCGGTGGCTTACTTCATCCAGGATCGCACCATCGTCAACCTGGATGGCCTGATGAACAGCTACGAATATTTCCAGGCGATGCAGGCCGGCAAGGCGGGCGTCTATCTCGACCGTCTCGGGCTGCGCTACGCCTACGGTAATCAGTACATGCTCTCGGAAAGCGATCCATACTGGCAGGCGTTCAAGGGCCGGCTGCGTTTCGTCAAGAAGGTGGTGGGCACCGACTTCTTCCAGGTCCTGCCGCCGCAATAAGCCTGTACCCGTGGGCGAATTCCGGTATAATCAATCCGCATATTCCGCTTCACTTGCCAAAGGAGGGCGCTATGTCGATTGTTGGTTTTCTAGGGGTTCTGGCCACACTGGCCTGGATGATTCTGGTCGTGGTTTTGATTGTGATCGCCGTGCGCGCCAGCCGGAACCAGTCGGTGCGTTCCGGCGGGGTTTTTATCATCGCTCTGGGCGCGCTGGCGCTGGTGCTGACCGCCCTGAGCCTGTCGGCGGTGTATATCGAACCGCAAGAGCGCGGCGTGGTGCTTTCGGCCTTTGCGCCGGGCGGCTACCGCACCGAGGTGCTCCAACCCGGTTTGCGCTGGGTCATCCCCGGCGCCGAACGGGTGGTGCGCTACTCGATCGCCAACCAGACCTACACCATGTCGATTGTCACCAACGAGGGCCAGGTGGCCGGTGACGACTCGATTTCGGCCCGTACCTCGGACGGGCAGGAAATCTTCCTGGATGCCTCGGTCATCTACAAGATCAACCCGGATCGGGTCATCGATGTACACATCAAGTGGCAGGAGCGTTACACCGAGGATCTGGTGCGCGCCCAGTCGCGCGGCATCATCCGCGACGCCGTCTCACAGTACGGCGTGCAGGAGGTGGTCACCACCCAGCGTTTTGCTATGGTGGATGCGATGCGCAAGGGGTTGAGCGAAAAGCTGGAAGCCAACGGCCTGGAGCTGGTCGATTTCGTCCTGCGCAACGTGGCCTTCTCGCCCGAGTACGCCAAGTCGGTCGAGCAGAAACAGATCTCGGAACAGCAGGCCCAACAGGCCAAGTACGTCGTCGAGCAGCGCCGCCAGGAGGCCGACCAGGCCCGCCAGCAGGCCCAGGGTGTGGCCGATGCGGTCGTCATCCGCGCCAAGGCCGACGCCGAAGCGCGCCTGATCCAGGCTGAGGCCGAGGCCAAATCGCTCGAGATGGTCGGTAAGGCGATCAAAGAATATCCCGATACGCTTGCCTACCAGTACATTTCCAAGATTTCCCCCAACGTCCAGGTGATGCTGCTGCCCAGCAACTCGCCGTTTGTCTTCCCGCTGCCGCAGATGCAGAATCTGCCCTCGGCCAGCGAGGTGCTGCCGACCCCCGCTCCGGCGCCCACGGCAGTGCCCTGAGCGCGGGCTTATCGGGTTATCGATGGGGGGTTGTCACAGACAACCCCCCAACCATTTCTTCCACGGGGGCCAAACCCTCAGCAGGCGCTTTTCTGTCTTCGCGGTATAATTTCTTCATCACCGTTCACAAGGGAAGGTTATGTCTGATCACGCACCATCCGGTAAGCAAATTCGCCTCACCACCCTGTCTAACTGCGCCGGCTGAGCGTCGAAACTAAGCGCGGAAGCGCTGGCGCACGTGCTGCGCCCGGTTGAGAATCTGTTTCAGTCCGCCGATTACCCCGATCTGTTGGTTGGATTAGGGGCGCCGGACGACGCGGCTGTGTGGCGGTTGGACGACGAACGCGCCCTGGTGGTGACCACCGATTTCTTCACCCCGGTGGTGGACGACCCGTACGATTACGGGGCGATTGCGGCGGCCAACAGTCTGTCGGACGTGTACGCTATGGGCGGGAAGCCCTTCCTGGCGCTCAACGTGGCCGCCCTGCCGCCCAACTTGCCGGAGGCCATGACCGGCGCCATCCTGCAGGGCGGGGCCGAGACGTTAAAGCGCGCCGGCGTGGTGTTGGCCGGCGGGCACACCGTCCAGGACAAGGAGCCCAAGTTCGGCATGGTGGTGCTCGGCATGGTGCACCCGCAGCGCATGCTCATCAAGGGCGGGCTGCGCCCCGGCGATACGCTGGTGTTGACCAAGCCGCTCGGTTTTGGCCTGACCACCACGGCCCTCAAACGCGACAAGGTGCAGCCCGAAGACCTGGCCGAAGCGGTGGCGTGGATGAAAACGCTCAACGACCGCGCCGGCCAGCTGGCCAACGACCTGGGGCTGTGCGCCGGCACCGACATTACCGGCTACAGCCTGCTGGGGCATGCCAGTGAGATGGCCGAGGCCAGCGGGGTTGGGCTGCGTTTCTGGTTCCGGCGTATTCCTTTCCTCAGCAACGTGGCCCACTACGTGGCGCAATGGACTTTCCCCGGCGGGGCGGCGGATAACAGCCTGCATTTTGGCCCGCAGGTGCAGTTTGCCGCCAGCCTGGATGAAGGCCAGCAAATGCTGCTGTTCGACCCGCAAACCAGCGGCGGCCTGTTGCTGGGCGTGCCGGCCGACAAGCTGGCGCTGCTGCGTTTTCGCGCCGCCGAACTGTGCCAGCCGATATGGGAGATCGGCGAGGTGGTGCCGGGGTCGGGCACCTACGTCGAGGATTGAGGTATTTTGGCCGGGCCGCTTTTTCGCTGTTCCACCTTGCGTTTGCACCGGCCATTTGGGCGCGGCCTGCTCGGGGCGCTGTTGGCCCTGCTGGCGTTAATCCTCCTGAGCGAGGGCGCCTTACGCATGGAGCCCGTCAATCGCCATCTTTTACCGCCCACCTTTACCCAGACGGTGTATTATTCCGAACTGGACGTCAAATTGTGGCGGCTGGAGCGTTTCGGTCAGACGCATACGCCCAACTGCTTTTTTATGGGCAGTTCGGTGGTCGACGCCGGGTTGGACCCCGACCTGTTTGCCGCTGAACTGGAGCGTTTGACCGGCCAATCGTTGACCTGCTTTAATTTCGGCGTCTCGGGCATGAACCCGCAGGGCAATTCTGTCCTGGCGGATATCCTCATGGCGCAGTACCGGCCGGCCCTGTTGATCTACGGCACCACCGCCGCCGATTACAAGGCGACCCAATCGCTGGCGCGGCAGTTGTGGGACGATCATTGGGTACAGTTTCGCCGCGATTATTTTTCGCCGCAGGGCTGGCTGTTGGAATATTCTTACGATTACCGTTATCTGCTGTCTATGGCAAAACTGCAAGACGGCACCTATCGTGAGGACCTGGTGGAATGGAATCGCGCCGTGGCGGCGGATGGACTGCGCCGTTCCTCTGCTCGGGCCGGGGTGTCACAAAAGCCGCAGACGGTATTGTTGAAGGATTATCGCCCCGATGCGAACGACCTGGATGGGTTGCGGCATATTTTATCCTGGCGCAGGAGCGGGGTCAAAATGATCCTGGTCGAGATGCCGGTAAACGCCAGTTTCCTGCCGTACTACGTCGAGGACGGCCTGGACGGCTACCGCCAGCGTTTCCTTGCCCCCTTGCAGACCCTGGCGCAGGAAGAAGACACCCCGTTGATTCAGGGCATGGCCTTATCCACACACATCCCGGCGCAGCGTTGGGAAGACCGCCTGCATCTCAACCTCGAGGGCGTTGACCAGTTCACCCGCTGGCTGGCGGGGCAGGTCGGGGCGTTGTACCAGAGCGGGCAGGCGCCCTGAATCTTTCCGGCAGCGGTCTGCCTGTGGCTGGCTTTGCCGCCGCCGGAAAGCACCACCGCACTGGCGTTCAGGCCGTGTGCACCTGGGTGTATACGTTGAACTTGGGCGGGTGTTCCAGATGCTTCTTCACGGCGCACTGGTCGGCCGAGCGCACCAGGGCGTCGTAATATTTTTCCGGAAAGGCGGGCGGCACCTGGATCTCCAGGTCGATCTTTTCGACCATCCCGCTGGCCGGGCTGCTGTGCACCCGTTCGACGATGCGAATGCCCTCGGTGGGCAGGCCGCGCTGGCGGCAAAAGCCGAGCACATAAATCCCGGCGCAGGTGCCGATGGAGGCCAGAAAAACCGCAAAGGGGGTGGGTGAACTGGCCGCCGGGGGCTGGTCGGTTTCTACGGTAAAGGGGCCAAAATGGGCGTCGACCTGCGACCCACCGGGAAAGTCAATGATCATCTCCATGTTCATTCTCCTGAAACATAAGTTATTTACATTGATTGGATGCGCCGCCGCTCGAAAAGTTGCAGACTCACAGCACTTCTTCCACGGGCCCCGGCCGGCTCGGGGTATAATCAGGCCACCATACCGGCGAAGCCGGCGCCATCGCCGTAGATTAGATGCCGGGTTGAGTTTTGTGCTTCAGGAGGGCGCCTGTGATGAGAAAAGGCGGGTCTGTATTGGGGAATAAAGGAAAATTGACGACGGTCATTACCGTCCTGTTGATCGTGGCCATCTATCTGTACAACGCCTGGCAGGGCGAAGACGGCGGACAGGTGCTGCCGACGCTGGCGGCCGTCTTGCCCACGGTGAGGGTCGAAGAACCGGCCACGGCGGTCGCTCCACCCCCTGCCTTGCCGGAAGCAGAGGTCACGGCGATGCCCCTGCCCACGCCGTTTGCCCCGGCGACGGAGTCGCCCGCCCCCAGCGCCTTCGATTATTACGTGCTCTCGCTCTCCTGGTCGCCCGATTATTGCGCCACCAACGGCAGCAACGACACCCAACAATGCAGCCTGGGCAAGAAACTGGCTTTCGTCCTGCACGGATTGTGGCCGCAGTACGAAAAGGGCTACCCGAGCAACTGTTCCACCCAGAAACTGCCGGAGGAACTCAAACAACGTTTTGCCGGGTTGTACCCCAGCGAAAAATTGTTTGACCACGAATGGGAGAAACACGGCACCTGCTCGGGCCTGGAGCCCGAAGCGTACCTGGCCTTCTCGCAGCAGGTTAAATCTTCGGTCATCGTGCCCGGCGCTTACCGTTCGCCGGCCAAACCGTTCCAGAGCAGCGTGCAGCAGCTCAAGGACGCTTTTCTCGCCAACAACCCGGCGATGAGCGCCGACGGGCTGGCGGTGCAGTGTTCGAGCTCGGGGCGTTACCTGAGCGAACTGCGGGTGTGTTTTACCACCAGCGGCGCGCCGCGGGCGTGCAGCGCCGAGGTGCTCAACGCCGCCAAAAAGAGCTGCAAAAACGCCACCTTCCAGGTGCGCAACGTGCGCTAGCCGCCGGGTGTGTTATAACAGGCCCTCGTCGCGGGCGCGCGCCACGGCTTCCATGCGCGATGAGGCGCCCAGGCGATCCATGATGTGCACCACGTGGCTCTTGACCGTCGCCAGGCTGAGCGTCAGGGCGTCGGCGATGGCCTGATTGCTGTAACCGGCGGCGATCAGGCGCAGAATTTCCATCTGGCGTCCGGTGATGGGCGCCGCCGGTGGGGCGGCGTCTTCCGCCGCGGCCCCCAACTGCGCCAGCAGGGCAGCCGCCTGGGCCGGGCGTTGGCCTTTCTTGAGCGCCAGCCGCAGCAGCGGAACGGCAAAGAAGCGCTCCTGTAAGATGACGCCCGGCGTGCGGTTTTGTTCGCAGCGCGCCAGAACGTTATTGAAATGGTAAAGCGCCTCGTTGGTATCCTGGCGCAGATGATAGGAATAAGCCAGCAGCAGGCGCGCCGAGCCGTAAATTTCGGAGACCCACTCTTTGGATTGCAGCCGCACCGCTTCCGCAAGCAGCGCTTCGGCCGGCGTGTGCCGCCCGGCGGCCATCTCCAACAGTCCGGCCAGCATTCTTTGCAGCACCTCCACCAGCGGCAGGCGCACCGGCAGGGCAGCCATCTGCTGGCAGACCTGGCGCGCCTCGGCGTAGCGGCCCTGCAACCAGTACAGCCGGCCCAGCGGGTACAACCCGCCGCCGCTCAACGCCCGGTTCAACTCGGCCGTCTGTACCTGCTGTACGGCTTTCTCCAGGTAGGCGCCGGCCGAGGTCAGATCGTCGCCGGCCACGCAGGCCGCCGCAGCCGCCAGGGCGGCGTTCATGCCCAGGAAGGGATAACCGCCGAGCTGCTCCTTGACCGCCAGGGCGTCTGCCCCGCAGGCAATGGCCTGCTCCGGCCGGCCGCGCCGTAGATGAATGCAGGCCCAGGTATCCTCGACGCCCAGGCGCAGCGGCGTGGCCTGTTCGCCGTAGTGCAGGCGGGCGGCCTCACAGAAACGTTCGAGCAGATCCAGCATCCCCGGCAAGACGGTGAACTCTGGCGCCAGATACAGGGCAAACATGAACCACTGGCGCATATCGTCGCTGGCCTGCACCAGTTGCAACGCTTCTTGCAAATCCTCGCCGGCGCGCCGCCAGTCCGATTCGTAAAACAGCGCCAGCGAGGCGCGCAGCATGAGAAAGTCGACGCGTTCCTGGATGCCGCGGCTGTACGGTTCGGCCTGGCGCAGCAGGTCGGCGCTGCCGGAAAAGTCGGCGCGCACGAAAGCCAGCGACGCCAGCCCCACCAGCAGCCGGCCGCGCCGGGCGGCGTCGATTTCTGCCCCGGGCAGGCGCAGCGAACGTTCCAGGCTGGGGCGGGCGCGCTCCAGGTCGCCGCGCAGCAGGCTGGCGAGCCCTTGCAGATACAACAGCTGGCCGCGCTGTTCGATGCACTCGGCCGGCAGGGCCTGTATCCAGGCCGAGACGGTCTCTTGCAGACCCTGCTGTAAGAACAACTCGCCGTTTGCTTCGATCTGCTCGCTGGCCGCCAGCCATTCGCCGGCCGCCAGCAGATGGGCGATGGCGCGCCCCGGCGTCTTTTCGACGCCGGCCGCCAGGCGATGCAGCGCCCGCCAGCGGTCGGCGTCGTTGCGTTTGAGTTCGCGCTGTAAGAAATCGGCAAACAGAGCGTGGTAGCGATAGATCGCCCCGCCGGCCTCGCCGGCCAGCGTCAGGAACAGGTTGCGCCGGTAGAGTTCGGCCAACAGGGCGGCGGCGTCCGTCCGGCCGGTCAACTGCTGGCAGAGCGCCGGGTTCAGTTCGTTCAGGACGGAGGTTTCGAGCAGGAAGGTGCGCAACTCCTCCGGCTGGTGCGCCAGCACCTCGTCGGCCAGGTAATGGAAGGTGTGGGCGTCGAGCGGTTCGAGATGGCGCAGGAAAGCGGCCCGGTCGTGGTGCGGCGGCAGACTGCGCAGGCGGCCGGTCAACAGCACCAGCCCCACCGGCCAGCCTTCGGTCTTGCGCTGCAGGGCCAGCAGGTCGGCCGGGCTCAGTTCCAGGCGCAGCAGTTCGTTGAGAAAACGCCCGCTTTCCTGCACGTCGAAGGCCAGTTGGGCGGCGGTTAATTCGGCCAGCTGGCGGCGGGCGCGCAGCTGGCTCAAGCGCAGCGGCGGCTCGTGGCGGGTGGCAATCACCAGGTGCAATTGTTCCGGCAGCTTGTCCAGCAGGTAGTCCAGGGCGGCGTACACGGCCGGGTTGGCGATCTCGTGCAGGTCGTCCAGTACGAGGATGCCCGGCGGGGCGGGCAGATTGACCACGGCGTTGACCAGCAGCGCCATGCTCTGTTGGACGGGGAAGGCCGCCCCGGCCCGGCCGAGCAGCCCGGCGTTGGCCGCCACCTGCCCGGTCAACGTCTGTTTCAGTTCCGGGTGGATGTTTGCCAGCGCCTCACCCAGCCCCGAAAGAAAACGCACCAGGTCGTTGTCCTCGCCGTCCAGCGCAAACCAGCCCAGGCGAAAAGCGGGCAGGGCCTCGGGCAAAGCCGATAACAGCGTCGTTTTGCCGTAGCCGGCCGGCGCGGCGAGCAGCACCAGGCGCGAAGGCGGCAATTCACCTCGCAGCCAATCGATCCATTGCGAGCGCCGGATCACCTCCCGGTGAGGCTGCGGTGGACAAAACTTGGTGCGGGGAAGAGTCTGCATGCCGTGCCTTTCGTATCTTAAAAACGATTGTACTATAAAAGCCCCACACCCTGCCCGCATCAAACTTAAGAATGATGACAGACCCGCCGCCGCCGGGTATGCTGAAAGGAGATTGTACCGGCTCCGCCGGTATTGTGCCGGCAAAAGCCGGTATTGTACCGGCAAAGCCGGTGTCGTCATCCCATCACGCGAGGCGCACATGCCAAAAGAAAAATACGTTGTCT
>CAZHTS010000059.1:24723-27625 GCA_964535315.1 uncultured Anaerolineaceae bacterium
GGTGTCGTCATCCCATCACGCGAGGCGCACATGCCAAAAGAAAAATACGTTGTCTACGGGTACCGTTGGGTGGTATTGGCCGTATTCATGTTTATCAACCTCACCATTCAGATGTTGTGGATCAGTTATGCGCCCATCACCGGCCCGGCGGCGCGTTTCTACGGGGTGAGCGATCTGCAAATTGGCACGCTGGCGATGGTCTTTATGCTTGCGTTTTTGCCGCTCTCCATCCCGGTGGCGTGGGTCATCGATACCTACGGCTTTCGCCTGGCGGTCAGCATTGGGGCGGTGCTGATGGGCGTCTTTGGCCTGCTGCGTGGCCTGGCGGGCGGAGATTACACCCTGGTGCTGCTCGGCAGCATCGGCACCGCCGTGGCGCAGCCCTTCCTGCTCAACGCCTGGACCAAGGTGCCGGCCAACTGGTTCGCCATCGACGAGCGCGCCACCGCCGTGGGGCTGGTGACGCTCTCTAACCTGGTGGGCACGGCCCTGGGCATGGTGCTGACCCCCATCCTGATCGAACAGATGAGCATCCCCACCGTACAACTGATCTACGGCGGCGTGGCGGCTTTTTCCTCCGTGCTCTTTCTCATCTTTGCCCGTGAAACACCGCCCACCCCGCCCTGCCCGGCGGGCATGGAGGCGCGCGCCCTGATGCTGGACGGGTTGAAACACGCCCTGAAAGTGCGGGATTTCTGGCTGTACCTGCTGGTCTCGTTCATCGGCATGGGCATCTTTAACGGCCTCAACACCTGGGTGGAAAACATCATCCGCCCGCGCGGTTTCACCCCCACCGACGCCGGCACGCTGGGCGCGGTGCTGCTGGCCGGCGGGTTGTTGGGGGCGGTGGTCATCCCTCCCCTCTCGGACAAACAACATAAACGCAAGCGCTACCTCCTGTTGGGAATGGCGCTGGCCGTCCCCGGCCTGATCGGCGTCACCTTTGCCACCTCCTTCTGGCTGCTGCTGGCCTCGGCCTTTGTCTTGGGTTTCTTCCTGACCAGTACCAGCCCGGTGGGCATGCAGTATGCCGCCGAAATTACCCGCCCCACCCCCGAGGGCACCTCGAACGGTTTGATCCAGTTGTTCGGGCAGGCTTCGGTGGTGTTCGTCTATATCATGGAGGCGTTAAAGAGCGCCGACGGCGCCTTTACCCCGGCGCTGCTGGTCGCCGTCGGGTTGATGGGCGTGTGCGTGCTGGTGATCACCCGCATGCGCGACGCGGACGAAGCCAATCGGGAGGCAGCATGACCCGCATGCACAACATGGTCTGCACCCTGGCCGTCGACCTGGGAACTTCGGGCGCCAAGGTGGCGCTGGTTTCGCTGCACGGGCAGGTGTTGGGCTGGGAGTCGCAGCCCGTTGGGCTGCACCTGACGCCCGACGGCGGGGCCGAACAGGTGCCTGAGGAGTGGTGGCAGGCGATCTGCGCCGCCACACGCCGCCTGTTGGGCCGCGGTCTGGCGCCGCAGCAGGCGATTGTGAGCGTGTGCTGCTCGACCCAGGGCGAGGGCACCGTGCCGGTCGACCGCAACGGCCAGGCGCTGATGAACTGCGTGCTGTGGATGGATATGCGCGGCGCGCCCTATCTGCGCCGGCGCGCCCGCGGGCTGGTCAATGTGGCCGGCTACGACGCCTGGAAAATGCTGCACTGGGTCCGTCTGACCGGCGGGCTGCCCTCGTTGACCGGCAAGGACCCTGCCGCCCACATGCTGTTGATCAAAGAATGTTACCCGGAGGTGTACGAACGCACCTGTAAATTCCTCAACGTGTTGGATTACCTCAACCTGCGGTTGTGCGGACGTTTCGTCGCCACGGTCGATTCGATCCTGACCTCGTGGGTGACCGACAACCGCGACCCCGACCACGTCCACTATGACCCGCGCCTGGTGGCCTACAGCGGCATCGACGCCGACAAATTCCCCGAGGTCGTGCCCTGTACCGCGGTGCTGGGCTGCCTGACCCCCCAGGCTGCCGCCGACCTGGGGCTGCCCGAAACGGTGCAGGTGGTGGCCGGTTCGATCGACAACACCGCCGCCGCCGTCGGCTCGGGCGCCGTGCGCCTGTACGATCCGCATCTGTACATCGGCACATCCTCCTGGATCAGCGCCCACGTCCCCGCCAAGAAGACCGATTTTGCCGCCTATCTGGCCTCCACCCCCTGCGCCGTGCCCGGCCGTTTTTTGCTGACCGCCCTGCAGGCCACCGCCGGCGGCAACCTGACCTTTCTCAAGGAGAAGATCCTCTACCACAAGGATGAACTGCTGCAAGAGGAGAACGTCCCGGACGTGTACAAGGTCATGGATCGCATCGCCGCCCGCGTCCCCCCCGGCAGCAACGGCGTGCTGTACACGCCCTGGATCTGGGGCGAGCGCGCCCCGGTCGACGACCCGCACCTGCGCGCCGGGTTGTACAATATTTCGCTCAACAACAACCGCGAGGATGTGATCCGCGCTTTTCTGGAAGGGGTGGCCTTCAACACCCGCTGGCTGGTCGCGCCGGTCGAGAAGTTCCTGGGCCGGCAGTTGACGGCCATCAACCTGGCCGGTGGGGGCGGCAATTCGGACGTGTGGTGCCAGATTTTTGCCGATGTCCTGCAAATCCCCGTGCGCCAGGTGAAGGATCCCATCCAGGCCAACGCCCGCGGTGCGGCGTTGATCGCCGCCGCCGGGCTGGGCGCCATCCATTTTGACGACGTGCCCGACCTGGTGGAGATTCGCCGCACTTATCTGCCCAACCCCGCGCATTGCGCCATCTACACGCAGCGTTACGCCGATTTCCTCACCATTTACCGCCAGATGCGCGGCGTCTACCGCCGGCTCAACCGGCCGGCGACCGGGAAATGAGCGCCCCGAAACGGGAGGGGCATGCGGGTTGGCCGGCGGACAGGCAGGGCGAGCCC
>CAZHTS010000060.1:0-27288 GCA_964535315.1 uncultured Anaerolineaceae bacterium
TCGCACGACCCGCGTCCGGCAACCGCAAGGGTTGCCGCTACGGAATACATCGCCATCCCTCCGGCAACCGCCGGGGTTGCCGTTATAGCATCGTCCTCTCACTCATACACCAACCCATCCCGGATCGTCAGGCGCATGGCGTTGACCGCCGGCAGCAGGCTGGCAAACGCCGCCAGCGCCAGGCTCCCCGCCAGCCAGTACCACATCCCTTGCGGCGAAAAAATATACGGCAGAGCCGTCTGCGTAAATGCCAGGCCCACCAACACATCCAGCCCAAACGAAAACGGCACAGACAGCAGCGCCCCCAACAACCAGCCCAACACCCCCACCGCCAGCCCTTCGGCCAGCACGATGCCCAGAACCGCCAGGTTGGATGCCCCAATCGAACGCATCACTCCGATCTCGCGCGTCCGCTCGAGCACATTCATGCTCATCGTCCCCATCAGACCGATACCGCCCACCAGCGCAATCAGAATCGCCATGATCATCAACAGGTTGACCAGAATGGCCACCGTTCCCGACTGACGGGCGGTCACCTCACTGCCCGTGCTGATCTCGGCCACTCGCACCCCCTGGCCGGCCAGGCGGCGTTCCAGTTCGCCCGCCACCTGCGACTGGAACGCCGCATCGGAATGACCGGTGACCAGCCGGAAACTGGCCGCCTGCCCCATTCCCCCGCGGATGCGCCCCAAATAGGTCTGATTGGCGTACACAAACGGCGTCTGCAATTCGGCAGCAATCAGGAACACCCCCACCACCCGCCAGCGATAATCCTTCCCATCGATACGCAGGGTCAGATCGTCGCCCACCTGCACGTCCGGCCGCTTCTTGAGAAAATGATTGCCGACCACCAGGGCGTTTTCATCCTCAGGCAGCAGCCAGCGCCCCCGAGTAATCACCGGCCGGATCAGGCGCGAACCCGGCGGCGGGCCCCACACCACCACATCCACGCTCGCACCGCCGCTCTCCGGCCGGGCCCTGGCAGCCACCGCACTCCAGCTCTCCACACGGGTCACCCCGGGGATGGCATACGCCGTCTGCTCGATACGCTCTTTGCGGTACGGTTCGCCGAGTGTCAGATTGACATCCGAAAGGAAATAGCCCAGCACCTCGTCAACCCGCTGGTTGAGCGCCGCCTGGATATTGAACACTGCCATGAAAATCGCCCCGCCCAGCGTCAACGTCGCCAGGGTCAGCGCCATGCGCTTCTTGCGCCGGAAAATGTTGCGCAGCGAGATCAACAACGGCCGCGGCACGACCTCCATCCGGGCAAAGATGCCCCCGGCCGAAATCACGCTGCCCATCCCGTAACTGCTGCTGATCGCCTCGCGCACTGTCAGACGCGCGCCTTCCAACACCGGAGCGAGTGAGGCGCAGGCAGGCACGACCAGCGCCGTTCCCGCCTGAATTGCGACCGTCAGCGGCGGGATGCGCAGCGGGCCGGGCTTGAAATTGAGCATGGTCGCCATAAAACTGCACACCAGGGCGTTCAACCCCGCCGCCAACGGGATGGCAGCCAGCAGCGCCGCCAACCCGGCAACACACACCAACACCACGTACATCCAGGCAATCTGGTCGCTCTGCCCGCCAATTGCCTTCATAATCCCAATCTGGCGCACGTGCTGGGCCATCAGGGCGCTGATCGTATTGACCACCAGAAAAGCGCTCAACACAACCGCCAGCCCACCCAACGAAGCGATCATCATCAGCAGCGTGCGCGTCATCCCCGAAACCGGGTTCTCGCCCGGCGTAGGCACGGTCACGGCCTGCACCTCATGGCCGCCTTTCTCTAACCTGGCCGCCGCCTGCCCGGCAATCGCCTGAATGGCTTTCAGATTCGCTTGGGGCGCCGGCACGGTCAGCACCAGGCTGCTGTACGTGCTGGCTCCGCCCAGGCGCTCGAACGTCTCCGGCGAAACGTAGGCGTTGATCCGCCCGGAGAACACCGCAGAGAGAATGGTGACGTCGTGAACGATGGCGGCCACCCGCAGGCGGCGGATGCGGCCCCCGGCCAGTTCGACCTGGACAAAATCACCCACGTCAATCGCCAACGATAGCCGCCCCGACTGCTCGATGTAAACCTCGTCATCGTCCAGTATCGGGAGCGGGCGCTCATCACTGGGGCGCAGACGATCGATCGTCCGTTCGTCCAGACCGTCCAGCCGCGAGAAATCGACCGGCTTCCACGTCCCCTTCTGGCTGAGAATCCTCAGGCTGAGCAGGCTGCGCCCCTCGGCGGCCGCCACTCCCGGAATATGACGGATGACCGCCACTTCATCATCGCCAAATGGGTCGGCGCTGATCACCGCCGCATGCGGGTTGACCGAAAGATAATCGGCATCCATGTCCGGCAGCATGATCAGGAAACTGCTGCTGACGAAGCCGGCCGCACACACCCCTACCGCAATCGACAACGCCACCAGAATGGTGCGGGTCTTGTTATGGGTCAGATCCTTGAAAACTTTTTGCCAGCGTGGCGCAATCAACTTTTTCATCCTCGTGGAGCTTGATTTTCAAAGCCAATATTCGTACAATATGTTTGCTAACAAACAACCTGTACGAAATTTTAGCCACGGGGTAAAGCGGCGTCAACAACCAGTCCTGCGGTTTTATCCCAAAACGAACGAAAAAAAGAAATTGTCCGCCATTCACACAGGAGCCCACATGCCAAAAATCGACCGGCGCATCCAGCGCTCGCGGCAGGCCATTCGCCAGGCCATGATCGAACTCGCCCTGGAGCGCGGCTATGCGAACATCAGCGTTCAGGACATCCTCGATCGCGCCAACGTAGGCCGCTCGACCTTTTACGCTCATTTCAGGGACAAAGAAGACATCTTCATCGCCGAATTCGACCGCATATTTGCCGAATTTCAACACAGGTACGGTGCGTCCACCCCGCTGGATGCGGCGCGCGCCCGCCAGCTCAGCCTGTTCATCTGCGAGCACATCCAGGCCAACCGCCCCCTGTTCAAAGCGCTGTGGGGCAAACAGGGCGGGCAAATTGTCGGGCGCCACGCCGAAAAAATCTTTGGCCTCATGGCCCGCGACGCCCTCGCCGGCCGCCAGACCCCCGTCCCGCCCGAGGCGCTGGCGCACCATATCGTCCACGCCTTCATCGCCCTGCTGGAATGGTGGGTCGATCAGGACGAACCCTACACCGCCGCCCAGATCAATGCGCTCTACTGGCAGCTCGTCACCCCCACCCTGGATGCCGTCTTCGAATGAAATAAGATCTGATTGACTCTCTCCGCTCGATTTGCTATAACCAAAACAGGTTCCGATGTATGGGCCTGCCTTACCCGGCCGCCGGCGCAGATAGGACAGGCCCTGGAGAGGAGGCGCAATGAACGCACAACGCATCTTCATACGTTGGCTTATTTTTTCACTCGTCCTGACCGCTTTGGTCTTCCCGCAGCCGGTCCAGGCCCAACAGGATGACCCCAATCCACCCGAACAGACCGTTAAATTGATCTTTATCCACCATTCCACCGGGGAAAACTGGCTGCGCGACGACTACGGCGACCTGGGCCGCACCCTGGACGCCAATCACTATTTCGTCAGCGACACCAATTACGGCTGGGGCCCGGACGCCATCGGCGACCGCACCGACATCGTCAACTGGCCGGAGTGGTTTGGCCCGCAGCGCAGTGAGAATGTACTGCGCGCCCTGTACGCCGAAAGCAACCAGAACTCGGCCGACGTCACCCGCACCCTGGACGATCCCGGCGGTGAGAACGAGATCGTCGTCTTTAAATCCTGTTTTCCCAATTCAGAACTGGAAGGCGACCCGGCCGACGGCCCTACCCCAGGCGAGTACCAGCTCAGCGTGGGCAGCGCCAAATATATCTATAACCAGTTGCTCGAATACTTTGCCACCCGCCCGGACAAGATGTTCGTGCTCGTCACCGCCCCGCCCGTTTCAGACGCCACCCACGCCGCCAACGCCCGCGCCCTGAGTACCTGGCTGACCACCGAATGGCTCAAAAATTACCCCGGCAAGAACGTCTTCGTCTTTGATTTCTACAACGTCCTCACCGGGCCCAACAATCACCATCGTTTCAGCAGCGGCCAGATCGAATACGTCAATACCCGCGGCGGCAACACCAGCTATTACCCGAGCGGCGGCGGCGATGACCACCCCAGCGCGGCCGGCAGCCGCAAGGCCACCGATGAATTCGTCCCACTACTCAACGTCTTTTACCACCGTTGGAAGGCCGCCGGCGGCGCCGTGACGGCTGCCCAACCCGGCGTGCAGCAACCCACCGCCGCCGCCGTGGCAGACAGCGGCAGCCAGTCTGCCGGCGGGGCGGCGCTGCCGGCCGGGGTGATCGACGGCTTCGACGACGACCAGATTGAATACTGGAGCGACACCGACAGCAGCGGTTCAACCCTGACCTGCGCCCTCGACCCGCAAACCGCCCAACAGGGCTCTTCGCTGCACCTGGAATTCTCCCTCGTGGCGCAGGGGTACGCCAGCTGCGGGCGCGGCCTGGAGCCCGTCCAGGATTGGAGCGCCGGCGAAGGGCTGGCGCTCTCGGTGCACAGCAAACACGCCGGGCTGAAGGTCGGGCTGATCGTCTATTCCGATAAGACCCCCTTCGAGGTCTATTTCACCACCAACGCCGAAAGCGTCAACGGCTGGGCCTTCTACCGCTTCGCCTGGGACGAATTCAGCCGCGCCCCGTGGAGCACAGAAGGCACGCTGAGCGCCATCGACCCGCGCAAAATGACCGACTTCGGCGTCACCATCAACTCCGAGCAAAAGGTCAGCGGCGAGTTGTGGGTCGACCAGCTGGCGCTGATCGGTCGCGCGACTGCCAGCCAGACGCCGACCAACGCCCCAACCCGGCCGCCGGCGCAGCCCACCCGACCGCAGCCGGTCGCCACCCAGCCCCAGGCGCAGCCGCCCACACAGCCCGCGCCGGCCAAAGGCCCGGGGCTATGCCCCTCGGCTGGCCTCTTCCCGCTGGCTGCCCTGTTCTGGCTGGGAAAGCGCCGCCGCCCGGCCGCACGCAGTTAAACGCGGTTTACTGAACTTGAGTCTCGCAATCGATAAAGGTGTCGACCCCCGCCCCGCCGTAGCACACATCCGTGCCGCCGCCGCCGTCGATCCAATCGTTGCCGTCGCCGCCATAGATCACGTCGTTACCGTTGCCGCCCTCGATCCAGTCGCCACCCGGCCCACCCAGGATGACGTCGTTGCCGCCGCGCCCCTGGATATCGTCTGCGGCGCCGCCGGTGACAATGCAATCCGCCCCGTTGCGCGCCTGAATGTCGTCGTAGAAGGCGCTGCCCAGGATCAAATCCACGCTGCCGGTGCCGTTCAGTCTGCCGCTGCCGCTGACCAGGTTCTGAATGGTAACCGCGGCGCATTCGGCCGGTTTGAGGTCGTTGGGCACGATGGCGCGGGCGCCAATACTGGCGCCTGTTTCGGGCACGTCGTTGGCGGCCGCCAGCGCCGAAAAGGTCGCCAACAAAATCAACACAATGCCGCAGGCGGCCAGGAAGCGCAGCGAGAAGCGCATCCGCATCATCGTCTCACCCTTCTTCCAGATCGAGCACCGGCTGCAAGTCGCGCAGCTGGTCGCTCAACGCTTCGGCCGGGCGCGCCGGGCTGATCAGGAACCCCTGCACCTGATCGCAGGCGTGCACCTTGAAAAAGTGCAGTTGCTCGTGTGTTTCGACCCCCAGCGCAGTCACCCGCATCTGGCGGCTGTGCGCCAGTTCGATCCATTGCCGCACACTCTCATTCAATGCACCTCCGGCGCCAATCTGCTGTACCAATGAACGCTCGAGTTTAAGCTGGTCGGCCGACCCCCAACTGGCAGCCAGCGGCAGTGAGGTCGCCTCAGGCGACCCGCTGAGGACGATGCCCACCCCCAGCGCCTTGAGCGCCGTCAGGTTGGCAATGGTGGCCTCGTCTTCACTCAGCGTGCTCGCCTCGATTTCAATCTGTAAACGAGAGGGCGGCAGTTCGTAGCGGCGCAATTCCTGCGCCACCAGTTCATCCAGGCCCATCTGGGACAATTGCAGCGCCGATAGGTTGACCGAGAGCGGAAAAGCGGGATAGCCGGCCTGCTGCCAGGCGTTGAGTTGGGCGCAGGCCAGTTCGATCGTACGGGTATCGATCAGGCCGGTCAGGCCCTCGCTTTCGGCGGCGGGCAGGAATGCCGGCGGCGTCAACAGGCCGCGCCGCGGATGCTGCCAGCGCAGCAACGCCTCCACCTGGGTGATGCAGCCTGTCTCCAGCGAGACGACCGGCTGGTAGTGCAACACAAACTCGCCGGTCTGCAGCGCATCGAGCAATTCGCGGCGCAGTCCGGGTTCGCCGGCAACGACTTCCTCCAACGTTTCCTGGCGATAGCGGTACACCGTTTGCCCATCTCGTACCAGATAATTCAACCATCCTTCAGCGTTGTAAAACAGGATAATGGTCGCCATGCGTTCGGCCACCCGCGCCAAATCTTCCAGGCTGGCAATATCGATCACCTGATCGCCGGGGCGCACCACCCCACCGCGCGCCTCAACCAGCAGGGGCCCCAACAGAAAACGCGAGTGCACCCTCGCCGCCACCCGCCCCGGCCGGGCAGTCAGGTAAGCGGGAATGGCCAGACCGCCCGCTGCGACCAACACCAGCAGCACCGCCAGCCAGCGGGCGCCGTCAACCGGCAGCGTCAGCCCCAATAAGGTCAATGTGTTGGCCTCTGTGCGCACCCCGGCCAACAAACCGGCTTTGGTCGGGCTAAATGGATCCTGGCCGCTGTTACTTTCTTTGAGCGGAAAAACCTGTTGGGGCTCCAACACCCATATCATTTGCGGCGAAAAATTATCCTGTAACGGGCGGCCATCCAGGCTGGCGTTGACCGTCACGTTGGGTTGCAGCGTCAGGAAATACTGGCTGTGGGCAACGCCGGTAACGGAGCGTTTTTGATCGATGATCTGCTGCACGGCGCACAGGTCTAACTGCTGTGCGGCGTGAAAGTTGGCGCTGGAGAAATCCTTACGTTCCTGGAGCGGCAGATTGCGATGCCAGCCGCTGGCGTCGCTCAACGTGGCGACGAGCTGGTAAACGCCCTGGATTTCAATGTTCGACTGGCTCAGAAAAACATAATCAAAGCTCAGGTCGACCTTGCAATTAATCTGCGGGTAGATCACATCGCCGGTTTGCAGGCGATTTTCGTCGTATACCCCGCCGGGCAGGTCGGCGCTGTAATGATAATACCCCACCTGTTGGTAAGACAGGTTATCGGGCGCCTGGCGGGTGAGCGGGCGGGTAAAGGCAAAGACACCCAGCGCCAGCCCCAATAAGCCGAGCACATACAGGCTGACGAAATAAACGTCCTGGCGCCCGGCAATGGCCGCTCCCAATCCCGAAAGATGCTGGCGCAGCCAGGCGCGCCGCTGATTCGTACGCCGCCCGGGCTGCGACGGCTTGAGGGTCAGGCCCATGAGCAGCACGCCCAGACCGGCAAAGCCGCCCAATGCCCACGGCGCACGCAGTTGCCCCAACAACCTGCCGGCCCCCGGCAGCGTGAACCAGTGGACGCCCATCAGATCTTGCGCCGTGGGATGGTAGGCGTCTACCCAACTGTTATGATCGCCCTTGATGACGTAACGCCCATCGACCTCCTGCGCCACAATGCGGTGGATCACCGGCCCCACCCCAGGGTAACGATAGGTGACCACATCGCCAGTCTGGTAGTAACTCGCCTGGCGCAAAAGCACCAGGTCGCCTTTTTCCAGTGTGGGCAGCATACTGTTGCCGTTCACAATCACATACGAAACCTGCCCGCCAAACTGAACGGGGGCAAAAGTAAACCACAACAACACCAGCAGCGCCAGGCTGGCGGCGGTGCGAAACGCAGGGTGGTGGAAGAACAGGGCAGGTGTACGCATTTTTGCAAGAAATGGGGCGCGAAGACTCTTGCTGCCCTCGCGCCCCGTTACCACTAAAACACCATTAAAACGGATGGATTATTGCGCCGAAACAACCCGCAGCGTAGCAGCGGAAGCAACGTTGACGCCGCTGGCAAACGTGCAGCTCCAGGTAGTGCCGGACGAAGTGCAGGCGTTGCTCCAGGTGGTATTGACCTGCGCCTTGACCGTGGTGGCAGCCTGGGCGCCGGCGGTCGGGGTCAACGTAAAGGATACCGAATCGATCAGGCTGGGATCGGTCGTGTTGAGGTTATAGTGAATGGCGCTAACGGTGTAACCGGTAATGTCTTTACTGCCGTCGCCCGCGCCGCTCTCGGGCACCACGTTGGCAGCCGCAAACGCGTAGAACACAACGGACAACATCAGGGCGATGAGGACGACGAAGGAAATACGGGTGGTCTTTTTCATGTAGAGTCTCCAGTAAAAGTAAGGATTAAGAGTAGATTGGTACGGTTTCCTGTTTTGCATTATAGCAAAATGAGAAAGGAATCCAATACTTTTAACGTTGCACTTTGATTGCAGTTCTGCGATTGTCCTGTTTCAATTGCGTTTCAACTGCGTTTCAAGCACACTTTCCGGCCAGTTCCGCGCCACCGGCCCACTTTTCTGCGCCAGAGCACGGCATCTCGAATATAATTACGATGAATATCGTTTGCCCGGGAGGCTTTCCATGCCGTATAAGGTTTTTTTGGTCGAAGACGAGATTGTGACCCGTGAAGGGATTCGCGACAACATCCCCTGGGCAGCGCTGGGATTTGAATTTTGCGGCGAGGCGCCGGATGGCGAGATCGCCCTGCCGCTCATCCAGGAGACCCGGCCCGACCTGGTCATCACAGATATCAAAATGCCCTTTATGGACGGGCTGGACCTCTCGCGTATCCTGCGCGAACGGATGCCGCGTCTGAAGATTGTCATTCTCAGCGGGCACGACGAATTCGAGTACGCCCAAAAAGCCATCCAGCTAGGCGTGGCCGAATATCTACTCAAACCGGTCACCGTCCAGGATCTCAACAACGTGCTGCTGAAGATTGCCGGCGAATTCGACCGCGAGCACATCGAGATGGAAAACCTGCGCCGCTTACGCAACCAGATGGAAGAAAACCGCACCACCCTCACCGAGCGCTTGTTGTTCAACCTGATCATGGGCGCCGTCTCCTCTGCGCAGGCCATCGATCAGGGCAATCAGTTGGGCATCAACCTGATTGCCGGCAGTTACCTGGCGATGGTGATCAAAATCGAGCTATGCGACCCATCCGAGCAAAACCATTTGCAGGCTTACCAGCGCGTCCAGAGCGCCATTGCCGACACCTTGCGCGGCCACGCCGGCGTTTTTCTCCTCCAGAAAGGGCCGGAAGAGGTGGTGCTCATCCTGCTGGGCAACGGGTCGCAAGCCCTGGAGCGCAAACGCGACGAGATCGTCGCCCGGATCCAGGCCGTTGCGCACCCGGCGACCTGCCGGCTGGTGGTGGGCGGCGGCACACCCAAAAACCGCCTGACCGACCTGTGCCAGTCGTTCATCGAAGCGCTGGCCAACACGCAAAGCCGCTCCGCTCGCCACGCGGATGCCTCCGGAGTGATCGATAAAGCCGAACTGCTCAAAATCAACAAATCGGCCATCGAACACTACCTCAAGTGCGGCGTCCGCGAGGATTTCGACAGCTTCTTCGACACTTTCATCCGCCCGTTGGGTGACATGGCTTTCAAATCGTACACCATCCGCAATTATGTCTTCATGGATATCGTGCTGACCACCGCCCATTTCATCAATGAGCTTGGTTTCAGCATCGATCAGGCCATCCCCGATCTCGGTTCGATTGAAAAAACCCTCGCCAGAGTCGACACCGTCGAGCAGATCCACGAACAGGCCCGGAATATCCTGGTGGCCGCGCTGACATTGCGCGACAGCCGCGCCAACAACCAGTACGCCCGCATCCTGCAACAGGCGCGCGAATATATCGCCCAACATTACATGGACGCCGAAATCTCGTTAAACGAGGTCGCCAGCCAGGTCAACCTCAGCCCCTTTCATTTCAGCGCCGTCTTCAGCAACGAAATCGGCCAGACCTTTAAAGACTACCTGACCGCCGTCCGGCTGCAACATGCCCGCGAACTGCTGCGCAGCACCTCGCTGCGCTCGTTCGAAATCGCCGAGAAAATCGGCTACAACGACGCCCACTATTTCAGTTATGTCTTTCGCAAACATACCGGCATGACCCCCAAAGAGTATCGCCAGCAGGCGCACAAGGAATGAGGCGTCTGGAGAGAGGATTGAAATGACAAAACAGGTATCCGAACCCTCTGCCAGTGCGCACCCGCTGCGCGATTATCTCTCCGCCCGAGCCGAAGCGTTGGGTTCCGGTATGTTGCGCTTCATCTGGCGCATCGGGGCGTTATTCGGCAAAGGCAACCTCTCCATCAGTTCCAAAATCTTGCTCTCGCACGTCATCGTCATTCTGATGATGGGCCTGACCAACGCCGTCCTGCTGGTACAGATCCTCAATTACATCACCGAATACGACGCCATCATCACCAACATCACCACCGCCAACAGTATCAACGGCTATATCAAACCGGCCATCGATACCGAGATGTGGAACATCGTCGCCGGCAAGACCAAATTCGACGAAGGCAAGCAATACGAAATCATCAACGACATCAACAACCGCCTGCAATGGATGAGCCAGAACTCGACCTCCAGCGAATCACGCAAGAAGCTGGAAATCATCATGCGCACGATGAAAACGCTCACCCATTACGTCGATATGATGGGCGATCAGATCAAACGCAACAGCCGGGTAGCCGAGAACGAAATCGTGCTCGACAACATTCGCGGCGTTTCCTCGGTGGTCGAGGAGGTCATCCAGGACTACATGCTCTTCGAGGTCAACCAGGCCGGGCAGCGTTACCGCGAAATGCACGACAACTTCACCCGCTGGGAGGTGTTTTACTTCTTCCTGCTGATCGGGTCGGTTGGTTTTTCGTTTATTGCCGCCTGGGGCATCACGCGCAGCATCTACATCCCGATCAAAAACCTGCACGACGCCACCACCACCGTGACCCAAACCGACCTGCGCGCCCTGGTCACCCGCGACAACGTGGATGAGATCACCGAATTAGGGCTCAGTTTCAACCTGTTAATTGAAAAGATTCGCGAGCTGCTCGAAGCCAAGATCAAGGAAAAAGAGAACCTCGAAAAAGCAGAGCTGCGCGCCCTGCAGGCGCAAATCAACCCGCATTTCCTCTATAACACCCTGGATACGATCATCTGGATGGCCGAAGCCAAAAAGCACGAACAGGTGGTCGAGATCGTGAGCGCCTTGTCAAACTTTTTCCGTGTCAGCCTGAGCCGCGGCAAAGACTGGATCACCATCGGCGAGGAGATCCAACAGATCAACAGCTACCTGACCATTCAGAAGATGCGCTATCGCGACATCCTCGATTACACCATCGTGGCAGAAGAAGCGGTATTGCAAAACACGGTGCTCAAGTTGATCTTGCAGCCGTTGGTCGAAAACGCGCTCTATCACGGCATCAAAAACAAGCGTCAGGGCGGCCAGATCACCGTGCGCGCCCGGCAAAAGGACGCCAACGAGATTCTGCTGGAAGTGGAAGACAACGGCATCGGCTTCACACCGGAGAAGCTAACCGCGGTGCGCACCAAACTGGCTGATGAGTCCGACGAGATTCGTCTGGAAAGCGGCTACGGCATTTATAACGCCAACAAACGCATCAAGTTATATTACGGCCGGCAGTACGGCCTATCGATCCAGAGCGAATACGGGCAGGGCACGAAGATCACCCTGGTCATCCCGGCCAAACGGGTCGAAGCTCTCGTCGGGTAAACCACAGCGCCGCACGTTTGTCGTTTTCATCCACAGATAGGGGGCAAGCGGCCTGGTCCGGCAGGCGAATTAACTTTTTTCGTATAAAACTCCCCATTACCGGGACAGGACAATCCAGCGTACATTTTCTCGCTATACACCACTATCATTCTTAACGCTTCCCCCATAAACCTTGATTGTCTCAGGCGGGCAAACCCGGTAAACTACAACCAGAATGGCTACGAAATGCAAACAGTAGACCAATTCCCATCCCGCTACCCCCAATTTAACCGAAGGAGAGAAAGAAGGAGTGAATAGCATGAAGAGTTACCGAATTTTCCTCGTAGTCGTATTACTTTCGCTGGTCATCTCCATGATCGGCTGCACTCCCCAGCCGACTGCTGCCCCGGCTGCTCAACCGGCTGCCGAACAGCCCACCGCCGCTCCTCAGGCCGCTCAGCCGGCCGCCAAGAAGACCTACAAAGACCTGGTCGTTGGCTACGCTCAGATCGGCGCCGAATCCGAATGGCGCACCGCTAACACGGCTTCGATTCAGGAAACCGCAAAAGAGTTAGGCATCACGCTGAAATTCTCGGACGCTCAGCAAAAGCAAGAAAATCAGATTAAGGCAATTCGTTCCTTCATTGCCCAGAAGGTGGACGTCATCGGTGTATCGCCGGTAGTTGAGACCGGTTGGGAAACCGTCTTCCAGGAAGCCAAAGACGCCGGCATCCCCATCATCCTGGTCGACCGCCGCGCCGCCGTCCCCGAGGACCTGTACGTGACCTACCTCGGCTCCGACTTCGTTGAAGAAGGCCGCCGCGCTGGCAAGCTGATGGTCGAAGTGACCGGTGGTAAGGGCAAGATCGTTGAACTGGTCGGCACCGTCGGTTCCGCTCCCGCCAATGACCGCTTCAAGGGTTTCCGCGAAACCATCAAAGACAGCCCCGATCTGCAAATCATCGACTCGCAGTCCGGTGACTTCACCCGTGCCAAGGGCAAGGAAGTCATGGAAGCCTTCTTGAAGAAATACGGCAAGGAAATCACCGCCCTCTACGCTCACAATGATGACATGGCCATCGGCGCCATCCAGGCCATCGAAGAGTTCGGCCTGAAACCCGGCACCGATATCAAGATCGTCTCGGTCGACGCCGTGCGCGGTGCGTTCGAGGCCATGATCGAAGGCAAGCTGAACGGTACGGTGGAATGCAACCCGCTGCTCGGCCCGCAATTCTACGAACTGGCGCTCAAGGTCATCAACGGCGAAAAAGTTGAGAAGTGGGTGCCTTCCAAGGAAGACGTCTACCGCCCCGAACAGGCCAAAGAACTTCTGCCGACCCGTAAGTACTAAACCCCCGAAAAATAATGGGGAGCGGGATTTGTACGACCTCACACCAATATTTCGGATTACCCTCTCGCTGCAAACACAACGGGAATAACCGATCGGGTGGATTAAGAAGCGGCGCTAAGCGCCGCTTCTTAATCAAAATGAGGCGCCATCTTTTTGGAAGACAGAGGTACTCATGAGCGTATCCAATGGTTATGTTTTGACCATGAAAGGGATTTACAAAGGCTTCCCCGGCGTTCAGGCGTTGGAGGATGTCGACTTTTCCGTGTGCCGTGGCGAAATCCACGCTTTGATGGGAGAAAATGGCGCCGGAAAATCCACCTTAATCAAGGTGTTGACCGGCGTGGAACATCCTGATGCCGGCACGATCGTGCTTGCGGGCAAAGAGATTCACGTTCGCTCGCCGCAGCACGCCCAACAATTGGGCATCAGTACGGTGTATCAGGAAATTAACCTGTGCCCCAATTTATCGGTAGCCGAAAACGTGTTAATCGGCCAGGAACCGCGCAAATTTGGCGTAATCGACTGGAAAACGATGAACGGGCGCGCCCAGCAAATCCTGCACCGCATGGACATCGACATCGACGTCACCCAGACGCTCGGGTCCTACCCCGTCGCCATCCAACAGATGGTCGCCATCGCTCGAGCGCTGGAAATCTCCTCGACCCGCCTGCTGATCCTGGACGAGCCCACCTCCAGCCTGGACATGCACGAAACCCAGAAGCTCTTCCAGGTGATGCGCAAACTCAAGTCGGAAGGGGTAGCCATCATATTCATTACCCACTTCCTCGATCAGGTGTACGAAGTGACCGATCGCATCACCGTACTGCGCAACGGCCGCCTGGTAGGCACCTACAACACCGATTCGCTCTCTCGCCTGGAATTGATCGCCAACATGCTCGGCCGGGCGCTGACCGACCTGAACAGCCTGGCGCAGACCAAACTGGCCGAAGTCAAAGACGCCCGTGTAGTTTTGCAGGCGCAGCAACTCGGGCACAATGGCTCGATCGAGCCCTTCGACCTGACGCTTAGAGCGGGCGAGGTGGTCGGGTTGGCCGGCCTGTTGGGCTCGGGGCGCACCGAATCCGCCAATCTGTTGTTCGGCATCGACCATCCCGATCACGGCACATTAATCTATAAAGACGAACCCGTCCATCACTTCTCCCCCCTGTCTTCCATCCTGCGCGGCATCGTACTCTGCCCTGAAGACCGCAAGGCCAACGGCATCGTCGACGACCTGAGCATCCGCGAGAACATCATCCTCGCCTTGCAGGCCAGCTACGGGTTATTCCATTACCTCAGCCCACAAAAGCAATACGAAATCACCGAAGAATATATCAAACTACTGAACATCGCCACCCCCTCTGCAGATCAGGCAGTTAAGAACCTGAGCGGCGGCAACCAGCAAAAGGTTATCCTCGCCCGCTGGCTGGCGACTAACCCGCAGGTTTTGATCCTCGACGAACCCACCCGCGGTATCGATGTCGGCGCCAAAGCCGAAATTCAAAAGTTAGTACTCGAACTGGCCGAAAAGGGGATGGCCTGTGTCTTCATCTCTTCTGAACTGGAAGAAGTGGCGCGTTGCTGTCAACGCGTGGCCGTTTTACGCGACAAACAGAAAATCACCGAGTTGAGCGGGACGGCGATTAACGAAAACAGAATATTGGAAATTATTGCAGGAGGCGAGTGATGGCCCAATCGAGATCATTATGGCGGCGCATCTCCGGCAGCCGCTTGTTCTGGCCCTTCGTTGCACTGGCGCTGCTGATGCTCTTCAATGCCATTTTTACCCCCGGTTTCTTCAAAATAGAGATCAAAGACGGTCACCTGTTCGGCTCGTTGATCGACATCATTAACCGCGGCGCACCCCTGATGATCCTGGCCATTGGTATGACGCTGGTCATCGCCACCGGCGGCGTGGATCTATCGGTCGGCGCGGTCATCGCCATCTCGGCCGCCATGGGCGCCGTGTTGATCAACCCGGCCCTTGGCACGCAGTTGATCAGTTCGGATAAGCTGATCCAGGACGTGACCTTCACCCCCTTGTGGGTGGTGATCCCCACTGCCCTGATCCTTTCCGCCGTTTGCGGCCTGTGGAACGGCGTGCTGGTCTCGCGGGCCAACATCCAGCCGATGGTCGCCACCCTGGTGTTGATGGTCGCCGGGCGCGGCATCGCTCAGCTCATCACCAACGGCCAGATCATCACCATCTACTACTCAAAGTATTTCTTCATCGGCAACGGTTATCTGCTGGGCCTGCCGTTCACCCTGTTCATCGTCGCCGCCGTCTTCCTCGGCGTCTGGCTGCTGACCCGTAAAACCGCCATCGGCCTGTTCATCGAATCGGTCGGCACCAATTCCAAATCCAGCTACTACAGCGGCATCAACGAGAAAAACATCAAGCTGTTGGCCTACACGCTCTGCGGCCTGTGCGCCGGTATCGCCGGGATGATCATCAGCGCCAACGTCAAAAGCGCCGACGCCAACAACGTCGGCCTGGGCTACGAACTGGACGCCATTCTGGCGGTGGTCATCGGCGGAACGCTGATGTCGGGCGGGCGCTTCTCGCTGCTGGCCAGCATCATCGGGGCGCTGGTCATCCAGACCGTGACGACCACCATGTACGCCGTGGGCGTGCCGGCTATGGCTGCCCAGGCGATCAAGGCCCTGGTCGTGGTGGTGGTCATCCTGCTCTACTCGGATCAGGTGCGCAGAGGACTATCCAGGTTGTTTGAAGGCAAAGGAGCCCGGGCATGAAGATTAAATTCGAACGCAAATATGTGCCCGTCCTGGCTACCATCGTGCTGTTCATTCTGGGATACGCCTATGGGGCCTATCTGTACCCTGGCATGACCAACCCTCAGGTCTTCCTCAACCTGCTCATCGACAATGCCTTCCTGCTGATTTCCTCGATCGGGATGACGTTCGTGATCCTGACCGGCGGCATCGATCTGTCGGTCGGCTCGGTGATCGCCCTGACCACCGTCGCCTCGGCCCACCTGGTTGAAAAACAGGGCTGGAGCCCGGCGTTGGTCATCCCACTGATGCTGATGATGGGCACGGCGTTGGGAGCGGTGATGGGGCTTATCATCCACTACTTCAAAGTGCAGCCCTTCATTGTCACCCTGGCCGGCATGTTCTTCGCCCGCGGCATGTGCTTCTTCATCAGCCTGGACGCCATCACCATCAGCCACCCCTTCTACCGGGCGGCGTCGATGTACCGCGTGCCGGTTTTCGGTAAATTCGTCTCGATCAACGTCGTCATCGCCCTGGTGCTGCTGCTGGTCGCCATTTACCTGGCGCACTACACCCGTTTTGGCCGTACAGTATACGCCCTCGGCGGCAACGAACATTCGGCGCTGTTGATGGGGCTGCCTGTGGCGCGCACCAAGATCCTGGTCTACACTTTCAACGGCTTCTGCTCGGCCCTGGCGGGGGTGGTCTTCAGCATCTACCTGCTTTCGGGGCACGGGCTGTACGCCCCCAACCTGGAAATGGACGCCATCTCCTCGGTGGTGATCGGCGGGACGCTGCTTACCGGCGGCGTGGGTTACGTGTTCGGCACCCTGTTCGGCGTGCTGATTAACGGCCTGATCCAGGTGCTGATCATGTTCAACGGCGAGCTCAGTTCGTGGTGGACGCGTATCGCCGTAGGCATGCTGACGCTGTTGTTCATCGGCGTGCAAAGCCTGTTTGCATCGGCGCGCAAACGCCGCACCGCCGCTGCCCGAGTCCGGGCCGCAGCAGCAATGCCGCCGGGCAAACCGGCAGATTAACCACCAGACTGAGGCTTGCAGAGAGGGCTGCAAGCCTCAGTTTTTTACCGGGTACGCTGTCCGGCCAGGGTATAATGCAGTAGATAGCACTCCGGCAGTTTTGAACCTTCTCCCCTTGTTGAGGTCCTTATGTCCGATCTTGTCCCCAACGATGTCCCTGCCTACGCCATTCCAGACCGCGCCCTGATCCCGGTCAGCGACCACCTGCAACGCAGCGTCCCCTTTGAACCCAATCGCATGTATTTCATTCGCCAGGCGATGGATGTTTTCAAACAACGTTACCCCACGGCGACGACCTTTGACGCCTCGCAGGGCGACGGCGGCGCCAGCCTGCCGGGCACGCCCCGCGCCCTGCTCGAACGCGCCCTGCAAATGCAGATCGAACACGGCACGGGCTACGACCTGCCCAACGGCACGCCCGAGTTCCGCAAGGCGGTGCTGGAACAATACTGGCAGGTGGACGCCGGCCTGGGGTTGACGCCCGAAAATGTTATGGCGACCTCCGGGGGACGAGACGCCCTGCTGAAAGCCTATCAGGCCATGTTGTACCTGGGTCACGGTCGCAGCGGCGACGCACTCATCGTCTCGCGCGTGCCGTGGATGTGTTACGTCTGGGGGCCGTACGGCGTGGGCGCCAACACGCTCCTGGCGCCGGGCCGTCCTGAAGAAGGCTGGGCCTACAGCGTGGACGGCATCCGTGCCTCGGTGGAATTTGCGGCGCGCTCGGGGCGCAAACCCATCGGGCTGGTCATCACTTCACCCGATAACCCCACCGGGCTGATCCACACCCCCGAACACCAGGCGCTGATCGCCCGCACTGCCCTCGAACTGGGGGTGCCCTTCGTGATCTTCGACTGGATGTACCACTACGTGACCGACGAAGAGCCAATGAATCTCAACCGGTTTCTGCGCCTGTTCGAGCCAGAACAGCGCAGCCGGCTGATGTTCCTGGATGGCATCACCAAGACGTTGGGCGGCTCGAACATTCGCAACTGCCATCTGATCGCTTCCCCACAGGTCACGCGTTTCCTCACCGTGTGGGCCACCCACAGCATCGTACCCACCTTTTACTCGATGGCCGTGGCTATGGCCGCCTATGAAATGGGCTACGCCAAAGCCTGCCAGCCGCTGCTCGACCCGATCAACGCCTCACGCCGCTTCATGAAAGACTTCCTCGACGAACACAACTTCAACTACATCCTGGGCAAAGGCTATTACGCCTTCCTCGACGTTTCTAAATGGGTGCAGGCCAGGGGCTGGCAAAGCGCCCAACCCCTGGGCCAATATCTGGCCGAAGAACACGGCGTGGCGGTGGTGCCGGGTGAATATTTCTCCCCCTACGCCCGTATGTGGCTGCGTTTCTCATACGCCCCCCCCCCGAATACACACAGGGGGCGGCGCAGCGCATGGTGGAAGGTTTGAATGCCCTGTTGAGCCGGCCATGAACCCGCACGGCGTATTTCAAGGTCGTCTGGATAATACCGAAGTCTCGTTCGCCGTCGTTGTGCTGGCCGCTTACGTCGATCTATTTGCCAGCGCCGACTTCGCCGTCCATCCAATCATCACCCCGTTGATTATCATCCTCGGGTTACTTTACCTGGCGCTGGCGATCTACGGCGGCCGGTATGTAGACGGTAAAAGCATGGCCCTGCGGCTGTCGTTTTTCGGCGCCGCCTTACTCCTGGGCGGTGTGACGGTCTATCTCAGCCGCGGCCAGGTGTGGCTGTTGTTGCTGCCGCTGGCCGGATCGGCCATTGCTTATCTACCGCGCCCGTGGGCCATCACCACCTGTGTGCTGATCTGGCTCCTACAACTGCTGCCCTACGGTCTATGGTACGGCTGGAGCAGCGTTGTCACTGCTGCCGGGCCGTTTATGGCGGCGGTGTTGTTTGTCACCGCCTTCACCCAGGTGGCCGTCAACGAGCAGCGCAGCCGCCAGGAACTGTCCGAGGCGCATCAGAAACTGCGCCAGTATGCCGTCAAGGTTGAGGAACTGGCCGTGGCGCAGGAGCGCAACCGCCTGGCGCGCGAGATCCACGACGGGTTGGGCCACTACCTGACCGCCATCCACATCCAGATCAAGGCCGCACAGAGTATGCTGCACCAGGACACAGCCCTGACGCAAACCGCCCTGAACAACGCCCAGACGCTGACCCAGGAGGCGCTGGTAGACGTGCGCCGCTCGGTCTCGGCCTTGCGCGCCGATCCGGCCACCAATCGCCCCCTGCCCGAGACGTTGAGCCGTCTGCTATCCGAAACCCACGCCGCCGGCGTGCAAACCAGCCTGACCATCGAGGGCGCCCCGCGCCCGCTGCCGGCGCCGGTCGAGTTCGCCCTCTATCGCGCCGCACAAGAGGCGCTGACCAACGTGCGCAAACATGCCCGCGCCCGCCAGGTGGACGTACACCTGAGCTACTTGGAACGCAGCGTCCAACTGCAACTGCGCGACGACGGCGCCGGCGCCGCCCAAACCGGGGGCGGTTTTGGCCTGACCGGGTTGCGCGAGCGGGTGGAACTGCTCAACGGCGCCCTGCACGTCGAGACGGCGCCGGGGCAAGGGTTTCGCCTGCGGGTCGAACTGCCCACGGAGGAAAGATGAGCGCCCAACGTATCCGCATTTTACTGGTGGACGACCAGACCATGTTCCGCGACGGCATGCGCGTTCTGCTCTCGTCGCAGCCCGATTTCGAGGTGGTGGGCGAGGCGGCCGACGGTGAAGAGGCCCTGCGCCAGGCGACCGTATTGCGCCCCGCCGTGATCCTGATGGATCTGCGCATGCCGCTGCTGGACGGGGCCGCCGCCACACGCCGGCTGCGGGCGGCGCAGCCCGAGTGCCGCGTCATCGTGCTGACCACCTTCGACGAGGATGAAGCCATCTTCGATGGGCTGCGTTCCGGCGCCATCGGCTACCTGCTCAAAGACGCCCCGACCGAAAAACTATACGAGGCCATCCGCGCCGCAGCGCGCGGCGAGAGTTTCTTACAGCCCTCGGTGGCGGCACGCGTGGTGGCCGAATTCGCCCGCCTCTCCGAACAGACGCCCACCTGGGCTCAGGTGCTGCCCGAGCCGCTCTCGGCCCGCGAACTGGAAATTTTGCGTCTGCTGGCCAACGGCCTGACCAACCGCGAGATCGCCGCCCAACTGGTGGTGGTCGAAGGCACGGTCAAGAACCACGTGACCAGCATCTTCAACAAACTGGGGGTCAACGACCGCACCCACGCCGCCCTGAAGGCGCGCGAGCTGGGTTTGATCTAACGCCATCCCAATCAGCATGACCGTCATGGCCGCGGCCTGACGGTCAATGATGACCTCTGCCACCTGTGCGCTGCCGGCGCACCAGGTATGATAGCGTTATTGCCACAACATTAAGGAGAGACGATATGCCTTTTGAAAATGATAACCGGGAGATCGAACATCCCATCCACCTGTCGAACGCCGGGGTGGGCGGGATCATCCTGATCCTGATCGGCGTCTTCTGTCTGGCGGCGCAATCGCTGGGGCTGAGCGCAGTGCTGATCCTGGGCGGGCTGGGCGCCTTATTCCTGGTCTGGGCGCTGCTGGTGCGCACCACCGCCCTGCTCGTCCCCGGCGGGGTGCTGACCGGCATCGCCGCCGGTCTGGCGCTGTTACACAGCCCGCTGATCCCCCAGATCGAAAACGGGCGCGGCGGGTTATTCCTGCTCGGCATGGCCGGCGGCTGGGGGTTGATCAGCCTGTTGTCCTTGTTTACCGCCAGTCATGGACGTTGGGCGGCCTGGCCGCTCATCCCCGGCGGCGTCCTGGCGCTGATCGGCGTGGCGTTGATCAGCGATGGCATCTGGCTGCAGGCGCTGGGCCTGGTCGGGCGCGGCTGGCCGCTGCTGCTGATCGCCATCGGCATGTACGTGGTGCTGCGCCAAAAGGAGCTGGCCGAATGATCGCCGGTTTCTTCCTCGGCCTGGCCAACGGCGCCACCTGCCTGGCAACCTGCGCCCCGGTGCTGCTGCCGCTGCTGTTGGGCTGTGGAACACATCCCCGCCAGAACTGGAGCCTGCTGGCGCAGTTCCTGGCCGGGCGGCTGGCAGGTTATCTATTATTCGGCGCCCTGGCCTGGGGCTTGGGCTGGCTGGCGCGCGCCGGCGGGGCGCCGGTGGCGTGGATCTACGGCCTCAGTTCGCTCGGCCTGGCCGGGCTGCTGTTCGCCAGCGGCCTGGGGAAGAGTGTCCCCGCCTGCACCGGCATGCCGGGCGGCATACGCGCCCGGCTGGCGCGCTGGCCTGCGTTGATCCCCGCCTGCCTGGGCTTCTTTACCGGGCTTAATCTCTGTCCCCCCTTCCTGATGGCCTTTGCCGACGCCGCCGGCCGCGCCACGCTGGCAGAGAGCCTGTATTTTTTCGCCGCCTTCTTTCTGGGTACCTCGCTGTACTTTCTGCCCGCGCCGCTGCTCGGCTTCTTGCACCGCAGCGATGGGGTACAGACGGTGGGGCGCATGGCCGCGATACTGATATCACTGTATTACTTTTACGTTGGAACCATTTCCGTATTGGGAGGTTTGTTCGCATGACCACTACCACGGCGCAGCCTGCACCGCTTTCTACCTGTCGCCCGCCGCGGGTGCAAACGAGTTCGTTCAAAGCCATCCTGCTCACCCTGCCGGTTGCCTTGCTGGCGGCCCTCTTCCTGCTGGGGGCGCAACCCGGCGATGACCCCTTACGCACGATCAGCGCCGGGGTTACCTGGTTGGGCGTGGTGACGTTATTCTTCCTGATGCTGCGCACCGGGCGCATCGACCGCTACCGCGCCGCGTTCTTCGTTGCCTTTGCGCTGGCCTTCGTCCTGTCGTTTATCAGCCATCTGGTCGAGGTGCGCGGTTCGATGCTGCTCTCCGAGGAAATCTTCATGAGCGGCGACACGCCTTTCTGCCACCTGGTCATCCCGATGATCCTGATCCCCGCCGCCCTGACCCGCACCGTCATCTTTCCGGGTTCGCTGCTCGGCCCGTATGGCGTGGCCGGGATGTTTGTCCTGTGGCTGGGCGCCACCCTGGCCATCGGGCGCGGCTGGTGCAGTTGGGTGTGCTTCTACGGCGGCCTGGACGAAGGCTTCGCCCGCCTGCTCAAAAAAGCTCGCATCCGCAAGATCGACCCGCGTTGGAGGTACCTGCCCTACGCCCTGCTGTTAGCCATCGTGCTCACCTCAGCCCTCTCGCTCACTTCCGTCTACTGCACCTGGCTGTGCCCCTTCAAGGCGGTGACCGAATTTTCCCCGCCGGATTCGCTCGTGACCCTCTTCCAGACCGCGCTCTTTTTCTCCATCTTTATCGCCGCGGTCATCGTTTTGCCCATGCTTACCCGCAAACGGGTACAGTGCGGTCTGTTCTGCCCGTTTGGCGCAATGCAGTCCTTCAGTAATGCGATCAACGTGTTTGACGTGCGCATCGACCTTGAAAAGTGCTCGCACTGCGGGTTATGCGTGCGCAACTGCCCGACCTTCTCGCTGGACGAGCACAGCCTGCAAAGCGGGCGCACTCGCCTGAATTGCACCAAATGCGGGCGATGCGTCGAGCAGTGCCCGAAAGGCGCAATCGAATACCACGTCAGGGGCACCGCCCCGGCCGTCCACCCCCTGGTGGCGCGGGTTTTATATCTCTACCCGGCCTATCTGCTGATGGTTGCCGTTGGAGGCGGGATCTTTGCCGACGGTTTGTGGCGCCTGCTCAAACTGATTGTGACCGGAAGCATGCTGTAACAAAGGAAGAAGGAAGGAACCCCCATGAAACGTCTTAAAACAATCCTCGGCTACACCCTGGCCGGGCTCAGCCCACTGCTGGTGCTGGCCATGCTCTTTGGCCAACAAACCTGGATGCAGCTGCTGGTAGACGTCACCGGCATACGCATTTCCCCCTGGGAAGACGGCGGCGCCGTGGTGCGCACGCTGCCGCGCGCCGCCTATCGCATCACCGTCCACGAGCAGGTCTTCATGGCGCTCGTCGGCGAATACGACCAGGGTTTCGTCCAGCTGGATTGGACGCCGCTGCCCGCCCTTCCCTGTCCCATCGATGAAAACGTCGACTACGACGGCGATGGCCGCGACGATTTTCACCTGACCTGGGACTGGCGCGCCGGCAAGGAGGCCCGCCTGCAGTCGCTCAGCCCGCAGGTGCTGGGGCTGGAAGGCGTCTATCACCTGAAAGACGGCCGCGCCGTACGCGTCCGCCTGCAAAACCGGCGTTAGCCGCCCACAACCCTCGACCCGGTCGCAACGGTGCGGTGTGAAAGACCACCGCACCGTTGCGTATCAATGAGTGTTCACAAAGCAGCCGGGGCCTTGCCCCGGTTGTTAATGCTCGTGCGGCTGCAACAGTTCGGCGCCGGGTAATTTTCCAACCAACAAATGCGGTTGGTGAATGAGGATGGGGAAATGCTGCGGGCAGATCCAGAACTTCTGCCCGCGGTAATCCAACGCCAGCAGAGGGATTTCCTGATTGCTCTGTTCACACACCAGACAGTGCAGTTTTTCTTCCATACAACGGTCTCCTTAACCCAAAAACGATAAAATCTCTCGTTTATTTTCGCTCAAAAACTGCGCTCTGTCTTTGCGCCGGCGCAAGGTTGCGAACGGCGCAGCGGTTCACACCTCTTGCTCGTATCGCCTGTGCGCCCCCCCGAACAGGCGGCTCGATCCTCTGCTTTCATTTTTGCAAGGTGCGGCACACGACGGCCGGTGTTAGAATCGAGCCCGAGCAGAGATCACCCAAAGAGGCGTTGACGGGGTGACTTCCGTCGACTTGACGCTGCCGCCAGGGCAATTACAATGAGAAATACAGGCGGCGCAGACAACGTCGGCCGGAAGAATTTGTGGCACAAACAGGGAGCCAGTTGGAAACAGGAATCATTTTTGACATCAAACGCTATGCGCTTCACGACGGGCCGGGGATTCGTACGACCGTGTTTTTTAAGGGCTGCCCGTTAAGCTGCTGGTGGTGCCACAACCCCGAGAGCCAGGATTTCCACCCCGAGGTCATCTTGCGCGCACAACGCTGTGCGCGCTGTGCCGCCTGTGTGGCCGCCTGCCCTCAGGGCGCCATCACCCTGCCGGCAGAAGACGGCCGCGGCCCCATCACCGACCGGGCCGCCTGCACCGCCTGCTGGCAATGCGTGCAGGCCTGCTTCAGCGGGGCGCGCCAGCTGGTCGGGCAAGAAGTGAGCGTGCGGGCGCTGATGACCGAAATCCTCAGGGATCGCTCATTTTTTGACGAGTCGGGCGGCGGGGTGACCTTTTCGGGCGGCGAACCGCTTTCACAGCCGCGTTTCCTGGCCGCCGTGTTGCGCGCCTGCCGCCAGGAAGAAATCCACACCGCCGTGGATACCAGCGGTTACGCCCCCTGGACGGTGTTCGACGCCTTGCGCCACGATGTGGATCTGTTCCTGTACGATCTCAAAATTTTCGACGCCCAACGCCACCGCCGCTACACCGGCGTCTCAAACGAACTGATCCTGGAGAATCTGACGCGGCTGGCGCGCCTGGGCCATGCCATCTACGTGCGCGTCCCGGTCATCCCAGGTATCAACGACGATGAAGACAACCTGCGCCAGATTGCCGCGTTTGTCGCCGGCCAGCCCGGCATTCAACGGCTGGATATCCTCCCCTACCACCCCAGCGCGGCCGCCAAATACGCCGGTCTGGAGCGGTCTTATCCCCTGGCGGATACGAACATGCCGGCCGGGGAACGGATGGAAGAAATCGCTTTGTTTATGCGCCAATACGGTTTGTACGTCAAAACAGGAGGTTGAGCCATGACCATGACTGCACGTGTAGCCCGGCTGCGCCAGGAGAGCCTGGACGCCCGGCCGACCCTTTCTCCCGAACGAGCGGTGCTGATGACCCGCTTTTACCAGCAGGATCTGGGCCTAATTTCGGCGCCCATGCGCCGGGCGCTGGCTTTTCAATACCTGATGGAACATAAAACCATCTGGATCGCCGGCGGCGAGTTGATCGTCGGAGAAAAGGGCCCGGCGCCCAAAGCCTCGCCCACCTATCCAGAACTGTGCTGCCATAGCCTGGACGATCTGAACATCCTCGACTCGCGTGAAAAAATCCCCTTCAGCGTCAGCCCCGAAACGCGCCGGGCCTACCAGGAGCTGGTGATCCCCGCCTGGCAGGGAAAGTCGCTGCGCGATCTGCTCTTCAGCGAGATGAGCGACGAGTGGAAAGCCGCCTACGAATGCGGGGTCTTCACCGAATTTATGGAGCAGCGCGCCCCCGGCCACACCGTGTTGGACGATAAAATCTACCACAAAGGGATGCTGGATTTCAAGGCCGACATCGAACGCAGCCTGCAAAACCTGGATTATCTCAACGACCCTGCCGCCTACGAGAAACAGCAGGAACTCAAGGCCATGCAGGTGTGCGCCGATGCGTTGATCCGTTTCGCCCGCCGCCACGCCGAGAAGGCCCTGGCGCTGGCGCAAAGCGAGCCCGACCCGCAGCGCAAAAGCGAACTCGAACAGGTGGCCGAGGTATGCACCCGGGTGCCGGCGCACGCCCCGCGCAACTTCTGGGAAGCATTGCAGTACTACTGGTTCGTCCACCTGGGCGTGACCAGCGAACTGAATACCTGGGACGCCTTCGACCCCGGCCGCCTGGACCAGCACCTCTACCCCTTCTACCAGCACGGCCTGGAAGACGGTTCGCTGACCCACGAATTCGCCGCCGAACTGCTGCAATGCTTCTGGATCAAATTCAACAACCAGCCGGCCCCGCCCAAGGTGGGTGTCACCGCCGCCGAAAGCGGCACCTACACCGACTTTGCCCAGATCAACACCGGCGGGCTCAAACCCGACGGGACGGATGGCGTCAACGAAGTAACCTATCTGTTGCTGGATGTGATCGAAGAGATGCGCCTGCTCCAGCCGAGTTCGTCCATCCAGGTGAGCAAAAAGAACCCGGATCGCTTTATTAAACGGGCGGCGCGCATCATCCGCACCGGTTTCGGCCAGCCCTCGATCTTCAACGCCGACCTGATCGTGCAGGAACTGGTGCGCCAGGGCAAATCGCTGGTCGACGCTCGCTGCGGCGGTTCGAGCGGCTGTGTGGAAGTGGGCGCCTTCGGCAAAGAAAACTACAACCTGACCGGCTATTTCAACCTGCCCAAGGTGCTGGAAATCACCCTCCACAACGGCCTGGACCCGCGCAGCGGGCGTAAAATCGGCCTGGAGACCGGCGACCCACGCCAGTTTGCCGGCTTCGATGAATTGTTTTCCGCCTTCGAACGCCAGCTGCGTTATTTTGTGGATGTCAAGATCCGCGGTAACCAGGTGATCGAACGCCTGTATGCCCGCTACATGCCAGCGCCGTTCCTGTCTCTGTTGATCGATGACTGCATCGCCCGCGGCAAAGATTATCACGACGGCGGGGCGCGGTACAACACCTCCTACATCCAGGGGGTGGGGTTGGGCTCGATCAGCGATTGCCTGGCGGCGCTCAAATATCACGTTTTTGAGCACAAGACGCTGGGCATGGCCGAACTGCTGGCAGCGTTGGGCGCCAATTTCACCGGCGCCGAACGGCTGCGCCAGTTGCTGGTCAACCGCACCCCGAAATACGGCAACGACGACGATTACGCCGACAGCCTGATGGTGCGGGTGTTCAACGCCTACTTCAACGCCATCGACGGACGCAAAAACACCAAAGGCGGGACGTATCACATCAACCTGCTGCCCACCACCGTACACGTATACTTCGGTTCGGTAATCGGAGCCCTGCCCGACGGTCGTTACGCCGGCCAGCCGCTTTCCGAGGGGGTGTCGCCGGTTCAGGGCGCCGACCGCTGTGGGCCCACGGCGGTGCTCAAATCGGTAGCCAAAATGGATCACGTCCGCACCGGCGGGACGCTGCTCAACCAGAAATTCACCCCTCAACTGCTGGCCGACGAAGAAGGGTTGGATCACCTGGTGCAGTTGGTGCGCACCTATTTCAAGCTGGACGGCCATCACATCCAGTTCAATGTAGTCGACGCCGCCACGCTGCGCGCCGCCCGCAAGAACCCGGAGCAATACCGCGATCTGATCGTACGTGTGGCCGGTTACAGCGATTACTTCTGCGACCTGAGCCCGACGCTCCAGGAAGAAATCATCCTGCGCACCGAGCATCAGTCGTTCTAACGAACTGTTCGCCCGCCTCCTATCTGCGTCCCGACAAACCACGACGCCGCCCCATCCGTGTACGGGCGAGGCGTTGCCCATCTGTTCCAACGAAATGGGGGAAATAACAACTGAATGCAACAACAAATAACACGGCCAGGTAGCGGGGCGCCCACGAATATTGCCAGAAACAGGTCTGTCTGTGGGGAGGGATTGTGGTGTGTCAGGGTGCGGGAGGCGTGGTAGATACGCGGCGGGCGACCGCAAGGGTCGCCCCTACGGGGGAT
>CAZHTS010000061.1:0-1268 GCA_964535315.1 uncultured Anaerolineaceae bacterium
TGGCCTTGCTGTTTACCGGTGAGACAAACATCTGCAAGGGCACGTCTTCCTGAAAAGTTGGGCTCAACAGAAAGTCGATGAACTTCTCGGCCAGGGCGCGCTGTTTGCTGCCCTTGAGAATGCCGGCAAATTCCACCTGACGAAAACAGGTATCGGCGGCGACGATCGAACCGGTCGGCGCCTCGGTCAGCGGCGTAGAGGCAAACACCACCTCCGCCACCGGGCTGGAAGCGTACGACACGGCCATCGGCTGCGGCCCCTTGCCCGAAGAAGCACTGAAGTTGGTGTAGTAGGCCGTCTCCCAATCGTTGACCACAATCACCTCGTTGGCGCGCAGCTGCTTCCAGTAATCCAGATACTTGTCCGGGCCAAAATGGGCCACGGTCGCCAGCAAGAAAGCCAGGCCGGGCGAAGAGGTGGCCGGGTTCATCACCACCAGCAGGCCGCGGTACTCCGGCTTGAGCAGGTCTTCCAGCGACTGCGGCACGGCCAATTTCTTCTCGGCGAAATACGCCTTGTCGTAATTGATGCACACATCGCCGTAATCGACCGGCAGGGCGCGGTTTCCGGCGTCCAGTTTAAAGGCGGCGGGGATGTCTGCCAACAGCGGCGAGGCATACGGCTCGAAAATATCCGCCTGCAACGCACGCGACAGGAAGGTGTTATCCACCCCATAGAACACATCCGCCAGCGGCGCGTCTTTGGAGAGGATGGCGCGATTCAACGCCCCACCCGTATCCCCGCTCTTGACGAAGGTGACCTTGACCTTGTTCTCCTGCTCAAACGCCGCCACCAATCCTTCGCTGACGGCAAACGAGTCGTGCGTCATGACCGTCAACATCGGCGCCGTCTCAGCCGGCGCCGCCGGTTGCGTCGCCGCAGGCAGCGGCTGCGTGGCAGCCACCGGCGTCGTTGCCGCCGGGCTGCAGGCGCCCAAACCCAGCGCCAACCCCACCAGCCCAATCACAAAAATCCGAACAGCTTTCATTTTTATGCTCCTGAATCTTTCTCGGCAGTTTTGCCTGCCCGGAGCCGGCTATGGATGCAAATCAAAACGCCACGTTCCAGACGGACGATCGCTTTTTCACCTTCCAGGACGTTGCTGATGCCGCGCGTGCGTTCGGGGTAGAGCGTTTCGCTGTGCAGCGGGTAGCGCAGCCCGGCGGTCAGCACCCCCTCCGCCGCGCCCCCCCACGGCAGAAGCGAAACCGTATCGCCCGGTGAACCCACCACCCGCCCCATCGTGCGGATCAGAAAAATCGTCTCGG
>CAZHTS010000061.1:1368-4406 GCA_964535315.1 uncultured Anaerolineaceae bacterium
CCGTTGGCAAAGACCATCGCCCGAGAGAATTGCATGAAAAAAACCACCTTCCGCCAGGGAGGGTGGCCTGCACATACCTCGTTCGGTTGCTCCCTCCGCCGGCATTACCCGGATCAGGTTATGCGGGTCGAGGGCTCGTAACCCTCCTCTCAGCCTGGTTCACCAGGCTCCCCGTACTTCATCACGCTAGAGTATAGTAAAAAGCGGGCAGATTGTCAACCCACTAACGCACGCGCCGCTTCCACTCCTCTTTCAACTGTAAGTCGCGCGGCGTTTCACCGGAGCGCAGCGCCAGGAAGTCCACCATCAAACGGTTGAACTTGTTGTCTTCGTCCAGCATCGGGAAGTGCCCCGACTGTTCGAAGGTGATATTGTGAATCTGGTCGGGCAGTTCGGCCATCTGCTCCATATTGGGCGGGGTAACGGCGGGGTCGTTCAGGCCGTTGACCAGCAGACAGTTGGTATTGAACTGGAACCACAACGTCTTCAGATGCAGCGCCGGCAAATCGTCCAGCGAACGCACGATCGCCTGCTGATCGGCCTTGAGCGCATCCGAGCGCACCGGCTCGGCCGCCGCAGAGCGCGCCACCAGCCAGTCGGAAAGTTCGGCCATCTGCGCCGTACGCAGACGGGCATTGATCCCACCGTCCTCCATCGGACAGCTGATCGCCATTACCCGGTCGACGATATCGGGGTTGTTCTGAGCAAAATAAAGCGCCACCAACGCCCCCAGGCCATGCCCTACCAGCGCCACACGCCCAATGCCCATCTCGTTCATAAAGCTGTCAATCAAGGCGGACTGCTGATCCAACGAATAACGGCGCGCCGCCTTGGCGGTGTCGCCAAAGCCCCACAAATCCAGGGCATACGCCCGGAAAGAGACCGAAGCCGCCTGCATCACCGGAATCCAATAACGCCACGACCCAACCCAGCCGTGCAGGAAGATCAAGGGCCGGCCGCGACCCAATACCTCGTAATGGACTATCTCCTGCTCCAGTAAAACGACGCTCATAGCGCTCCTACTTACCGAACTGTTTCAGTAAGGCCTGAACACGGATGACCAGTTCATCCGGAGCGAACGGCTTCAACAAATACTCGCTCGCCCCGGCGCTCAGGCCAGTGCGGATTTCGGACTCCTGCCCTTTGGCAGATAAGAAGACCACCGGGATATGCTGTAATTGCGCGTCTGCTTTGATTTTTTCACAGGCCTCATAGCCGGTCATGCGCGGCATGCGTACGTCCATCAGGATCAGGTCCGGCAACTCCTGGCCGGCGGCCTGAACCGCCTCCTCGCCATTGGAGACCGCCACCACCTCGTGCCCGGCAAATCTCAGAGTAAAGGAAACCAGATCGCGAATATCCCGTTCGTCTTCAGCAATAAGGATTTTTGCCATGCGTAACTATTCCTCAGGCTGATGAATTGGCAGTGTAAAGGAGAAGACACTGCCTTCCCCGCTCACACCGCTGCTATTAAACCAGATCCGGCCGTGATGCATATCGATCAACGTTTTGGAAATGGCCAGACCAAGCCCCGTCCCCGCCGTCGCCAACACCAGCGGATCCTCCCCACGATAGAATCGCTCAAAAATGCGGTTGTGATCTTGCATCGCAATACCGATACCGTTGTCGATCACGTCCACCTGAACTTCGTCTTCTTCCTGGTGCATCGACACCAGCACCCGACCACCGGCCGGCGTGTAATTGTACCCGTTACTGACCAGATTGCCCAGCACCTGACGCACCCGTTCCACATCGCCCTGCACCAGCGGCAGATTGGCGGGAATCTCCAGCGCGAAGGTCATTTCCTTGTTTTCTTCCTGGGCACGACGGCGCAGATCCGAGGCCACGTCTTCGGCCAGTTCGCGCAGGTTGATCGGCTGCATGCTCAACGTCACCCGCCCGGCCTCGATGCGCGAGACGTCCAGCAGGTCGTTCACCAACACGCTGAGACGTTCGGTGTTGCTCTTGACCACCTGCAAGAAGTGCGTCTGCTGCGGCGAAAGCGGCCCGGCCGCGCCCATCAACATGATCTCCACGTAGCCCTTGATCGAGGTCATCGGCGTACGCAGTTCGTGACTGACATTGGCCACAAATTCGGATTTGAGGCGGTCGACCTGCACCTCGTGCGTGATGTCGCGGAAGATGGACACCGTTCCAAGGAAATCGGTGCGCCAGATAACCGGCGCCAGGTGTACCGAAACTACCTGACCGTTTTCCAGTTCGATCTGCTCGGCGTAGGTTTCGCCCTCGCGATACGAACGGGTATCCTGCGACCACCTGCGGATCGTATGCATCCAGGTGCGGGCAGCCTTGCCAAACAACCCCACGAATTGATCCAACGACTTGCCCACCACCTGGTCATGTTTCAGTTCCAGGATGCGCTGTGCCGAGGCGTTGAACAACGCCACCTGACCACTCGCATTGGTAACCAGTACACCGTCGGCCACCGCTTCCAGGATGGCCCGTGAACGAGTGGCCTCGATCTGTTGGTCGCGCAGCATCCCGCCCAGATGCTCGGCCTGATCGCGGATCAGGTTGAACAACTCGGCATTGTTCAGGGCGATGCTGATTTGACGGGCAGCGGCTTCGATCAGGCCAATCTGCTCGAGGCCAAAGAAGGCCAGATGGCGGTGGAAAAGCAGCAACGTGCCCAGCACCTCTTCGCCCAGCACCAGCGGCACGCCAATGACGCTGCGATACGCCGGCAGGTGGTCGCCCGCTAACGGCCAGCGGTCGTCGCCCTGGACATCGTCGACCAGGGTGGCGGCCTTGTGTTTCACCACCCAGCGCGCCATGTCCTCCTCAGGCTGCAACGGCGGGCGCTCTTTGGCCGGCCCGGGCGGAATGACCACCAGCGGCATGCCCGCCTGGAAGAAACGATTGTTGCCCTGGGCCAGAATGATCAGGCTCTGTTCGGCGCCAATCGACTCGTTGAGCACGGAAAGCGCCCGGTTCAAGACCTGGTTGATATCCAGGCTGGCCGAAAGCTCGGTGATGATGCGCAGCAGCGTTTGTGTGTTGCGATGTTCGCGCACCAC
>CAZHTS010000061.1:4506-9692 GCA_964535315.1 uncultured Anaerolineaceae bacterium
CGACTCACGCAAACGCTGCAACAGCGGAATGTCTGCCAGCACCTGCGGCAGGCGGTCTTCCCAGACGCCCAACGTCGGACGCCAGGGCGGCACCTCGGTTTGCAAGACGAAACGGCCCTGCTCGTTGACCAACACCGCGGCCACCCGCACCCCCAGATGCGGGTCGAGGGCGGTCAACAACTGCTGCGCCGTCAACTTGAGGATGTAATCGACGTCCAACGATGAACCCAGTTCGCTCGACAGGCGGTTGAGCAGCGCCAGACGCTGCGAACGCTGATCCAACTCACTGGCGCGCCGGGTGCTTTCCTCGAACAGACGGGCATTATCCAGAGCCACGGCCGCCTGGCTGGCAAACGTGGTCGCCGCCTGGACATGTTCTTCACTATAGAAATCGGCCTCGCTCTTCTCGACGGCGATCATACCGATCAATTCCGCCTTGGCCAACAACGGGATACCCAGCCACGAAAGATAATCCGGCGCCAACAACGATGGGAAACGGCTGTCCTGGCGCACATCCGGCACGAGCAGCGCCCGCCCGGTGGCGATCATCTCTTTAAACAGGACGCTATCCTCCACCGCCACACTCAGCCCGATGCGGCTTTCGCTGTCGGTAAACCCGCTGGCATCCGCCACCGTCAACATGTTGCCGCGTCGCAGCCACAGGGTGGCCGTATCATACGACAGCACCGGCGCCAGGCGTTCCAGCAACGTGCCCACCAGTTCTTCGGTCTTCAAACTGGAGGTGATGGCGCCGGCCACCTCGGTCAACGCCTGGAGTTGGACGGCGCGTTGGCCGGCCGTCTGGTACAGACGGGCATTTTCCAACGCCAGAGCGGTTTGCTGGGTCAGGTTGAAGGCCAACGCCTCATCATCTTCGCTGAACGCCCCCGCCTGGGTGTAGTTATCCAGAACCAGAACACCCAACACACTCTCGGTCAGACGCAGCGGCAGCAACAGGCTGGAAACCGGCAAATGCCCGGCGGTGGCCTGGCGATAATGCAGCAGGTTCTCCGAGCTCAGGTTGTAATCCTGGGCAAATTCAACCTCGCCCACGATCATCGCCTGCCCACCCTGATAGGCACGCAGCGGCAGGGGCAACGCCCCGGCGTTCTTGTGGGTGCTCTCCAACGGGAAGCGAATCGCCAGCATGCTGGCCTGATTGACAAAACCACCCGCCGCCCGCGGCACCAGTTGGCGGTGCTTCTCTTCCCACAGCGCCACCCACCCGGCGTTGGCCTCGGGGATGGCCTTGAGCGCGGTTTCCACCAGCGAATTGAGGATGCTGTTGACGTCCAGGGTGGTCAGCTTGCGGGTGTAATCCAGCAGCAAGTCCATCTCTTGCAGACGGCGGCGCGTCTCGGTCAGCAATTGCAGGTTCTGCAAAGCAACACTGATCTGGCGCGCCATCTGATGATAGATCTGGCGGTCCTGAGCAGTGAACGGCGGTAGAGGACGGTGCGCCACAGCCAGAATGCCAAACCGGAAGCCATCCCCCACATCGACCGGCAACCCCAACAGGCTCTTGGCGCCCAGGGCATTTAACAAGGGGTTATTTGCCCAGGTGGTATCCGTATCCAGGTTGGCGATCAGCAGCAAGCTGCCTTCCTGCACCACCTGGCGCAGCGGATTGCGCTGACCGAACAGAGCCTGCGCCGTGCTCACCATGCGATCATCGCCGTCGCTCAAAGCTCCAACCATATCCAACAGACGCGTGCCGGACGCATTGTGCTCGGCTATCAGCGCTGCCTGGAAGTCAAAGCGCGTCAGGATCTCACGTCCCAGCGTCTTGAGCATAACCAGCGGCTCAACCGCCTGGCCTTCTTTCACCGACACGGCATCGGTGATTTCCAGACCGGCCTGGATGCGCTGTAACTGACGGTGCAGGTTCTGGGTGGTGATCGCCTGCTCCAGTTCTTTGTGTAACAACACCGGCAGGTGTCGTCTGGCATTCTGCGCGGCCAGATACAGGCGGCTCTGATCGGCGCCCAGTTGCAGTATCTGGCTTTGCAGGCTCTCTACGTGCCGGCGGCTCTCGATCACCAGACTGGCCTGCATGGCAAACAGTTCCAACGCCTGGAAGGTCGGCCGGTCGGGGCGGCGACCGTCCCCCGGCATATCCAGGCTCACCATGCCCAACGGCACCCCTTCGGCGTCGTACAACGGCATCAGCAGCAGATCACCGTCCTGCCAGCGACTGGTCTCGTCTTGATCCAACAGCGGCAGGACGTTGACAAAATGCACGTCGGCCGGGACGATGGGTTTATGATCGGTCGGAATATAGTAAGAAGAGCCGACCTGGAATTCAGGCAAGAAGAACTGCGCCACACCCCGCCAGGGCTGGGTGCGCTCGCGCGCATCTTCCCACAGGCGACCGGTCAACCCGGTGGAGGTAATCCGGCGCAGCGAGTCGGTCTCGGCGTCATACACACTGATCAGTACCATCTGGAACGGGGTGGCGTCGGTGATGGCGCGTGCGATAAAAGAGAGCGCCTGTTCGAGCGGCTGGTTGGGGCGGATCACCTGCGAGACCTGGAACAACTTCCCCAGCGTATCCACCTCACGGCGCAACAACATCGCCCGCCGCGACTGATCCTCGTACTGTACGGCATTGCTCAAGGCCACCGCCGTCTGCGAGGCCAGCGACTGGGCAATTTCAACCGCGGCATGATCGAAACGATGCGGGGTAAATGCATGCAACATCAACAACCCGGCCGGGCGCTGCTGATAGATGACCGGCAGAATGAGCATCGATTGCACGCCCTCATGCGGCGGCCGGATGCCCTCCTGATTAATATCGGTAATGTGATAAGGCTCGACGCCTTTGAGGATCGCCAGTTCCTGTTCTGAAAGCGCCCGTACGTGCTCGTCGCCGATGGCAAAACGCACCGCCGGTTCCTTGCCTTCCCCTTCCGGCTCATTGATGTCGAACAACAGAATCGTACCGCAATCCGCCCGGGTCGTACGCCGGGCCTCGTCGTACACCAGTTGCAGCAGGTATTCCATGTCGAGCGAGGTGCTCAATTCGCGGCTGATGCGCGTCAGCGCGGTCAGCTGCTCCACCTTACGCCGCAGGCTGTCGTCAGTTTGCGCGCTCAGATAAGATTGCTCCACCACCCCGGCCAGTTGACCGGCCGCCGTGGTGACCACCTGTAAATCGCCCCGGTCAAAGAAGTTGACCAGCTGGCTGCCCAGCCAGATTTCGCCGATGCCTTCGTCGCGTACAATCAACGGCACGGCAATGACCGATTGCAATTTCCACACCGCCAGAATCTGCTGGTAATACGGGATGAGCGCCTTCTCTTCATCCACCTGACCAAACGCCAACACATGCTGGCGCCCGGTAACCGTAAAGTGGAATTGCGGGTCGTCCATCGTCAGGTGGCGATAGATATCGGGCAGGGCCGGAACGTTGCCGTAGGTGGCCGCCGGCTGGTAATCCAGCGCGCCGCGCGTCTTATCCATCAAGAATACTGCCGCCAGATCGGCCTGCAACAGATGCGCCAGTTCCTGCAACGAGAACATCAAAATCTCGTCCAGCGTCGCCGCCGAAGAGGCCAGGCTGCTCACCCGGCGCAGCGCCTCGGCCCGCTGGGCGCGCTGGCGCGACTGCTGCACCAGCATGGCGTTCTCGATGATCGAGGCCGCCTGGTTGGCAATAATCATCAACAAATGCAGCTCGTCTTGCGTAAAAATCGTGCTGCCATCCAGATGGTTGGAGGCCTGCAAATAGCCCAACATGTGCCCGCCCGATGCCAGCGGCACCAGAATGGTATCGCGCAGGCTGGCGGCCTGCGCCAGGTGGCCCAGACCAATGGCGTCCCAATGGGCGTCTTCAGCCGCGTTCTCCGATAGGATGATATCCTGCGCCAGCAATGTCTGCTCCACCGGGCTGCCCGCAGGCACCGGAGCGCTGTACAAATCGATGAACTGCGCCGGCAGACCGTGGAAGGGCACCTGCCCCTCCAACGTGCGCTGGCTCTCGTTGTACAGTAAAAAGCCCAGAATTTCGACCTGCACCAGCGGCACGATACTATGCACCAGGCTCGAATACAACCCCTTCGGATCACGCGCCGAGCTAAACGCCTGCGCCAGCTGCGCCAGCCCGGAGAGCTCGGCCGTGCGCTTTTGTTCCTCGTGATACAACAAGGCGTTGTGGATGGCGATCGCCGCCTGCCCCGAGATCAGGTGCAGCAGTTCCACATCGCTTTGCTGATAAGTCTCCGGATTGAGCGAACCCAGTTCCAGCGTACCGATGGCTTCCTTGCCCACGATCAGCGGCACGCCAACGTAAGAGCGCATCGGCACCGCGCTGCGATCCAACGCCGGATGGATATCATGCCGGCTGTCTACATCCGTGATCAACAACGGCTCACGGTGTTGGAAGACATACCCGCTGTAGCCATTTTCGCTGCGATAGCGTACCGGCGGCTGCTCCAGGCGGCGCTCAAACCCCGAGACGCCCAACATGCGGTACGGCACCAGCACTTCGCTCTCGGATTCCCACAGGCTAATCTCGATGATATCCGCCGGGATGAGTTTATCCAGCCCGTTCATGATGGCGACCAGCGTATCCTTCAAATCCAGGCTGGCGGCCATCGACTGGATCAATTCGGTAAAGCTCTGCAAAACGGTGGATGAGATGCCCCCCTCCACACTTCCCAGTCCGGTGGCCTGATCCAGTTGCAGCGAAGCCACCATGACCGAGCGGCCCTCCTCCCGAACCTGGAACGAGAGCCCCACAAACGGCTTGCCATCCAAAACAAAACGCGCCCGCCCTTCGGCAGCGCACAATTCCAGGAATTTCTCACTCGGGCGGATACGCTTGACCAGCCGCTCCAGGTCGGCCTGCTCGCCACGCGACAGACGAAACACTTCCCGGCCGCGATCGTTAATCGATAACAGCTTACCACCCGGCTCGATCACCAGAACGGCGGTCTCGTTGGGTTGCAGCGATGGATTAGCGGCGACCTCAGCCGCGGCCAACGGCCGCGAACGGGATGCCACCCGCATCAGGTACAGGGCTAATAACCAAAAGCCCACCCCTAATGCAAATACGATCACCGTCAGGGTTAAGGCATCCAGTTGGAACATATGGAAATTCCAACCCGGCGTCAGGCAGCAATCGACTTGGCATCCTGGCGACGTTCTTCTGCTGCCAGCTCGGTAATCTCACGAATATCGGCAAA
>CAZHTS010000061.1:9792-27117 GCA_964535315.1 uncultured Anaerolineaceae bacterium
TACACGTCTTTAAACGGCTCGAAATGATTGATGCGGATATCCATAAAGGACCAGCCCTTCTTGCGGATCATACGGCGCAATTGGTCTTCGATCAGGCGCCCCGCCGGCAGACCCGATTGCGGATCGGTCAGACTCTCACGCTCCGAACGGGCCAGCGCATTTTGCACGCGCAATTTCAGTTCCTCGATGTCAAACGGCTTGGTGATGTAATCCACCGCCTCCAGTTCGAGACCCTTCAGTTTATCGCTGCGCTCGTCTTTCTGCGTCAGGAAAATGACGGGGATATGGCTGGTGCGCGTATTGGTGCGCAATGTGCGGCATACCTCATAGCCATCAATATCCGGCAGCATGATATCCAGCATGATTAAATGAGGCATCACGTGTCGGGTGCGATCTAACGCCTCCGAACCGCGTGAGGCCACATCGATATCATACCCCATGCCATTAAAATAGATCCGCAGCATATTGGCGATATCCACATCATCTTCAACGACCAAAAGGCGGGCTTTACCCATTAGAGCCTCCCTGCTATGAATAGAGGAGTGGTATAGTTTGACCGATAGCGGTCACACGAGTGCAAACAGAGAACCATGAAAAAGTACCTGACACCGAATGACAGCCGGTATCGTATTAATATTACGCCAAAGTCTTCGATCTGGCAACCGTTTCAAGTCTACGTTTTTCTTAAGTCGAGCTTAAAATCGGGCGAATCTGCCTGACCAGCCACCTTTTACCAGCTTTCCTGTACCGCTTCCCCCGGCCGCGGGTAAAGCCGTGGGTGCTGCTGCGCCCCACGCATGGCAAAATGATCGCTGTCTTCATATCGGATGTCGCGATCGATCACCCGCCGCTCAGGCGAGGCGACCAGCACCACGTCCGATTCGATCGTGCGCGCCGGGTAAACGATCATCCCCGCCCCAATGCGGCAGTTATGCCCCACGCAGCCCCCTAATACCGGCCGGTTCGACGGCCGTAACTGCCCGTTCGCATCGCGCGCCTTGAGCGGCGCCGAGACCAGATTGAAATCGGTAAACGTACTGCCGGCGCCGATAAAGGAATTGCGTCCCACGATGCACATCTGCAAACAGGTGTTTTGCGCCACCATACCGTTGTCCATCAAGGTGGTCATGAACAACGAGGCCCGGAATGGCAGGAAGGTGCCGTCTCCCACCACCGAAAGCATCAACTGGCAGCCCTGTGAAACGTTGGCGTTGTCGCCGATGATGCAGTTCTCGATCACCGCCCCTGCGCCCACCGTCACATTATTCCCAATCGAGGTCGGGCCGTGGATCACCGCCGAGGGGTCGATCACACAATTGCGTCCGATCTCTACCACCTTCGAACATTCCAGCACCTGGCGGCCTTCGTACAGGGCGCTGGCCAATACCCCCAGTTTGAAAAACGGATCGCGGTTCAGGCGATTCTCAAAACGGGCGCCACGCCCGAACAGGCCGAAGACCATGTCGGCAATAAAGATATGCACCCACGAGTCGATGGCAATCAGGCTGCGCAGCGGCACCTGGTAAATCAGGTCGCCCTGTTCCGAGGCCATGTACGTCGGCACGTGGTAATAGCCAATTTCGCGCGCCTGCAAATCGACGATCAACGGGTCGGCGTTGGGTTCCGGGCCGTTGGGGTAATACCACAGATCCGCCAGATAGATATCGCCTACCTGGGTGTACGACAACGAGAGCGGCAGGATATGCTCGCGAAAGGCGGGGTCGTTAATGCTGAAAGCCGCCCGGCAGGCGTGCTTGCGCTTTTGCGCCTCGCTCATGAAGGCGTCGATATAATGTTGATCGAAGAACAGGTTGTCGCGATAGACGATGCAGGCCTCGCGAATCTGCGGGAAACGCGCCCCCGGGGCCAGTTCGACCTCGCGCCGGGTGTAAGGCGTCAGCACATCTCGCTGGAACAACCACAAAGGTTTGTTTTGAATGCGCAGATCGCGCGCCACCTCGTTGAACGGCGGGATCGAGCGTTTGGACTGCAAGATAATTTTGAGCATAAGACACCTGCCTCAATCCACCGGGGTCTTTTCAATCCGCAGCGCACAGGCGGCGCCATCGCCGGCCAACGCCCGCACCGGATAATACCGTCCGCCGCTCGTCCAGGCGAAGAACTCTTGCAACAGCCCACCGACAAAGCAGCATTCCTGCGCCGCCGGGTTATCGGCCCCACCCTGTGACCACGGGCTGGCCTGCATCTGCCAGCGCCAATGACCCGCTTCTTCCATCACCGTGATGGGCTGGTGCGTCTCGCGCTGCAAACAGGCAGCCAGTTCTCCCAGGCCGCTGCGCAGGCGCGCCGGCAAAGACTGCAGGCGATAGCCCAGACTGAGCAGGCGATGCGGACCGTTGGGCGCGCCCATCAACGCCGAAAAACCGGCCCGCCCAGAACGCAGCAGGATACCGCGTGTACCCTGCGGGCCGTATTCGACCAGCAGGCGATCCTGCAGGGCGGCAATGTCATCATAATCGATCTCGGCCGGGACGTACAAGCGCTCGTCTTTTCCCAGCCAGCCGTATTGCGCCGTGCCGGCCAGAATGCGCCGCAAGGCATCTCGACCAATCACTTCACTTACCCCAGCCAGTGTCCAGCGGCCTATACTTCCTGAACAGTGGAACGTAGACGAGTTCATTCTGGAGAAGCAGAAGGCAGTGGAGATGACGCCGGGGGCGGCGGCGGGATGGGCGCGTCCAGGAAATCCTTTAATTTTTCCATGAACGGCCGGGGATCATCCAGCATGATGAAATGCCCGGCCTTGTGGAAACGCTCGATGCGCGCCTCCGGCAGACCGGCTTTGAGCGCCTTCCACTGGTTCGGGTTGACAATATTATCTCGATCGCCAAACATGCCCATCGCCGGCACCTGAATGGTGTTCAGGTTGGGGCGTAAATCGGTACGGCGCAGCGAAGCGATGCTCAACAGGAAAGATTCCAGGGTGGTGCGCGACAGATCGCGGTCCATCATATCCGGGAAACGCGGATCACTACAAATAAAAGGCGACGCCACCCGCATCCCAAAGCGGAAGGCGCCCATCATGTTAAACAACAGATAAGCGATCGAACGATACCCCGCCACCTTGAGCGGCAGCGCCAACGAGGAGCCCACAATCGGCGAACCCACGATCACCACCTTGCGCACACGCTCGGGATGGTTGAGGGCCACCGACAGGCTGACCGTACCACCCATACTGTGCCCCACCAGGGGCGCGCTCATAATACCCAATTGATCCATGAACTGGTCGACCAGGGCCACGAAATCCTGCACGCGATAGGTGCTGCGCTTTTTCCCGGATTCGCCAAAACCCCAGAAATCCAGCGCGTAGGTACGATAATACTGGCCCAGAAAAGTCATGGTCTCTTGCCACAGGCCCCAGGAGCCAAGCCAGCCATGCAGCAAAATTACCGGACGACCCTTTCCGTGGACTTCATAATGAACGATACCCTGATCTGTGGTGATGGACGACACGGCAGGTACCCTTTAAGGCCAGAAAACCTACTGGGCCCCTTCCATTTCTGCCAGGATGCTGTACAACAACTCCAACAAAACTGATTTCACCTTGTCCCGGTCGGGCGCCACGCACGGCAGCAGCTTCACCTTGGGATCCAGGCGCAACGCCACGCGGATATCGTCGATATCCCAGGCCTCGGGACGATCCTGCTTGTTGGCCGCCACCACATACGGCGTCGGCGCATACGCCCGGAAGGTCTCCAGAATGCTGCGCGCCTCACGGAACGTTTCGGGACGATTGCTGTCCACCAGAACGATGAACCCCAACATCCCTTCAGACAGAATCTCCCACATGAAATCAAAGCGACGTTGTCCTGGCGTACCGAACAGATAGAGAACCAGATCGTCGTCAACCGTGATACGGCCAAAATCCATGGCAACGGTCGTCGACTCCTTGATTTTTTCGGGCTCCGCCGAAATCTTCCGTTCGGTGGAAACCACATCGATTTCGCTCACGGAGCGAATAAATTCGGATTTACCTGCATTGAAGGGTCCAGTAACGACAATTTTGACCGTTTGCATGAGACATCGTCCTTGTGTAGGATGAAGAATTAGATCGAGCGAATACGAGAGATAAGACGGTTCACCAACGACTTCTGTTCTTCCTTATCCGGCGTTGGGAACATGCGATTGCTGGTAGGCACAGGCATACCACCGGGGCGGATGATCTCCACCAGGCCGGCCTGCAACAGGCTGTACACCACCCGGCGGATTTCCAGGTCGTTCATCTTGGTCGCCTTGGCAATCTGACGCATCGAGTTCTTGGGGTTCACATACGAAACCACGCGCCACTCCTCCACACTCAGATTGACATTCCGAATGTTGGTCTCGGGGCGATCGGTGAACTTGAGCGCCATGTCCAGGCTGGGGATTTCTTCCTGAAGCTGCTCCCACTCACGCAGCTGGCGTGAGCCTTCAATGATCAGATTCTCCAGATCGATGCGCACCGCGATCTTATCTTCCGGCACGCTTTCGTCCGGATCGAAGCGGAAGAATCCCTCCACCCAGGTATACAGGCGACGAACGATGCCAATAAAATATTGCTGCAGGCTGGTGATGATGTCTTCTTGGGTGACGTAGCCAGCATTAATCAGCAGCAAACCCAATTCCTTATCCGTCATCTGGCCGGTGCGCTCGCGCAGCACCCGATACTGGCCGCCGGTGATCTTGTTGTTGCGTTGCAGGATCGCAGCCAGGCTGCCATCCTCTTCGCCCACCTGTGCATAAGCCAGCTTGCCCTCACGGAAGTTGATCCGCGCTACCTCGCCCGGGCCTTCGATGATCAGCGTCCCGGTTTTGTGCGCCAGATTAACAAGATTCAGTAACTGGGTAATAGAAAAATCTCTCAGGTTCCCTTTTAGCGCCATATTATGGAGGCCTCGAATCCAACAAAATAAAAAGAGAGTGGGGCGTCAAGCAAAATTATACACGTAAGACAGCACAGCGTCAATTAAAAATTGCTTACAAAAGAATAGCAGTAACGCTCGTAGTATAATTTTGCTACCGATCTCATCGCCACCGGAGGATACATCATCTGCCATGCCTGATTTGCTGCGCACCCTTCAGGGCAACGACCTGGGCTTCCTGCGTATGGTTGCCCAGGCCTGGGGATTGGAATTAAACGCCCCCGATGCCCACACCGCCCTGCCGGCGCTGGTCAACGGCATTCGCAACCCCGCCCTGATCGCCGAGGTGATCGACGCCCTGCCGCGCCAGGCGCAGATCGCCCTTCAGGCGCTGCTCGAAAACGAGGGGCGCATCCCCTGGGCAACTTTTGCCCGCCGCCACGGTGAGGTGCGCAGCATGGGCGCCGCCCGCCGCGACCGCGAACGCCCCGACCTGAAACCCGCCTCCCCGGCCGAAATCCTGTGGTACCGGGCGCTGATCGGCAAGGCTTTCCTGGCCGGCGACAGCGGCGAGCCGCAGGAGTACGCCTACATCCCCGATGACCTGATTGAATTTCTGCAACCGCTCAGCGCCGCCGCCCCGCAGCCGCCCGGGCGCCCGGCCTCGCCGGCCGAGTGCGCCGCCGCCCAACCCGCCAGCGACGCCCTGCTCGACCAATCCTGCACCCTGCTGGCTGCCTGCCGCCTGTCCATGCCGCTGGAAACCCTGCCCGCCGGTTGGGCGCTGCCCCCCGCCACGCTGGCAGCCCTGCTGCAAACCGCCGGGCTGCTGGACAAGGCCCTGGCGCCGCGCCCCGAACCGGTGCGCGCCTTCCTCGAGGCCAGCCGCGGCGAGGCGCTGGCCCGCCTCGTCCAGGCCTGGATGCACAGCACGAGCTTCAACGAACTGCGCCTGCTGCCCGGTCTGAAGTGCGAGGGCAACTGGCAAAACGATCCACTGCGCGCCCGCCAGGCCATCCTCGACCAGGTCAGCCACCTGCCGCAAGAGCGCTGGTGGAACCTGGCCGCCTTTGTCGCCGCCATCCACGACCGCCAACCCGATTTTCAACGTCCCGCCGGCGACTACGACTCGTGGTTCATCCGCCAGGAAACCAGCGGCGCCTATCTGCGCGGCTTCGCCAGTTGGGACGAGGTCGACGGCGCCCTGATCCGCTACCTGATCACGGTCATCCTGCCTGCCCTCGGGCTGGTAGAACTGGCCGCCCCGCAAGCCGGCAGTGCGCCTGCCGCCTTTCGCCTCTCACCCTGGGCCGCCGCCCTGTGGGGCGGCGCCGCGCCGCCGCTGCCCGCCGAAAACGCCTCGCTGCGCCTCAACGCCGAAGGCCACCTGCGCCTGCCCCCGCTGACGCCGCGTTCGGCCCGCTATCAGATCGCCCGCTTCTGCCAGTGGGAAGACGAGCAGGGCGGCGAACAGCGCTACCGCCTGACCCCCGCCGCGCTGGAGCGCGCCCGCCAGCAGGGCCTGCGCCCCAGCCACCTGCTGGGCCTGCTGCGCCGCCACAGCGCCGCGCCGCTGCCGCCCACCCTGGTGCAGGCGCTCGAACGTTGGGAACAGTTCGGCGTGCAGGCCGGGCTGGAACAGGTCAGCCTGCTGCGCGTCGCCGCCCCCGAGATGCTCTCGGCGCTGCGCAAGAGCCGCGCCGCCCGCTGCCTGGGCGAGGCGCTCAACCCCACCACCGCCCTGGTGCGCCCCGGCTGCGAGGCCCAGGTGCTGGCCGCCCTGGCTGAGCTGGGCTATCTGGGTGAGTGCAAATAGGGGTATAATCACCGCGAGGGGATTTTCCCCCCGCGTATCCATCTTCCCAACGTGAGGTGTGCATGTCTACTAGACTGGACTGGATCCAACAAGAGCTGGACAACCTGAAAGAAGCCGGCCTGTACAATCGTATCCGCACCCTGAGTTCGCCCCAGGGCGCCTGGCTGGTGGTCGACGGCAAACGCGTGCTCAACTTCTGCTCGAACAATTACCTGGGGCTGGCCAACCACCCCCAAATGGTGCAGGCGGCGCGCGAGATTGTCGATCGCTACGGCGTCGGCCCCACGGCGGTGCGCACCATCGCCGGCACAATGGATCTGCACCTGGAACTGGAACGTCGCCTGGCCGCCTTTAAGGGCGTCGAGGCCGCCATCACCTTTCAATCCGGCTTCTGCGCCAACCTGGCCACCATCCCGGCCCTGGTCGGCAAAGAAGACGTGATCTTCTCGGACGAACTCAACCACGCCAGCATCATCGACGGCAGCCGCCTGTCGGGGGCGCGCATCGAACGCTTTGCCCACGCCGACGTCGCCGACCTGGAACGCGTCATCCTCGCCCACCAGGGCAGCTATCGCCGCGCCCTGATCATCACCGACGGTGTGTTCAGCATGGACGGCGATCTGGCCCCGCTGGATAAGATCTACGCCGTGGCCGAAAAATACGACATCCTGCTCATGGTCGACGACGCGCACGGCGAGGGCGTGGTCGGCAAGGGCGGGCGCGGTATCGTCGACCACTTCGACCTGCACGGCAAAGTAGACGTGGAGGTCGGCACGCTCTCCAAGGCCTTTGGCGTGGTGGGCGGTGTGGTGGCCGGCAAGGCCGTCATCGTCGAGTGGCTGCGCCAGCGCGCCCGGCCGTTCCTCTTCTCCTCGGCCGTCACCCCGCCGGACGTGGCCGCCACCCTGGCCGCCGTCGACCTGCTGGAAAGCTCGACCGAACTGGTCGACCGCCTGTGGGAAAACACACGCTACTTCAAGGCCGAGATGAAGACGTTAGGCTTTGACACCGGCGTGAGCGTCACCCCCATCACCCCCATCATGCTCGGCGAAGCGCCGCTGGCCCAGCAGTTCAGCCGCGAGCTTTTCGAAGAAGGCGTCTTTGCCATGGCGCTGGGCTTCCCCACCGTGCCACGCGGCAAGGCGCGCATCCGCGTCATGGTCTCCGCCGCCCACAGCCACGCAGACCTGGATCAGGGCCTGGCCGCCTTTGCCAAAGTAGGCCGTAAGCTGGGCGTCATCCACTAACCAGGAACACCTGCCCGCTACGCCGGCCCCCACGGGAACACCCCGCGGGGGCCGGTTGCAAGATCTCTCCGTCACAACATTTCCGCGCCCCTTTGCGTTAAAACGCTTTGGCTGTGCCGCCAACGTTTGGGCCCGGAAGAAGTCCTCTTCCGGGCCCAACACACGCGACTACGGCTACGCTTTCTCCTCAAACGGGTCGAAACCGGGGTTCGACCCCGCCCAGATGCAGGACTGCGTCTCGTGCAGCATACACTCCTTACCGCGCGAGCAGCGATGCGCCTCCACCCGCGGCGGCTGGTCGGGCAAATGCTCCGCCGGGTAGGTCAACTCAGCCTCCAACCCGACCTCACAACCTACGTGGTTGCAGTAACGCACCTTCAACACTTCCCATTGTTTTACCGCCATCCGTTACCTCCTCTAAATACAACAAATGGTACCCTATTGGTAAATATAGTCTGCACCACCCGCTCTGGATAGTGACAGCCATCCTCGTTCCACCTGACAAACGGCGCTGTGTTCAACGCCGCTCCAGGCGCGCCACCGTCCCGTTCAGGTCGAGCAGATACACCCGCCCGGAACGATCCAGGGCAAACGAACTGATGCTCAGGCCGCTGGCAAACAATTGCTGCGCCTGCCACCGGCCCTGAGCGTCGTGCAGCAGCCCCCACACCGTGCCGCGGCAAAAATCACCAAACAGGTACACGCCCTGCCACTCGGGCAGGGATGGATCGCGCACCACCACCCCGCCCGTCACCGAGCAGCCCTGCTGGTGGTCATACTCCCACACCGGGTCGGTAAACGCCATCCCCTCCGGCGGTTGAGCGGCGTAAGTGTGCCGGCCCTCGCGCCAGTTCCAGCCAAAGTTGACCCCGCCGGGGGTACCGGCCGGCAGATAATCGATCTCTTCCCACTGGTTCTGGCCGACGTCGCCGAGGTAAAGATCGCCGCTAAGCGGATCGAAGGAAAAACGCCACGGGTTGCGCAGCCCGTAGGCCCAGATTTCGGGCAACACTCCGGCGCGGCCCACGAACGGATTATCGGGCGGGACGGTGTACCCCGTCTGCGGCGTGCGTACCTCCAGGCGCAGCAGTTTGCCCAGCCAGGTATTGAGCGCCTGGCCGTTGCCCTGTGGGTCGCCGCCCGAACCGCCGTCGCCCAGGCCCACATACAACGCCCCGTCCGGGCCAAACGCCAGCCCGCCGCCGTTATGGTTGGGGTAAGGCTGCTTCTGGCGCAGCAGCGCCTCCTCGCCGGCCGGGTCAACCTGCGCCGCGCCGGGGGCGGCGCGGTAACGCGCCACCACCGTGTCGCCGTTGCGGTCGGTGTAATTCAGATAAAAAATCCCGCTGCGGGCAAAATCGGGATCCAGCGCCAGACCCAGCAACCCCTGCTCGGAGCCGCCGGTCGCCACCTGCGCCCGCAGGTCAAGGAAGGGCTGTGGCAGCACCTGCCCGCCCTGCCACACCCGGATCAGGCCCCCCTGTTCGACGATCAACAACCGCCCGGAACCGTCACCGGGGTCGGCCAGATCGACCGGCTTGACCAGCCCGCCGGCCAACGGCTTCCACACAAAACCGGCCGGATCGGGGAAGGCAGTCACCGCCTGCACCGCCGGCGGAGTGGCAGCGGTATCCGGCACGGCGGGAGTCTGCTCCGCCGCCGGCTCATCTGGCGGCGGATAAGCCGCCAGCGGTGTGGCCTCCGGCTGAAGCGCGTCGCCGGGCGGCGGGTAGGCGGTCGCCGCCGGCCCGCCCGGCGCGACCGTCGTTGTACCGCATCCGGCCAGCAGCAGGGCCGCCAGCAGCAAGGGCGTTATGACATGCCTATCCGAGATACAACAGATCCATGCGGACATAATTGATCTCCATTCCCATCAATTATATCAGCTTTCGGCAAGAATAGAATTTCAGGTCATCGGATCTGAGGTTTGAGACTGTGGCTCTTTTGCCTGACCGGGTCTGCGCACCCAAAGTGCTACCGCCAGTGTCAGCGCCACCAGGCCAAAGGTGATCCAGGTGGAAATAACGACTGCCAGTACGGCGGACTGCTTCACGGAAATCCCGGCCAACGCCCAGAGCAGCACCGCTGTATAGGCTGCGTCGCACCGGGTGAAGTTCATCAAAGCAGCGATCACCAACACTACGGCCAGAATGATGCCCATCCAGATTTCAGGGGCGATCCCGAAACGATCCCATTGTAAAAAATCGAGCACGGAGCTGATGTTGGCAACCGTCGCCACGGTGATCCAGCCCAGGTAAACGCTGAACGGCAAGTGTACCGCCCATTTCTCACCTGCGGGAACCGCCTTACGCCCGATTCCCAGCCGCAGGTAGCTGACGATCAAGGTTGCCAGCAGAACCGACATGGCCAGTAGTGTGAGCGGGAACTGATTATAGTGCCAGAGGAAGATCCAGGCGCTGTTGGCGAGCCCACCCAATCCAATCCACCAACCCGTAGCACGCAGCCGGGGGTTCTGGCGTTGAGACGGCAACACCTGGTAAATGGCATAGGCGATTAACCCAATGTAAATCAGCCCCCAGATGGAAAACACATATCCGGCGGGAACAAAATACACCTTGAAACGATCTGAAATCTGCCCGGTGGTTTGCCCGTTCAGAGGTAGAGCATTGGCCAGACCGTTAACAACCAGGGTTGTCAGAACAGATGCAATTACCGCAATTTGTCGTGTGATATCTCTCATCGTTCCGCTGCCTTTCTTGTAAGATCGCGGTTTTCCGACCCCGCCTGGAGGATACCAGGCCAAACAGTAATTTCATCATAGCATATTTCGATTTCTCGGGGATTAAATGTTGTCTACAAAACTTTATGGTTTCGTGAACATCCGCCGCCGCCGCCAGGTGATCCACGGCGCCGCCAGTTTGCGCAGGTAATACTTGGCCACGATCGGCGCCAGCCACGAGCCGCCGTCGCGGTAATGCACCCGCAGCATCTCCGGCCAACAGCGGTCGTCGGCCGCCACGGTCTTGCCCTCGCCGTGCAGCCGGAAACAGGCCCAACGGCGCTGCGGCAGATAGACCAGCGGCGCCAGGCGCGCCAGGCGCACCCACAGGTCGTAATCCATGGCAAAGTAAAACGACGGATCGAGCGGCCCCACCTGGCGCCACAAATCCGCCCGGAAGAAGGAGGCCTGTTGGGGGATGTGCACGTACCCCTGGCGCAGGCGTTGATAATCCGTCTGCCGGGCAGGGAAACGCCCGATCACCCGCCCGCCGGCGTCGATGAAATCCGCCTCGCCGTACACCATGCCGGCCCGCGGGTTGGCCTGCAAAAAATCCACCGCCGCCCGCACCGCCCCCGGCAGCAAAATGTCGTCCGAATTTAACCAGGCCAGCACCTCGCCGTGAGCGCGGGCAAAGCCCTTATTGATGGCGTCCGTCTGACCGGCGTCCGGCTCGGACACCCACCACGCCAGCCGCCCGGCGTAACGTTGCAGAATCTCCACGCTACCATCGGTCGAACCGCCGTCGACGACGATGTACTCGATCTCGGGGTAATCCTGGTCGAGCACCGAGCGCAGCGTGGCCTCGAGAAAACGAGCCTGATTGAACGAAGGGGTAATGATTGAGACCAGCATCAGGGGTTCCGTCCGGCGCGCAAGTCATACACGATATAGCCGTCCCCTTCAGCCGCCACCGGGTAACGTAACAGCAGTTCCTTCAACTGTGGCTGCGCCTCCAGTTCGGCGAAGGCGGTCACTACAAAATAGGACATTCCCTGAGTCTTCTCGTCGAAATAATTCTGATAATCCAGCGCATCGCTGCCGCGCCGCGCCGCCAGATCCAGGTCGCCCTGCACCGGCCAGTAGGCCACCGCCGCCCGCCAGCCGTAATACTTGAGCCGGTTGCCGTAATCGCTGGTCAGGGCGATGAACGGCCCATCGGAGGGAATCTCTGCGCCCATCTGCCGCCAGGCGATCGGCTCGTTGGCGTAACTGGCCGCGTACAGCACCGAGCGCGCCACCCACAGAGCGTAGCCGCTGGCGCACAACAGCACCCCCACCGCTGCCGCCCGCCACACCCAGCCCTGGGCGCCGATGCGCTCAAAGGCCAGCGCCGCCGCCGGCGCCAGCGAAAGCGCCACCAGCGGCACAAACATGAGGTGATAGTAATCGTGCGTGATCATCTGGTAGGGGAATAACAGGCCGTACACCCCGTAGCCCAGCCAGAAGCCGATCAACAGCGCCCGTCCCGGCCTGCCGGTGGGGGCGTCGCCGGTGGCCTGTGTGGGGATCAACAACACACCCCACAGCCCCACCAGCGGCAGCGCCAGCCCCGTCAGCGACTGCGCCATCGCCAGCCAGTCGGCGTAAAAGGTGTGGTCGAGCACCATGCGCGAGAGCGACACCGTCCAGAACGAAAAGAACCCCAGCGAGCGAGCGCCCAGGTTGAAGATGTAATAGAGCAGCGAGGGCGCCACCAGCAGTCCCGCCAGCGCCCAGGTTTGCGCCGAGCGCAAACTGCGCCGCAAGCCAATCGTCCCCAGGCAGACCGCCGCCAGCATGCCGGCGATGGGGAACAACGCCACCATCTTGACCAGCACCGCCGCCCCCGCCAGCACGCCGCTCCACAGCGCCCAACGCCAGCGTTGCGTCTCGGCCCAGCGGTAGATGGCATAGGCCGCAAACAGCAGCCACATCACCATCCACGGATCGGGCTGAAACGAACGGCTGGCAACCACCGCAAAAGGCAAAAACAGATAAAAGGCCAGCGCCGCCAGGGCGCCGTCGAACGAACTGAAACGCCGCGCCAGCCGCCACAGGGCCAGCCCGCCCAGCATCCAGAACAGCGCCGAATAGAGGCGCGCCACCCACAGGTATTCGCCGCCGGCGGCGCGGTACGTCCAGGCCACCAGATGTTCGAGGACAGGTGGCTCGTACGACTCGAGCGAATTGGCCAGTTCCACCGCCCGCTCGCGCAGCCCCGGGTCGGCCGCCGGATCTGCGGCGTAATAAAAACCGCGCGCCAGGATGGCCGCCCGCAGTTGCCGGGTGGGATGAAAATCCAACGGCGGATCTTGCAGATCGTACAGGCGCACCGCCAGACCCAGCAGAAACAACAGCGCCACCACCAGCATTTGCAGCCGGGGCCTGCGCGGGAAAATGGAGCGGTCATCGTTCATACATACCTCTTTTCTTTGCGTCTTTGTATCTTCGCGCCTTTGCGTTAAGCTTTTCCTGCCCCAACCCTCGCCTTTCACGGCGCCGGGGTGGGCGTTTGCTCGTCCTTGGGGTGGCGCAAATCGAAGATCACGAAGCCGTCCCCTTCTTTGATCACCGGATAATTGCCGTACAACAGGCTCTTCAACTTGGGCTGGTGCGCCAGTTCATCCATCAACGTCACCACGAAGAAATCCATGCCGCGCGTGGCGCGCTTGAACTCCTGGCGCATATCATACTCCTGCCCGGCCATCGCCCGCACCTCGAAATCGGCCGAGGTCAGCCAGTTGGTCGGGTTGACCCAACCCCAATACGCCAGGCGATAGCCGTAATCATGCGTCAGGCCGATCACCGCCGAGCCCTGCCCGATCGTCTTGCCCAGTTCCTGCCAGTATTCCACCTCGCCGCGATAATCGTTGCGTTTAAGCGTCACGCGGATATCCCACGCCTTGAGCACCGTAGTTGCCAGCAGCACCGCCAGCACCACGGCGTACAGGACGGGCTTGGGCCCACGCAGATGCTGCAAGCCAACCTCCACCGCCGCCGCCACCCCCAACGCCACCACCGGGATGAGCGGCAACTGGTAATAATCGTGGGTCGAAATGTGGTGCGAAAGGGTCATCCCGTAGATAAAATACCCCACCCACACCAGCGCCAGCGCCGCCCGCGGCGCACGGTCTCGCACCAGAAAAGTGCCCACCAGCGCCACCAACAGCCACTCAAAGCCCACCACCCCGCTCAACTCATTGTTCCAGCGCAGGTAAAAGACCGGGTCGCTCCACATCTGCGGGAAGAAGCGCAGGCTGAGCTGGCTCTGCAAGAAGCCGGAGATATACATCCCGTAAACGTGATAACAGGCGTACGGCAGCACGGTCAGGACGCCCAACACCCACACCCGCGGGTCACGCACGGCGCGGCGCAGCCCCGGCCCAAACAGCACCATGCCCACGCACACCATGCCGATGAAGAACGCCGCCACCAACTTGATAAAGATGGCCAGCCCGGCCAGCAGCCCGGCGATGATCGCCCACTTCCAGGTCGGTGTGCGCTGCCAGCGCGCCAGGCCCCACCAGGCGGCCACAATCGCCGCCACCATCAACGGGTCGGGCTGGAAGGCGCGGCTGGCAATGGCGCCATACGGCAGCAGCAGAAAATACAACAGCGCCGCCAGCGCCCCGTTGTCGCCGATAGTCTCACGCCCCAATAGGAAGATGAACACCCCGCCCACCATCCAGAAAAAGATCGAATACAGGCGGGCGATCCACAGGTCTTCGGTGTGGAAAAGGCGGTACGTCCAACCGGTCAGATACTCCATGATCGGCGGCTCGATCACCCCTTCGGCCTTCCACTGCTGCATCGCCAGTTCGCGTTTCCAATCCTCGTCCAGGTTGGTCAGCGTCTGGTAATACATGCCGCGCGCCATCATGGCCGAATGTAACTGGCGGGTGGGGTGAAAATCCAGCGGCGGGTCGGTCAGATCGTACAGCCGCACGCCCAATCCAACGGCAAAAATGACCAGCGCACTGATCCACAACAGCCACGGCGAGGCGGCAAAAAAGCGTTTTTCACCCTCAACGGTGGAAACAGTCATACCCACTCCTTGATACCCTTAACCCGGTCGCTGTTCGCGCTGGATGCGCGCACGGCGCCGGCGCAAATAACGCTCCCGCAAGGCGTCCACATTGACCACCAGGCTGGCGGCGGCAAACAGCATACGGTTGCGCTCCTGCAAGGCAATCGGCGGATAGGCCCACAGGCTGCGCAGATAAGCCTTCAACGCCGGCCCCGGCAGACCGCCATCCAACAGATAACGGGCGTTCATACGATGCGCCCCGGCCCATATCCGGCGCTGCAGATCGTGGAACAGGCGCTCCAACCGCGGCTGGCGCGGCATCCAGTCCACGATGGCGTAGGCTTCCTGCCCAAACGCCCGCGCCTGGGCAATGTTCTTGGCCCCGGCGTGATAACGCGCCGCCGACCAGGTCTGGTCGACGTAACGGATGGGCGCCACCTGGGCCATACGCAGCCAGAGGTGATGATCCAGCAGCAGGTGAAAGTTGAGATCGAGCAGGCCGGCCTGTTCCAACGCCGCCCGGCGCATGAACACGGCCGGCTGCCCGATGATTTGAAACTGCATCAGTTCGGCCAGCCCCCAATCGCCGTAACGCAGGACGTTGATCGTCTCGCCCGCCCCGTCGATGGCCAGCATATTGGCGAACACCATACCGGCCTGTGGGTTGGCCTGCAGGGCCGCCACCGCCGCCGTCACCGTCCCGGGTAGATACAGATCGTCCGAGTTCAGCCAGGCCACGATCTCGCCCCGGCAGCGCGCCAGTCCCTTGTTAATGGCCTCCGCCTGCCCGCCGTCGCGCTCAGACACCCACCACGCCAACCGGTGCGCGTAGCGCTCGATGATCGCCACACTGCCATCGCTCGAAGCGCCGTCCACCACCAGATACTCGATGGCCGGATAATCCTGCTCCAGCACCGAGCGCAGCGTCTGCTCCAGGAACGCAGCCTGGTTATAGGACGGGGTAACAATCGAGACGAGCGGCGTGGCGGGCATACGGATTCGCTAAAACAAACTGTCGTAAGCAATCTTGGGAAACACGGTCAGCTTGCCGCCCACGGTGGCGTCGATCACCTTGCGCCCGGCAGCGGCGTACGCCTCACGCGCCATACAGTACGAACGCTCCGACGTGTCCAGGTCGGGCAGTTGCCAGCGGAAGCCCTTGCCAAAGTAGCCCGGCGAGAAGTGGTTGGGGTCGTCGCCCTCCGAGACTACCGTCGTGTTGGGCTTGCCCTGGGTGACGAAGTTGTGATCCACGCCGATCAGCACCGCCTCTTGAAAGCCCAGGAAGAAGGCCAGTTGCAGCGCCACGTAGGTGACGGTCGCCCCTTCCCACAGCCGGCCGCGCACATCGCGGGCAAACTTCGGCCCGGTGTAGGTGGTATAGAGGAAGTGCACGTGCTCGGCCGGCGGCTCCATCCAACGATGCGCCCGCCAGGAGAGGAAGAGCGGCATGTTGAGCTTTTGAAAGTCGGCAGCGCATTGTTCGATCACCAGGTCGTTGATCGAAAGGAAGTAGCTGGTCTCGAAGCCCAGTTCGGGGAACATCAGGTAAAAACGGTTCATCCCGATGGTGTATTCGTTGCGCAGCCGGCTCAGGTCGGTGTTGCGCAGGCTGGGGCCGTTGCCGATGATAAAACAGCGCTCGCCGCGGCGGGTATCCCGCAGGGCCGCCAGGCGGCGCACGCTCTCGCGCCGCCAGGGGTGAAAGGTCGCCGCGGGCCACTGCTGCGCCCGCCCCCACCCGTCGCGCGTCTCGCGCGCCAGGTCGAGCAGCGGCGCAGGCAGAATCTGCTTGAGGGTCTGTTTGAGCGCGCTCATTCGGTGCTCAAACGCGCCGTGGCGCCGCCGTCGACGATCAACGCCTGCCCGGTCATAAACGAAGACTGGGTCGAATCGGCCAGGAAGTAAATTGCCCGGGCAATCTCCTCCGGCCGTCCGATGCGCCCGTTGACCGTCTTGCGCGCCAGGTTCTCCAGGCGGTCGACCATCGTCTCACCGCCCAGGTGACCGCGCCCCAAACCGGAACGCAGCATGGGGGTGTCCACCGCGCCCGGCAGGATGGCATTGACGCGAATGTTATCGCCGGCAAATTCGATGGCCATGGCTCGCGTCAGCGCCAGCAGCCCGCCCTTGCTGGCGGCGTAGGACGAGATGTTGGCCGAGGTGGCCACAGCGTGCACCGACGAGACGTTAACGATCGCCCCACCGCCGCCGGCCTTGAGCAGTGGATGCGCCAGCCGCGCGCCCAGAAAGACCGAGCGCAGGTTCGAGGCCATCACCGCGTCCCATTCTTCCACCGTCGTTTCGAGCAGTGGCTTGGAAATCTGCAAAGCGGCGTTGTTGACCACCGCATCGAGCGAGTCGGTAAAAGCGTGCGCCCGGTCATAGATGGCCTGCAAATCGGCCGGGTCAGAAATATCCGCCTGGATGTACAGACCGTTGGCCGGGAAAGCTTCGCCAAACGCATTCCGGTCGACGCCAATCACCCGCCAACCGGCATCGGCAAACAGCTGCACTGTGGCGCGGCCAATCCCCCCGGCCGCGCCGGTGATCAACAAAGTATGCGTCTTGTTTTCCATCGTTTGTTCCTTTCAGGTCAGATTCAGACATCACAGAATGTTTTCGACAACCAGAGTCCCCCCTCAACCCTC
>CAZHTS010000062.1:0-27078 GCA_964535315.1 uncultured Anaerolineaceae bacterium
AGAATTTGAAATACCGAAGAAATGTCCTCAAAAAGGTTGTGGCGGGGTACGCTTCACGCCACGGCAGGAAGTGAGCAAAAAAATCGTAGATGCAGAGCATCCGAAAGTGACAGCTTGGCGGTATGAGTGCACAAGTTGTGGGCATGTTTTCCGTTTAGGGCTGAGTTATGGAGCAGTGGAAATTGTGTTGAAGAGTCTCGGAATGGGCATAGGCAAAAGCAGTGTTTATCGGGCAGTGCAGGAAGCCGCCCGACGGGTACCAGGAATGAAGCAGGAGAAACGGCTGGATGGTTACAAGACAAAAGCAGTTGGGGCAGATGTGACCAGTGTGCGTTGTAATGGAAAGTGGCTAACGGCAGGTATCGCCGTTGATGCGACGAATGGAATGGTATTGAGCATTGATGAATTACCCGGCGAGGATGCGGAACAATTGAAAGCATGGCTGGAGCCCATCCTGAATGCAGTAGATGCGGATGTGGTCGTTCGTGACGATGTGGATGCATTCAAAAAAGTAAGTGATGAGACGGGACGCTCACAGCAAGTCTGTAAGAGCCATGTGGGGCGAAACACCGATGAACTGGTGGATGAACTTTCGGCGCTGATTAATGCAGGGCAGGATCATTCGCTGGCAGCCATTCAAGTTACGTCTGAACAGGCACTCGATGATCTGGCGGTGCTCAAAGAGTTGATCCATTCCCGCCATCCGGAAGACCAATCACAACTCGAAGAAATCTATCTCGGTTATGCCCATGCGCGTAAACCAGGGAAGGGCAAGAAGTACGATGTTGCCTATCGCATGCGTAATTTATTTATGGATCGTTGGAATCTCTGGCCGCGATTGACTTTCCATCGAAATTGGAAAGATGAATATGGAAATGAGATTTTAGACGGTACGAACAATCATTGCGAACGCGCCATTGGCGGGTGGATCAAAGAGCGTTATCGTTCGATGCGGGGCTATAAACAGGCGCAGGCTGCTCTGGCTGTCAGTCGCCTGATTGCCTTTTCTGGCAACCGTTTATCCCGCGGCCTGCGGTTGGCCGATTTGATGGCCTAAGCAACTTTCTATTCAACTACGGCCCATCACCCCGTTAATTTTTCCCCTGTTTACCAATTCTGGAACGGTCACGGCATGCAAGAATCTTCAAAATCTGTTATCATCGAATTGTCCTCCGAGTGGAATTTCAAGCGCAGTAACCAATTCTCGCCCTGCCGGAGGATTTTGTGTCGGTTTGTTCCAATCAACCCAAGATCCAGGTAAGGAGTTGCTCATGTCTTATCGCTATGTAGGGAAAACTTATATTCGACCCGATGCGGTCAGTAAGGTAACCGGGAAAGCGGTTTATCTTGATGACATCCGGCTTCCGGGTATGTTGCATGCTGCGATCCTGCGCCCACCGACTGCTCACGCACGCATTGTCAAGATCGATACGGAAGCGGCAGAAAACATGCCCGGTGTGGTGAAAGTTGTTACCGGTAAAGGCTGTACGATCCATTATGGCGATAATATTCGCGATTTAACCCCCATGGCGGTGGACAAAGTGCGCTATATTGGCGAACCGGTTGCGGCGGTGGTCGCCGATACGGCGAAACATGCTTACGCCGCGCTCGAAAAGATTCACGTCGAATATGAGGCTTTACCGGTGTATACCGATGCTCGCCAGGCTATGGCGCAAGACGCCATGTTGATCCACGATGAAAATGGCGCCTACTGGACTTTGCCGACGCTCAAGCCCCGGGCGGGCACCAATATTGCCAACGTCTATCACCTTCATAAGGGACGGGGCGAAGAAGGTTTTGAAGAAGCCGATGTGATTATCGAAGGTGAATTTAATTATCCCTTTGGTTCTTGTTCGGCGTTGGAAACACACGGTTCAATTGTCTGGTTTAAAGAAGACAAGACGATCGATGTGTGGTCTTCGTCCATCTGTCCGTTTATTATCCGGGATGACCTGGCGCATGCTTACGACATTCCCATTGCGGATGTGCGTGTGCGCATTCCGGATATTGGCGGTTGTTTCGGCTACAAATCGGACATCACCGTCGAGCAGACGGTGGCGTATATTGCCAGTTTTGTCCCGGGGCACCCGGTGAAATGGGTGGCCAGCCGCCAGGAAGATTACACCAGCACACTCATTGCCCACGGCATCCGCATGGTGATGAAAATTGGCGCCAAAAAGGATGGGCGTTTCGTTGCTCTTAAGTCGACCGTGTTGCATTCTGGCGGTGCATATGCCGATACTGCCGTCAATGTCACCATTGCAGCCACGCACAATTCCACCGGGCCGTATGAATTCCAACACTGTGACTTGACCGGCTACACGGTTTACACCAATACGCCGGCTGTGGGTGCGTACCGCGGCTACGGCCATCAGGAATCTCAATTTGCGACAGAGCGTATGGTCGAGTTACTTGCCCGAAAGCTGAAAATGGATCCGTTTGAACTGCGCCGGATCAACTATCTTTGTGAAGGCAAGGTAAACGCGGTGGGCGAGGTCATGTGGCGGTCGCATGGCGATATCGCTGCCTGCGCCGAAAAAACCAGGGATCTGGTGTTTGGCCACCCGAAACCCGCCGAGGACGACGATTTCTATTACGGACGCGGTTTTGCAGCCGTAATGAAGTCGCCCAAGGGAGCGCCCTTCAGCACGAAGGGTTGTTACATGAAAATGAACACCGACGGCAGCGTCTCCGTCAATATGGGCGGAGCGGAAGTCGGGCAAGGTTTGCGCACTGTCATTCGCCAGGTGGCCGGTGAAGCCTTAAAAATTCCGCCCGAAAAGGTCAGGGTTTATGGAGAGCTCGATACCCAATTCTCCCCTTATGAATGGCAGACCATTGGATCCATGTTTACCACGCAGGGGGGGCGCGCCATTATTCGCGCCGCCGACAAGTTGATATTGATTTTGAAGCAAACCGCGGCGCAGGTGTTGAAAACAGACGTCGATTTTCTTGAGTATGACGGGGAATTTGTTTATCTGCGCAATGACCCCAGTATCAAAGTGGCCGTAGGGGACCTGGCGCGCGGCTATATTACCAGCGATGGCATCACGATAGGCGAACTGGCTCAAACCGTCAGCGACGCCCGCTTGCCGCGCTATTCCAACCCGGATCAAAACGGGCAGGGCAGCATAGGCGTCAGCTATACATTCGGCGCGCAGGCAGCAGAAATTCGCATCGAAAAGAAAACCGGCAAAGTATACGTAGATCACATCGCTTCCACATTTGATGTCGGCCAGATGATCAATCCGCTTCAAATTCGCGGCTCGGTGCTGGGCGGCGTGACCATGGCGATGGGGGCGTCACTCTATGAAGAATTGAAGTTTGATGAGAACGGGCGAATTACCAATCCGCATCTCTTTAAGTATCATATCCCCACCTTGAAGGAAGCGCCACGCCAGACGATTGAGTTTATTGAAACGCCAGATCCCATCGGCCCATTTGGCGCCCGTGGTATTGGAGAGCATTCCGTCATAGGGATAGCTCCTGCCATTGTCAATGCCATTTATGATGCTATCGGGGTTGACCTGTATGAGATCCCCGCCACGCCAGAAGTGATCAAAAAAGCCCTGGCTGAGAAATAGGAGATAGTGAGATGAGCGAAGTGATCAGCTTTACAATTAACGGTGTCGCCCGCAGCGTTGAGGTGGATGCGGAAATGTCTCTTCTGGATGTAATTCGAGATGTGCTCAACCTGACCGGAACAAAATGCGGCTGTGATAACTCCACCTGTGGCACCTGTGTGGTGGTGGTCAATGGAAAGGCTTTAAAGAGCTGTAATTTGCCGGTCGCCAGGGTGCAGGGTGCGACCATTTTAACCGTAGAAGGGATCAGCAAGGGGATGGCGTTGCATCCGGTACAAAAAGCGATCGCCGAATCTGGCGCTGTGCAGTGCGGTTTTTGTACGCCGGGGATCGTCAATGAATTGTATGCCCTCTTCGAAGAAAAGCCGGGTGCCAGCGAGCAGGAAATCATCAATGTATTGAACAAACATCTATGCCGCTGTAACGGTTATGAGCCCATCCTGAACGGGGCCCGGGTGGCGCAAAAAATGATTCAGGAGCGGGGTTAACCCGCTTTCAACGTTTTGAGGTAAGCAAGCCGGGGCGGCAAGTTTTATGCCGGCAAACGGAAAATGAACTCGCTGCCCTGGCCCTTGCCTGCGCTGTGCGCTTCCACCGTGCCGCCGTGCGTTTCGACAATGGCTTTGACGATTGCCAGACCCAGCCCGCTGCCGCCGGTCTCGCGGCTGCGGGATTTGTCGGCGCGATAAAAACGGTCGAACACCGCCGGAAGCTGGTCGGGCTCCAGTCCTTCGCCGTTATCCTGGACAGAGAACGTGATCATCCCAGGGCCCGTTGCGCCTTTCAGGTTCACCTTCCCGCCCGCGGGGGTGTGCCGCAGGGCATTGGAGAGCAGGTTGAACAACACCTGGCGGATGCGGAACGGGTCAACGTTCACGGGCGGGAGTTGGGCGACTTCGTCGGACAGGATCACGCCCTTTTCAACCGCCAGTGGTTCCAGGGCCTGGAGCGTTTCGGCGGCGAGGCTTTTCAGGTCGGTTGGCGTCTTTTCCAGCGGCAGCCGGCCGGATTCTGCCAGGGCGAGTTCGCGTAAATCGTTGACGAGGCGGATCAGGTGGCGGGTTTGTCCGTATAAATTGGCAATCTCCGCCTCGTTGAGCGGCACGACTTTATCGAGGGCGGCGCGCAGATTGCCCTCCAGAACGGCAAGCGGGGTGCGCAGTTCGTGCGACACGTCTGCCATCAGGTTGTTGCGCAACTGTTCGGCGTGTTGCAGGTCGGCGGCCATTTTGTTAAAGGCCTCGGCCAGTTCGCCGATCTCCTGGCTGCCCTTAACCGGGACGCGCACGTCCAGTTCCCCCTGGCCGAGACGCCGGGCGGCCCTGGCAATCCGCGTGATCGGAGCGCTGGTGACCCGGCCGATCGCCACCCCCCCGGCTGTCCCCACTGCGAGCGAGAGGAACATGAATTTGACCAGTCGTTCCTGGATTTCGGCGGCGTCGGCATGGTCGCCGGGTCCGCCGCCGGACGCTTCGATTTCGGCGGTGTGATCTTCCAGGGTGATCGACAGGAATTGCAGGAAAAACACAAAAAACAGCACGCCGCTGATCATCAGGCTGAGGCGGAGCCAGAGGCGCTTCATTGGGCTTCTCCTGTCAGGCGATAACCCACCCCATAGACGGTCTGGATGTAGGTTGGGCTGTCCGGGTCGGGTTCGATTTTGCGGCGCAGATTGCGGATGTGGGTATCGAGGGCGCGCCCCATGCCCTCGTAGGCGTATCCAAGCGCTTTTTCGAGCAGATCATCGCGGGTCAGGGTGTAGCCGGGGTTGGAGAGAAAGGCTTCGAGCAGGTTAAACTCGGTACGGGTCAGTTCGACGGGGGCGGAATTCACGCTCAGGGTGCGTTGGTCCAGGTCCAGCCGCAGGCCGCCGCAAACGAGCACGTGCGGCGCGGCGGCGGGCGATTGGTCGAGGCGCACGCGGCGCAGCAGCGATTTGACCCGCGCCACCACCTCGCGGGCATTGAATGGCTTGGTGACGTAATCATCCGCGCCCAGTTCGAGGCCGACGATTTTGTCGCTGTCTTCGACGCGGGCAGTCAGCAGGATGATGGGAGTGGCGGCCAGCGTTTTGTCGGCGCGGACGATGCGGGTCACTTCGTAACCATCGCGCCTGGGCATCATCAGGTCGAGGATCACCAGGTCGGGACGCTCGCGGCGCAGGGCATGCAGCGCCATCTCACCGTCATAGGCGGGCAGTACCTGGTAGCCGGACTGCTCCAGGTAGGCGGTTAAAACTTTGACAATCGATTTGTCGTCGTCGACGACGAGGATGCGTTGGGTCATGTCTCTATGTTAGCATAGCATCCTCAAGAAAATCTGAAGAATTCCCGCGCCAAGACACAAAGTTTTAATATCCCTTGCGTTAAGCTCGTAGAAGCGCCACTCTTAATCCTGCCCATCCTGCCCATCCGTGTTTATAATAAACCCATCGTCATCACACCATTTTCCGGACACAAAGCAGCGTCAAGTTCAGGTCGCGCAGGGTGTTGAGCAGCCCGTACAGGGCCGTTTGATCGGGTATCCAGCCGGTCAGGCGGGTCTCCTGGCGCTCTGTGCGTTGGATGGTAAAATCGTTCAGCCAGTCCGACCAGCAGGGATCGATCGGCTCCTTGACCATGATTTCGTACAGGTCTCCTGAGGTTTGTTCCATGAAATCATCTCCTGAAATCAATATAGCAGATTCGGGTACCCCCTTCATCCTGCAAAGGTCATAGAAGGGTTGATTTTTTACGGTATTGCCAACAGAAGATATGGATCCTATCCTGACCACCAAGCTACATATTCCTGCCGCCCACCCAGGCTGCATCCTGCGCCCGCAGTTGACCCAAAAGCTGGGCCAGGGGTTGTGGCACGTCCAGAATGAACTCTTTTTGCGGCGTCTGACGCTGATCGCCGCACCGGCGGGGTATGGCAAGAGTACGCTGCTCTATGAGTGGGTGCGCCATCTCGATCTTCCGGTCGCCTGGGTCACGTTCGATGACGCCGATAACCATTTGGGCCGTTTTCTCCAATACGTGACTGCCTCTTTACAAACCATCCAGCCCGATGTGGGGCGGTTGGATCTGGGGGGCTTGCAGTCTTCCGGCGAGGCGGTCTCCAGCGAGTTGATTTCAAATCTCGTCATTGCTCTGGTAAACGATCTGGCAAATATCCGGCGTCCTTTTCTGTTGGTCTTTGACGATTACCACACCCTGCAAGATCGAGGGATACACCAGGTGGTGACGTTGTTGCTCGAACACCTGCCGCAAAATCTATCGCTGGTCATCGCCACGCGCGCCGACCCGCCGCTGCCGCTCTCCCGGCTGCGCGCCCGCCGGCAGATGACCGAGGTGCGCGCCAACGACCTGCGCTTTTCCGACAGCGAGGCCCAGAGGTTTTTCCAGGAGGTCATGAAGCTTGCCCTCCAGGATGACGAGGTGGCGGCGTTGACCGGCATCACCGAAGGCTGGGTAGCCGGGCTGCAAATGGCGGCTTTGGCCTTGCAAGGGCGTCCCGACAGCGCCGGCTTTATTCGCACGTTCAGCGGGCGCGAACGTTTTGTCATCGACTACCTTTTTGAGGAGGTCTTATCCCGGCAGAGAGAATCCGTCCAAAACTTCCTGGTGCAGACTTCGATCCTGGAGCGGCTGAGCGGGCCTCTGTGCGACGCCGTCTGGGAAGGAAGCCTGCAAGAGGGGGCGTCTTGTGCGCAGGCCGGCCAGTCCATTCTGGAATATCTGGAGAGCGCCAACCTCTTTCTGGTGCCGCTCGACGACGAGCGACAGTATTATCGCTACCATCACCTGTTTTCCGACCTGCTGCGTCACCGCTTGCAACGCAGTTTTCCGGCGCTGGTGCCGGGCTTGCATGCCCGCGCCGCCGCCTGGTTTGAAGCGCAGGGCAGCGCTCCCGAAGCATTTGAACACTGGATCGCCGCCGGAAATTACGCCAGGGCGGCGCAGGTGGTCGTGCGGTACGGTTATTCGTACTTCGAGCGGGCAGATTTTCAACTGTTGTCCGGGTGGTTGCAGCATATCCCGCCGGAGTTGATCCAGTCTCAGCCCTGGCTGTGCATTTTTCATAGTTGGGGGCTGATTTTCACCGGTCGCTACGGAGAGGCCGACCTGTACCTGCGCGCGGCCGAAAAAGAACTGGGGCCCATTAGCGCTATGAGCCCCGCCGACCGCTGCGAACAATATGGGCACGTTGCCGCCTCGCGCGCCTTTCTGGCCTCTCGCAGCCAGGACGCCGAAGGGATCATTCACTACGCCGGCCTGGCTTTGCAATATGTGTCCGCCGATAAACGCGCTTTACGCACTTATGTGGCCTTCTTCCTCGGGACGGGCAGATACAAGAAGGACCAGTATACCCTGGCGCAAGAGTCCTGGAGAGAAGCCGCCCGCCTGGGCAAAGAAGCCGGCAACGTTATGATTGCGGTCAACAGCCTGGTCACTCTGGCAGAGTTGAACCGGATTCAGGGCAAACTGCACGAGTCTCTGGGCGTATGCGAGGAAGCCGCCAGGCTGGCCCTCGACGAGCGGGGCAGACCTCTGCCGGTTGCGGCCGAAATGTATGTGGGCAGGGCGCGTTTGTATTACGAGTGGAATGATTTCGCATCTGCCGGGGCGGATTTTGCCGAAGCAGCAAAGTTGATGAAGCTGTACCTCGGGTTTGACTTAAAGGTCGAATATAACGCCTGGCTGGCGGGCCTGCACCTTGCCGCGGGCAGCCCCGCTCTGGCGGCAGACCTCATCCACGAAATAGAGGCCAGCGACAGGCAGCCGTTTTATAAGTCCGCCGCTGCGTTCCTGGCCTGGCGCATCAATTACTACCTGGCGCTGGGCGACCTGGCGATGGTCAAACAGATCCTCAGCCAGCAGGACTGGAACCTGGAGGACAAGAATATTTTTGCGTGGGCCGATGCCTTCATCGCTTACGCCCGTGTGCTCGTCGAGCAAAAAGAGTTTCAACGCGCCGCCGATCTGCTGGAAGCGTGTCGCATACGGCTTGAGCGCTGCGAGTTGTGGGCCCCGGCGTTAAAAGCGTTGATCGTCCAGGCCCGTATCGCCCACCGGCAGGGCGAGCCCGTTCTCGCTCGGGAACGGATCCGGCGGGCGTTGACGCTGGCCGAAGCAGAAGGTTTCGTCCGGGTCTTTGTGGACGAGGGGGAAGAGGTCAAAGACCTGATTGCCGGTGAGCGTTCTGCCCTCGCAGCGATGGATGCTGCCGGTGAAGAGAAGCTGCGCCGGGTGTCTTATATGGACCGGCTGCTGGCTGCGTTCCCCAGCGCAGCGCGGCAAGACGCCGTGAGCCCCCCGCCGAGCGTACCCACACCGCCGGTGTGGGGTGCGGACGCCGGCCTGGTGGAGGCGCTGACCGGGCGTGAAATGGAAGTGCTGCGGTTGATTGCAGATGGTTTTTCGAATAAGGAAATTGCGGAACGATTGGTCGTAACGGTCGGAACCGTTAAGACCCATACCTCCAACATTTACCGCAAACTGGATGTGGTGGGGCGCACCCGGGCCCTGGCCAGGGCCCGTGAACTCAACCTGATTTAATTTCCGCCCGCTCTCAGCCTACATCTCAACCCTGATCTCTATCCTTTAGCAGATGACCCTCTGCTGTTTTGCCTTTAAACTGTCTGCATCAAGATTGATCGCTTATGCAAGATGGATAAAGGTAGCCATGAATCGTTTGGAAAAATCTTTTGAAAAGTTTCTTCTTTTGTGGTCGGGTGAACTTATTTCGGCCATCGGGAGCGGGCTCACGTCATTTGGCCTGGGGGTGTACGTTTTTCAGCAGACGGGAAAGGCGTCGGCAATGGCGCTGGTAACCTTGCTGGCGTTTCTTCCCTCGCTTCTCTTGGGGCCGGTGGCGGGGGTGTTTGCGGACCGTTATGACCGCAGGCTGCTCATGGTGTTGGGCGACAGCCTTTCTGCGCTGGGGTTGGTGTTCATCCTGGTTTGTATGCTTCAGGGAGAAGCGCAGCTATGGCAGATTTGCGTGGGCGTAACGATTAGCTCGGTGTTTGCGTCATTGCTCGACCCTGCCTACAAGGCTACGGTGACCGATTTGTTGACCGAGGATCAATACACCAAAGCGAGCGGGCTTGTACAGATGGCGAGTTCGGCAAAATATCTGATTTCGCCCATCATTGCAGGCTTTCTGCTTACCGTTGCGGATATTAAGCTTTTGCTGGTCATTGATATCTGCACGTTCTTTGTGACGGTGGTTGCAACGCTGGTTGTGCGCAGCGGCCTTGCTTCAAAGAAATCTGTGCAGTCACAATCTTTTGTCCGCGAAATCAAAGCCGGCTGGGACGCCGTCTCACAAAACAAAGGGGTGTTTGCCCTGGTGATCATGGCGTCGGCGCTGACGTTTTTCCTCGGCTTTATCGAGATGCTCTCCCTGCCGATGATCCTTGCTTTTTCCGACACTTCTGTGGCGGGCACGCTTGAAACCATCGCCGCTTCAGGAATGCTGGTATCCAGCGTGTTGATTGGCATTCTGCCGATCAAACAGGGTTATGTGAAACTACTTTCGATTTCGCTGTTTGGCGAAGGGCTGTTTATGGCGATGTTTGGGCTGCGCGAAAATATTGCGCTCATCGGCATCTCGGGTTTTCTCTTTTTTGCGATGATGCCGTTTGCAAATGCGAGCCTTGATTTCCTCGTCCGCACTAACATTGAAAATTCTGTGCAGGGCAGAGCGTGGGCGCTGATCGGGCTGATTTCTCAACTTGGTTTTGTGGCTGCCTATGCGTTCTCGGGCGTGCTTGCAGATTATGTGTTTACGCCGCTGCTGCTGGATGGCGGGGCGCTTGCAGACAGCGTGGGCAGGATCACCGGCACGGGCAGCGGCAGGGGGACGGGTTTCCTCATCCTCCTGGCGGGGGTGTTGTTGTGTGTGACGGCGGTCATCGTCTATCACATGCCATCGATCAGGAAGCTGGAAAATAGAGGCAATGTATGTACTTCAGAGCAATCCGTAATGACATTTTAAAGAGTAAGGCGATCACGCTGACTACCACGATCTTTGTCGCAGCCGCGGCCATGCTGGTTTCGCTTGCGGCGATCCTCGTCGTAAATCTTTCGGGCGCAATCGATCTGCTCATGACACGGGCAGAAACCCCGCATTTCATGCAGATGCACTCGGGTGAAATTGACCGGGCGCGGCTTACGGCTTTTGCACAGCAGAGCGCCAATGTGGCTGAATTTCAGGTGCTCGAATTTCTCAACGTTGACGGGGCGCAGATTCGATTTGAAAAAGGGTCGCTGGCGGGCAGCGTTCAGGATAACGGGTTTTCCACGCAGAGCGAAAAGTTCGATTATCTTCTCGATCTGAATGGAAAGGTCATCCAGGTGGGGGATGGCGAGATTTACGTCCCGATTTGTTATCTGCAAGATGGCAGCGCAAAGACCGGCGACAGGCTGTGGATATCCACCAAAGAATTTACCGTTGCCGGATTTCTTCGCGATTCACAGATGAACTCGCTGTTGGCCTCGTCGAAGCGGTTTCTGGTGAGCCACAATGATTATGCGGAAATCAAAGGCCTGGGAAGTACGGAGTATTTGATCGAGTTCAGGTTAATCGACCTGTCTGCGCTGGGCGCCTTTGAAGCCGCCTATACCGCTGCGGGGCTGGATGCAAACGGGCCGACGATCACCTATCCGCTCTTCAAGACGATGAATGCGATTTCTGACGGGCTGATGATTGCGGTGATTCTCCTGGTAAGTGCGCTGGTCGTTGCCATCGCCTTCCTGTGCATCCGCTTCACGCTGCTGGCGAAGATCGATGAAGATTACCGTGAAATCGGCGTCATGAAGGCAATCGGGCTGCCGGTTGCCGATATTAAGAAAATCTACATTGCAAAATACGCTGTCGTTGCCGCGGTGGGCTGTATTCTTGGGTTTGCGCTTTCGTTTGTGTTCAGGGGCAGGCTTCTGGAAAATATCCGGCTGTACATGGGCGAAAGCGAAAACCCTTCTCTGGCCTTGTCGGTCGGGTTGATGGGGCTGCTGCTGGTGTTCCTTGCGATCCTCGCCTATGTCAACGGCGTGCTGGAGCGCTTCCGGAGAATATCGCCCGCCGAAGCTGTTCGCTTTGGAACGACGCAGGAAAAATTCGGCGGGGCAAGGCTTCTCTGTCTCAGCAAGAACAGGCTGCTCGCCACCAATGTTTTCCTGGGCGTCAAGGATGTGCTTGCGCGCAAACGGCTGTATGCCACAATGCTTGCGGTGCTGGTAATCTCGGCGTTCATCATCATCGTGCCGCAGAATCTGCACAACACCATCTCTTCGAAAGATTTTATCGCCTATATGGGGATGGGAAATTGCGATCTGCGCATCGATATCCAGCAGCGGGACGACATCCCTGGAAAAGCGGCGAAAATTGCGCAGGCGATGGAGGCTGACCGATCTATTTCCAGGTACGTGGTGCTCACCACCCAGACCTTTCTGGCAAGGATGGAAGACGGCTCGGAGGAGCGCATAAAAGTTGAACTGGGCGACCATTCTGTATTCCCCCTACAATACGCCGCCGGCAGAGCGCCCGGCGCGAAGGACGAAATTGCGCTTTCGGTGTTGCTCGCCAACGAACTCGGCAAAAAGGTCGGCGATACCCTCCCGTTGGTGATTGCGGGCCGTGAGGAAAATCTCACCGTGTGCGGCATCTATTCCGACATTACCAATGGCGGCAAAACGGCAAAGGCCGTCTTTGGCGGCGATTCGGCCGACGTTATGTGGAGCGTGATCAGCGCACAGCTTGTGGATGGAGCGCTTGCCGGGGCAAAGACGGCGGAATATGCGGCCCGCTTTGATTTCGCAAAAGTTTCGGGCATCGATGAATACATTGCCCAGACGTTTCGGGCGACGATCCGCTCCGTCGAAACGTCCACGTATGCAGCGATTGCCATTGCGCTGGCGATTACGGCGCTGGTTACCCTGTTGTTTATGAGAATGCTGGTCACAAAGGATCGCTATTCGATTGCGGTAATGAAAGCGTTTGGTTTTACCAATGCGGATATCACGGCGCAGTATGTTGCGCGGGCGGTGTTCGTTCTGATTGCCGGCGTCCTTCTCGGAACGTTGCTGGCGAACACGCTCGGGGAGGCGCTTGCGGGTGCGGTGATCTCCTCGTTTGGCGCGTCGTCGTTTCAGTTCACCGTCGACCCGTTTACGGCCTACCTGCTCTGCCCGGTGATGATGGGCTGCACGGCGCTGGTTGCCACGCTTGCCGGCACGATGGATGCGGGCCGGATCAAGATATCCGAAAATATTAAGGAGTAATGACTCATGAAGAAGATTGTTGCCTGTGAGAATATCGTCAAGTCTTTTGGCGTGGGAGATGAAAAGCGCAACGTCCTCGATGGTGTGACTGTTGCAATCAACGAGGGCGAGTTTGTGGCGGTGATGGGGCCCTCGGGCTCGGGAAAATCGACGCTGATGTTTGCGTTAAGTGGCATGGATGGCGTTGACACGGGAAAGGTCGTTTTTGACGGCAGGGATTTATCGGCGCTCAAGGAAAATGAGCTCGCCGATATCCGCAGAACAAAGATGGGGTTTGTTTTTCAGCAGCCGACTTTGCTGCGAAATTTGAACATCCTCGACAACATCATTCTTGCGTCCCTGCGCGATAACCGGGCGCGGGCGGCGGAGATCACGGCAAAGGCAAGAGCGTTTATGCAAAAGGCGGGCATCACCGAACTGGAAAAGCGTGATATTACCCAGGCTTCGGGCGGGCAGCTTCAACGTGTGGGCATATGCCGGGCGCTGATGAACGACCCTGAGATCATCTTCGGCGACGAGCCAACCGGCGCGTTGAATTCAAAGTCTGCCAACGAGGTCATGAAGCTGCTGGCCGAGATTCACCGCAGCGGCACGACGATCCTGCTGGTCACGCACGACGCCCGGGTGGCCGCCAAAACCGGGCGGGTGCTGTTTATGCTCGATGGCAAGATCGTGGGCGAGTACCTGGCCGGGGCGTACGATGAAGCGCGAGACGATCTCAAGCAGCGCGAAGAACGTCTCAGCGCGTGGTTGAGCACAATGAAGTTCTAGCCCGGCAGGCTGTGACTGCCGGTTATGCCGTGATGGAAGCGACAGAGGCCCGTTCGATCAGGCGGCAGGGCAGGATGACGCAATTCTGGTCGACGGCCTGGCCTTCGGCCAGGGCGAGCACCATTCTGGCGCTCTCGTGGCCGATTTCGTTGTTGGGCAGTTGAATGGTCGTGAGCGGGACGGGTAAATAGCGGGCGATTTCACGGTTGTCGAAGCCGATGATCGAAAGGTCTTGCGGGATTTTCAGGCCCGCTTCTTGGGCGGAATTCAGGCAGCCGGCGGCCATGAGGTCGTTCATGGCGAATATGGCGGTCGGGCGGTCGGGCAGGGCGAGCAACTGCCGGGTCAGTTGATAGCCGGATTCGTATTCCCAGTCGCCGTAGCGGATGTAGGGGGCGTCGATGTGCAAACCGGCGGCTTCAACCGCGGATCGAAAGCCTTTCATACGTTCGTGGGTCGGGAATGAATCGGGGTGTCCGGCGATCACGGCGATCTGGCGATGGCCGTGGTTAATCAGATAGTTGGTGGCGTTGATGGCGCTGTCGAAGTTGTTGTAGGTGACGTAATGATCCTGGTTTGCGCCGTGTGAATAGGCAAACACAAACGGCGTCTCAATGGGGTTGATGATGTAGTCGATGTGGCGGTCGTGCAGACCCACGTAGATGATGCCGTCCACATGTGAGCGCAGCAGCAGCTGTACGCGGTCGTTGATGTATTCCTTGAAGCCTTCGATGCGGTCGTACTGGTTATACAGTTTTTCCAGCATGTGCAGGTCGTTCAGGATCATCTGGTATCCACTGGTATCCAGGTATTCTTCGACGCCGTTGACGATATCGGCGATGGGCAGGCCGCGGATATCCTCGACGAGCACGCCGATGGTCAGGGTTTTGCCGACGCGCAGCGATTTTGCCAGGGTGTGCGGTGAAAAGTTGGTCTGGTTGATGGCGTCGAGGATGCGCCTGGTGGTTTCTTCGCTGAGCTGTTTTTTGCCGTTGATGACATAAGAAACCGAGGCGACCGATACGCCTGCCAATTTAGCGATGTCTTTGAGTGTTGTCATAGGCTACCCACAGGATTACGACGGATGGCCAGCAGCCGGACGATTTTCCGCGTGGCTCCAAAGGCATTATACCTTAATCGATTGACCGGGGTTCAGACGGGAGGAGCGAGCGCCGGACGGGCATATTACAAAAATCACCTGGTTTCAGGAATGATTTCCCGTTCTGGGGGCAAATGGAAATGAGCGTATTGACAAGGGCCGGGAGAGTCTATATAATCTTCTTATCGATGGTTAATCGATTAACCCCAAAGCTATGATTGAGAAAACATGAAATTCATTCCAGTCTCCAACGTAAAAATGGACGATCCATTATGGTCAAGACGATTTGCGCTTGTGCGCGACGTCGTGCTGCCGTATATGTGGGAAATTTTGAATGATCGCGTCGATAACGCCGAGAAGAGCCACGGTATCGAAAATTTCAAGGTGGCTGCGGGCCGCTCGAGCGATACATTTTACGGGGCGGTCTTCGTCGATACCGATCTGTATAAGTGGATCGAGGCGGCTTCTTATTGCCTTGCGCTTGAAAAGAACGCTGCGCTGGAAACACGCTGCGATCAGGCGATTGAGTGGATCGGCGCGGCGCAGCAGCCCGATGGATATTTGAATACCTATTTTATCGCCGTGGCACCCGAGAAACGCTGGGCGAATCTCATGGAGGGGCACGAACTGTATTGCGCCGGGCACCTGATCGAGGCGGGGGTGGCTTATTATCAGGCCACGGGAAAAGACAGCCTGTTGAATATTGCCCGCCGTTTTGCAGACCTGATCGACCGGACTTTTGGAAAAGAGAAGAAACGCGGCTATCCGGGACACCCGGAAATTGAGCTGGCGTTAATCCGGCTCTATGAGCTTACCGGCGAAGCACGCTATCTCTCTCTGGCGGCGTATTTCATCAACGAGCGCGGGGTGGGGGAGAATATCTTTGTCGAAGAGTGCCAGAAAGAGGGCCATACGTTTATTTTCCCGGATATGGCCTGTTTCGAGGCGGATTATTTCCAGTCTCACCAGCCGGTGCGTGAACAGGCGTCCGCGGCGGGGCACGCTGTGCGCGCCATGTACCTCTATAGCGCTATGGCCGATCTGGCCCGCCTCACGCAGGATGACGAATTACTCAACGCCTGTGAAAGGCTGTTCGAAAACACGGTCTCGCGGCAATTGTATGTTACCGGCGGCATTGGTTCTGCCCGGTTGGGCGAACGGTTTACCGTCGATTATGATTTGCCTTCCGACAGCGCCTACGCCGAGACCTGCGCATCCGTCGGGTTGATGTTTTTCTCGGCGCGCATGTGGCTGTTGAACAGAAATAAGGCCTGTTATGACATCTGGGAACAGGCGCTGTACAATACGGTGCTTTCGGGGATGGGGCGTGATGGAAAACACTTCTTCTATGTTAACCCGCTGGAAGTGGTTCCCCTGACCGTGGCGAAAAACCCGACGCTGGCGCATGTAAAAACGCAGAGGCAAAAATGGTTTGGGGTGGCGTGCTGCCCACCCAATCTGGCCAGAATCCTCTCTTCGATGTGCGGATATATCTACGCGCTGGAGAATGATCGTTTGTTCATCTTATCCCACATTGGTTCTTCGTTTGAAACAGGAGGGCTCTATGTAAAACTTTCCAGGCAGGGTGACGAATATACACTCACGATTGACGGCGATGCCATTGAGGTCTGCTTGAGGCTGCCCGAAAACTCGACGCTGACCGGCGACCGCTATCCGGTCAATGCGGATGGATACTTTACCATCCGGCACGCAGGTGGGAAGCAGCAATATCACTACGCTTTGAAGCCTGCCGTGCGCATCCTGCGGGCCCACCCCTTTGTATCCGCCCTGGCGGGTAAACTCTGCGTTCAAAGAGGGCTGACCACCTACTGCGTGGAGGGCATCGATAATCCCACGCCGTTGAGCAAACTGCGCTTGCCTGAGGGCGCCGGTTTCACTGAAGAAAAAGCCGAATGGCTCGAAGACGACATGCCCGTTCTGAAAACCTGTGGATACGCTGTGTTGGAAGAAAATCGAGAGCAAGCCCTGTACGATTCCCAATCCTGTGTATATGCGTCGAGCGAAATCACGTTTATCCCTTACAGCCAATGGGGTAATCGTGGTGAGAACGAAATGCGTGTATGGCTAACGGAGAAGTAAGAGAAAGACACCGATGTTCAAGAAAAGGAGTTTTGTACGATGAAAACAGCAAGATTTTTATCCATCCTTCTCGTCTTGAGTTTTGTGCTCGGGTTGTGCGCCGGGTGTGCGCAACCTACGCCGACCGCCGCGCCGGCTGCGGCGCCCACCAAGGCCCCCGCTGCGGCGCCGACCGATGCGCCCGCCGCCGCGGCCCCCACCGAGAGCCCTGCCACTCAGGCGCCGGCGAGTAAAGCCACCGACCTGGAAATCTGGTCGTTTGTCGAAGGCCATCTGAAGTTCTATCAAAAGATGGCGGTTGCCTGGAACGAAAAGAACCCCGATCGCCAGATCAATCTGGTGCCCACCTATCTGGATTGGGCAGCCATGCACGATAAGCTCTACACGGCCATGGTGGCAGGGGAAGGCGTCCCCGATATCGCCGACGTTGAGATCAGCAAATGGCCCAATTTCATGAACGGCGAGATCCAATTCCTCGACCTGACGAGCTACGTTGCCCCGTACAAAGAGAACCTGGTTACCAATCGCCTGGAGATCTACAGCAAGGACGGCAAGGAATACGGCGCTCCCAGCCACATTGGCGCCACGGTGATGTACTACAACACAGAACTGCTCAAAGCCGCCGGCATCGACTACACCACCATCGTCACCTGGGGCGATTTTGAGAAGGCGCTGCGCACCTACAAGGAAAAAACCGGTAAATACATGACCTACTGCGAGACCTACGGCTCGTACGAGTTCACCGTGCTCCTGACCCAGATGGGCAAGGATCTGATCGATGAAAAGGGCATGCCGCAGCTCGATTCTCCTGAGGCGCTCAAGGCCACGCAGTTGATCCGCAAGTGGGTCGACGAAGACATCATTGGTTTCATCCCGACCGGCAACGCCGACACGCCCGAGGGGAAGGCCGCCGTGGCGAACGGCGACGTGGCTGCCCTGATGTACCCGCTGTGGTACATGGGCCGCTTCACCGGCGAAATGCCGAATCTGGCGGGCAAGATTGCCATCGCTCCGCTGCCCGTGTTCGATGAGAATTCCTATCAGTCGGTGGGCCTGGGCGGCACGGGGACGATCGTTTACAAGGGCAGCAAACACGCCGAGTTGGCCGCAGAATTCATCACCTGGGCCAAATTGAGCGAGGTCGGCAGCACGGCTTTGTGGACCGACCTGGGCTTCGACCCGGTAAACAAGCTCGTGTCGAAGAACCTGGAAGTCACCAAAGACTCGGGCAATAAGTTCCTCTCTTACTTCGTGACCAACCCGTTCGATGTCCTGGCCAAAGTTCAGAACAAGATGTTCACCGCCAAGACCATGCAGAACTCGGGTATCATCAACGACTACCTGAGCGCAACGACCTGGAATCGGATCTACGTCTCCCGCGACGATCCGGCCACGGTGTTGAAAGAAACGCAAAAAGAACTGATGTCGCAGGCGAAGTAATGACGGCGAGGTAAGATGTTGGAATGGGGCCCTTGCGTTTATCCTTAACAAGGGCCTCATTCCATTGCAACCTTGCAATGGAGAGGATTACCGCAGTTATAATTGAGCGGGAAGAATTGAAAAAATGAAAAAATTGAAACGCTTCTTGAATTCCCCCAAAGTCGCCCCTTATATCTTTGTCTTACCGTTCATTTTAATTTTCGGGGTATTTTTTGTGTACTCAATCGGCAGCACGATTGTGATGAGTTTTCAAAGCGTCAACATCAATCAAATACGATTTGTCGGGCTTGAAAACTATCGGGCGCTGTTTACGAGTTCAAATTTTCCGGTGGCGATTCGTAACAGCCTGTTCTATACCCTGTTTACACTGCTGATTCTGATCCCGTTTCCGGTGCTGCTTGCCTGTATGCTCGACAGCAAGGCGATGCGCGGCAGCAGTTTTTACAGGGCGGTGCTGTTTCTCCCGATTTTGTGCAGTGTGGTGGTGGCGGGGCTCACCTTCCGCTTCATGTTCAACGAAACGGATCAGGCGCTGGTAAACAATGTCATCATTCATTTATTTGGGGGAGAAAAGGTTCGTTGGCTCAGTTTGCGCTGGCCCGCCATGACGGTCATGGTAACCCTGGCGACCTGGCGTTGGATGGGGATCAACGTCATTTATTTCCTGTCGGGGTTGAATAACATTCCGGTTGAGTTGTTTGAAGTATGCGAGATCGACGGCGCAAATGCCTGGCAGAAATTCAGGTACGTGACCGTCCCCTTGTTAATGCCCACCATCATCTATGTGTTGACCATCAGCATTTATGGCGGCCTTTCCATGTTTGTCGAGAGTCAGATGTTGTGGGCCGGGAAGTCTTCGCCGTTGAATATTGGTTTAACCCTGGTCGGCTTTATCTATCAAAAAGGCATCAGCCAGGGTGAATTGGGTTTTGCCTCCGCCGCCGGGCTTTCATTGTTGGTGGTCGTCCTCGTGATCAACCTGATCCAGCTGCGGCTTACCGGTGTCATTAGCAAGGAGAACAGATAACATGACAGCGACAAACATTTCCGCCCGCAAACCCGGACAGCGCCGCATTACGACCCTCTTGCTGGTGGTTTTCTTTACGATTCTGGGCGTTATTATCCTGACCCCCTTTGTGTCGATCCTGCTGACTTCTTTTAAGGACAGCAGCCTGGTGATTCGAAACGGTTTCAACCTGAATTTTGATGTTGAAAGCCTGACGCTTGACAACTATCGTTATGTGTTTAGCGGCGAGCACGAGTATTTTCAATGGTTTAAAAACAGCCTGTTATTAACCCTGCTTCAGACGACGTTGACGTTGTTTGTCAGCGCCTGGGTAGGGTATGGGTTTGCGGTTTATGATTTCAAGGGGAAAACGGTGTTGTTCATTTGCGTGCTCATCGTCATGATGATCCCGTTTGAAATCCTGATGCTGCCCTTGTATCGTGAAATTATTGCGTTAAAATTAACCGACAGTTACATGGGCATCATCCTCCCCTATCTGGCAAACCCGATTGCGATCTTTTTCTTCGCCCAATTCTTGAAAGGGATTCCCAAAGACATCATCGATTCGGGGCGCATCGATGGGTGCAGCGAGTATGGCATTTTCTTGCGGCTGATCCTGCCGATTATGAAGCCGGCGCTGGCGGCGATGGCTATTTTTATCGGCATGTCTTCGTGGAATAATTACCTCTGGCCCCTGCTGGTTTTAAAAGATGGCGCAAAATACACCCTGCCAATCGGCTTGAACAGTTTGATGAGCCCTTACGGAAACAATTATCAACTGTTGATTGCGGGGTCGGTTTTATCGGTGATCCCGATCATGATTTTATTCTTCAGCGCACAAAAGTTCTTTATTGAGGGTATGACCACCGGAAGTGTTAAAGGATGATCTGTGATGAGTAACCATGACTTTGCCGCGACGAAACAGGCCGATTTAATACTCGATAAAGATTTTGTCATCTCCAGGGTGGATGAAAGATTATTTGGCTCTTTCATCGAGCACCTGGGGCGGGCGGTGTATGGCGGAATTTACGACCCGGGGAACCCGAAGTCGGACGAAAATGGGTTGCGCCTGGACGTGATGGAACTGATCCGCAAATTGGGGGTGTCTGTTGTGCGATACCCGGGCGGGAACTTTGTCTCGGGCTTCAACTGGGAAGACTCGGTTGGCCCGCGCCAGCAGCGCCCCCGGCGTCTTGACCTGGCCTGGTTTACTACCGAAACCAACGAGTTCGGCCTGCACGAGTTCTGTGATTGGTCGCAAAAGGTGGGCGGCAAGGTGATGTACGCCGTCAACCTGGGGACGCGTGACCTGGAAGCGGCGCGTAATGTGGTGGAGTACGCCAATCATCCCGGTGGGAGCTATTGGAGCGATTTACGCCGGCAAAACGGGGCCGGGGAGCCGTTTGGGATCAAACTGTGGTGCCTGGGCAACGAAATGGACGGCCCGTGGCAGATCGGGCAGAAGACGGCTTATGAATATGGTCGCTGCGCCAATGAAACCGCCAAGGTGATGAAATGGGTTGACCCGAGCATTGAACTGGTGGCGTGCGGTTCGTCGGCGTACGATATGCCATCTTTCGGGGCGTGGGAACTGGAAATGCTCGACGCCTGCTACGAGAACGTCGATTACGTGTCTTTGCATCGCTACTATACCAACCATACGGATGACCTGAAGAATTTTCTGGCCAAAAGCATGGACATGGATGCGTTTATCAAGACGGTGGCATCGCTTTGTGACGCAGTTGGCGGGAAAAAGCACAGCAAGAAAAAGTTGAACCTGTCTTTTGACGAATGGAACGTCTGGTACCATTCAAACGAACAGGATAAGCAAATCCTTGCCGGTAACCGCTGGGGGCGGGCGCTTCCCCTTTTGGAAGATGTGTACAATTTCGAGGATGCGCTGTTGGTCGGCGGCATGCTGATCACGCTGCTGCGCAATGCGGAGCGCGTGAAAATCGCCTGCCTGGCGCAACTGGTCAACGTGATTGCGCCGATCATGACCAGTGAACGCGGGTGTTGGGCGCAGACGACCTACTGGCCTTTTTTGCACGTTTCGAAACATGGGCGCGGGACTGCCCTCCAGCCCATCGTTCACGCTCCGGTTTACAGCGCTACGGACTATGATGACGTGCCGTTGATCGATGCGGCTGCCGTGCTGGGCGACGACGGTGCGCTGAATATTTTTGTGTTGAACCGCAGCGTCGACAGCGACGTCGACCTGAGCTGTGATTTGCGGGCGTTTCAAAATTTGCGCTTTGAAGAGCATAGCGAACTGCATCACGACAACGTCAAGGCGGTCAACAGCGAAGAAAACCCGGACGCCGTTGCCCCTGTGGTTCGCCGGGATTGCCGGGCGGAGAACGGGCGTTTCACGTTCCATCTGTCAGCCTTGAGCTGGAATGTGCTCAAGTTTTCTGCGTCCGCATGAACTTCTATGTCGGCCTGACCGGCAACGTCGTTGATTTTGTCGAGGCAAACCTTCATCGCCCCCTGCCGCTGGAAGAAATTGCCCGGGAATTCGGTTTTTCTGCGTTTCATTTCAACCGTATCTTCCGCACCGTTTCGGGCAGGACGCTCAAACAGTACATTTTAGGGCGCAAGCTGTCGCTGGCGACGGAGCGATTGGGGCGCGGGGGCGAGCCGGTCATCGCGATTGCCTATGATCTCGGTTTTCACTCCCCCGAGGTGTTCAGCCGGGCGTTCAAAAAGCAGTTCGGCATTTCTCCCGACCGCTACCGGAAAGATCGCCCGCAACTGGACGTGGTGGAGAAAGCGGTGATCGTCGAGCGCGACATCGTCAGCTGCCAGGGCCACCTGGCCCTGAAGGGCAGCGAAATCCGGCTGGACGAAATCAGACTGGAGGGAGCGCAGGTGGCGGTCAACGTGCTCCACCCTGGTTTTGAGAAGACGCTCCAGTCGGCGAGCGATGCGTTTTATCGCAACGCGCTGGCCTGCGGCCGGTTTGCCCCGGAACCTTTTTATGCCCTGGTGAACTGCCTGGGGGACGAAGAGGACGGCAACTACCATGTTTTTTACGGGATGGAGGCCGTTGCAACGGTGGATAGGTGTGATCTATCCCCCCGGACGGTTCCGGCGGGGTGGTACGCGCAGTTTGTGTATACGGGCGATATGTTCGACATCCGGCTCAATTTCAGCGATGATCTCTACCACTGGGTGATTGTGAAAGAGATTGAACTCGCGATGAACGGAATTGGCATGCTGAATATCTTTAGGGCCGATTATCCCGAAACCCGGGAGGTGCAGATACTGGTTCCCATCCGGCGCGATTAAGTGAGCAAAAAACATCATGCGCGAGAAAAGCGGGTTGGATAAGATTGGCTGAGTAAAACTCAGTCAATTTTTTTAGGAGCGACAGGATGGAGACGTTAAAAGATAAGGTCGTGCTGGTGACGGGGGCAAGCCGCGGGGTAGGCAGGGGGATTGCGAAGGGGCTGGGGGAGGCGGGCGCCATTGTTTATCTTAGCGGGCGAACGGAAACGGGTGAGGGCCTGCCGGACTTTCTCAAAGAGACGGGTATCTGGCAAACGGCGGCGGAAGTCAACCAGTTGGGCGGAACGGGCATTGCGCATCCATGCGATCACGCCAAGGATAGTGAGGTAGACGCTCTGTTTCAAAGGATTGTGGCGGAACAGGGCCGGTTGGATGTGCTGGTGAATAATGCCTGGGGCGGCAGCTGGCACGCAACGCAGGGCTATTTTTTCAACACGCCATTCTGGGAACAGCCGGTGTCCCTTTGGGACGACAACTTCACGGTGGGTTTGCGCTCGGATTATTACGCCAGCCGGCTGGCGGCTCAACTAATGGTCGGGCAAAAAAGCGGCCTGATCGTCAATATCTCTTATTACGGTGGGCGGCGTTATTTCAACAACGTGGCTTACGGCGTCAATAAGGCGGCCATCGACCGCCTGTCCGCCGACACGGCGCTGGAGTTGAAGCCGCATGGCGTGGCGGTTGTTTCGCTTTACCCCGGTCAGGTCAGCACCGAGGGGATGCTGGCGTATGCCAGAGCCAACCCGGCCATCGACCTGAATGAATTTGAAACGCCGCAGTTTGTCGGCCGGTGTATCGCCGCCCTGGCGCTGGATGAGACCATCCTGAACAGGAGCGGCGAGATTCTGATTACGGCTGAGGTCGGCGAGCAATACGGCATCCGCGATGTGAACGGCAACCAGCCGAAATCGCAGCGGGCGAAGCTGTGGTAAGATTCTAAAAAGACATCTCCGGAGAATGATCTGATAGGAGGAAGCCATGGAATACGTGCGATTGGGGTCGACCGGTTTGAAAGTGTCGCGCATTTGCCTGGGCTGTATGAGCTACGGCGGGCCGACTGAGCGCTGGCAGTGGGCGCTGGAAGAAGAGCAAAGCCGGCCTTTTATCCGCCAGGCCCTGGACTTGGGGATCAATTTCTTTGATACGGCTGACTTTTACTCGAACGGGCAGAGTGAGATCGTGGTCGGCCGGGCGCTTCGTGATTTTGCCAGCCGGGATGAGGTGGTGATTGCCACCAAGGTGTATTTTAACATGGGGCCGGGGCCCAACGACTGCGGCCTCTCTCGAAAACACATCCTCAGTGCGATTGACGCCAGCCTCAAACGCCTGGGAACGGATTACGTCGACCTGTACCAGATTCACCGCTGGGACTACGAAACCCCGATTGAAGAAACCCTGGAAGCCCTGCATGACGTGGTGCGGGCGGGTAAGGCGCGCTATATCGGCGCGTCTTCGATGTACGCCTGGCAGTTTGCCAAGGCGCTCTACACCGCCGACCTGCACGGCTGGACGCGTTTTGCTTGCATGCAGCCGTATTACAACCTGGCATACCGGGAAGAGGAGCGCGAAATGTTGCCGCTCTGCCAGGATCAGGGGATTGGCGTGATCCCCTGGTCGCCGCTGGCCCGGGGGAGGTTGGCTCGTAAACCGTCGAAAGAGCAGAGCGAGACGCTGCGCGCCCAGACTGACGCCTTTGGTAAACGGCTGTATTCGGACGAAGACCTGTCGGTGATGCAGCGGGTGAGCGATGTGGCCGAGGAGCGCGGGCTGCCCATGGCCCAGGTGGCTTTGGCGTGGATGTTCTCCAAACCGGTGGTGAGCGCGCCCATTATCGGCGCAACCAAACCGCACCACCTGGATGACGCCGCCGCGGCCCTTTCCGTGCGGCTCAGCCCGGAGGAAATCCGGCGCCTGGAAGAGGTCTATCAGCCGCACCCGGTGTTGGGACTTTCGTAATCTACCGGCGCCGGGGCGTACGATCTCACGCATGGGAATTTACATCGAAGAAGGTGACGTATGTATGAACTCGTCCAGCTTGGAGAGAAAACGTATTCCATCGAGTCGCCGGCCAAAATGGGGGTGTACCGGCTCGACGAGCGGGAAGTGTGCCTGATCGACAGCGGCAACGATAAGGACGCGGCGAAGAAGGTGCAGAATATCCTGGCCGAAAGGGGCTGGACGCTGCGCTTCATCCTCAATACGCATTCCAACGCCGACCACGTGGGGGGCAACGCCGCCCTGCAGCAGCGCCTGGGGGCGCCGGCCTACGCCAGCGGGATCGAAGCCTGTTTCAACCGTTTCCCCGTCCTGGAGCCCGCTTTTCTTTACGGCGGGTATCCGTGCAAGGCGCTGCGCAACAAATTCCTCATGGCGCAGCCCTCGCAGACGCAGGATCTCGAAGCGCTTGACCTGCCGCCGGGGCTGCAAATCCTCCCGCTGGCGGGCCATTACTTTGGCATGTTCGGCGTCAGGACGGAGGATGCGGTGTGGTTTCTGGCGGACTGTGTGATGGGTGAGACTGTCCTCAATAAGTATCACGTGTCGTTTATTTACGACGTGGCGGCCTATCTCGAAACCCTGGACAGGGTGGAGCAACTGGAGGGCAGGTGGTTCGTCCCGGCGCACGCCGCGGCGTGTGAAGACATTCGTCCGCTGGCGGCGGCCAACCGCAGCAAGGTGCTGGAGATCGTCGAGCGCATTGTGGCGCTCTGTGCGCAGCCGGTCACGAGCGAGGAAATCCTGAAGGGCCTTTTTGACGCCTACGGTCTGGCGCTGGATTGGAACCAGTACGTGCTGGTGGGCAGCACGCTGCGTTCGTATCTGGCCTATTTGCTGGATACGAACCGCCTGACGGCGACGTTCAGCGAGAACCGCCTGGTGTGGTGCAGTAATACGCACTGAGGGTATTGGGGCGTTTCGAAATGGGCGCCCGCGCGCCGTCTTTGCGCAGGCGATGGTTCCTCCCTGGAATGTGTTGCTGGCAGGGGCGTGCGAAATTAACAGGGATTGGCAGGATTCGGAACGGGGGGAGGCAAGGCTGGCGGCAGAAGGGTGGGCTGTATTTGTGGAGACAGAGGTTCCAACCTATGTTTAAGGATATTCGTGTGTTAAAATACCTCTCGCATTTATCCGTTTGAGAGAGGTTCCCATGTATAAGACCCACAACTGTGGTGATTTACGTTCAGAGCACACCGGTCAGACGGTTACGCTGGCCGGCTGGGTGCACCGCCAACGCGATCACGGCGGCGTGACCTTTATCGATTTGCGCGACCGTTCTGGCATCGTCCAGGTGGTGGCGAACCCGGCCCGCTATCCCGCGGCGGCCCAGCTTTTGCAGGATGCGCGCATGGAGTGGGTATTGCAGGTCACCGGGCAGGTACGACGGCGCCCGGAAGGGGCCGAGAACCCCAACCTGCCCACCGGCCAGATCGAAATCGACGTGACCCAGTGTGAGGCGCTCAACCCGGCCCGGCCGCTGCCCTTCCTGATCAATAAGGACGAGGACACCGACGAAAACGTGCGCCTGAAGTACCGCTATCTCGACCTGCGCCGCGAGCGGATGCAGCGCAACCTGCTGCTGCGGCATAAGGTGATCAAGTTCATGCGCGATTACCTCGACGCCCAGGGTTTTATCGAGGTCGAGACGCCGATGTTGTTCAAGACCACGCCGGAGGGGGCGCGCGATTATCTGGTGCCTTCGCGCGTGCACCCGGGTTGTTTCTACGCCCTGCCCCAGTCGCCGCAGCAGCTCAAGCAGCTCTTGCAGGTGGCGGGCATCGAGCGCTATTTCCAGATTGCGCGCTGTTTCCGCGACGAAGACCTGCGCGGCGACCGGCAGCCCGAGTTTACCCAGCTTGACCTGGAGATGTCTTTTGTCCACCGCGACGACGTGCTGGCGCTGGTCGAGAACCTGTTTACCGCCATGCTGCCGGCGGTTGCGCCGCACAAGCGCCTGCTCTCCTCGCCCTGGCCGTGCCTCACCTACACCGAGGCCGTCAGTCGGTTTGGTTCGGATAAGCCCGATCTGCGCTTTGGCATGGAACTGTATGACGTCTCCGATATTTTCGCCGGCAGCAGCTTTATGGTCTTCCAGAACACGCTCAAGTCCGGTGGGGTGATCAAGTGCCTGGTGGTGCCCGGCTGCGCCGAGTACACGCGCAAAGAGGTCGACGACCTGACCACGTTTGCCAAAGAACAGGGGGCGAAGGGGCTGGCCACGCTGGCGTTGACCACCGAGGGCGTCAAGGGCACGGCGCAGAAATTCATCCTGCCCGAGGAAGTGAACGCACTGCGGCAGCGCAGCGGGGCGAAGGAAGGCGACCTGATCCTGTTCGTCGCCGATCAGCGCGCCGTGGCCAACAAGACGTTGGGCCAACTGCGCCTGCACTTCCGCGACCGTCTGAACCTGGTCGATAAGAGCGTGATGGCCTTCGCCTGGGTGGTGGATTTCCCCATGTTCGAGTGGAGCGAAGAGGAGCAGAAGTGGGACGCCGCCCACCATCCCTTCACCATGCCGAA
>CAZHTS010000063.1:0-26969 GCA_964535315.1 uncultured Anaerolineaceae bacterium
CCTGAGTTTATGCTATGATGATAAGAGATCGTGAGCCCGGTCTTATTCGCATCATTCCTGCACCTGTTCACCAAAATGCCGGACGAAAACATCCCTCCCGCTGCATCCTCCTCCGCCGACGACCGCGTGTCGGAGATCACATGCCGCGCCGTGTTCGAACGGGCCGCCACAGGCATCTTCGTCGCCGATCCGCAGGGGCGTTACATCGAGGTCAACCCGCGCGGCTGCGAAATGCTTGGCTACAGCCGCGCTGAAATCCTCACCATGCGCATCCAGGATCTGATCGCGCCGGAGGATCAGGCCGTCCAGCCGCTGCATCTTACCGAGGTGAGCGCCGGCCAGGCCATCACCAGCGAACGTTTCCTGCGCTGCAAAAATGGCGAACGGCTGCCGGTCGAAATCAGCAGTTCGCTGCTGCCGGGCGGCTGTTTCCTGGGCATCGTACGTGACCTGCGCCAGCGCAAAAAGGTCGAAGAGGCGCTGCGCAAAAGCGAAGAACGCTACCGTTTCCTTTTTGAAAACAACCCGCACCCCATGTGGGTGTACGACCTGGCAACCCTGGCCTTCCTGGCCGTCAACGAGGCGGCCGTCAGGAAATACGGTTACAGCCGCGCAGAGTTCCTGCGTATGACCATCGCCGACATCCGCCCGGCCGAAGATTTGCATCGCCTGCAAGAAGATCTCGCCCAACAACGCCCGGATATCCAACACACCAGCAGCTGGCGCCACGTCCTCAAAGACGGGCAGATCATCGACGTCGATATCCATTCGCACACCCTCAAATTCGACGGCAAGGACGCCGCTCTGGTAACGGCGCAAGACGTCACCGAGCGCAGGCAGATGGAAGAAGCCATGCGCACCCTCAACGCCAAACTGGAACAGCGCATCGCCGAACGTACTCGCAGCCTGAACGAAAACATGCAGTTTGTACAGTTAATCCTTGCCAACACCGCTTCCGGCATCGTCGTTTATGACGAGACCGGCCAGTGCGTCATGACCAACGAAACCGCCGCGGCGATCATTGGCGCCACCCAAGAACAGGTGCTGGCCCAAAACTTTCACCACATCCCTTCCTGGAAAAAAAGCAAACTATACGAATATGCCCTGGTAGCCCTGAGCACCGGGCAGATGCAGCAAACCGACGTACACATCGTTACCAGCTTTGGTAAGGAAGTCTGGATCAACTGCCGCTTCACCGCCTTTACCTCCGGCGGCCAGCCCCACCTCCTGCTCACCCTGAACGACATCACCGAGCGGCTCCAGCACGAGGACGAGATCGAACAGCTCAACCACGTGTTACAGGCGCACACCACCAAACTGGAAGCCGCAAACCAGGAACTCGAAGCCTTCAGTTATTCGATCTCGCACGACCTGCGCGCCCCGCTGCGCATCATCGACGGGTATACCCGCCTGCTGCTCGAAGAACACAGCCAACAGTTGGATGCCGAAGGCCAGCGCTTCGGGCACACCATCCGCGAAAATACCCGGCGCATGGGACATCTGATCGAAGACCTGCTGGCCTTCTCGCGCGTTGGCCGGATGGAAATGGCCCGCACCGGCATCGACATGCAAACGCTGGTGCAGACAGTATTTGAGGAACTGACCACCCCCGAAGAACGTCAGCACGTCGCCTTCTCGGTGACACACCTGCCGCCGGCGCAGGGCGACCCGCGCCTGATCCACCAGGTGTGGAGCAACCTGATCGCCAACGCGGTGAAGTTCTCCGCCCGCCGGGCCAACCCGCGCATCGAGGTCGATTATCAACTGACCGCCGCCGAACAAATCTACCTTGTGCGCGACAACGGCGCCGGCTTTGACATGAATTACGCCCACAAACTCTTTGGCGTGTTCCAGCGGCTGCACAGCAGCGAAGAATACGAGGGTACCGGCGCCGGCCTGGCCATCGTGCAACGCATCATCCACCGCCACGGCGGTCGTGTCTGGGCCGAAGGCGCGCCAGATCAGGGCGCAACCTTTTACTTTGCCCTACCGCTTCGTTTATAATCAGCCTATCAGCTATCAGGAACGCCTCATGGACGCCACCCCTTTTCCCGAAATCGAGCCATATCAAAGCGGATTCTTGCCCGTCTCGGAGGAACACAGCCTGTATTATGAAGAAGCCGGCAGTCCCGGCGGCTGGCCGGTGCTCTATCTGCACGGCGGGCCGGGCGGCGGGGTATCGCCGCTCTCACGCCGCTTTTTTGACCCCGCCTTTTATCGCATCATCCTCTTCGATCAGCGCGGCGCCGGCCGCTCGCGGCCCTACGCCGGGCTGGAACACAACACCACTCCCGATCTGGTGGCCGACATCGAACGGCTGCGCATTCACCTCAATGTGCCGCGCTGGCTGGTGTTCGGCGGCAGTTGGGGCAGCACCCTGGCGCTGGCCTACGCTATCGCCCATCCCCAGCGTGTCGTGGGTCTCATCCTGCGCGGCGTCTTCCTCTGCCGCCAGTCCGAAATCGACTGGCTCTACCGCCAGGGGGCGTCGCACGTCTTCCCCGACGGATGGGAGGATTTCGCCGGCTACATCCCCACCGGCGAGCGCCACGACTTGCTGGCAGCTTATTACCGCCGCCTGACCGCCGCCGACCGGGCCCTGCAACAGCAGGCCGCCTATCACTGGTGCCGCTGGGAGGCCTACATCGGCCGCCACGACCTCGACCTGGCCGCCGTCGAAGAAAAACTGCAAGAGCCGCGCAAGCTGCTGGCGCTGGCGCGCATCGAGGCGCATTACTTCGTCCATCATTCTTTCCTGGAATATGACAACTACCTGCTGGACAGGGCGCCGGCGCTGGACGGCATCCCCACCCGCATCGTCCAGGGCCGCTATGATATGGTCTGTCCCATCCGCTCGGCCTGGGAGCTCAAACAGGCCATGCCGCACGCCGGCCTGTACATCGTCCCCGACGGCGGCCACTCCATCCGCGACCGCGGCATCGCTGCCGGTCTGCTGGAAGCCACCCAGGATTTCAAGAGCCTGTTCGCCTGAACGCCGCTCGCCGGCAAGGAGAAAACACATGCACATCCAACTCGCTTACGGTCGCCAGGGCCTGGCGATCGATCTCCCCGAAGAAAATCTGACCGTGCTGGCCCCCACCTTCCAGCCCGCTCTGCCCGACGAGGCCGCCGCCCTGCAGGCTGCCCTGGCGGCGCCGCTGGGCGCGCCGCCGCTCGCCGACCTGGTGCGCTCCACCGACCAGGTCGCCATCGTTTTCAGCGACGGCACCCGCCCACAGCCGCGCCGGGCGATGATCACCGCCATCCTGACCGCCCTGCCCCACGTGCCGCGCCGCAACTTCGTGCTGGTCAACGGTCTGGGCACCCACCGCCCCAACACCCCGGCCGAACTGAGCGAAATGCTCGGCGACGAACTGCTCGCCGGGCTGCGCCTGGTGCAGCACAACGCCTTCGACCGCGCCGCCCTCGCCCGCCTGGGTACCACCTCCTACGGGCGCGAGGTGTGGGTCAACGCCGACTACCTGCAAGCCGACAAAAAAATCCTCACCGGCTTCATCGAACCGCACTTCTTCGCCGGTTTCTCGGGCGGGCCCAAGGCCGTCCTGCCCGGCATCGCCGACCAGCCCGCCATCCTGGGCAACCACAGCTACGGCATGCTCAGTCACCCCAAAGCCACCTGGGGCCATACCCGCGGCAACCCGCTGTGGGAAGAAGCGCTGGAAGCGGCGCAGATGAGCCGCCCCGACTTCCTGCTCAACGTGGCGCTCAACAGCCAGCATCACATCACCGGCGTGTTTGCCGGCGAGCTGCTGGCCGCCTACCAGCAGGGCATCGAATTCGTGCGCGCCGCCGCCATGCGTCCGGCGCCCACTCCCTTCGACATCGTCGTCACCACCAACGCCGGCTACCCGCTCGACCAAAACCTGTACCAGGCGGTCAAGGGCATGTCCGCCGCCGCCCAGGTCGTGCGACCGGGCGGGGCCATCCTGTGCGCCGCCGAATGCAGCGACGGCGTCCCCAACCACGGCGACTTCATGGACATCCTGCGCACCAGCGGCGGGCCGGAAAAACTGTTGGCCCGGCTGGCGGCCGAAGATACCCGCCGCCAGGACATGTGGCAGGCGCAAATCCTGGCCCAGATCCAGCTCAAGGCGCGCGTGTACGTCAAGAGCGCCACGCTCGACGCCGCAACCCTGGCTCAGGCCGGGCTGCAGGCCTGCGACTCGATTGAAGCCACCGTCGCCGCCCTGCGCGACGAGTACGGCCCGCAGGCGCGCATCTGCGTCCTGCCGCAAGGGCCCGAAACGGTGCCGTATTTATCCTGAACCCGAAAGACAGATCATGACCTCTTCCACGCCCTGCAACACCCCCTTATTCCTCCAACCCCAGTATCGCCAGTACGTGTGGGGCGGCAAGCGCCTGCGCCCCGAAATTGTGCCCACCGCCGAAGCGTGGGTCATTTACGAAGAAAATCGCATCCAGAACGGCCCGCTCGCCGGGCAAACGCTGGCGCAGGCCGCCGCCAGCCTGGGCGAAGCCCTGCTCGGGCGGCGTGTGGTACAGATGCGCGGCACACGCTTTCCGCTGTTGATCAAGCTGTTGGATTGCGCCGCCTGGCTTTCGCTTCAGGTGCACCCCGACGACGAACAGGCCCGCGCCCTCGAGGGCCCCGGCCAGTTTGGCAAGACCGAGGCCTGGCACGTGATCGAGGCCGCCCCTGGAGCGGCGCTGCTGTGTGGGCTCAAACCCGGCCTGTCTGATGAGCAATTTCGCCAGGCCGTGCGCGACGGCAGCCTGCTGCAACACATGCTTTCCTTTCCGGTGCAGGCCGGCGACAGTATCCTCATCCGCGCCGGCATGGTGCACGCCCTCGGCCCCGGGCTGCTGGTCTACGAGGTGCAGGAAACTTCAGACTGGACCTACCGCGTCTGGGACTGGGAGCGTCCCGCCAGCCCGCAGCGCCCGCTGCACATCGAAAAATCGTTGGCGGTGATCAAACCCGAACTGGCCGGCCGGCTCATCCCGCCCCCGCCGGACGGCGACGGCGTCCAGCACCCCCTGACCGCCTGTGAATATTTCACCCTGCGCCGGCTGAGCGCCCGGCACACCCCCATCGCGCTGGACACCGCCGGTGAGAGTTTCCACGCCCTGACCGTGCTGGACGGGCGCGCCCGCATTCTGCCTGCCTGCGGCGCAGCGCTCGAACTCGGCCGCTTTGAAACCGCACTCGTCCCGGCCGCCCTGGGCGCCTACCGGCTCGAACCGGCCGGCGCAGCGCCCGGCTTTCAGGCGCTGCTGGCCGCGGTCGAAGCGCAATAGGACATCAGGGCGCCGCCACACCCCACAGGCGTACGCTGCCATCAAAATAAGCGACCATTAACCCCTTGCCGTCCGGCAAAAAGGCAAGCCCCAGGATGGTGACCTGCGCCGGCGGTTTGCCCTCCACCGGCATGGTTTCGGCCGGGATCAACACCTCGTCTTCCAGCGTAACGGCATCGACGATGCGCCAGGCGCCGCCCACCAGCGCCACCGCCAGGTGTTTGCCGTCCGGCGAGAGCGCCAGCGCCGTCACCCCTGGCGCGGTAAAGTTGCCCACCCGGTCGAGCGGCTGTAATGCCCCGTCCGCCGTGAGGCGGAAGCGTTGTAGCGCCAGCCCCTGATTCACCCGGACCAGGCCAACCAGCAAAACGTACTCGCCGTTGGCCTCGCTCTGCAAGACCAGGGCGCGCACACGCCCCGTCTCCACCTTTGCCGTCGCCCTGCGTTCGCCGTTTTTCTGTAGATCCCACACGATCAATTCGCTGCTCGTGTCGGCCTTGGGGTTGGTGGCAGCCGAGACCAGATAACGCCCGTCCGGCGTAAAGGCCACCCCCAATCCACTCTTCACGCTGTGCCCCTGTAGCTGGCGCAGCAGTTGTCCATCTGCCCCATACAGGCGAATCACCGGCGAATCCAGTGAAGCGCCCGCCAGGGTGTTCCCGTCCGGCGAGATGGCCCCCCAATCGGGGGCGGGCAACTGCGAGCGCTGTGCCGCCTCATCGGAAAACGGCTTTAATAGATACAGCCGTTCATTGTCGCCGATCTGAACGCCCAACCCAACCGATGGCTGACTGCCGGCAGCCGGCATCGGCCACAGATAAAACGCACAGCCGCTGCATCCGCCGCTCCCGGTAGGTTTCCCCACCTGCCAGCGATTCAACTCGGCCAGCTGTTTCAGGTTGGCGGCGTCCAACTGCGCCAGCCCGGCGGGATCCACCACTTTCAGCGGCCGGGCCAGCGGCGCCTGAGTGATCTCTGGCACAGGCGCCGGTGTGGGCGTGGGCGTGGGGAAGGCTTCCGGCCGGGCGCTGGTGCCCCACACCCGCAGCGTACCGTCGCGGCTGGCCGAGAACAACGTCTGGCCGTCCGGCGTAAACGCCAGGCTGTCCACCGCATCGAAGTGCCCCCACAGTTCAGTGTCGATCTGCCAGTCAGCCGTACGCCACAACAGAATTGAACCCTCGGTCGTCCCGGTCACCAGCCAGGCGCCGTCCGGCGAGAACGCCATACTCTCCAAGCGCGACCAGCGCTGAAATGCTTCCTTGAGATTCAACGTTTTCACCGGCTTTGCCTGGCGCGGATCCTGGATGTCCACGACCGCCAGCATCATATCGAAACTCTTGCCATCCTGATAATGATAGACCAGCGTATTGCCATCAGGCGTGATCACCGCCCGGTATGTCGCTTTCGGCACCGGAATGCTTCCCAAAGAACTCGCCGCCGCCACGTCCCAAATCTCGACCTCGGCCGTTTCGTTGCCGTACAACATCGCCGCCAGGCGGCCGTTGGCGCTGAGCGACAACGACTGGCAGGTGTGCAGTTCTTTATTGCCTGGTTTCGCCGTCTGGCCGCGGTCGCTGGCGGCATCGCCCATGACCAGCACCGGCTGGTACTCTTTGTCGCGCCGCAGCACGGCGAACAATTTACCATCCCCCGAGACTGTCATGCATTCGGCATCCAGCTCGGCGTCGGCCAGCTTGACCCCGTCCTGCGGGTCGAACCATTCCATATACTTGCTGTATGCCAGCATTAACACCGGGCCGCGGTCTGCGCCCAGCGCTTTGGTAAAACCGCTGCCGCTGTGCGGCAGATAGGCCAGGAAGTGGTTGTAATCCCGACCGCCGAAACCGCCGAGCACCTCAGATGACTTGCCGTTCGCCGGCCACACACTCACCCGACTGCCACTGGCCACCGCCAGGTGGTTCTGCTGCGGGGCAAAGGCAAAAGCGTCCGCCTCGCCTTCCATCTTGCCCAACGTGCGGGCATACAGGTCAAAGAACTGAATGCCGCCGGCGACGCTCACCGCCAGGGTGTCCCCGCTGCGGTTGACCCGCACCCGCGGCGCTTTGCCCGGCTGTAACGGCAGCGTCCAGCCCAACGAACCGTACTGCGAATTCGCCTCGCTCAGGCTGTCGGCGCTGAGCACGTACAGGTTGCCGCGCCAGAAAGCGGTTGCCAGTACGTCCTTGCGCTTGCCTTTCAGGCGCGCACTTGCGTTCAGGCGCTCACCGCTGGCGCCGTCCCAGATCACCATGTCGAGCGTGCGCGTCAGGGTAAAAACACCCGTGCTGCTCGGCAGCGCCAGCAGCACATCGGCCGCATCCTGCAAGGCCGGCAGGGAGGTGCCATCGTTCAGGTTCCACAACAGGGTCTGTTCGGCCGAAGTCGATACCAATATCTGGTCATCGGGCATAAAGAACAGGGCGGTAATGCGCCCCTGGTGGCCGCTCAATTTGCGCTGCGCCTCGCCGTCCGGCAGGCCGTACAACTGGATGCTGTTATCGGCCTGCGCCACCGCCAGCAGTTTGCCACTCGGAGAGATACGCATCGCCAGCGCCTCGCCGGGCAGTGTCTTCACCGCCTGGCCGTCGGCGGCCTGCCACAGGCTCACGCCCTGATCGCCGGCCGTGACCAGCAGTTTGCCGTCCGGGGTGTAATCCAGATCGCGCAACGCACCGCCGGCGTCAAAGCTGAGCAGCGCTTTGGGCTTCAGGTTCCACAACACAATCCGGCCCACTGCGCCCTCGGTCGAGGGCGAATGCTGTAGGGTTAACACCAGTTCGGCATCCGCCGGGTACAACACTTGCTTCACCTCGTCACTCCCAAAGCGTTCTACCTGGTTCCAGGTGGCGCAGTCCCAACGCGCAAATGTGCTGGCGCTGTAGCTGTACAGCCAGCGCCCGTCGCGACTGAACGATACGCCCCGGTCGTACTCGTTGTTCCTGGCATACGCCAGGCACTGCAAAACGTTGTTCTTCTCCAGGTCCCACAGACACACCGGAGCGTCGCTGTAGGCCAGCGCCAACGTCCTGGAATCCGGGCTGATCGCCGCGCTCAAGGCATAGTTATCCCCGCTAGAAAACGCCGTCTGGAAATGGGCGAAGACGATGTGCTTCGTCACCATCCCGCTGCTGGTGTCAAACAACAACGTCTCAGCCTCACGCTTCATGCTGCTGGGTGCGAAAAACGAGCGCATGACAACCAACACCTTACCATCCGGCGAGAGAGCGTGGCCGTCAATATATTTCACTGTCTGCCGCCCGGTCTCCGTGCCATCCTGAGTGTTAAAAAAGACGACCTCCTCACGGCTGAGCAGCAGCAGGCGCTGACCATCGGGCGTGTAATGCAGACTGCTGCTGCTTTGCGCCCCGTTCACCTGCACCTGCCAGGTCTGTTTGCCATCCGGCAGGCTGTAGACGGTCAGTTGATTGGTGCCGGCCATCGCCAGGCTCTTACCGTCCGGGGCAAAGTCAAAAAAGGCAGAGGCGCTCCGGTCACCGCCGTAACGCTCCCCCGGCAGGGTGGTCAGCCAGCGCTGTTCGCTGAACGAATACAGGTGAATCTGATGATAATCGTCAGCGGCTGCCAGCCAGTCGCCGTCGGGTGAAAACAGCAGGCGCACCGCCGGCCGCTCGCCGGCATCCAGGCGGCCCTTATCGGCCAGGCTGGCGGCGTCGTGCAGGTAGATACCGGTCGGGGTGGCCAGCGCCAGCGTGGCGCCGTCCGGCGAGAGAAGCGCATGATACAGCACCCCCTTGCCCCAGCGCGCCAGCTGCGCCGGGTAGGCGTCCTTGCCGGGTTGGAAAACGCCGGCGGGGGTCGGCGCCGGCGTGCCCGGCTGCACCGGCAGCGCCAGGGTCGGCTGCAGGGTGGGCGTCGCCGTCACGGTCGGGGTGAGCGTCGCCTGGGGCGAAGCGCTGACCACTGCCATGGCCGCCGGCGTGGCGGTCATGTCCGTCTGCGGCGTGGCCGCACCGCCGCAGGCCGGCAGCAAGATACACACCAACAAAAGCCACAAAACAAGGATTGTACGACGAACGGTGCGATTGCGCGACGAAAGCCCCATAGAGCGTCCTCCCAGACCAGGATCGATGCAAAAACCTGACCTCGATTATAGCATCGATCCCGGCCGGGGGCGCCCGGCGGCCTTTTTACTCCTTCTGGCCGGCCTGCTCCACCACCCGCTTGAGCGGCTGGATCATCTGGCGGGTCATCTCACGCTGAAAGCCGCGCCGCAGCGGCGGAATCTTCAACAACGGGATGGCGACGGCGTTCATCAACCCGGAACGGATGTCCCGCTGCGGGAAGGTGTCGTAGACACCCAGGCGGGTGTAGGCGCGGTGGTCGGCCTGGAAAACCGTACGCAGGCGGCCCCAGACGTCGTCGCGGAAGATCTTCAGCCCACCCACACCCAGGAAAGTGGCCGGACGGATATAACCGCTGCGGGCATAGTCCAGCGCCCGGGCCATCAGCTCATCCAATACAGCATCGATGTCCGCCGGCTGACCGTATTCGTCGCTGGCAAAACCAACCACGTTGCCCATCTGAACCTCGCCGTATCCTTGCAAAATCTGGCGCAAATTGGAGACCTGGCTCAACGGCCCGGAAAGGACATAGGCCACCTGTTTGCCTCGCAAAGTGGGCGTGTGGGTATTGAAGAACGAGCGATCGAAAAATGCCTTCCACCGCCAGGACAGGTAACGATCGGCGATCTCACCGGCGTAGACCAGGATATCCGCCGTCATCACCTGGCTGCGATAAAAATCGATGAAATCGTCTTTGCCTTCAAAAGCGCAGTGGTTGGCGATGCCACAGCGCAGGCAGCCCAGACAACTGGAACTCATCTTTAAATCGTTCAGGTCAAAGACTGTCACCGGCCCGGAAAAGGACGCCGCACAGCGCGCCACCATCTGCGCCAGGTTACTGCCCGGCCGGGCGTCGTGCAGGATCAACACCTTCTTGTCGGCGCTGGGCGCTGCCGCCGGCAGGGGCCCGCTGCGATAGGTGAAATCGCGCACGGCGAGCGGCGCATACTGGCGCTGCGCCGGGGCGCGCTTTTCGATGGCGTTGAAAAAGTGCGTCCCAAACGCCGCCAGCGCCTCACGCCCCTCCGCCTTGAACAGATCCGACATGTCCGGCGAAAACGACTCGACAAAGCGCATTCCCAGATCGTCACAAATGCCGTGCACATAATTGTGCGCCGTGTGATCGAAAAAATGGATCGAGGTCGAAAGCGCCGCAGCGTACTTACCGGCAAATGCATCCTGCACCCCGCGCGCAAAGATCAGCTCGATAAACCGCTTGTAGTGGGCGTGGACAAGCAGGAAGTAGAGCGGAAAGGCCCACAATACGCCATCCGCCTGGCGCACTGCAGCGATAATTTCGTCAAAGGCTGCCTGTTCGCGCTCGATGCGTTGGATCTGCTGGGCGATAGGGTAGAAAACAAACTCACACTGCGGGTTGAGCTTTTGCAAATACGCCACGTATTGCATCGTGACACTGATTTCGCCCTTGGGGCTGCCGTTGAGCACAACGATTTTCATGAGAAACTCCTTACTTTATACGAAAATACAAACATGTAAAAATTGACATGCCTGGGACAAAAAAAATTTACCCCAGGCTGGCGATCGTGCGCAGCGTCTCCTCCAGCCACTCGAGGTACATGGTCTCGTAACGAATCCCCATGTCCAGGGTAAGGCCCCAGAAAGCCTGGTCGCGGCGCAGTTCTGGCGGCAGCGGCATGCATTTTTCCTTTTCCAGCATCACCCGGTAGGTCGCCAGTTTTTGCTGGTGAAGCTGGCGCTGCAACAGCAGTTCGCCGGTCACCTCCTGCGGGTCGCGGTTGGCAGAGAAAAACAGGTGCAAGAGCAAATCTTCTTTGATCGAGGTCATTTCCAGCAGCGGCTGCGCCAGCCAGCGCTTCAGCATCTCGCGCCCGGCTTCATTCAAGGTATACAGGCGCCGGCTGGGCTGACCTTCTTCCTGGATGTATTGTGAAGATACCAGCCCGTCGCGTTCCATCTGGCGCAGGGTGGTGTAAATCTGGCTGTGATGAGCGTGCCAGAAATGCGCCGTGGAATTGTCGATGAGCTGCTTCAACTCATAACCGGTCATTGGCTTGTAATTCAAAAAGCCCAACAAGATATACTGGATCATGCCCCCAGTATATTCGCCTTTGCCCAATATGTCAATAGTTACATATGTAAATATTTACATATCAAAAGCAAACGGAGCGCCTGTACCCCATTACGGCATAGATGCTTTATAATTATGGACGGCCTGATCCTGTCGGTCATCCCCCATTCCACAAGAGGTCTTCTATGCATACCTATCGCCTGGCAATCATCGGCTTTGGCAATGTCGGCCAGGGCTTCGCCCACATCCTGCGCCAACGTCACGCCGCCTTATGCGAGCAGTTCGGCGCCGATTTCCGCATCGTGGCCATCTGTGACCTGCTCAAAGGCAGCCTGTATCATCCCGACGGGCTCGACCCGGCCACCCTGCTGGACGCCGTCCAACAGACCGGCAGCCTGGAAAGCGTCGCCGCCTCCCAGAGCGGCTGGGACGTCGTGCGCACCATCCGCGACCCCAACGTCGACGTGGTGGTCGAACTGAGTTACACCGATCTCAAGACCGGCGAACCGGCGCTGACCCACGTGCGCGCCGCCATCGAAGCCGGCAAGCACGTCGTCACCACCAACAAGGGCCCGGTGGCCCTGCGCTACCCCGAACTCAGCGCCCTGGCCCGCTGCCACAACGTCGAACTGGGGGTGGAAGGCACCGTCATGAGCGGCACGCCTTCGCTGCGCCTGGGGATGGAACTGCTCGCCGCCGCCGGCGTCACCCGCATCCAGGGCATCCTCAACGGCACCACCAACTATATCCTGACCCAGATGGAAGCCGGCGCCAGCTACAATGCAGCCCTGGCGGAAGCCCAGGCGCAGGGCTACGCCGAGGCCGATCCCAGCGGCGACGTGGAAGGCTACGACGCCGCCGGCAAGGTGGTCATCCTCGCCAACCTGCTGATGGGCGCCTGCCTGACGATGGCCGACGTCAACCGCACCGGCATCACCGCCCTGACCGGCGAAGACATCAGCGCCGCCCGCACCGCCGGCAAACGCTGGAAGCTGATCGGCCAGGTGGAAAACGACGGCGGCAAGATCACCGCCAGCGTACGCCCCACCCGCCTGCCCATCAGCCACCCGCTGGCCAACGTGAGCGGCGTGACCAACGCCATCACCTACACCACCGATCTGTTAGGCGACGTGACCCTCATTGGCCCGGGCGCCGGGCGCCTGCAAACCGGCTACGCCGTGCTGGGCGATCTGCTGGCCCTGCATCGCAAAACGGCCTGAGCGGCTACAGACCCAACGACCACGCCTGAACCCGGGGAGCGCACAGCGCTCCCCGCGCCGTATAGACGCCCCACCAGCCCGGCCCACCGCCGGCCGGGTAGATGCGCGTCGAGAGCGAAACCCGCCCGGCGAGAAACACCTCCAGCGCCGAACCGTCCACAAAAATGCGCACCTCCGCCGCGGGCGGCAGGTCCTGCGGCAGATCGACCGTCTCCAGCAGCAGCGGTTCGCCCAGCGTGCCGGGCGTCAGGCGCAGCAGCGCCAGCCGTCGCAGCGCCGGGTTGATCTCCACCCGGTAGCCCTGCTCCCCATCCGGGCTGCAGGCCAGCAGGACGCTGGCAGCCATCCCCGACGACAGGTCCAGCGTCAGGCATACCTCGGCCTGAGCCGGCAAAACGCCCAACAAAACCGCCGCCGCCCCCGGCGAAGATTGCGAGCGCCCGCACAGCGTTTCCCCTTCCAGCGACCAGTTCCCCAGCCAGGGGTGCAGTTCGAGCGGCAGGCGTTGTTTGCGCAGGTGCAGCACTTCCGCCACCGGGCCGGCAAACAGCCGCCCACCGGCATCCATATTCAACTGGCGCGGCAGGGCCAACACCCCCCCCCAACTCCACGGGCTGGCATCGTCCGCCTGACGGCGGCTGCTGAGAAAGCCAAAACAAATCCGCCGTCCGGCGCCATCCAGCAGCGTCTTAGCGGCATAAAAGCGAAAACCGTCCATCTGCGCCGGCGAGGCCGGCAGCCAGTCGCCCGACGCCGCCCGGCGTCGCACCTGTACGCCAAAATCCGAATACAGCAGCACCCGTTGCCCATCCAGGTCAAAATAATCCGGGCATTCCATTTTCTGCGCATCGCCGGGCGCATACAACATCTCCAGCCCATGCCAGCGGCTGAGATCCGCAGAAACAGCCGCAGCGATCAGCCCGCTCCAACACGCCGGCGCCCCCGGCGCTTCGGCGGTCAGGGCCATGCCAAAACCGCCCTGCGCTGCCGGGTACACGCACGGGTCGCGCCAGGCCGAGCGCAGCGCACTGGCAAAAGGCGCCTGCGCCGCCAGCAGCGGGTTGGCCGCGTCTTTCTGCCAGTGCAGCAGATCGCGGCTGGAAGCGTGACAGATGGTCTGCCGGCCCCCATCCGGCTCCGCACAGCCGGTATAGAAGATATGAAACACCCCATCCTGCGCCAGCACCGAACCGGTCCAGCAGCCGCAGGCGTCCACGCCGCCCGCTTCAGGCGCCAGCGCGTCCGGCAGCACCTCCCAATGCAGCAGATCGTGGCTGCGGATGTGTCCCCAGTGCATGCGGTTGAAATCCAGCCCACCGGGCGAATACTGAAAAAAGAGATGATATTCACCTTGCCAGTAAAACGGGATCGGGTCGCCAAACAAGCCGGTGGCAGGGAAGAAGTGATAGTGAGGCAGTGCGCTTGCGTTTGTCATTTAACCTTTGATCCCTGTAGAAGCCACGCTTTGAATAAACCACCGCTGAAAAACCAGGAAGAAAATCAAAGCCGGAATGGTGATCAACGAAGCAAACGTCAGGATCGGTCCCCAACGCACGTCGATCACATATAAAGAAGTGATCCCCACCGTCAGCGGGCGGAACTGCTCGGTGCGGGTGGCCATCAGCGGCCACAGATACGAACTCCACAGCGCCAGCGCCTGCAGGATGGCGGTGGTGGCAAACACCGGCCGCGAGAGCGGCACCGTTACCAGCGCATAAATCTGGAACGGGCTGGCGCCGTCGATCATCGCCGCCTCGTCAAAATCCTTGGGGATGCCGATAAAGAACTGGTAAAACAGGTAAATTGAAAAGGCATCGGCGATAAACGGGATGATCTGTACCTGCAAGCTGTCTAACCAGCTGGTCGCCCCGCCAAACCAGGGGAACTCATTGACCATCACCAACATCGGCACCGCCACCGTCTCGAGCGGCACGATCGAAATGGCAATCACCACCGCCAGAATCCAACGCTTCCCCCACCAGCGCAGCCGCGCCAGCGCAAAAGCCAGCATGCTGTTCACCACCAGCCCGGCGCTGACCGTCAGCAGCACGACCAAAACCGAATTGCGCAAGTAAATGAAGAACGGTACGCGCCGGAACACGTAGGCGTAGTTATCCAGGTGCGGCTGGCGCGGAATGAAGGCCCATAATACCGTTTGCAGGTCATCAAAAATCTGTTTCTCCTGCTTGAAAGACGAAACAAACATGACCACGAATGGAAAAAGAAAGAAAATGGCCAGCCCAATCAGGATGCCGTAATCCAGGATCAGGAAGAACACCCGGCGCGCCATTCGTTTGCGGTGTTGGCGCTGATATTGTTGTTCGGCGGAAGATAGCTCAACCTGCATCGTTTACTCCATCGCCACTTCGGATTTCAAAATCGACTTCTGTAACAAGGCAATTGCCAGCACCATCAAGAAGAACACCACCGTGGTGGCCGAGGCATACCCCACCCGCTGCTGGCGAAAACCCTGGTTGACCACGTGATAGATGATCGTGGCGGTGGCGTCCGCCGGTCCGCCGTGCGTCATCACATCCACCTGGGTAAACAGGCGAAAGGCCAGGATGGTGGTGCTGATCACTACAAAGATGGTGGTGTTGCGCAGTTGCGGAAAGGTCACGTAGCGAAAAAGCTGCCAGGTGTTGGCGCCATCAATGCGCGCCGCCTCGTACAACGCCTCGGGGATATCCTGCAGCCCGGCCAGGAAGATCACCATCTGGAAACCGGCCGCCTGCCAGGCCGACACCAGGATGATGGCCGGCAGCGCCGTGTCGGCATCGACCAGCCAGCGCAGCGGCTGGATCTGCCCAAACGAAATCGCCTTGAGGAACTGATTGATCAGCCCCTGGTCCGGGTTGTACAGAAAGGTCCACACCACCGCAATGACCGCCATCGAAGTGACCACCGGGCTGAAGAAAATGGTGCGAAACAGGGTGATGCCGCGCAGGCGCTGGTTGACCAGCAGCGCCATCACCAACGCCAGCCCGCCCTGAAACGGGACGATCACCAACACAAAAGTGAACGTATTGACCACCGCCTGCATAAAGGTCGGGTCTTTGGCGATCGCGGCGAACTGGCGTCCAAACAGGTTGAACTGAAACCACTCGCGGAAATCGGCCAGCCCCGGATCGCTGCGGATGAGGCCGCGTACCGAGGGATAAACCACCGCCCCCCGCTCGTCGCGCTGCGGTTGGCCGGTCTGTGGGTCCAACTGCGCTTCGAGCGCCATGAAGCGCAAGGACAGCAGCCGGTCGTAATTCTGCAAGCCAACGAAGCGGGTCGGCAGCGGGGAAATCAGGCGCTTATCGGTAAAACTCCACTGCACCCCCAACGCCAGCGGAATGACGACGAACACGGTCAGTCCGATGAGGGCCGGCAGGCTCATCAACCAGGCATATAGTACGGAACGACGGGCATAACGGGGAGAAGTTTTGATATTCATCGTCCTCACAACAGCAAATCTGGGCCATCAGCCGGGGTACGGTGGTGGGCGCCGCCGTACCCCGGAACGCTTTACAACAATTTACTACTTCTTGTAAGAGTTGTGATCCTTGATGTCCTGTTCGATCTTGTCGGCTGCGGCATCCAGTTCTTTTTGAACGTCGCCGCCCTTGATAATATTATCCACAGCCGTGTAGAATGCAACCGTGACGGCCGGGTAACCGGGGGTAATCGGGCGCGGGATGGCCACGCCGGTTTCGAGCTGCTGCACGAACACGTTCAGGCGGCCGCCCTCGCCGAACAGTTCCGACTTCTTGAGCGCCGAGAAACGCCCGGGAACTGCGCCGTTGAAGTTGGTGATGGCCAGGATTTCATCCGGCTGCAGGATGAAGTTGAGGTAAGCCCAGGCGCCCTTGGGGTTCGGGCAGGAGGAGGTGACCGACCAGGCCCACGAGCCCATGCCGGTCGCCTGGCGCACGCCAAAGTTGGGCATCGGTAGCACGACCACGTCGTCGCCGAAGGCCTTGAAGTACGAACTCACCATCCAGTGACCGCCCCAGCCCAACGCCGCCTTGCCGTTGACGAACTCGTTGTCATCCGGCGGGGTGGCGGTGGCGTAGCCCTTCTCAAACAGGCTCTGGAACCACTTCATTGCCGCCACGGATTCAGGCCCATTGATGACGCCATCGGCCTTTTCGTAACTGCTGCGGTCGATCATGTCGCCGCCGAAGCCCTGGAGGACCGGGCTGAAGGCATAGCTGAACCATTCGCCGGCCCCATAGTTGAGTTTGAGGTCAATCGAATAGGTCGTGCCGCCCACGCCCTTGACCTTCGCCAGCACGTCGTTGAACTCTTGCAACGTCCAGGCGTCCTTGGTGCTGGTCGGGATGCGCACGCCGGCCTTCTCCAGGATCGACTTACGCCCTACCAACGCCAGCCCCGAGTCGTACTGGCCGATGGCGTACATCTTGCCATCGTACGTACCCTGGGCGATCAACGAAGGCAGAACGTCCTTGCGGAAGGCGTCGTCCATAAACTCATCCAATGGGTAGAGGTAACCCGCCCAGGCGTAGTTGTACAGGTTGGGGCCATCCAGATCCAGGATGCAGGGCAGATTGCCCGCCACCGCCGCCGCATTGACCGAGTCGTTGTAGCCGCTGCCGGCCACCGCGCCGCCCGGGATCTCGGTAATCACTACTTTATAGGCCGTCTGCGACTGGTTAAAACGTTCGACCTGCTTGTGGTTCAGTTCGGACTCTTCGGCCGTACCGCCGTGGAACCACAGGGTGATTTCGGCCGGTTTATCTCCAGCGGCCGGGGCTGCTTCGGCGGCCGTCGGTTTTGTTTCTGGGGCGGCGGTGGCCGCCGCCGGGGGTTCGGTGGCCGGCGGGTTGGCAGCCGGCGGATTGGTTGCAGCCGGTGCAGGGGAACAGGCCGCAGCCAGAATGGCTACAAGCAACAACATAGACAACGCCCGAAATTGCAGGTTCAATTTCGACCTCATTACATCCTCCAATTCAATTGTGCTTATGATTTAGTGGGTCAGTTATTTGCCAGCGTTCATAAACGGGATATTATCGCAGCCTGCACACCTCCTGAAAATGGTTTGCTCACCGGTATTCGATGCTATCACGCCGGATCAACGGACAGGCCAGCTTCTGCTGCGTCGCCGGCGACTGTCCGCCGGCCGTAATCCTGGCCAATAATTCCTGCGCCGCCCACTGCCCCATCTCGTAATGCGGCAGGGCCATGGTCGACAGCGAGGGGCGCATATACTCGGTCAACTGTTCCTGGTTGTCATAGCCGATGACGGATACATCCTGCGGGATACGTTTGCCCAGCTCCTTGAGCGCCTCGTAGGCGCCCACCGCCACCAGGTCATTACCGCAAAACAGGGCATCCGGCGGATCGGGTAAACGCATCAACTGCATGGTGTTGTCGTAACCGCTGTCCGGGCGCCAGTTGCCGTAGCGCACCAGTGCAGCGTCCAGCGGAATCTGGCTGGCTTGCAGCGCCTGGCAGTAGCCGCGGTAACGATCCTGGGCGGCGTCCATCCAGCGCTCACCGTTGATCAACCCGATGCGCCGCCGCCCGGCCTGGATCAATTCCAGCGTGGCGGTGCGTCCCCCCACCTCCTCGTTGGGCGTGACCGACGGCAGCGAGTGATCCGCGGCATAACAGTTCATCAACACGGTGGGGATGTCGTGCAAGATGTCCGCCGGCTCCACCCGCCGGGTAAACATGGCGGCGTAAATGATGCCGTCCACCTGGCGTTCGGCCAGGGTGCGGATGGCCTCTTCTTCCACGTCGCGCCGCCCGCCGGTATTGACCAACACCAGCATCTTACCTGCCGCCCAGGCCACCTCCTGGGCGCCCTTGAGCGTATCGCCGGCAAACGGGCTGGTACCGATTTCATCGGTGACGAAGCCAATCACGTGCGAGTGGGTCGATTGGAGCGTGACCAACGACGGCGTGCTGCGATAACCCAACTGGCGGGCGGCGTCCAACACACTGGCGCGCGTCTCTTCAGAGATGTTCGCTCCCGCAACGTTGTTAAGCACAAAGGACACGGTCGTCTGCGATACACCCGCCAGTTTGGCGACATCGGTCATGGTTGGGCGTCTACCTGCACGTTTCATAGCGGCTCTCGTTTACTAATATTTATTAGTAATTATAATTACTAAAATCGTTTTGTCAACAGGCAATTTTCCACCGCGCTCACCGGCCCGACCCGCTGCGAACGATGAAACAGGCTATCCTGAAAGGCTGCGTGCCTGGCCGGCCCGGCAGATCGCCGCCTCAGCTCATTTCCACGTCTCTAACTCGTCACGCCAGTGCTGCACCTGTAGCACAATGCGCTCGCGCTGCCGTTCCACAAATACACCGGCGACAAACAACAGAGCGCCCATCCCCAGGATCACAAACCAGCGGTTGACCTCGTACACATTGACCAGCACCGCCACCTGAGCGACCACATTGACCACCGACATGCCCGCCCCGATCAGGAACGGCAGGCGGCTGCGGCGTAAACCGCCCCACCAGAACACCAGCGCCGCCTCCACCACCAGCAGCAGGAAATAAGGGAAGCCTTCCTTGCCGTCCAGCGACTGAAGGAACGAGGTCACCAGCAGAATTGCCAGCCCCAGGCACTCTACCAGGCGGGCCAGCACCGGCCAGCGTTCGCGCCGCTGCTCAAAATACCCCAGCCCGGCCAGATACAGCCCCACGGGAATGGCGAAACTTTGCGGCTCGTCGATCTCCCATTCAAGCAGCACCAGGATCCACGAACATTCAACCAGGAACACCCCCAGGTAACCGGCCCAATCGCGGCCGCGATGGAAAAAGAGCGTCAGGAAGATCGCCCCGCCAAAAGCAAACGAAACGGCGGTGGCCATCGTTTCCGCCACCGTGTAGCGCAAATTGGCGAGCAACGTCAGGCTCACCAGTATCACCGCCACCCGCATTAAGGGCGCCGCCCACACGCCGGCCACATCGGGCTGCACGACCTTGCCCTCTCGTCGCCAGTACAGGGCGTCCGAGCGTCCCTCGGCCAGGATGCCCAGCCAGCAAAACAGCAGTGCAATCGCGCCCAGCCAGACGCTCACCCAGGCCGGCGGCACCCCCCAGCCGGTCAGCCCATTCCAGGTCGCCAGCAGGATGAAGCCCAGTGCGGCGTAGGCCAGCGAAGCATCCAGCCAGAACACCGCCAGCAAGGCCAGCAAAACGGCATACCCCACCGCCGCCAGTGCAGCGGTTTCGTACAGGGCGTGCGCCTGCCACTGCCACAGGAGCATCTCAAACAACGCCCCCAACAGGAATGGCCGCGCCCCAGGCTGGGACAACAAAATGCGTCCAGCTGGCGCCTGCCACAACCAGTGCAGACGGACCGGCGGTTCACCTCCGGCCGCGCCCTCCGCCGCCGGTTTTCGCCGGGCGATTGCATAACCAATCCCGGCCAACAGCCAGGTCAGGGCCACAAAAGGCAGCGCCTCGTACGGCGCCGGCCAGGCCGGGCCATACAACGCCCAGGCGGTATGCAGCGCCAGATGAACCGATACCAGCCACGGATACCACCAGACCGGCCAGGCAAACAGGCGCGCCGAGATCGCAAAAAGCACCACATCCGCCACCAGCGCCCAAAACAGCCCGGCGTGATAAAACTCGGCCACCAGCAGCCGCCCGGTAGAATCTCGCAGCGCAACCAGCGGCATGGAGACCGCCAGAGTATAAGTCAACAGATAAAACGGCAGCGCCGCCTGTGAAAACGCCTTCCCCGGGGCATCCAGCGAAAAGCGGCCCTTGAAGACAAACCGTCCCATCATCAACGCCGCCAGCGCCATCGGGAACCAGCCCACGCCATACCAGGTGCGCCCCGCGGGCATGAGCAGCGTCATCTCCAGATAATACGGCACCGTGATCAGGCAGACCGCCGGATACAGGAAGAAAATCTTGTGGAAGAACACGGCGCACAGCCCGTAAAATACCGCCCCGAGCAGATACATGCGGATGGCCAGGTATTGGTTATCGATTCCCAGCAGCAGCCCCAGGATGCCAAACGCACAGGCAAACAAACAGAAAGCCAGGGCGTAAGGCGACATCCCCGCCTGCGCCGGACGACGGCGGTTCAACCCGCGCGCCGCCAGCAGTTCAACGTACGCCAGCGCCATGAACACCTGTGAGATCCAGTCTACCGTCAGATGGCGGTAATGGTTCAAGACCAGCAGGGTCAGGCCGATCAACGCCGCGTTGGCAACATACAGCCACAGCGCCTGGCGGAACGTATAGGCCGCCAGGAAATAAAACAGTGCGATCAGCGCAAACATCAACATCGTCACCGGGGCGTTAATCTGCGCGCACTGCAGGCTCGCCAGCGTCAGGACAAAAGCCGTTCCATACAAAGGCCAGGTGTACTCAACCGCCAGGCGACGCAGGTTCAGCCCGGCCGGAACGTACACCATCGCCAGCAAGGCCAGCGCCACCCCACGCCACGCCCAGATCACCTGCCGGTAATCCAGGAACAGCAGCAGCCACAACGGCAGCGCAATGGCGACGACGAAGGCAAACCCAAAGCGCAGCGCCCGGTGCAGCACGACCGGCAGGAAACGGGCGGCGTCAAGCAAATCTGCAAAACTGCGATGGCGGCCCAACTGTACCAGGAATTGCCCGGCCAGCGCCACCAGCAGCACGCCGGCCAGCGTCACCAGCAGCACCGCCTGATCCCCGCGCGACCACCACAGCGCCACCCCACACAGGGCATACCCCGTCAGATACACTCCGTGGGCGTAACGCACCCCATTGCGATCCAGCGCGTAACCGAGCAGCAATAAAACGACCGCCCAACCCAGCCAGGCCCAGCCCGCCCGGGTCTGCATTGCGGCCGGCGCATACGTCAGAAAAGCCAGCGCAAACGGAAAGAAACTCAACCCGGCGGCCAGATAAGAGAACTGGCTGCGCCGGTAGCTGTGCGCGACCCAGGCGGCTACCCCCACCGCCAGCACCTGTGGCAGAATCAGGCCGTACAGTCCATCATGCCAGTAGCTGCCCAGCAAGATCCTGATGCTGCCCGGTGTGGTAAACCCCAGGCCGCCGGCCCACCAGAAGATCGCCCAGAGACGCAGCGCCCGGACGAGCGGTTGCCACTCCTCCTGCTGCCCCGATCTCACCAGCCAGCGGTCGCACAACAAGAGCACAGCCGACTGTAACACCCAGACAGTGGCCAGAAACTGCGCCGGCAGGTTCAGCCACATCCACAAAAACCCATACGCCAGCGAAAAAATCGTCACTGCCAGGCAGGCAAAAATTTTCTGACGCAAACGGTAGGCGGCGAACATACACGCCCCGCCAGCAAGCAGCAGTGCGCCAACATCCCAGCCGGAAATGGAGACCAGCAGGTAAGATGCAGCCGCGTACCCCAGCCAGAAAACCACGCCAAACAACAACGTATAGCCGATAACATAGAGCGACAAAGAAAACTTCCACCCATAGCGATGAAGCGCGTTTGCAATGGGGAGATACACGATTACCGCCAGACAGCTATAAGCCAGCTCATCATCGACCGGTATCATTGTAATGCGGTTCAGGGTGAGGTTAAACACCCAGACCAGCAGCAGCCCCGCCAGTCCTATCGCCAGCCCGCTGCGATAGAGCCAGGCCTGCAGCGCCAATCCCAACAGAATCAGATAGAGATTCAAGAGATACACATCCGGGCGGACGATCTCCAGCAGGAGGACCGTGGCGGCGATCAGATAAAACAGCAGTTGGAAGGTAAAACGATAGCCCTGTTCGCGACGATACAACCCCCACCCCAGCCCGACATAAACCAGCCCCAACAGGGCCAGAGCCGTCTCTGGCCATGCGCCAACATCCAGGTAACTTTTGCAGAAAACAAACACCCAGACCGGCAAAAGCAGCCCAACCGCCCACAAAAACAGCGAACTGCGGCCGTGCGCAGAAAACGTTTTCTGCACGGCGCGGCTCAGCGCAGGGTGGGCCGCGCTGTCGTACAATATTGCCGCCAACAGATAAAACAAAACCAGTTCGCCAAGCGGCAGGACCATCTGCCAGCTATCCGCATGGCTCAGCATCAGCATCAAACCAACACTCAACAACAACCACGCCGCAAGCAGCGCAGCGCCCAGATGCGCCACGAGATGCAACATCCCGGCGTATCGTTCCTGTCTGCGGAGCACAGCCGCGCCGCCCTGATAGATCAACATCAGCCCTACACAGGCAGCCGCCATGTACGACATCGACGCATCGCTATGCGCCGGCAGCCAGCGCCAGAAGGCCAACAGGTACGGCAGGATGAACAGCATTGCCGCCCAAAAGACCAATCCCGGGCGGCGAAAGAGATAGGCGCAGCCGGCCAGCGTCAGGGCAGCCAGCGCCATCGCCCACACCCCGGCCCACCAGTCCACAGTCAACGAAAGCAAACCGCCCACAAACGCCAGGGTCGTCAGGATGATGGCGGTAATGCGCACAGCGACCGGATACGTACGCCGCCAGGCAAAATCAGGCGCCAGGCGCCTGCCCAGATTCCAATCGGCAAAGAAGTACAGCGCCGCCGTCACGGCGGAGACGGCAGCATACCAGGCCACGTCGACACGGATGGCGTTGAGAAAATACGCCAGTGAGATCGCCACGCTCCAACTGGCTGCATGGGCAAAGAAGGTGGCCGGGAAGAAAGCGGCCAGCAGCCCAAAGCTCAACGCCGCCAGGGCAAAGAGCGCCGCCTGCCCGCCCCCGCTGTGTTCGGGCCAGGTAAGGATCAGGTACATGCTGACCGGGATAAAGACGCAGGCCAGATAGCGCAGCAGACGCACCGGGTGGCGTTCTCCCTCCGGCAAATGGCGCAAGCGAGCCGCGGCGGCCACCATCGCCAGGCTGAAAGCCGCAATCGACACAAAGCTCCACTCCCATGCCAGCCCCGTCTGGCGGACGAAGGCAGCCAGGATATTGACCCCGCCCAACAGCACCAGACTGTCGAAGAAATCGGTGCGCATCCGCCTGGCGTTGATGCCATACACGGCGGTGCAAATGAAAGAGGCGATCAACCAGTACAAAACCCGGTCGACCGCCAGCACGTAGAACTGATAAATCGCGGCAAAATCCACCGCCAGCATCAAAGCCCCAATGCCGACCAGCACCTGGCCCGCCTGAGGCAATTTCAGTTTATCCAGCAGCAGCCAGCCGGCGCCATACAACGCCGCCGGCGCCATGAAGATGAACAGCCACTGTACGGGCGGATAGAAGGTATTCCAGAACAACACCACCAGCACCGCCGCCGAAACGACGATCATAAACGCCCCCAGGTAGAGCAGACCGCGCAGCAGCGCCCCGGACACAAAAGCTTCCGACAGCTGGTCACGCATCTGGCTCCACTGAAGCGGCTGGCGTTTGGGGCGCGGCGCCGGCGGCGGCGCTGCCGGCCGCTCCTCAGGGACCGGCGCCGGCGGCACCGGCCGTGCAACAACAGACGTTTCTGCGGGCGTCTTTTCGGGCGCTGGCGGCGCAGCAATCACCGCTGGCGCAACCGCCTCCGCCGGGACGGCGCCGGGACGCTCAAAACCATACCGTACCCTGAGCGCATCCGCCTGCTCGCTGCCGATCAGCCCTTCCTGCTCCCAGGCCGCAATCTCCTGTAGCAAATAGTCGTGCATCTCGGCGCTCGACGCGTTCTTTGTGTGCAGCGGCGCCAGCAGACGCATCGGCGAAACCAACAATTCCTGCGCCGCAGCCCGCACCTTATCGTCGGAGTCCTGAACAGCCAGGTCCTTCAACAGGCGCAAGAGGATATCATCCATTATCCCCTGACGCTTAAGCAAGGCCAGCCCCCGCATGCGGACATGCGCCTTGCGATCCGTTAAATCAAACCAGATTTCTCGAAAGGTCTGGATCAATTCCGGTGGCAAAAGTGATTCGGGCATCGGTATGCTCTTTTCTCCCCCACAGGGGCCTGGTCACAGTTTATTTGCGATAATGAGCCAGCCAGTTAAATAATTCTACACCCGCCGGCAGAAATTCAGGTACAATCTTTCCCCGCCGCCCGCCCCGGCTGGCAAGCCCTGAGCGCCCCACTTTTATTTCAGGATCTGAAACAGATTGTTAAAATCATCGCTCCACAGGGCAATGTGGGGTTGGTAGCCGTCTAAACGGGCCGTGCGGGCGGCAATCGCCGGCGCAGCGAAACGCTGCGGGTCGGGAGACAGCAGCGCCCAATTGGAAGGGAACACCCGCCGCCCGTCGCCTTCGTTGGGGATGAGCGCCAGATGCAGGTGGTTGTATTCAGCCACCCGCCACAAGACCGGCAGCAAATCCAGGTGGCGGTTGGAGATATTCACCGCGATCACGCCGCCGGGAGCCAGGTGTTTGAGATAGAGGTCGAAGGCTTCCTGGGTCACCAGGTGCACCGGCACCGAATCGCTGCTGAAAACGTCCAACACCAGCACATCGAAACGGTTCGAGCCGTTCGCCGCCAGCTCGCGCTCCAGCGAGATGCGCGCGTCGCCCAGCGCCACAACGTTTTCCGCCGGGCTGTCCGCCAGGAAGTGGAAATAGTCTCCTTTCCCTTCGGCCAGATCGACCATGATCGGGTTGATCTCGTACAGGCGGTACACGTCGCCGGGCTGTGCGTAGTAGGCCAGTGTCCCCACGCCCAATCCGAGCACCCCCACCCGCATGCCGCGCCCGTATTGTGGATGGTTCAACAGCGCCAGCCCCACCCCACTTTGTTCGGTGTAATAGACCGTAGGCTGTTTGCGCAGTTCCGGGGCGGCAAATTGCAGCCCGTGGATGGTGATGCCGTGCACCACCGTATAGCCGCGCCAGGCCGGCTCGTCCGCATAAACCTCGCGCACCCGCACCACCCCGTAAAAATTACGCCCCTCAAAGACGCTGCCCGCCGTCCGGCCCCCCGCCAGCGAATACCCACCCAGCACGCCCGACAGCAGCAGCGCCGCCGCCACCAGCACGTTGTGCACAAAGCGCACCCGGCGCCGGACGTCCGTAGACCGGCGGGTGACGAACAGCGCCAGCGCCAGCGTCCAGACCAGCCCAAAACTGATCGGTAGTTCCCAGTAGCCCTTGAACAGCACCGGCGCCAGCAGGTTGACCACCGCCCCGCCCAGGGCGCCGCCCAACGAGGTCATCAGGTAAAAGCGGGTCAGGTACGCCGGCGCCGGGCGTAAACGATAGGTCTCGCCGTTGCAGATCATCACGCTCACAAACAACAGAAAACTATACACGGCAATCAGGGCGATGAAATGCGCCTGGGTATCGACCAGCGCCCAGACAAACCCTGCGCTGGCCAGCACCAACAAGGCGCCAAACAGCCCGCGGTGATACCAGCGCTCGCCCGAATAGGTCAGGATAAACGACAGCAGGTATAACGTGAGCGGCAGCACCCACAAGAAGGGCGTGGCGGCCACCTCCTGGGTGATCTGGCTGGTCACAGCCAGCAGCAGGGTCGAGGCGATGGCGCTCAACAGGATCCACAGCACCTGCAACTGCCGCGAGGGTTTTTCGGCGTCGCTGCCGGCGGCGGCGCTCACCGGCTGCGCGCACGGCGCACGTTGTGCGCGCTGTGCGCGCAGTGCGCCGTAACCCGCCAGCACGGCAAACAGAGCATATCCGCCCGCCCAGACCCAACCCTGGCTGCGCAGGGTCAGGTTGGGTTCGATGACAAAGGGATACGCCAGCAGCCCCAACAGCGAGCCGGTATTCGACAGGGCGTACAGCCAATACGGAGAACGCCCCGGCTGGCTGCGATTGAACCAGGACTGCATCAGCGGACTGTTGGTTGCCAGCAGAAAATACGGCAGCCCGACCGCCACCAGCAGCAGTTTAAAGATGTCCTGGAGCGGCGTATCGACGCCCAACGGCTTCCAGCTTGCATCCGGCGTCACCGGTGAGGGCCAGACCAATCCCAGCCCGATCAGCGCCGCCAGCGAAACGGCCAGAAAGGCAACGTGCACCCGCGCCTGGCGTTTTGCCGGCACGCGTCCCACCAGCCAGGCGGCGTAAGCATACCCGCCGGTCAAAAAAACCTGGAAGAACAACTGCACCGTCGACCACACCGCCGGCGTCCCACCAAAAAACGGCAGGATATAACGTGAGATCATCGGCTGCACCTGGAACAACAAAAAAGCCGAAAGAAAAATGCACAGGGCATATAACAGCATGGCAGTCTCCTGCGCCAATTGTACCCGGAGTCACATGCCGCAGCCCCTTACATATTCGTCTGTTCGCCGAAGCTCCCAGATTCCCTTGCGTCTTTGCGCCGAGCTTTTTACAACGACAACCAATCTGTGTTAAATGGGCCTCTCGCATGAAGCATGTGGCCTGATAGGTGCATGCGATACGAGACAGTTATCGCAATCGCCGCCAGCGTTTTGG
>CAZHTS010000064.1:0-26217 GCA_964535315.1 uncultured Anaerolineaceae bacterium
GTCGCCAGGGTCGGGAGGGGCGTGACGCCGGGCGGCGGGCCGGGGCTGGCGGTCTGCGCCGGGCGGTTCTCCGCCGCCGCGGCGGTCAACGAAACGGTGGGGCTGGGGAAACGCGCCCCGGTCGAAGTGGGCACCACCAGCCGCTGGCCGGTGTAAATGGTCGGGTTATCGGGCGAGAGATTGTTGATGCGCACCAGGTCGACGATGTGCGTATCGTAGGCGATGGCGATGCTCCACAACGACTGACCGGGGCGCACCACGTGCACCAGGCGCCCGTCGGGCTGCGGCGTGACCGTCTGCACGGCAAAAACCCAATCGGACATTGACACCGCTGCCGGGGTGGTCGTGGTGGTGCGGCGGCTGTAGTAGATCGCCGCCGAAGTCTGCGCCGCCGGCAGGACGGTGCCCTTGGGCACGTTGCGCCCCATCTCGGTGTAAGCGGCGTGCAACACGTAGTAAATAGAACCGTCGGCGGTGACCGCCGCCCCGACGCCGATGTGGGTATAGTTGGCGCCCTCCACCGGGCGCATGTGCTCGGGATCGCTCCAGGCCGCCATAATGCCGTCTTCGGTGCCGGGCGACAGGACGATATAATTTTCGGTGGCCCACACCACGTCGCCGTTACCGTAACCGGCGGCGGCCACCCGGCCGCGCACGTCACCGATGTGCCCCTGCATCATGCTGGCGGCCATGATCTCGGCCGTGGTCTGCGCCGTGCGCATGAGGATACTGTCGACCAGCAGGCCGTGCAGGCCGCTGGCAGCGCGCCCCTGGTTGACCCAGTCGATAATGGTATAGGGGCTGATGGGCGTAACCTCCGTGGCGGACGTTTGCGCCCGCACTGCCCCCGGCGCCCCCAGCATCCCCCCAGCCAGCAGCACAAACGCCAGCAGGCCAGAACATACACGAAAAAGACGAACATTCAACATGGTTGCGGATATCCGTTCTGTTTGTAGCATGGAATGTGACAGAAGTCTACTATTAATCTGTCGTTCCAGGGGCCAAAAAGTGACACGGATCAGAGGGGATATAAAAATGAGGCCACGGTTTATCGTGGCCTCAGCGAATGCTTGCGATCCGTATTGTATCCGCTACATCCGGGTTATTTCAACGGGCGCAGGTCGCGATACATCCCCGCCAGCTGCCAGACACGCACCGCCGCCTCGAGCTGGATGCGCAGCGACATCTTAGACTGCCCCCAGCGCCGGTCGGCGAAATAGATCGGAATCTCTTTAAAGGTGTACCCCAGCCGCGAAGCGATGAAAGCCATCTCAACCTGGAAGATATAGCCGTTGGAACGCACCCGCTGTAAAGGCATGCCTTCCAGCGTGGCCTTGCGCCACATGCGAAAACCGCCGGTCACGTCGCGGATGGGCAGGCCGAGGATGGTGCGGGCGTAGAAATTGCCAAAGCCCGAGAGCCCCTTACGCCAGATCGGCCAGTTTTCGTCCAGGCGGCCGCCGGGCACGTAACGCGAACCCAGCACCACATCGTAGTGCGCCAGGGCGTCGTGCAGCTCGACCAGCTTTTCGGGCGGGTGAGAGAAATCGGCGTCCATCTGCGCCACGGCTTCGGCGCCGCGCTGCAAAGCCAGTTGAAAGCCCTGGATGTAGGCTGTGCCCAGGCCCTGCTTGCCGGGGCGATGCAAAACCTGCACGCGGCCATCGTGCGCCCGGCCGAGATCCTCGGCCAGCTTGCCGGTGCCATCCGGACTGTTATCGTCGACCACCAGCAGGGTCACATCCGGAAGTGGAAGCGCAAATAAGGCAGAGACCAGCCGGGGGATGTTCTCTGCCTCATTATAGGTAGGTATGACAATCGTAAGCTTCAAACAGTAATCCTATCGCATCACCCGTTCGGCTTCTTGCTTGAACTGCTGGACGCTTTGAAATTGAACGGGATCGAATTCATGAACGAGCATTGCCAGGCGTCGCTGCCGGTACAGTTCGGTATCACGGTCCTGATCGCGGTAGAAGTAATCGAAGGACTGATCCAATCGCCGGCGAATACGCTCGCGCAGCGGGGCAATACCGCCGCCCTTGACGATCACCAAAAAATCAGTTGGGCTGAGATGTCCCAGGAATGAATAGGGCAGGTCGGCCTCACGCAGGGTATTTTCCAACATCAACGCCAGCGCGCGCATCAGGTCATCGGAAGCGACAAAACCGTACATCTCGCGGAACGAATTGATGTTCTTGAGCACCAACACCAGCAGGGTGTAATCGCCGGTCTGCATGCACTTTTCGATCTGTTCGTCCACCAGCGGGCCTTCAGGGATGCCGGTGACGGGGTTGGTCAGCGTGCTGCGTTGAGCGCGCTGCAACGCATTGCGCACGCGCAAACGCAGTTCCTGGATATCGAACGGTTTGGTAATGTAATCTTCGGCGCTCAATTCCAGGCCCTTGAGCTTATCGTGGCGCTCGCGCTTCTCGGTCAAGAAAATGATCGGAATCTCGCGCGTGCGCCGGTTGCTGCGCAGGCGGCGCGCCACTTCAAACCCGTCAATATCCGGCAAACGGATATCCAGAATGACCAGATTGGGTAAATTACTCTGGCAGGCATTGACACCGTCTTCCCCCCAGTTAACGGTCAACACATCGTACCCCTGGACACGAAAATATGCGTTTAACATATCGGCGATGTCCAGATCGTCCTCGACAATTAAGATGGTGGCCTTCTGCTCTGCCTCTTTCACGGAAATGGTCCTATGCGGTCGGTTCTTTGAAGATTACGAAATCACAGACGTCATCGCCCACGGCGATGCACTTGGACTCATTCACGCGGAACTCATTTCCGCCCGAAACCCACTTCAACCCTTCTTGTAACAGCCCGACCGCCACGTAGCAGTCAGCCTTGTCCGTCTTGCGTCCCCAGCAAACCGGACACTTGTGAATGGTATAAATGAAGTGATCGTCAAATTCCTCAACCGTCGAGAGTTGGTCACTCGTCTGGGTGAAGATTTTGGCCATAGCAGGGATACCGATGCGCAGTTTGGCCTGCAACGGTAACACCTTGAACGCCAGGTCGCCCACGCCTGCCAGGGCGCCAAATGTGCGCAGACCGTTGGCAAAGGTAGCACGACCGGCACGCAGGGCCAGACCACGACCACCACGCGGGCCATACATTTCTTCCAGCGCGCCATTGACCGCCGAGAAATCGGCAAAATCAAACTCGCGATCGAGGTTATCTGGGGGCAAATCGTCAATCAAGTTGGCCAGAGCCGCCAGATTGAAGATGGCGTTGATGCCATTCTTGCCCATCACGTCTTCCAGAGCGATCAACGCGATGCGCGCAATCTTATTGGGATAATACAGTCCAGACTTTGGGATTGGGTCCATATCGATTACCGCCGTCGCCTAGATAAGTTTGCTCAGATCTTCAGTAGCGCGCCGCATATCGAGGAAAATCAGGCCAAGTTTGGCCTGCTCGCGTGCAAGCGCAGTCAACACAGCATCTTCACCCACCGACATGAGTACCACATATCCCTTTTGGCCTTTAATGTAAACCTGGTCGAGCGAACCGCGCCCTAGCTCACTGGCAATTCTTTCACCCAGGGATAACATGGCAGCCGACATAGCGGATACACGGTCTTCTTCCACGCCCTGTGGGAGTGCAGAAGCAATGGTCAGGCCGTCAAGACTTACCACAGCGGAAGCTTCGATATCTGGCGAAGAGGCCTGGAGTTCGCGCAGACGCTCTACCATAAGTTGGGTGCGTGACTTAGTCAAGGCTGCACTCCTTAAGAGTAAATTTCCATAACTGGTTGTGATGGGAACCAAACCAATTATTAATTTAACACAGGCATTTGAAAGTGTCAAGCTGACTACCCCCACGAATCGACTCTGCGGGCAAACTGTTAACAGATTGATAGGTGGAAAGCAGCGCGCTATAATCTATTCGATTTTAGCATGAAATAGAGGATTTTGACATGCCGATTCGCGATTTAAATCAGTTTCTCGAAACGTTAACGAAACGAAAACAGCTATGGCGAATCGCCGCCCCAGTTTCCGCCACGCTGGAAATCAGCGCCATCACCGACCGGGTGTGCAAGGGCCCGGCCGAGCAAAACCGGGCGCTGCTGTTCGAACATGTCCACGGCTCTGACCTGCCGGTGTTGACCAACGCCTTCGGCTCGGCCGGGCGCATGGCCTGGGCGTTGGGCGTGGAAGACCTGGACGAGCTCAACCAGCGGCTGAGCCGCCTGATCGATCTGCGCCTGCCCAAAGGCGCCGGGCAGGCATTCGGGCGCGGCGGCGAACTGCTCAAAGCGCTGTTGGCCGCCGGGCTGCGCCCCAAACGGGTGCGCCGCGCCCCGGTGCAGGAGGTGGTGCACACCCACGACGCCTCGCTCGACTTTCTGCCCATCTTGCACTGCTGGCCGCAGGACGGCGGGCGCTTTATCACCCTGCCGCAGGTCATCACCCGCAACCCGCAAAGCGGGGTGCGCAACGTGGGCATGTACCGCCTGCAGGTGGTGGACGGGCGCACCCTGCTGGTGCACTGGCAGCGTCACAAGGGCGGCGCCGATCACGCCCGCCGCCTGCAAAACCTGCAACAAACCCGCCTGCCGGCGGCCATCGTGCTGGGCGGCGACCCGGCCAGCATCTGGTGCGCCTCGGCCCCTCTGCCGCCTGAGATCGACGAATACCTGCTGGCCGGTTACCTGCGCGGCGAACCGGTGCCGTTCGTGCGCTGCGTCTCGCAGCCGCTGGAGGTGCCGGCCGAGGCCGAGATCGTCATCGAGGGCGAGGTCGACCTGAGCGACCAGCGCCCCGAAGGGCCGTTTGGCGACCACACCGGCTATTACACTCCGGTAGAGTTGTTTCCCGCCTTTCACGTCACCGCCGTCACCCACCGCCGCACGCCGATCTACCCCGCCACGGTGGTGGGCGTGCCGCCCATGGAAGACGTGTGGATGGGCAAGGCCACCGAACGCCTGTTCCTGCCGCTGATGCGTCTGTTCCTGCCCGAAATCGTCGACGTGCACATGCCGGCCGAAGGCGTGTTTCACAACCTGGTGCTGGTCTCGATCCAGAAGCGCTTCCCGGGCCACGCCCGCAAGGTGATGCACGGGCTGTGGGGGCTGGGGCTGCTCAGCCTGGCCAAAGCCATCGTGGTGGTGGACGAGTGGGTCGACGTGCAGAACCTCTCGCAGACCGCCTGGCAGGCGCTGGGCAACGTCGACTGGGAACGCGATCTGCTGCTGACGCGCGGGCCGGTCGACCACCTTGACCATGCCGCCACGGCGCATTCGTACGGCGGCAAGATCGGCATCGACGCCACCGCCAAATGGCCGGAAGAAGGCCAGACACGCCCGTGGCCCGAGGTGGCGCGCATGAGCCCCGAAGTCAACGCCCGGGTGGACGATTTGTGGGGAAAACTGGGCATTTCCTGATCTGGGGACTTGATTTTTGTTTATTTTGCGCGAAAATAATAGCGAACGCTCGCTTTTTTATCGACACAGAAAGGACTTCTCTATGGGCGAAACAGGCACCAGCAAAGGTGAAATGACCCGCACCCGGATCGTGGAGGCCGCCTACCAGCTTTTCATCCAGCAGGGCTATCACGGCACCTCCATGCGCCAGATCGTCGAGCGGGCCGGCATCACCATGGGCGGCATCTACAATCACTTCCCCAACAAAGAGGCCATCTGGGAAACGGTCTTGCTCAACAAGCATCCCTATCACGAAATCCTGCCGCTGCTGGAATCGGTGGAGGCGGAGGATATCGCCGGTTTCATCCGCCAGGCAGCCAGCCGCCTGGTGCGCGAGCTTGGCCGCCGCGAGGATTTGCTCAACCTGATGTTCGTCGAACTGGTCGAATTCAACGGCAAACACGTCCCCACCCTGTTCACTTCTATCCTGCCCGAAGCCGTGCAGTTGAGCGCCGCACTCAGCCACAAGACCGGCGAGATGCGCCCCGTGCCGCTGCCCATCCTGGCGCGCTCGTTCGCCGGCTTCTTCTTCTCGTATTACGTCACCGAACGCCTGCTGCCGCCCGCCTACCGCGTCGCGATGGGAGAAGACGCCGCCCTGCAGGCGTTTGTCGATATCTATCTGTACGGCGTCATCGGCGAAGAGAAGAGGTGTAAAGGTGATTAACCGCCTGAGAAGCCTGATCCGTAAGGAGTTCATCCAGATCATTCGCGACCCGCGCACGCTGGCGCTGACGTTCATCATGCCGGTGGCCATGCTGTTCCTCCTGGGTTACGCCGCCACCAACGACGTGCGCAATATCGCCCTGGCCGTTTTTGATCAGGATCAAACCCAGGAATCGCGCGCCCTGCTGACCGCCTACCGCGTGGCCGATTATTTCCAACTGGCCTACGTCGTCTCGTCAGAAGACGAGCTGCGCCAGTTGATCGACAACAACTCGGCCCGCGCCGGCATCATCATTCCCCCCGGCTACGGGCGCGAGATCAACCGCGGCCACACGGCCGAGGTGGCCTTCGTCCTGGACGGTTCCGACCCGACCGTGGCCAGCACGGCGCTGGCTGCCGCCGTGCTGATCGGCCAGTCGCACGCCACCCGCCTGATGACCGAACGCCTGCAGCGGCGCGGCATGAGCGCCGCGGTCAGCAGCCCGCTCGAGGTGCGCACCCAGGTCTGGTATAACCCCGGCCTGGTCAGTTCCTACTATATGATCCCCGCCCTGATCGGCCAGATCTTGCAGTTCCTGACCACCCTGCTCACCGCCACCTCGATCGTACGCGAGCGCGAACGCGGCACGATCGAACAGCTAATCGTCACCCCGCTGCGCCCCTGGGAACTGGTGGTCGGCAAACTGGCGCCCTACGTGTTGATCTCTTTCCTCAACATGCTCGAAGTCCTGATCGCCGGTGTGCTGCTGTTCAACGTGCCGATCAACGGCAGCATCACCCTGTTGCTGCTGATGGCGTCGCTCTTCCTGGTCACCACCCTGGGCATCGGTCTGTTGATTTCGACGGTGGCCAACACCCAGCAAGAAGCCATGCTGACCACCATGTTCACCATCCTGCCCTCCATTTTTCTCTCCGGCTTTTTCTTCCCGCTGGCCGCCATGCCGGTCTGGCTGCAGGCGGTCAGCTATTTGATCCCGCTGCGTTATTTCCTGATCACCACGCGCGGCATCATCCTTAAAGGTGTGGGCGTCTCGGCCCTGTGGGGCGAGACCCTCGCCCTGATCATCTTCGCCACGGCCGTAATGGGCGCCGCCGCGGCGCGTTTTCGTAAGAGTCTGGATTAGGAGTGAGCGCTATGCTGGCACGATTAAAGAGTCACCTTCCCCAAAATCGCAAAAAGATCATCCCCATCGTCCTGGTCGTCCTGGTCGCCCTGATCGGCGGGTACCAGGGTATTCGCTGGCTGGTGAACGGCGGCAACACCACCTTCTCGGGCACGATCGAAACCACCAAGATTTACCTGGGCACCGAAACCGGTGGGCGGGTGGAGGCGGTCAACGTGGGCGAAGGGGCCGTCATCCAGGCCAACCAGCTGCTGGTCGAAGTGCGCCGCGCCAACGGCGGGCTCGAACGGGTGCGCGCCCCGCTCAACGGCACGGTGCTGGAACGCCTGGTGGAGCCGGGCGAAGTGATCTCACCGGGCGGGCCGCTGTTGATCCTGGCCGACCTGAACCGGTTGACGCTGACCGTGTACGTCCCCGAAGACCGCTACGGGCGCATCAAGCTGGGCCAGGTGTGCGCTGTCTACGTCGATTCCTTCCCGAACTACGCCTTTCACGGCACGGTGCGCTATATCGCCGATCAGGCCGAGTTCACCCCGCGTAACGTGCAAACCAGCGACAGCCGTAAGAGCACGGTCTTCGCCGTGCAGCTGGAGCTCGACCCGGCCGGCGGGAATCTCAAACCGGGCATGCCGGCCGATGTGGTCTTCGACCTGGGCCGCTAGGAACGCAGTATGGGCGAGGTTTTGATCCACGCCAGCGGGCTGAGCAAAACGTTCGGCCACAACCGGGCGGTGGACGCCGTCAGCCTGACGGTGGCGTCCGGGGAGATTTACGGTCTGGTCGGGCCCGACGGCGCCGGTAAAACGACATTGATGCGTATGGTGTGCGGCGTGACCCACCCGGACAGCGGCGAGGTACGGCTGGGACAGTTTGATATGGCCCACCAGGCCGAGCGGGCGCGCGAACAGTTAGGCTATCTGGCGCAGCGCTTTGCGCTGTACGAAGAGTTGACCGTGCTGGAAAACCTGCAATTCTTCGCCGAGGTGCGTGGTCTGCCGCTGCGAGATTGGGCGCCGCGCAGCCGCGAATTACTCGAATTCGTCGGCCTGGCGGCCTTTGGCGACCGGCGGGCGGGGCAGCTTTCAGGCGGCATGAAACAAAAGCTGGGGCTGGCGCTGGCGCTGGTCAACCGCCCCAAAATCCTCCTGCTGGACGAACCCACCACCGGCGTCGACCCGGTAACGCGCCAGGATTTCTGGCGTCTGATCATTCGCCTGCTCAGCGAAGAAGACCTGGCGGTGCTGGTCAGCACGCCCTACATGGACGAGGCGGCGCGCTGCAACCGTATGGGGTTCCTGCGCCGCGGCCGGCTGATCCGCGAGGGCACGCCGCGCCAGTTGCGCGCCCTGCTGGCAGAGCGCATCGTCGAACTGGCCGGCGAACCGCAGGCGCTGCTGGCGCGGCTGGCGCAGGCCGATGAGGACGTCGAAAACGTCCAGCGCTTCGGCGCAACGCTGCACCTGCGCCTGCGCGCCGGCTGCGGCCCGCAGGTCATCCACCGCCTGCAAGCGGCCATCCAGGCCAACGACGGGCGGGTGGACAGTCTGCAATGGATCGAGGCCCAGTTGGAGGACGTGTTCATCGTTTTATCGGAGCAGGCCGCATGAACGCCATCATTCAAGCCGAGAACCTGACCCGCCGCTTTGGCAGCTTCGTGGCCGTCGACCACCTGACCTTCAGCGTGCAAAGCGGCCAGGTGTTGGGCTACCTGGGCCCCAACGGCTCGGGCAAGACCACCACCATCCGCATGCTGCTGGGGCTGCTGCACCCCTCAGAGGGCCACGCCTCCGTGCTCGGCTACGACATCGTCGCCCAGGCCGAAGAGGTGCGGGCGCACACCGGCTATATGTCGCAAAAATTTGCCCTGTACAACGACCTGACGGCGCGCGAAAACCTGGAATTTTACGCCGGGGTATACGGGGTGGCAGAACGCGGCCGGGTGGCGCAGGTGCTGGGAGAATTGGGTCTGGAAGGCGTCCAGAACCAGCGCGTGCAGAACCTGTCGGTCGGCTGGCGCCAACGACTGGCGCTGGCCACCGCCATCGTCCACCGCCCCGGGCTGTTGTTCCTGGACGAACCCACCAGCGGCGTCGACCCGGTGGCGCGGCGGGCGTTCTGGGATCTCATCTACGAACTTTCGGCCGGGGGAATCTCGGTCATGGTCACCACGCACTACATGGACGAGGCCGAATACTGTTCGCTGATCGGCATCATGCGTGCCGGACGCCTGTTGGCGCTGGACGAGCCGCGCCGGCTGAAAAACGCCCTGCCCGGCCAGGTGTGGGATGTGTTCGCCGAGCCGCTGCTGCCGGCGCTGGGTGTGCTGGAGCCGCTGCCGGGCGTGCTGCGCGCCAGCCTGGCCAGCGACCACCTGCGGCTGTTGACCGGCAACGGTCTGGAGGTCGCCCACCTGCAACACCACTTGGAACTGGCCGGGATAAAGGTGCAGGCCATCCAGCCGGGGGCGGCCACGATGGAAGATGTGTTCATGAGCCTGCAATAACCCAAACGAGATAGTTTTTATCGGAATTGTGATATAAATAAAGAAGCTCCGCGGGCGCGGTTGGTACCCGGCGGCGGTCGATCTGAGGATATAATTATCCTATCCCGTTCGTTCGCCCGCCGGCCCTAATGGATCGCGGCCCAAAATCAACCGAGGAGGTTAAGATGAAAACAATTGGCATGCGCCTGTTGGTGATTGTTTTACTCGTCAGCCTGGCGCTGAGTAGCTGTACCCCGGCCCAACCTGCCGGCCCCGCCCCGCTCAAGGTGGCAGTGCTGCCGGTTATTGATTCTTTGCCCATGTATGTGGCGCAGCAAGAAGGCTTCTTCGAGAAACGCGGCGTCAAGGTCGAATTTGTGCCGGTGGCCTCCGCCGCCGAGCGCGACCAGCTGTTGGTGGTCGGTCAGGCGGATGGGATGATCAACGAAGTCGTTTCGACCCTGTTCTTCAACAAAGAAAAAACGCAAGTCCAGATCGTGCGCTACGCCCGTGCTGCCACCGCCCAGGACGCGTTGTTCCGCCTGTTGGCCGCCAAAGACAGCGCCCTCCGCAGCCCACAGGACTTGAAAGGCGTGCCGGTCGGCGTGTCGGAGGGCACCGTCATTGCCTACCTGACCGACCGCCTGCTGGCGGCCGAGGGGTTAGAGCCTGCCGACATCCAGACCATCGCCGTGCCCAAGATTCCCGACCGCATGGCGCTGCTGGCCAGCGGCGAGCTCAAGGCCGCCATGCTCCCTGACCCGCTTTCCAGCCTGGCCTTGCAACAGGGCGCCGTGTTGATCCTGGACGACACCCGCCACCCCGAATTGAGCTACAGCACCATCGCCTTCCGCAAGAGCGTGCTGGAACAAAATCCCGAAGGGGTACGCGCCTTCCTGGCTGCCATCGAAGACGCCACCCAGGCCATCAACAAAGACACCACCCGCTGGAAGGACTTGCTGGCAGCCAATAAGCTGGTGCCGGTGCCGCTGCTGGAAAGCTATCAGGTGCCGCCCTTCGTGACCGCCGGCGTGCCCACCCAGGCCCAATACAACGACGCCCTGGCCTGGAGCAAAGGCAAGGGCCTGCTGGCTCGTGACATCAGCTACGGCGAGTGCGTCACCGGCGAGTACCTGCCCAACGGCGAATGATCGAACTCAACGCAATCACGTTTCGTTACCCGCGCGGTGCGGCCATCTTCGAGGACTTCTCCTGGCAGGCGGCGCGCGGCGAAAGCTGGGTGGTGTTGGGGCCGTCTGGCTGCGGTAAGAGCACCCTGCTCTATCTGCTCGACGGCCTGTACCTGCCCACAGCCGGCCAGGTGATGCTGGACGACCAGCCGCTCACCCGCCCGCGCCCTCATACCGGCCTGATCATCCAGGATTACGGGCTGCTGCCGTGGGCCACCGTGCGCCAGAACGTGGCCTTGGGTATCCAGGTGCGCTCGTTCTACGGGCCGGATGGCACCCACGCCCCACGCGATTTCCGCAGCGGCTTCAACGTCGATCCCTGGCTGGAACGGCTGGGGATCGACGAAATCGCCGGGCAATACCCGGCGCACATCTCCGGTGGGCAGCGCCAGCGCACCGCCATCGCCCGCACCCTGGTATTGCAGCCCGACCTGCTGTTGATGGACGAGCCGTTCTCCTCGCTGGACGAGCCCACCCGCCAGGGGCTGCAGCGCCTGACGCTGGAACTGTGGGCCGAACAAAAACTGACTCTGATCATGGTGACGCACTCCATTGAAGAGGCGGCGGTGATGGGACAAAAAATTTTGTTGTTGGGCGCTCCGCCCAATCGTAAGGCAATCGTACTCGAAAACCCGGGCGTGCTGGAGGTCGATTACCGCCACAGCGACGCCTGCCGGGCGTTGTGCCGCGAACTGCGGGCGCGTTTGGGAGAAGCATGAAACGCCGGGATTTATTCTATACCCTGTTGGCATTACTGGCGGCGTGGCAGGTGCTGGCCTGGCTGGTCAATCAATCCATCCTGCCCGGCCCGCTGGAAGTAATGGCTGCCTTCGTACAGGAACTGGGCAACGGGCTGGTCGGGCATTTCCTGGCCAGCCTGTGGCGAGTGTTGGCCAGCATGGCGCTATCCATTCTGCTGGCGGTGCCGGCCGGGCTGGTGCTGGGCCAGTCGCGCCGGCTGAACCAGTTGTTCGCCCCCACCATCTATCTGCTCTACCCGGTGCCCAAGGTGGTGTTGCTGCCGATCATCCTGCTCTTTCTGGGCATCAACGACCTGTCGAAGATCGCCATCATCTTTCTGATCCTGTTCTTCCAGGTGTTGGTGCTGGTGCGCGATCAGGCGGCGGCGCTGCGCCCAGAATTGATCCAGAGCGTGCGCAGCCTGGGCGCCGGACGCCGGGCGTTGTTCCGCTTCGTCTATCTGCCGGCCAGCCTGCCCGCCATTCTCACCACGCTGCGCCAGTCGGTGGGCACGGCGGTGGCGGTGTTATATGTGGCCGAACTGTTTGCCACCCAAAAGGGCCTGGGCTACTACATCTACCTGAACGGCAGCACATTGTTCAACTATCCGGCCATGTACGCCGGCATCCTGGCGATGAGTCTGCTGGGCCTGGGGTTATATTTTTCCATCGACTGGCTGGAACGCAAGCTGTGCCCGTGGGTGAGCAAATAGGCGCCGCTCAGGCAAAAAGCAGGCCGAGCGCAAAGAGCACGCCAAACAGCAGTTCCAGCTGGCCGGTACGGGCCAGCGCCAGGTTGAGCGGCCGCCCCTCCTGGGTAAAGACAAAGTGCACCAGGTGCAGCGCCAGCGGCAAACTGAGCCAGGAGAGCAGCACCGCCGGTGAGGCGGCGCCCACCAGCGCCAGCGCCGGCGGGATGAGGTAGGCCGTCACCAGCAGCGCCAGGTATTCGCGCCGGGCCCAGGCTGCCCCAAAACGCGCCGCCAGGGTGCGTTTGCCGGCGGCCCGGTCGGTGACGATGTCGCGCAAATTGTTAACCACCAGGATGGCGGCGGTGAGCAGCCCCATACAGACCGCCGCCCACAACGCCGTCCACGACAGGCGCAGGGCCTGCACGTAGCAGGTGCCCATCACACCGGCCAGCCCAAAAAAGATGAACACGAACCACTCGCCCAGACCATGATACCCCAACGGATACGGCCCGCCGGTGTAGGCAATGGCCGCCAGGATGGAGCACAGGCCGATGACCACCACCGGCCAGCCCGCCGCCAGCACCAGATACAGCCCGCACAGGCTGGCCAGGCCAAACACGAGCCACATGCCGGTTTTGACCTGCGCCGGAGCGAGCAGCCCGGCCTGCGTCACCCGCAACGGCCCGAGGCGGTCGGCAGTGTCGGCCCCTTGCTGGTAATCGTACACATCGTTGGCCAGGTTGGCGCCAATCTGCAACAGCAGCGCCCCGGCCAACGCCGCCAGCGCCGGGCCGGGACGAAAACCGCCCAACTGCCAGGCGAGCGCCGTTCCCACCAGCACCGGGGCGGCTGCCGCCGGCAGCGTTTTGGGCCGGGATGCCAGCAGCCAGGGGCGCAGGCGAACTTTGAGCGAGGGAAATGAGGTGTCGTCCATAGCTAAAGCGTATTATAATCGCCCTGATGAAAGCCGCTGCCGACTTTTTCAAACTGATCAAGTTCGAACATACCATTTTTGCCCTGCCGTTCGCCTACCTGGGCATGCTGCTGGCCGGCCAGCCGTGGCCCACCCTGGCCCAATTCGTGTGGATCAGCGTGGCGATGGCGGCGGCGCGCACGCTGGCAATGGGCTTCAACCGCCTGGTCGACCGCCGTTGGGATGCGCTCAACCCGCGCACCGCCGGACGACCGCTGGTGACCGGCGCCATTTCCACCCGCACGGCGTGGATCGGCACCCTGCTTTCGGCCGGCGTGCTGACCCTGGCCGCCGCCCAACTGGGGCCGCTGCCGCTGATCCTGTTACCCGGCGCGCTGGTCTTCCTGTTAGGGTATTCGTATACCAAACGCTTCACCAGCCTGTCGCATTTCATCCTGGGTTTCACCGACGGTCTGGCGCCGATGGGCGCCTGGGTGGCGGTGCGCGGCTCGTTGTTCACCCCCGGCGACGTTCCCGCCTGGCTGCTGTTGATCATCGTCACGCTGTGGATCGGCGGCTTCGACCTGATCTACGCCTGCCAGGACGCCGATTTCGACCGCCAGCACAACCTGCACGCCATCCCCGCCCGGCGCGGCATCGCCTACGCCCTGAAACTGTCGGCCACCTGCCATCTGCTGATGATCTGGTTCCTGGCCGTGCTGGGTTTCTACCTGGATCTGGTCTGGCCCTTCTGGGCCGCCTTTGCCGCCGTAACGATCCTGATCTTGTATGAGCACAGCCTGGTCAAACCCGGCGACCTCGCGCGCCTCGACACCGCTTTCTTCAACGTCAACAGTATCATCAGCGTCACCCTCTTCGCCGGCGTCCTGGCCGCCCGCTGGATCCAGTATGGCTGAGTTCGTCCTGCGCGCCACCACCCCGCACGACGCCGCCTGGGTCAACGAATTCATGCAAACCCACTGGGGCGGTGAGATCGTGGTGGTACACAACCACGTTTACCATCCCGCCCACCTGCCCGGTTTCGTCGCCAGCCAGCAGGGCGAGATCGTCGGGCTGATCACCTATACCTTGCAGGAGGACGCCTGTGAGATCGTCAGCCTGGACAGCACCCACCCCGGCGCAGGCGCCGGAGCGGCGCTCATCGCCGCCGTGCGCCAGGTTGCCCGCCAGGCCGGCTGCCGCCGCCTGTGGCTGATCACCACCAACGATAACCTGAACGCCCTGCGCTTTTATCAGAAGCGCGGTTTCCGCCTGGCGGCGCTTTACCCTGGGGCAGTGGATGCAGCGCGGCGGATCAAAGCCACCATCCCGCTCACCGGCGAGTATGGCATCCCCATCCGCGACGAACTGGAGCTAGAAATCCGTCTGGATGAAGAGGAATAGATAAGGTAAAATACCTCTGCCTCTGCCTGCGGAGGTAAAACTTTTTGCAAGGAACATGCCTCATGAAACGTCTTTTACCGGTGATCACGGCCCTGGTGTTGTTGACAACCCTGATCCCGCCCATTACGCCGGCCGCCGCCCAGGCCTCCAGCGAGCCCTACGCCGGCAAGCCGTTGTGCCTGCCGGACGAATACAACCAACCCGGCAGTGACTGTCTGCTGGCCGGGCCATCGGCGCGCCTGGCCGAACTGGCCAGCCTCGGGCTGACCTATCCGCCCGCCCCACTGCCCGGGCATTCGCCCGACCCCAAACTCAACGACGTCACCGTGCGCTTTGCCCGCATCGCCATCGAGCCGCCCGACCAGGCCAGGTTTTTCAACTCGATCGAAGAGGCCACCCAGGGCGGCACCCCCAGCCGCGTGTTGCCCCCCGGCAAGCTGATCTACATCAGCTACACGCAGGCCCAGCAGGTGGAAGGCGGGCATTACCTCCAGGTCGCCAGCGGCGAATGGGTGCGCGCCTCTCCGGCCGCCTACCCGCGCTACCAGGGCCTGGTCTTCGACCAGAACCCGCGCAATTCGGTCGGCTGGATCACCGAGAACACGGTCAGCCGCTCGGCGCCGGGCGTCGAGTCGCCCGAGACGGGCATCGCCTACACCCGCGAACAGGCGGTGTCGATCTACGGCACGGCCAAAGCCAACAAAACCACCTGGTATATGGTGGGCATCGACGAATGGATCGAACGCCGTTACATTCGCGAGTTCAAGCCCAACCTCACCCCGCCCGAGGGCGTGGACAACAAGCGTTGGATCGAGGTCAATCTGTACGAGCAGACGCTGGCCGTATACGAAGACGGTCAGGTGCGTTTTGCCACGATGATCGCCAGCGGCGCAGCGCCGTTTTATACTCGCCCCGGTCTGTTCAAAATCCAAAAGAAAAAGCCGCTCGAGACCATGTCCGGGGCGTTCGAGGCGGATCGCTCGGATTACTACTATCTGGAAAATGTGCCCTGGACGATGTACTTTGACGAGGAACGCGCCCTGCACGGCGCCTACTGGCGCGCCATGTTTGGCTTCCCACAGTCGCACGGCTGCGTCAATCTCTCCATCGGCGACGCTCACTGGATCTTTGATTGGGCCAACGAAGGCGATTGGGTGTACGTCTGGGATCCCTCCGGCGAAACGCCCACCGACCCGTCTCAATACACCAAGGGCGGCGCGTAATTCACCACCGGATTGATGAGAAAAACAGGGTGTGTGGCAAAACCACACGCCCTGTTCTTTTTGCATAGGAAAACGCCCTCTAATCCTCCGCGCCTTTGCATTAAGCCTCAATGGCCCGGCAATCTTGCCGCGCCCAGGCCCATTCGGACGGAGATCGTTTCCACACCGTAATGGCGCACAGGCTCGCCTCGCCCCATGCGTTCAGGCGACCGCTGATCCCCCCCCCCGTGTTTGCCCAACCTCACGGCTCGAGGATGATTTCCTCGCTGGAAAGCGCCACCGTACCCGGCAGGCGCGTATCGCTCTCCTGGCGGATGGTCAGACGCACGTTGGTCGTGCCCGCCACACTGTACGGAATGAGTACCTCAAACGGCGTGTGGCTGAGGTTGCCGCCGGGCGGGTCGACCAGCACTTTTTCGGACGCAATCACCGTGCCCGCCTCGTTGATCAAATCCACAATCACGGGTGTCTCGTTAACCGTGCGCGCCAGTCCCTTGAGCTGTAACACCCCGCCGCGCACCACTTCCTGCGGCTTGGGCGAACGGATCAGATAGGGTTCGAGCGCCTCATTGTTGGTGAAAATTTCGCTCTCCCCCAGCTTGAGCAGGATGAGATCCACCGAAGACATGGCAATCTTACGCCCGTAACGGTCGTCGACGCTCAGCACCAGGCGCGCCGTTTCGGCCGCCGACTTGATCTCAAAGTTGATGTCGAGGATGGCGCTGACGCGCTGGCCGATGGAGGACTTAAAACTGAATTGCTGATTGACGATCTGGCGCCCATCCTCGCCGATGATCTCCACCCGCAAGGCGCCGTTGTCGCCGGGTACAATCAAGGCGTCCAGATGCAGCGGCGAGACAACCTTAGACAGCAGCCCGGGCTTGTTGATGCGCAGATAGCGCGAGGGCGGCGTGGGCGTGTTGGTGACGGTTGGCGTGTGGGTCGGGGTGCGCGTCGGGGTGATGGTCGGCGTGTAGGTGATGGTGGGGGTATTGGTAATGGTGCGCGTCGACGTATACGTACGGGTGGGGGTCAGCGTACGGGTGGGCGTCATGTAACGCGTCGCCGTGGGCGAGGGGCCAAAGGTGGGCGTCTCGGTGAGGGTGGGCGTCTCGGTCGGCGTTTCGGTCGGCGTCAGGGTGATGGTAGGGGTCAGGGTAGGCGTCAGCGTCACCGTGGGCGTCGGGGTGGGCGTCAGCGTCACCGTGGGGGTCAGGGTGGGGGTGTAGGTGTGGGTCGGGGTATAGGTCGGGGTAGGCGTGGGGCTCAGGCGATAGCGCGATCCTACCGGTGGCATGCCAAACGAGCGCACCGGCATCTCGCAGGCGGCCAGGAACAATACGGCGCACGCCAACGCCAGCGCCGGCCAACGACTCTTGAGAACCCGTCGCAGCAGATCCATCCCAGCAATCACCCGGCGCGACGCAGCGCCCGCAAAAAGCGGCTGGCGGTCTTGCGGAAACGCTGCGTCGCGGCCATAGCTTTAGAAACCGTAAATCTGGCTGTACTTGGCTTGCAGATAACGCAGATACGGCTGCGGATCGATGGTCGAACCGGTCACACGACGCACCAGGTCTTGCGGCTCGTATTTGGCGCCGTGGCTGTGAATGTTGCGCCGCAGCCAGCCCAACAGGTCGGCGAATTCGCCGCGGGCGATCTGCTCGTCCAGGTCAGGCAGGTCGACGTGCATCCGCTCCCACAACTGGGCCGAGATCAGGTTGCCCAGAGCGTAGGTGGGGAAGTAGCCCATCAGCCCGCTCGACCAATGCACATCCTGCAAAACGCCCAGGGCGTCGTTGGGCGGGGTGATGCCCAGATAAGCCTGCATGCGCTCGTTCCAGGCGGCGGGCAGATCCTTGACCGCCAGGCTGCCTTCCACCAGGGCAATCTCGAGTTCGAGGCGCAGCATGACGTGCAGGTTATAGGTGGCCTCGTCGGCTTCGACCCGGATCAACGATGGTTCGACGCGGTTGATGCCACGGTAGAAGGTCTCCAGGCTGACGTCGCCCAACTGAGCGGGGAAGAAGGCCTGCAAACGCGGGTAGAAATGCGACCAGAAAGGCAGCGAGCGCCCCACCAGGTTCTCCCACATCCGCGACTGCGACTCGTGCAGCGCCATCGAAGCGCCGCCGGCCAGCAGCGTGCGCCGCAAAGTATGCGATACACCCTGTTCGTACAGGGCGTGCCCGCATTCGTGCATGGTGCCAAACAGAGCCGAAGCCGGCCGTTCGGGATCGAAGCGGGTGGTGATGCGCACGTCGTCGATGCCGAACCCCTGGGTAAAGGGGTGCACCGTCTTATCCTGGCGGCCGCGGTTCCAATCGTAACCGAAACGGGTGATTACCTCAACGCCAAAATCCCACTGCGCCTTTTCGTCATAGGCGTGGCGAAAGAAAGCGTCGTCCACCTGTGGGCGGGCGGCGATGGCCTGCAAAAGCGCCACCTGCTGCGGGCGCAGGGCGGTGAAGATGGCCTGTACTTCGGCGGTCTTCATTCCCGGCTCAAACGCATCCAGCAGCGGGTCGTACACGTGGTCGTAAGGCGCAAAACAATCGGCGTAGCGCCGGCGAAGTTCAACGATCTTCTCCAGGTGAGGCTGGAAGAGGGCAAAATCAGAAGCGGCGCGGGCACGCGTCCACACTTCCTGAGCGACAGCCGTGACGTTGGCAAACTCGCTGACCCATTCGGCCGGAACACGCGTGCGCCGCTGGTACTCACGCCAGGCGATGCGGATCAGGCAGGCGTCGTCCGAGTCGGGATCGAGCTGGTCGGCATAAGGCAGCAGTGTCTCGATCAGTTGGCCCATCTCGGCGGAAGTAAACTTGAGGTGCGCCAGGCGGGCGAGGGTGCCAAGCTGGCAGCCGCGGTCTTCCGCACCACCGGGGGGCATGTACGTTTGCTGATCCCATTCCAGCAGCGCCTGAGCGCTGCTCAGATCCTGGATCTCGTTCAAAGCGGTTTTGAGTTGGGTGAGTTTTTCTTCCATAGCCTTGATTATAAGACAGTTTGCGGGTGCCATGCACCCGCAAACCATAGTTTTTGTGTTTTACCGTCAGCGTCGCTCAGACTCAGGCGACTTTCCAGCGCAGCGGCTCGCCGTTGAGGGCCGCCAACACCTCGGTCGAGATGTCGTGGGCGGCGCGCTGCTGGGCCTCGATCGTCTGGGCGCCGATGTGCGGCGTGCAGACCACGTGCGGGTGGCTGACCAGAGCGGTCTGTCCGGGCGGCTCGGTGGCGAACACGTCCAGCGCTGCGCCGGCGACGTGCCCGCTGTCCAGGGCGGCCAACAGGGCGGCCTCATCGATCACGCCGCCGCGGGCGGCGCAGATGATGCGCACGCCGGCCTTCATCTTCGCAAAGGCGTCGGCATTGAGCATATTGCGCGAGTCGGCGGTAAGCGGAATGTGCATGGTGATCATGTCGGAGCGGGCCAACAGTTCGTCAAACGTCACCGGTTCACCGCCGCGCTGCTTGATCGCCTCGGCGTCGAGCAAGGGATCGTAGCCGATGACCTTCATGCCAAAAGCCGCAGCGCGTTGCCCGACCAGGGCGCCGATGCGACCAAAGCCAATCACGCCCAACGTCTTCTCAAACAGCTCGGTGCCTTCCAGTTCCTTCTTAATCCATTTGCCGGCCTTCATCGTGGCGTCGGCGCGCGGGGTCTCGCGGATCAATGAAAGCATCATCCCGAGGGTCAATTCGGCCACGGCGACCGAGGTGGCGATGGGCGCATTGACCACGGTTACTTTATGTTCTCGGGCGGCAGGCAGGTTGATGTTGTCCACACCTACACCGGAACGACCGACCACCTTGAGCTTCGTGCCGGCGGCGAAGACCTCCGGCGTCACTTTGGTGCGGCCGCGCACGATGAGCGCATCGTATTCGCCGACTACCTGGAGCAGTTCCTCGGCCGAAATGCCGGCGCGATCAACCGTCTCGGCGGCGGCGCGTAAAATCGCCTGACCGTTCTCTTCCAGCCCGTCAGTCAACAGGATTTTCCAAGCAGACATCACAAACTCCTTTTGTCAATGGATTGGATGGTTCTGGATTTCTGTAGGGGATGCCCCTCCACGCTCATTGTACCCTAAAACGGCGGGTGTGTTACAATGACGAAAATCCTGTATCCTTACTCCCCTCGTCACAAGCGAGCATTATTTTCAACCATGAGCGATCATCCTTCGACCCACCCCCCCTTTTTGCTGGAACGCGTGGCGCCGCGCCTGTACCAGTCCGAATGTATGCGCCGCTGCGAACTGGGCGAATGCCGGGCCGCCTGCTGTCTGTACGGCGTATGGATCGACCGGCTGGAGTTTCAAGACCTGCTGGCGCACGCCGGCCTGATCCGCCCGCACATGCCCGCCGGCGCCGAAGATCCGGCGGTGTGGCTCGACGAGCGCTGCGAGCCAGACGAACACAGCCTGAGCGGCGAGGTGCTGCACAGCCAGGTGGTGCCCGCCCCCTGGCATTACGGCGGCACGGCCTGCGTGTTTTTACGCGACGATTATAAATGCGCCCTGCAGGTGGCCGCCGACGCCGCCGGCCTGCATCCCTGGCGCTTCAAACCGTTTTACTGCATTCTGCACCCGCTCGATCTAGACGATGAGGGACGCATCACCCTGGACGAGACCGGCCTGCTGTTGGACGAAGAGGGCAGCTGCCTGCGCCCGGCCGGCCAGCCCATCCCGCTGGCTGAGACCTTTGCCCCCGAGCTGCGCTATCTGGTCGGCGAGAGCGCCTACCAGGAGCTTTTACGTCGCATGCAAAACGGCCAGCGCTGAGGTTCACTCGTAGCGCAGCGCCTCCACCGGCTGCAAACCGGCGGCGCGATTGGCCGGATAGAGGCCAAAGAACAGCCCCACCGCGGTAGAAAAGAGCGTCGCCAGCAGAATGGCGTTGAGATCCACCACCGGCGTGAAGGGCGTGCCGTTGGCGGTGGCGACCTGCCCGACCACGTAGGCGATCACCCAGCCCAGGCCAATGCCGACCACGCCGCCCATCAGGCTGAGCATGGCCGACTCGGTCAGAAACTGGATGAGAATATCGCGGCGGCGGGCGCCCAGCGCCTTGCGCAAACCAATCTCACGGGTGCGTTCGGTCACCGAGACCAGCATGATGTTCATGATGCCGATGCCGCCTACCAGCAGCGAGATGGCGGCCACGCCGCCCAGGAAGATGGTCAGCACACCGGTGATGGCGCGGGCGGTGTTGACGAAATCCTCCTGCGAAAAGACGGTGAAATCGTCGGCGCCCAGCGCCGTGCGGTGACGGGTGCGCAGCACCTGAGCAATCTCGTCGGCAGCGCTTTTAACCGTGTCGGCGCTGACCGCCTGCACCAGAATGATATCCACCCGGTCGCGCGAGCGGCGAATGAGACGCACCTGAGCGGTGGAGAAGGGGATCAGGATCAGATCGTCCTGGCTGCCAAAGGAACTGCCGCCTTTGGACTCGAGCACGCCCAGGATGCGAAACGGCTGGCCCTCGATACGGATCACCTCGCCCACCAGGGCGTCACGCCGTCCGAACAGGCGGTCGGCGGTTTCGGGGCCGATCAACGCCACCGACGCCCGCCCGAGGATGTGATCGTTATTGATAAAGTCGCCCTCGGTGACCTGGTAATTGCGCACCAGGGCGTATTCAGGCGTGATCCCGGTGACGTTGACGGTGGTGCGTTCGCTGCCGTAAGTGACCTCCAACTGGCTCTGCAAGGCCGGGGCCACCGCCGCCACCGAAGGCGCCTGGAAGGCATCCGCCAGCGCCTGGGCGTCGCCGATGGTAAGCGGCTGGATGTTACGAACCTCGCGGCGCTGGTTGTTGTTGCCCGAAAAGACGAACAACAGGTTGGTGCCGATACCGCTGATCGAACCGGTAATGGTATTCTGCGCGCCCTGCCCCACCGCCAGCATGGCGATGACGGCCGCAACGCCGATGACGATCCCCAGGATCGTCAGCCCCGAACGCAGCTTATTGCCGCTCAGGCTCTCCAGGGCCTCGAGAAAAGACTGCGCCAGATTCATGCATTCTCCTCTAACACCCCGTCGCGCAGACGGATGATGCGCGACGTCTGCGCTGCAATCGACGGGTCGTGGGTAACAATGATGATGGTCGTGCCCAGGTCGCGGTTGAGTTTCAGGATCAATTCAATGATCTCCTTGCCCGAATGCGAATCCAGGTTGCCGGTAGGTTCGTCGGCCATCAGGATGGCCGGGTTATTGATCAGTGAACGGGCAATGGCCACCCGCTGCTGCTGGCCACCGGAAAGCTCGGCCGGGCGGTGACGCATGCGGTCGCCCAACCCCACCGCCTCCAGGGCGGAACGGGCGCGCTGGCCGCGCTCACGTCCCGAAACGCCGGCGTAGCGCATCGGCAGTTCCACGTTGCCCAGGGCGCTCAGGCGCGGCAGCAGATTGAAACTTTGAAAGACAAACCCCACCTTGCGGTTGCGAATCACCGCCAGTTGATCGTCTTTCAGACGGGAAACCAGTTCGCCATCCAGCAGATATTCGCCCTCACTTGGGCGATCCAGGCAGCCAAGAATGTTCATCAACGTCGATTTTCCCGAGCCGGACGGGCCCATGATGGCGACGGACTCACCGTGCAGAATGGTGAACGAGACACCATTCAACGCACGCACCTCGACCTCCCCCATGCGATAAATCTTGCGTATCTCCCTGGCCTCGATGACGAACGTTTCCATTACTCACCTCGGTTCGGCGGACCACCTCCGCCCTGTTGGGATATGGCCGGCGGGTTGAGGATGATCCATTCTCCCTCCTGCAAGTCGCCGGAGACCAATTCGCTGTACATGTCGGAAGTTGACCCCAGTTCGATCTCAACCATCGCGGGCTGGTTGTCGCGCAGCACAAAAATGACGCGGTTGCCGTCGTACAGGCGCACCGCCCGGTTAGGAATGATCGGCACGCCCGAAAGCTGGTCGACGATGACGTTGACCGCCGCCGTCATACCGGGGCGCACCGCCTCATCGGCGTCGACCAGTTCGACCGTGACGGTGAAATTGACCACGCCCTGCACCGCGGTGCCGACGCGGGCCACTTCGCTGACCATACCGTTGTAGGTTTTGCCCTGAATGGCGTCAAAGGATAGCGTGGCGGGCTGGTTGACACGGATGCGGTTGATATCCACTTCGGGCACCTGCACATCGATGAGCAGGCGGGCGAAATCGTCCAGGCGGAAGGACACGGTGCCGGGCGAGACGATGTCGCCCACCTTGGAATGATCCTCGGTGATCACGCCGGCAAAAGGCGCCTTGATGCGATCCATGTTGCGGGTGGCCTCCAGGGCCGAGACGCGCGCCTGCGCCGCGGCGAGGTCATCCGGGTCAGGGCCATCCTTGAGCCGCTCCCACTCACGTTGGGCGTCCTTGTACTGCGCCAGCGTCAGGGCCACGTTGGCGTCCGCCTCGGCCACGTCCTGCGGTTCGGGCAGCCCCTGAGCGTATTGCAGGTCGGCTTTGGCCTTGTCCACCCGCTGGCGGGCCGCTGCCAGGGCGCTGAGCGCCTGGGCGTAGGTGATGTCCTCGTTGTTGTTGGCGAGCATCTGGCCGTACAGTTCCTCGGCGTCGTTCAGGGCATCCTGGGCCAGGATCAGGTTGGCGCGGGCGGTGTCGATGGTGTTCTGGTTGGCGCGCTGAAAACGTTTGCTCTGGCGCTTTTCCAGGGCGTCGTTGTAGGCCTTTTCGGTCTTGGCCAGGTTGACCAGCGCCTGCGAACGGGCCACGTCCGAATTTTTCAACTGGTCGAGATTGCGCTGCGCCGTCACCAGGTCGGCCTGCGCCAGGATGACGGCCTGCGAAAGCGAGGCCGGGTCGAGCTGCGCCAGCACCTCATCTTTGCCGACCTGCCCATCCAGCCGGGCGAAGACCTGTGCAACGGTGCCGTTGGTCTGCCAGGTGAGCACAGCCGACTGGTTGGCGCGCACCGTACCGGTGGCGCCGATGATGGCAGTCAGGTCGCCGCGGCCAAACGGGACGGTATTATAGGCGCTGCTGCTGGTGGTCGTTTGCTGGCTGGAACGGTAAACCAGGAACACGACCACCAGCACTGCCACGACAGCGACGGCAATCATAATCTTCTTCTTCATAACACCTTCCTCTTCTGTTCTAAGATAATTTTACTCTGAGTTTGTCAGAATAGGACGGCCAAACCCTCACCACTCTCTATCCCACACCATCCAGACCCGTTCAATCCGCCCACATCCGCGTAATCCGTGTTCCCCAGTCTGCCTTCCCCCACTTTGGGTTAGAATTAAGACAAAACAGGCAAGGAGGCAGCATGAAGATTCTGGCAATCAACAGCAGTTACCGCGGCGAAGGCGGGCAGACACAACACCTGATCGATCGGCTTTTTGCGGGTGCGCGCCAGGCCGGAGCGCAGTGCGAAAGCATCGCCCTGGCAAAACTGAAAATCAACCGCTGCCTGGGCTGCGACCGGTGCCAGAAGAACGCCCGAGCGCTGCCCGGCGACCCGGCGGAATACGAACTGAAATGCGTCTACGCCGCAAAAGACGACGTTCAGGCGGTTTTTGAGCGCATGGCTGCCGCCGACCTGATCGTCTACGCCACGCCGGTCTACGTCTTCAACATTTCGGTGCTGCTCAAAATGCTGTTCGACCGCCTGTACGGTATCAGCTATGCGACCGGCCTCCGGGCGACCGAAAGCGGGCTGATGTTTCACCACGTCGACCGCCGGGTGATCGCCAAACCATTCGTGCCGCTGATCGTGTGCGACAACCTGGAAGACGACACGCCCCGCACCCTGTTATGCTACTTCGAGGTCTTCGCTCGCTTCATGGATGCCCCGATGGTCGGGAAGCTGGTGCGCAACGGCGGGGCGCTCTCGGGCTACGGCGACGACCCGGCTGCCGTGCAAAGACTGCCGGCGCTGGCGAAGGTGTACGCCGCCTATCACCAGGCCGGGCGTGAACTGGCGCTGCAGGGCAAGCTTTCGCCCCGCACACAAAAACAGGCCAACCAGGAAATCGTGCCGGTGCCGTTCTTCTGGCTGCTCAAGCGCCTCCGCCTGCGCGCCATCAAGGAAAAGTTCGTCGAGCGGGCCGGCGCCCTGCGCCCGCAATAGCCTCAAAGGAAATACATACCGCCTGGTGGTGAAAATTCACTACAGCACCTGATGCACTCATAGATGCTCCGACCGGGTCTCCCGAGGAAGATGAGTTGGGGGTATTCTCGGCCTTGTTCGTCGCGAACCGGCAGTGTCTTCCACTCACGGCGCTTTGCCGGAGCCCGGGTCGGAGCCGGCGGGCGTCTCGATCATAGGATGCGTCTGCCGGTCCACCGTAAGCTTGAATACATCCGGTCGGGCATAATGACCGGCAACGTCCAGCAAGAATTTCGCGCTGAGCGCCCACGCCGGGTTGATTTCCGCACACACGAACCCCTCGGCCTCGGGCAGCGGGCCGGACAGAAAATTACCGGCGGTATCGACGATGGCGCTGTTGCCGCGGTTGATCCACGGCCCGCTTTCTTCAGGGTAGCGTTGTTTGTAGGCCAGTTCATCGGGAATGTCGCTTTTGCGCAGCGGCATACAGGCCGAAATCACGTACACACCGCCTTCTTTGGCAATGTGCCGCATGCCAGACAACCACACCTCACTACAATCCCAGGTGGCGGCGATATAAATCTGTACGCCCCAGGCGTAGAGCGCATAGCGCGCCAGCGGCATGTAATTTTCCCAGCAGATCAGCCCGCCGACTTTTCCCAAAGTGGTATCAAAAACCGCCAGCGTGCTGCCGTCGCCGGGCGCCCATATCATCCGCTCGCTGCCGGTTGGCACCAGCTTGCGGTGTTTGCCCAACAGATTACCGTCCTCATCGATATACAGCATGGTGTTATACAGACTGGCACCGCTGGCCTCCCGATTCCGCTCGCTGACCCCGATGACGGTGAACACCCCGCTCTGTTTTGCCGCACGGCACAGGCGCTCGGTTTCGGGCCCCGGCACATCGATGGCGTTCGCCAGCAAACGCCCATACAGATCGTACAACAGCATGCCATCGCCTGCCGGCACGTTCCAGATCCAATCGGGGTAGCCGGGCAAAAAGGCCTCGGGGAAAACCAGCAGCTTAATCTCCTGCCGGGCCGCTTCGGCGATCAGATCGCACGCTTTTTCCAGGGTGGCCTGCCGGTTGAGAAAGACCGGCGCAAACTGCGCCGCCGCGGCGCGAAATACTGGCTGCTCGCTCATCAAAAACTCCTCATTGACGCATGGATTACCCCTGCGATTATACGTTCTTTTTCTTATCCGGACGAGACGCAGGTTGCTTTTTCAATGAAGCGCCCCGCCATCCTGGTGCCACTGCCATGCCCGCGGCGAAAC
>CAZHTS010000065.1:0-25407 GCA_964535315.1 uncultured Anaerolineaceae bacterium
CGGCTACCCCGAAGAGACCAACGCCCCCTACGGGCTGGCGAAGAAGATGCTGCTGGTGCAGTCGCAGGCCTACCGCGAGCAGTACGGGTTCAACTCCATCTTCCTGCTGCCGGTCAACCTGTACGGGCCGCGCGACAATTTTGACCCGCGCAGTTCGCACGTCATCCCCGCCCTGATCCGCAAATGCCTGGAGGCGCAGGCCGAGGGCCGCGACGAACTGGTGGTGTGGGGCGACGGCTCGCCGACGCGCGAGTTCCTGTACGTGGAAGACGCCGCCGAGGGCATCTTGCTGGCGACCGAGCGTTACAACGGCCCCGAGGCGATCAACCTGGGCTCGGGCAACGAGATCAGCATCCGCGCCCTGGCCGAGAAGATCGCCCAGCTGACCGGTTTCAACGGGCGGCTGGTGTGGGACGTGGAAAAGCCCAACGGTCAGCCGCGCCGGGCGCTGGATACCAGCCGGGCCGAGCGTTATTTTGGCTTCCGGGCGGGCGTGTCCTTTGACGAGGGCCTGCGCCGGACGATCGAGTGGTACCGCGAACAGCGCAAACGGGCTTATGAGTCAGCCGCACACTGAGACACCGATGATTACCCTGCGCCCGCCGCGCGGTTGGATCCCGCTGAACCTGTCGGATCTGTGGGCCTACCGCGAGCTGGTGTATTTCCTCACCTGGCGCGACATCAAGGTGCGCTATAAGCAGGCGGCGCTGGGGGTGGGCTGGGCCATCCTGCAGCCCATCCTGACCATGCTGATCTTTACCGTGATCTTCGGCCGGCTGCTGGGGTTGGAGCCGGATGCGGGCATCTCGCCCGAACTGTACCCGGTGTTCACCTTTGCCGGCCTGCTGCCCTGGCACCTGTTTCAGAACGGTTTGCAGCGTTCGGGCGTCAGCCTGGTGACCAACGCCAACCTGTTGACCAAGATCTACTTCCCGCGCCTGATCATCCCCTTCTCGGCGGTGTTGGCCGGGCTGGTTGACTTCTTCTTTTCGTTCCTGGTGCTGGTCGGGCTGATGCTGTATTATCACGTGCCCTTCAGCCTCAAGCTGTTGTGGATCCTGCCCCTGATGCTGCTGGCGGTGCTGGCGGCGCTGGCGGCGGGGCTGTGGCTGGCGGCGCTCAACGTGCAGTACCGCGACGTACAGCAGATGATCCCGTTTTTGATCCAGGCCTGGATGTACGCCTCACCGGTGGCTTACTCGGTGGACGCCATCCCGGCCGACAGCGCCTGGCGCATCGTCTACGGGTTGAACCCGCTGGCGGGGGTCATCCAGGGTTTCCGCTGGGCCCTGTTGGGCAGCCAGCCGCCGGACGAGTTGATCCTGGTCTCGATCGGCATGGTGATCGTGTTGTTGATTTCGGGTCTGTATTATTTCCGGCGTATGGAGCGTACGTTTGCGGATATGGTGTAAGCGCCGTCTGGCAGAGAGAGCGTTATGAGCGACGTTGCAATCCGAGTAGAACATTTGGGCAAGCGCTATCGCCTGGGCACGCTGGTGGCGTATCGCACCCTGCGCGACAACCTGGTGGATTGGTTCAACCCGCAGCGCGAGGGCGGCCAGCCGTCGGGCGCCTTCTGGGCGCTCAAGGACATTTCGTTTGAGGTGCGCCAGGGGCAGGTGTTGGGCGTCATCGGGCGCAACGGCGCCGGCAAGAGCACGCTGCTCAAGATCCTCTCGCGGGTGACCGACCCGACCGAGGGCCTGGGTGAGATCCACGGCCGGGTGGGGTCGCTGCTGGAGGTTGGCACCGGTTTTCACCCGGAGCTGACCGGACGCGAGAACATCTTCTTGAACGGCGCCATCCTGGGGATGAAGCGCGGCGAGATCGAACGGAAATTTGATGAGATTGTGGCCTTCTCTGAGGTGGAGAAGTTTATCGACACGCCGGTCAAACGTTATTCTTCGGGCATGTATCTGCGCCTGGCCTTTGCCGTGGCGGCGCACCTGGAGCCGGAGATTCTGGTGGTGGACGAGGTGCTGGCGGTGGGCGACGCCGAGTTTCAGCGCAAGTGCCTGGGCAAGATGGGGGACGTGGCCCAGCAGGGGCGCACGGTGCTGTTTGTCAGCCACAACATGTCGGCCATCCTGCGCCTGACGCAGGAATGCATCGTGCTGGATAAGGGCCGCCTGGCGCTGCGCGCCCCGACGGCGCAGGCGGTGGATTATTACCTGTCGCGCGGTTTTGCCCAGGAAGGCGAGCATCGCTGGAACGACGACGAGGTGCCGGAGAGCGCCGCGCCGTTCTGCCCGCTGGCCATCCGCGTGCTCAACGGCCAGGGCAAGGTGGTGGACACCATCCGCTCGGTCGAGCCGCTGGTGTGCGAGATCGAGTACAGCCTGAGCGCGGCGGTGACCGGTCTGCGGGTGGGCATCTACCTGATGAGCACGCGCGGCGAGTATATTTTGACCTCCTTTGACACGGACGACCCCGAACAATTCGAGCGCATGTCGGTTCGCCCGGCGGGACATTACGTCAGCCGCTGCACGCTGCCGGCGGACACCTTGAATGAGGGGCGCTATGTGATCGGTGTCAATGCCAGTTCGTTCCGGATTAAGCGCTACTTCCAGGACGAACAGGCCTTGACGTTTACGGTGGACGCTGCGGGGGCGCCGGGGATGCATTGGCCAGAACCCCGGTTGGGTCCGGTGCGACCACGTTTGGATTGGAAGATTGAGACGGTGAGTGTATGACCATATCAGGCAAAGAAGCAGTCAAGCAGTTATTGGGCCAGATCCCGTTTACGGCTGAGCTTTACTGGCTGCTGCGCCAACGCGGTAAGCCGCTGCAAAGCCGCTTTTCGTTGCGCCATTTACAAGAGGCCATGCCCGAACTGGTGATGCAGACCAACCTGCTTCGCCAGGGGGCGGCGGCCGGGCGCAAGGTGTTCATTTTTGCCACGCTGCATTACTGGATCGAGCACGCCGCGGTGCTGGGCATGTCGCTGGCAGCCCAGGGGCACACGGTGGCGCTGGGGTTCCTGCCGTATGCCGAGTGGCAGACGCCGATTAATAAGTTTGACCTGCGCCGGCAGAACGCTTACGCCAGCCGGGTGTTGAGCCAGGCGGCGCCGTTGATCGAGCCGGTCTCGTTTCTGACCGCCCGCCCGTATCTCAAGCCGCTGCCCGAGGCGCTGGTGGAAGCCGTGCGCCTGGTGACGACCTACGACTCGCAGTACACCCTGCAGGTGGAGGACGTCGAGCCGAGCACTTCGATCTACCGGCTGCGCATGGAACGCAACGAACACGCCGCCCGCGTGGCGCTGGCCTATTTGCAGGCCAACCGCCCGGACGTGATCATCGTGCCCAACGGCACCATCCAGGAACTGGGGGTGGTCTACCGGGTGGCGCGTTACCTGGAAATCCCGGTGGTGACCTACGAATTTGGCGACCAGCGCCAGCGCCTGTGGCTGGCGCAGGACAGCGAGGTCATGCGCCAGGAAACCGACGGGATGTGGCGCACCTATCAGGGCAAGTCCCTGACCGATGTGCAGCTCGAACGCCTGCGCTCGTTGTTCATGGCCCGCCAGCGCGGCGCCATCTGGGAGAATTTTGCCCGCCTGTGGCAGGATACGCCCACGCAGGGCGGAGAACTGGCCCGGGCGGCGCTGGGGCTGGATCAGCGCCCGGTGGTGCTGCTGGCGACCAACGTATTGGGCGACAGCCTGACGCTGGGCCGGCAGATTTTCAGCCGCAGCATGGCCGAATGGATCAGCCGCACGGTGCAGTATTTTGCCGGACGGCCGGACGTGCAGTTTGTGGTGCGCGTCCACCCCGGCGAGGTGTTGACCCACGGCCTGTCGATGGCCGAGGTGGTGCGCCAGGTGCTGCCGCGCCTGCCCGAACACATCCGCCTGATCGGGCCCAAGGACAAGATGAACACCTACGACCTGATCGAAGTGGCCGACCTGGGGCTGGTGTATACCACCACGGTCGGGCTGGAGATGGCGTTGAACGGTTTGCCGGTGGTGGTGGCGGGGCAGACGCATTACCGCGGGCGCGGTTTTACCTGCGACCCCGAGTCGTGGGTGGCGTATTTCAAGATGTTGGGCCAGATGCTGGACAACCCGGCCAACCATCGCCTGAGCCGCGTCCAGATCGAGCGCGCCTGGCAGTATGCCTATCGCTTTTTCTTTGACTTCCCCCGGCCTTTCCCCTGGCACCTGGTGCGCATGTGGGATGATTACAAGGCCCGCCCGCTGCAGACGGTGTTGAGCCCCGAAGGCCTGGCGCAATATGGCGATACGTTCCGGTACCTGACCGGCGAAGCGCTGGATTGGAAAGCGATCGATGAAAATGGATGATCCTCAGGTCAAAGAGCAGGTACAGCAGTTCTACAATCGCGTCGGCTGGCAGGTGGTGGGCGAGGGGCTGTATCAGAATGCGCGCTACGAGGATCTGCGCCCGGTGGCGCAGGAGTACATCCATCGCTGCCACCTGCGCGTCAAACGTTTTCTCAAGCCGGAAGGCCAGTATCTGCTGGACGCCGGCTGCGGGCCGATCCAGTATCCCGAGTACCTGACCTATTCGCAGGGCTACCGGCGGCGCGTTTGCCTGGACATTTCTATCGTGGCCCTGCAGGAGGCGCGCAAACGCATCGGCGACCACGGTTTGTTTGTGGTGGCGGACGTCGCCAACCTGCCCTTCAAGCCCGAGGCCTTCGACGGTTTTGTTTCGCTGCACACCCTGCACCATCTGCCGGTGGGCGAGCAGAAGAAGGCTTATTTTGAACTGCACCGGGTGCTCAAGACGGGCGAACGCGGCGTAGTGGTGAACGGTTGGACGGATTCGGCGCTGATGCGGCGCAGCCTATGGCTGGTGAAGCTGATGGAGCGCCTGGGGCGCGGCCGGCAGCCCAAAGAAACGCCCAACGCGGCCCCCGCCCAGAAGCCCAAAGCGCCGACCGGCACCTACGTGCAGAAGTTTGAACCGGCCTGGCTGCAACGTGAATTGGGCGGGCGGATCGCTTACCGCGTCCTGGTGTGGCGCAGCGTCAGCGTGCGCTGGCTGCGCGCCGTCATTCACGAACGGCTGTTGGGGCGGGTCTGGCTGCGCCTGTTGTATGCACTCGAGGAACGCTTCCCGCGCTTTTTGGGCGAGAAGGGCCAGTATCCGCTGATCGTGATTGAAAAAAATAATGACGACCGTTAAGGGTCGAACGAAAGGAAACGCAGATGGATTGGAGCGATAAGACCGTTTTGATCACCGGTGGAACGGGATCGTTTGGCAAAAAATTTATTAAAATCCTGTTGGAAGACTACCGTCCTGCCAAGATCATCGTTTACAGCCGGGACGAACTGAAACAACACGAAATGCGCGTGGCGGGCTATGACGCCCCGAACCTGCGCTATTTCATCGGCGACGTGCGCGACCTGCCCCGCCTGCACCGGGCGTTTAACGGGGTGGACATCGTGGTGCACGCCGCGGCGCTCAAACAGGTGCCGGCCTGCGAGTACAACCCGATGGAAGCGATCAAGACCAATATCCTGGGCAGCAGCAACGTGATCGAAGCGGCGCTGGACGCCGGCGTGCACCAGGTGCTTGCCCTGAGCACCGACAAGGCGGTCAACCCGGTCAACCTGTATGGCGCCACCAAGCTCTCGGCCGAAAAGCTGTTCGTGCAGAGCAACGCCTACGCCGGGCGGGGCGCCACCCGCTTTAGCTGCGTGCGTTACGGCAACGTGGTCGGCAGCCGCGGCAGTGTGGTGCCGGTCTTCCTGGGCCAGCGCGCCAGCGGCAAGATCACCATCACCGACGAACGCATGACGCGTTTCTGGATCTCGCTCGACCAGGGCGTGCGTTTCGTCATCCGCTGCATCGAGCAGATGCAGGGCGGCGAGGTGTTCGTGCCCAAGATTCCCAGCATGACGGTCATCGACCTGGCGCGGGCGATTGCGCCCGAGGCCGAGGTGAATGTGATCGGCATCCGTCCCGGCGAGAAGCTGCACGAGGTGCTGATCTCGGACGACGAGGCGCGCACCACGGTGGAGTTGGAGGATATGTTTGTCGTCCAGCCGGCCGAAGCCTTCTGGTTTGGGCGCCAGTGGGAAAAGCGCGGGCGCCTGCTGCCGGACGGGTTCCGTTACGCCAGCAACACCAACGAGCAGTGGTTGTCGATCCCGCAGATCCGTGAGATCGTGGCGCCGATCGAAGAGGCGTACGCCAAGGATAAGCTGGAATGAAACGTCTGTTGGTGACGGGCGCCAGCGGTTTGCTGGGTTTGAACCTGGCGCTCCAGGTGACGGATGCGTACGAGGTGACCGGCGTGGTGCACGAGAACGGGCTGGTCAATGTCCCGTTCCGGGTGCTGGCGGCCGATCTGGCGGCGGAGGACGTGGCCGAACGGCTGCTGGACGTGGTCGAACCGCATGCGCTCATTCACTGTGCGGCAATGGCCAACATCGACGCCTGCGAGCACCAGCCCGAGCGCGCCTGGGCGGTCAACGCCCAACTGCCCGGACAGCTGGCGCGCCTGGCGGCGCAGCGCGGGGTGCGCATGGTGCACCTCTCGACCGACGCCGTGTTTGATGGGCAGCGCGGCGGTTACGTGGAGAGCGACGAACCCAATCCGCTGAGTGTGTACGCCCGCACCAAACTGGACGGCGAGCGCCTGGTGCTGGAAGCCAACCCGCAGGCGGTCGTTGCCCGGGTCAACTTTTACGGTTGGAGCCTGGGCGGCCAGCGCAGCCTGGCCGAGTTCTTTGTCAACAACCTGTCCGCCGCTAAAACGGTGAACGGATTTACGGACGTGATGTTCTGTCCCTTAATGGTAAACGATCTGGCCGATCTGTTGTTGAAGCTGGCGGAGGCGGAGGAGTTGAACGGCATCTACCACGTGGTGAGCAGCGAACGCCTGAGTAAATACGAGTTCGGGGTATCGCTGGCGCGCCGCTTTGGGCTGGATGCGGGCTTGATCCGCCCCGTTTCGGTGATGGAAGGTGGTCTGACGGCGCGCCGTTCGCCGCGCCTGGATTTGAACGTCGACCGCCTGACTGCCGCTCTGGGGACACCACCGCCCGGCCTGCATCGCGGCCTGGAGCGGTTCTATACACAATCGGTACAGGGGTATCCGCAATACATCAGGTCTTTGCGCAGCGGTGCGAGCACCGCCTAAGGAGGATGACATGAAAATTCAGATCGGTTCTCGATGGGTCGGGGAGGAGGAACCCACCTACTTCATTGCCGATATCGCCGCCAATCACGACGGCAGCCTGGAACGGGCCAAGTACCTGATCCGCCTGGCCAAGCAGGCCGGGGCGGACGCCGCCAAGTTCCAGAATTTCCGCGCCCCGGCGATTGTGTCGGATTACGGTTTCCGCTCGTTGGGCGGCCAACAGTCGCACCAGGCAAAGTGGAGCAAATCGGTGTTCGAGGTGTATCAGGACGCCTCGATCCCCTTCGAATGGACGCCGGAGCTCAAGGCCGTGTGCGACGAAGTGGGCATCGACTACTTCTCGTCGCCGTACGACTTTGACGCCATCGACATGCTCGATCCCTACGTGCCGGCCTACAAGGTTGGCTCGGGCGAGATCGACTGGCTGGAAGCGATCGAACGTATGGCGCGCAAGGGCAAGCCGGTGTTGCTGGCGACCGGCGCCGCCACCATCGGCGACGTGCAGCGCGCCGTGCACACCGCCCTGGCGATCAACAAGCAGCTGGTGCTGCTGCAATGCAACACGAATTACACCGCCAGCCTGGACAACTTCAACCACGTCCATCTGCGCGTGCTCAAGACCTACCGGCACATGTTCCCGCAGGTGGTGTTGGGACTCTCGGATCATACCAGCGGGCACGCCGCGGTGCTGGGGGCGGTGGCGCTGGGGGCGCGGGTGGTGGAGAAGCACTTCACCGACGACACCACCCGTTTGGGGCCGGATCACGCCTTTGCCATGGACCCCGACACCTGGGCGGCGATGGTGGAGAATACCCGCCAGCTCGAGCACGCCCTGGGCTCCGGGGACAAGTTTATTGCCGACAACGAGCAGGAAACGTCTGTTTTGCAGCGGCGCTGCCTGCGGGCGGGGCGCGACATTCAGGCCGGCGAGGTGCTGACGCGCGAGATGATTTCGGTCTTGCGCCCGGCCGTGCACGGCGCCATCCTTCCGCCCGACATCCCGGCGGTGGTGGGCACGCGCGCCCTGTACGACATCCCGAGCGGCAAGGAACTGCGCTGGGTCGATCTGGGCGCGGCCTGAGCCGTTCTTGTATCGAGCAGTGAGGGACAGCCTTGCGCGTTCTCTATTTCACCCGCGACTACACGCCGCACGATCACCGTTTCCTTTCGGCGCTGGCGAAAAGCGAGCATCAGGTCTTTTCGCTGCGCCTGGAACGGCGCGGCCCCCAGCGTGAAGACCGCCCGCTGCCGGTGGAGATCGAGCAGATTTCCTGGCGCGGCGGGCAGGCCCCGGCGCGCTGGCAGGATGGGCTGGCGCTGCGCGCCGATTTGCGGCGGGTGATCCGGACGGTGCAGCCGGATTTGATCCACGCCGGCCCGGTGCAGACCGCCGCCTGCCTGGCGGCGCTGGCCGGTTTCCGCCCGTTGGTGACCATGTCGTGGGGCTCCGATCTGCTCAAGGACGCCGACCGCAACCTGGGGTGGCGCGCCGCCACGCGCTATACGCTGCAGCGCACCACGCTGCTGTTGGGCGACTGCCAGGCCGTGCAGCGCAAGGCGGCGACGTTTGGCTTTCCCGCCGAGCGGGTGGTGTTGTTCCCCTGGGGGGTGGATCTGGCGCATTTTACCCCGGCGCCGGCGGAAAGCGATTTTCGCCGCCGGCGCGGCTGGCAGGACGCCTTCGTGCTGCTCTCGCTGCGTTCCTGGGAGCCGATCTACGGCGTGGACGTGATCGTGCGCGCCTTTGCCGAGGTGGTGCAGACGGTGCGGGCGGGCGGCGAAGCGCTGCCCGAGCCGCGACTGCTGCTGCTGGGCAACGGTTCACAGGCGGCTGCGCTGCATCGCCTGGTGGCCCAAAACCACCTGGAAGACCTGGTGCACTTTGGCGGGCAGGTTGGCAATCAGGAGTTGCCGGCCATCTACCGGGCGGCGGACGTGTACCTGAGCGCCTCGCACAGCGACGGTTCGTCGGTCTCGTTGATGGAGGCGTTGGCCTGCGGGCGGCCGGTGCTGGTCTCAGATATCCCCGGCAACCTGGAATGGATCACCCCCGGTCAGCAGGGCTGGCTGTTCCCCGACGGCGACGCCCACGCCCTGGCGCAGAGTATCTTGCAGGCCATGCGCCAGCGCCAGCGCCTGCCCGCGATGGGGCAGGCGGGGCGCGCCCTGGCCGAGCAGCGCGCCGACTGGCGCAAAAACAGCCAGACGTTATTCGCTGCCTACGAACGGGCGGCGGCGCTGACCTGATCAATTCTTAAGAAAGCGTGTCATGATTGTGATGAACTCGAAACCCTTCATTGTCGCCATCATCCAGGCGCGTATGAGCTCCAGCCGGCTGCCGGGCAAGGTGCTGCTCGAACTGGCCGGCAAGCCGATGCTGCAATGGGTGGTGGAACGCGCCCGGCGCGCCGCCAGTGTGCACCTGGTGATGGTGGCAACCACCAGCGACCCGGCAGACGACGCCGTGGCTGCGTTTTGTGCGGCGCAGGGCTACCCCTGCGCCCGTGGCAGCGCGTACGACGTGCTCGATCGCTACTATCAGGCCGCCTGTGGCGTGCCGGCCTTGAACGGCGGGGCCGGGGCAGACGTGATCGTGCGTATTACCGCCGACTGCCCGGTGATCGATCCCCAGGTGATCGATCACACCGTGGCCGAATTCTTGCGCAGTGGGGTGGATTTTGCCGCCAACCGCCTGCCGCCGCCCTGGAAGCGCACTTACCCGATCGGGCTGGACACCGAGGTGTGTTCTTTTGCGGCGCTGGAACGGGCCTGGAAGGAAGCGCAGCTGCCCTTCGAACGCGAGCACGTGATGCCGTACCTGTACGACGATCCGGGGCGTTTCAAGACGCTGCTGCTCCATCACGAGCCGGATTGCGGCGCTTTTCGCTGGACGGTGGACACCCCCGAAGACCTGGACCTGCTGCAACGCATCCTGGCTTACTTTCCCGGCCGGGACGATTTCTCCTGGCTGGAGGTGCTGGCGCTGGTGCAGGCGCATCCCGAGCTCAATCAGGTCAACGCGGCGGTTAAGGCCAAAATTTTTGACGACGTCGACCGCCGGGCATTGGAGAACGGATGAGCACGCTGACCATTTTCTCCGCCCCCAAACCGTTTCTGGATGCCCACATTGCCACCATCCAGCGCAACGCCATTCGTTCGTGGGTGCAGTTGGGGCCCGAGGTGGAGGTCGTGCTGGTGGGCGAGGAGGCCGGGCTGGCCGAGGCGGCAGCCGAGTTGGGCGTGCGTCATCTGCCGGCGGTGAAGCGCAACACGAGCGGTACGCCGCTGGTCAGTTCGATCTTTGAACTGGCGCGCCAGGCGGGCAACAGCCCCTTCCTGGCGTATGTGAATGCCGACGTTCTGCTGGGCCCCGACCTGCTGGCGGGCGTGCAGCAGGTGGGGCGGCAGCTGCCGCGCTTTTTGATCGTTGGCCAGCGTTGGGACGTGGACGTGCGCCAGCCGCTGGATTTTTCGGCGGGTTGGGCGGGCCGCCTGGAAGAACTGCGTCGCCAGACCGGCCGGCTGCACCCGCGCGGCGGCAGCGATTACTTTATCTTCCCGCGCGATTGTTTTGTGCACGTGCCGGCCTTTGCCATCGGACGGGCCGGTTGGGACAACTGGATGATTTACGAAGGGCGGCGGCAGCGCTGGCCGGTGGTGGACGCCACCGGGGCGATCCACGTTCTGCACCAGGATCACGATTACCGCCATCTGCCCGGCGGGCAGCCGCATTACCGCCTGCCCGAGACGTATGAGAACGTGCGCCTGGCGGGCGGCAGCCGCACGATCTTCACCCTGGCGGATTGCGACCGGCAGCTGGCGGTGGGGCAGGTGCGCCCCTTCCCGCGCTCGTGGGCCAAATTCTGGCGCGAGGTTGAGATTTTCCCGCTGGTCCGCCTGCGTTCGTACCGGCTGGCGCAGGCCAGCTACGCCGTTTTTCATCCCCGGCGGGCCTACGGCGATTTTCGCGCCTGGCTGCGCCGGCGCGGCAATTCCTGAGAGACATGCGGAGCGACGATGCGAGTAGGACAGAACCCGGCCAAGTATTTGAAAGAAGTGACCCAACCGGCGCGCGTGACGGTGGCGGTGCTGAATTACATCCCCTTTGTCAGCGGTTTCTACGCCGATATGCCCAACGTGCTCAAGACCTGCCTGGGCAGTATCTGGGAGAACACCGAACCGCCGTACGATCTGCTGGTTTTTGACAACGGCAGCTGCGCCGAGGTGCGCCAGTATTTGCTGGACGAGCACGAAAACGGGCGCATTCAGTATTTACTCTTCTCGGAGAAGAACCTGGGCAAGGGCGGCGCCTGGAACATGATCCTGGCCGGCGCTCCGGGTGAGATCATCGCCTATACCGACAACGATTGTTATTTCTACCCCGGCTGGCTGCCGCGCTCGTTGCAGTTGTTGGAGACCTACCCCAAGGTCGGCATGGTGACCGCCCGGCCGTTCCGCACCAACCCGGAGTTTTACACCAGCACGCTGCGCTGGGGCGAACAGACCGCCGGCGTACAGGTGCAGCAGGGACACTTCATCCCCTGGGAGACGTTTAAAGAGTTTGACCTGAGCCTGGGGCAGAGTGAAGAAGAGATTCGCCAGCATTACGACAGCACTCAGGACGTGCACCTGCTCTACCAGGGCGTCGGCGCCATCGCCGGCGCTTCTCACTGGCAGTTCGTGGCCCGCAAAGACGTGCTGGCGCAGTTTTTGCCCTTCAGCATGGATCGCCCGATGGGGCAGGTGAAGCAGCTCGACCAGCGCATGAACCAGGCCGGTTATCTGCGCCTGATGCCGACCGAGCCGCTGGCGATGAACATGAGTAACACGCTGCGCAACGTGCCTGCCCTGGCCGGGCAGGACGCCGCCGGCGCCAGCGCCCCGCCGCGCAGCCGGGCCTGGTACCGTTTTCTGGATTTACCGCCCGTACGCAAGACGCTGCTGTCGGCGTACGATACCATCTTCCGCTGGTATTACGACCGTTAGTCGCTGCCGCGGTTGAAAGGAGTTTTGCTTTGGCGTCTTCTCGTCGTATCATGATCAGCGCCGACCACGGCCTGGCCGTGGTGTATTTCTTACAAACGGACGTACTGCCGACCCTGCTGGAAGGCGGGGCGGAGGTCGTCCTGCTTACCGATGACGGTCTGAAAGAACAGATTACGGCGCGCCTGGGGCAGCCCGGTCTGGTGGTCGAAGGGCTGCGCCTCAAGCAGGCGCGCCGCTATTTCGAGCAGAATTCACACTCGTTGCAATACTGGCTGCATTTCCTGCGTTGGATGGGCGGCTCGAACCGGGTGAACACCAACGCCATGGACGGGCATCTGCGCCAGATGGGCTACGAGGCCTCGCCGCGCGGCAAAATGATCATGCCGTTTGTGCGTCTGGCGACGGCGGCGCTGCGTCGTTCGCAGCCGGCGCGGCGCATGCTGATCGACGCCCAGCGCCGGTACACCTCGCAGGTGTACGGCGATCTGTTCCGGCAATATCAGCCCGAACTGGTGGTGGCGAGTACGCCCGGCTGGCGCCTGGATCGTTTTCTGCTGCGCGAGGCGGCGCAGAGCGGCATCCCCACCGCGGCGGTGATCGTCGGTTGGGACAACCCCAGCAGCTACCGGCTGCCGGGCGCGCCGGTGGATTGGATCAACTGCTGGTCGGAGATTCAAAAGCAAGAGCTGGTGTTGGGTTCGGACTGGCCGGCAGAGCGGGTGCACGTGGGCGGCATTCCCTCGTACGACGGCTACTTCCGCAAGACGTGGCTGATGCCGCGCCAGGAGTACTTTGCCCTGCACGGGCTGGATCCACAGCGTAAACTGCTCTCGTATGCGTGTAGTTTTGTGACCTTCTCGCCCAATTACGCCAACATCGAGACCCTGGCGCGCCTGGTGCATGAAGAACGCCTGCGCGAGCCGTGCCAGCTGCTCATCCGTTTGCACCCCAACCATTTCATGCCCGGCTCGTTGTACGAGGGCGAGGCGCAGCGGGTGCGGGCGCTGATTGCGGACATGCCGCACGTGCACCTGGTGGAGCCGGTGCCGTTGGGCGGCGAACTGGGCCATTATTCGGGTGAGGATATGCCGGAGAAGGCTTCGATGATGGCCTATTCCGACATCTTCCTGACGGTGTATTCGACCATGGTGGTCGAGACCGCCATCCACGACCGGCCGATCATCAGCGTGTGTATCGACGTGCCGGGCGGCTGGAACACGCCGGGCAAGTTCTCGCTCTCGCTGACCGAAATCGCCGAGTGGCCGACCCACCAGCGTTTCCGCGCCGCCGGGGCGGGGCGGGTGGCGTTCGACGCCGAACAACTGCAAGACGACATTAATCGTTATTTGGGAAATCCGCAAGCGGACGGGGAACGGCGCCGCGCATTTATCCGCGAGGAGTGCACCTTCACGGATGGCAGCGCCGGCCGCCGCACCGGGGAATATCTACTTTCACGGATGGGAAAGAAGGCCGGATGAAATTCTTGATCGCTGGTTTTGGTTCGATTGGCCGCCGTCACCTGCGCAATTTGCGGGCGCTGGGCGAAAACGACATCCTTCTGTATCGCACGCATCGCAGTACGCTGCCGGAGGATGAACTGGCCGGTTTAACGGTAGAGACCGATTTGCAGGCTGCGCTGGCGCACAAACCGGATGCGGTCATCGTTGCCAACCCCACGGCGCTGCACATGCAGGTGGCCATCCCGGCTGCTGAAGCGGGCTGCTCCATCCTGATGGAGAAGCCGGTCGACAGCTCGCTCGAACGGGTGGACGAACTGCGCGCCGCCTTACACCGCGGCGGCGGGCAGATGGTGGTGGGCTTCCAGTTTCGTTTTCACCCCGGGCTGCGCCAGGTCGAGCGCCTGCTGGCGAACGGCAGCATCGGCCGCCCGCTGGCGGTGCGCGCCCAATGGGGCGAATATCTGCCCAACTGGCACCCGTGGGAAGACTATCGCAAAAGCTACAGCGCCCGCCCCGACCTGGGCGGCGGGGTGGTGTTGACCCTCTCGCACCCGATCGATTACCTGCGCTGGTTGTTGGGCGAGGTGAACATGCTTTCGGCGTTTGTGACCTGCACCGGGGAACTGGAGTTGGCGGTGGACGATCTGGCCGAGGTCAATCTGCGGTTTGCCAGCGGCGCCACCGGCAGCCTGCACCTGAATTACATTCAGCAGCCGCCGGAGCACAAGATGGAAATCGTCGGCTCGCTCGGTACGCTGTTGTGGGATAACGCCGACGGCGCGGTGCGGGTCTACCAGCCGTTCTCGAACACCTGGCAGGAATACCCCGTGCCGGAGGGTTTCGAGCGCAACGCGATGTTCCTGGACGAGATGCGCCATTTCGTGGCCGTGGCGCGCGGCGAAGAGCAGCCGCTGTGCGGGCTGGAAGACGGCGTGCGCGCCCTGCAACTGTCGCATGCCATTCTGCGCGCCGGGCGCGAGCAGCGCACCCTGACGGTATAAGGAAACGGACATGGACGAACGGTCGTTCAAGGCGCGCAAACTGCTGCTGCCGGTGGTGGTGGTGTATTTCACCCTGCTGACGGTGATCATGACCTGGCCGCTGGCGCAGCGCATGGGCACGGCGATGGTCGGGCAGATCGGCGATAACATCTACTTTGTGTGGATGATCGACTGGTTCAAGCGCGCCCTGTTCGATCTGCACGTCTCGCCGTTTGATATCTGGTTCCTCAATTATCCCGAGGGCTGGAACCTGGCGTACACCGAGATCACCCCGGCGCAATTGCTGCTGGCCGTGCCGGTCGGCCTGCTCGCCGGGCCGATGGCCGGCTACAATTTTGCCCTGCTGGCCTCGTTTGTGCTCTCGGGCCTGACCATGTTCTTGTGGGTGCGCCACCTGACCGGGCGGGTGGATGCGGCCCTGGTGGCGGGGACGATTTACGCCTTCCTGCCCTATCACTTTGCGCACTTTCTCATCGGGCACCTCAACCTGACCGGGACGCAGTGGCTGCCGTTGTATTTCTGGGGGCTGTTCGATCTGCTGGCGGCGCAGCCCGACCCACAGACGGGGCGGGTGCGTTTCTGGCGGCCGGCCCTGCTGGGCGGTGTGGGCCTGGGGTTGATCGGGCTGACCTCGCAGTATTATCTCTACATGGCTTTGCTGGTCAGCGCCTGTGTGGTGGTGTGTTTCCTGGCGTTCATCGACCGCAAGCAAATTCGTTCGCTGGACTTCTGGAAGCGGCTGGCGGCGCTGGGGGTGGCGGCGCTGCCGCTGGTGCTGGTGGCCGTAGCGCCGTTTGCCCTGCTCTCGCAGCAGGGCGGCCTGCCCGACCGCAACATCAGCATTGCCCGGCCCTATTCGGCCAGCCCGACCGATTTTTTCCTGCCGTCTACCGACCATTTCCTGTGGGGCAGTTGGGTCGGGGCGCACTTCAACCGCCAGATGTGGGTGGAGGGCACGCTGTACGTGGGTGTGGTCACGCTGGGCCTGACCGTTCTGGCCTGGGCGCGGCGCCGGCAGTTGGGCGAAAAGGGCCTGTATCTGCGCCTGCTGCTGCTGGGCGGTCTGTTTGCCTTGATCCTGGCGATGGGCACCGACCTGCACTGGTTGGGCGAGCCGGTCAATATTCCGGCGCCGGCCTTTATCGCCGAGCGCTTTCAGCGCAGCGAGATTCCCGTGCTGCTGCCGGGCTTTTTCCTGTTCAAGTATTTCCCCTTCTTTGCCAAACTGCGCGCCCTGATGCGTTTTGGCGTGTTCGTACTGCTGTGCTTGAGCGCAGCGGCGGGGTTGGGAGCGGCCTGGTGGCTGCGCCGCGCCGGCAGCCTGCGGCGCCAGGCGGCGCTGTGTGCGCTGCTGCTGGCGCTGGTCTTCGTCGATTTCTATCCTGGCGTTTACCGGCAGTTTGCGCAGGTGGAGCCGCGCCCGGTGGACGCCTGGCTGGCGGCTCAGCCGGGGCAGGGGGCGGTGATCCTCTTCCCGTTTGTGATGGGCGAGGATCAGGAGCAGATTTATTACACCGCGCTGTATAACAAACCGTTTGTAGGCGGCTTCTTTAACGCCTTTCCGCCGCCGCAATACGCCCGCATTCGCCCGGTGATGGAGGGCTTCCCCGACCGCGCCAGCGTGGATCTGACCCGCCAGTTGGGGGCGCAGTACGTGGTGGTGCACGCGCCGTCTTACCCGGACGCCGGTCAACTGCGGGTGCAGTGCGAAGCGCTCGGGCTGCGCTACGTCGAACGCCTGGGCGAGATGATGGTGTTCATGTTTGAGTGAGGTCGGATGAAACAGGCCGGTGAGCGAACGTTACGTTGGATGGTGATTGGGGCGGCGGCGGCAGGGGTGGCGCTGCTGGCGCTGAGCACGCGCTGGGGGCCGGGCATCGGCGGCGACGCCACCATTTACCTGTCTTCGGCGCGCAACCTGCTGGATGGCGTGGGCCTGGGACTGGTGGACGCCGCCGGGCGTTTTCGCCTGATCCCCTATTTTGCGCCTTTTTTCCCGCTGGTGTTGAGCGCGTTGGGCATGCTGGGGCTCGACCTGGTGACGGCGGCGCACGGCCTGAACCTGTTGTTATTTGCCGGGCTGATCTGGCTGGCGGGCGACACGCTGCTGCGCGCCCTGGAGCCGGCGCCCGCGGCGGGTTGGCTGGCGCTGCTGGCGGCGCTGTTGGTGCTGGCCTCGCCGGTGCTCACCCCGGTTTATTCGTGGGCCATGTCTGAACCGCTGTCCAATTTCCTCGGCTTTGCCGGGCTGGCGCTGCTGCTGGCTTTTCTGGAGAGCAAGCGTTCGTTCCGCCTGCTGCTGCTGGCGGCGCTGGCCTGCGGTTTCTCGCTGCTCACCCGCTATGCGGCGGCGGCTTTTCTGGGCGCCGGGGCGCTGGCGCTCTTGCTGATGGGCAGGGGGGCGTGGCGCCGCCGCCTGGGCGATGCCCTGCTGTACGGGGCGCTGGGCAGCCTGCCGATGCTGGCCTGGTTGATATACGACCTGAGCCAGACCGAGACGGTGGCCTCGCGCAGCCTGGAGACGGGGGCCGGCATGGCGGCCCGCCTGGCGAATTTTGGCCCGCTGCTGCGCCCGGTGCTGCTCGCCTGGCTGGTGCCCACCTCGTGGGTGAGCGACCCGCCTTACCCGGCCTTGGGCAACCATGCGCTGCTGCTGGCAGCCGGGCTGGCGCTGTTGGGCGGCGGGGCCTGGTTGTTGTGGCAGACGCGCCGCACCGCCGGACGTTTGTGGCGCTGGAATGCGCTGCTGGGGTTGTTCGCGCTGGTGTATCTGGCCGTCATCCTGGGGGTGTACGTGACCACCTATCCACCGATCACGATTGACAGCCGCATGACCTCACCGGTGCACATCGCCGTGCTGCTGCTGCTGCCGGGGCTGCTGGCCCTGGCCTGCCAGCGCTGGCAGGCGCAGCGTTGGCTGCCCGGAGCGGCGGCGCTGGCGCTGGTGGCGCTGGTGGGCTGGTATGGCTGGCGTACGGCGCGCATCGTCCAGCAGAATTATGAGACCGGGCTGGGCTATCTGGCGCCGGCCTGGCAGCAGTCTGAAACCGTGGCGGCGCTGCGCCACCTGCCGCCGGATGCCGTGCTGGTCAGCAACGAGGTCACGGCGCTGTTGTTCCTGACCGGGCGCAGGGCCTACCCGTTGGCCGAGATTTACCAGAACCAGCCTTCGGCCGTTTTCAGCCGCTACGGCGACGGCGGCGATGACGAGGGCCAGCAGGCCTTCCGCCAGGGAGCGTATCTGGTCTTGTTTGATACCATTGAGAATCAGTTGGAGCCGATTTATGCGCAGCGCAGCACCGGGCGGGTGGCGGCCTTGACCGGCGGCCTGCGGTTGGTGCAGCGCGGCGCGGATGGCGCCATCTATCTGTATCCGCGCTGAACGGCGCTCAGACCGGGTTATAATATTGTGATTTCTTCTCGAAAGGATGAGATATGAGCAATATCTTTGATAAATTTAACCTCAAGGGGCAGGTAGCAGTAGTGACCGGCGGCGCCGGTCTGTTGGGTAAAGAATTTTGCCGTACGCTGGCGCAGGCCAACGCCAGCGTGGTGGTCGCCGATCTGAACGAGCAGGCGGCGGCGCAGGTGGCGGACGAACTGTTGAACGCCGGGCTGGTGGCGGTGGGCTTGGGGGTCAACGTGGTCGACCCGGCCTCGACCCAGGCGCTGGTGGCGCAGACGGTCGAACACTTCGGCCGGCTGGACGTGATGGTGTGCAGCGCGGCGATGGACCCCAAGTTCGACGACCAGCACCAGGGCCAGCACCGCAACACGTTTGAGGACTACCCGCTGGAGGCCTGGCGCCAGGCGTTGGACGTCAACCTGACCGGCATGTTCCTGTGCGCCCAGGCGGCGGTGCAGCCGATGCTGGTGCAGGATCACGGCGTGATCATCAATATCTGCTCGACCTACGGGCTGGTGGCGCCCGATCAGCGCATCTACCAGCGCCCCGGCCAGCCGCCGCAGTACAAGCCCGTGTTCTACTCGGTGACCAAGGCGGGGGTGCTGGGCCTGACCCGTTACCTGGCGACCTATTACGCCGGGAAGAACATCCGCTGCAATGCGCTCACCCCCGGCGGGGTGTACAACAATCACGACGAACTCTTCACCCAGAATTATTCGGCGCGCACGGTGTTGGGGCGCATGGCTGAGAAGGACGAAATGAACGGCGCCATGCTCTTCCTGGCCTCGGACGCGTCTTCGTACATGACCGGCAACAACCTGGTGGTGGACGGGGGGTGGACGGCATGGTAGCCAACCGCCCCGAAGTACTGGCGATCGTCCCGGCGCGCGGTGGGTCGAAGGGCATCCCGCGCAAGAACATTCGCAATTTTGCCGGGCACCCGCTGCTGGCTTACAGCGTTCAGGCCGCTCTCTCGGCCGAAACGGTGACGCGGGTGATGGTCTCGACCGACGATGAGGAAATTGCCGCCGTGGCGCGCCAGTGTGGGGCCGAGGTGCCTTTTCTGCGCCCGGCCGAACTGGCGCAGGATAACAGCGTGGATCTGCCGCTCTTTCAGCACGCCCTGACCCGCCTGGCCGAAGAGGAGGGCTATCGCCCGGACGTGGTGTTGCAACTGCGCCCGACCTCGCCGGTGCGGCCGCGCACCCTGGTGGACGACGCCGTGCGCCTGCTGCTGGCAAACCCACAGGCTGATTCGGTGCGTGGGGTGGTGCCTGCCGGACAGAACCCGCATAAGATGTGGCGTATCGACCCGGCCAGCGGGCAGATGAGGCCGCTGCTGGCGGTGGAAGGGGTGGCCGAGCCGTACAACGCCCCGCGCCAGATTCTGCCGCCGGTGTACTGGCAGACCGGGCACATCGACGCCATTCGCCCGGCGGTGATCCTCGAACGGGACACGATGAGCGGCGCGACCATCCTGCCGTTGTTGATCGACCCGCGCTATATTGTGGATATCGACTCGCTCAACGACTGGCAGCGGGCCGAATGGCTGGTGTATTACGGCGGTCTGGACATGGTCACGCCGGGCCGGCCGCGCCGCCCCCTGCCCGAACGGGTGGAGCTGGTGGTGCTGGACTTTGACGGCGTGCTCACCGATAACCGGGTGTGGGTGGACGAGGACGGGCACGAACTGGTGGCGGCCTATCGCAGCGACAGTCTGGGGCTGAATGCGCTGCGCGCCAGCGGGGTGGAAGTGTTGGTGCTTTCGACCGAGACCAACCCGGTGGTGGCGGCGCGCTGCCGTAAGCTAAAGCTGACCGCGGTGCAGGGGGTGGCGGATAAGGCCAGCGCCCTGCGCGCCCTGTTGGCCGAGCGCGGGCTCGATCCGCAGCACGTGATTTATTTGGGCAACGACATCAACGACACCCCCTGTTTCCCGTTGGTGGGGTGTGCGCTGGTGGTGGCAGACGCCGAAGCCGCCGCCGCCCGCCAGGCCGACCGGGTGTTGACCCGGCGCGGTGGGCACGGCGCGGTGCGCGAACTGTGCGATTTGATTTTGAAGCGAAACGACTGAAAGGAGCCGATCATGGCGAAAGCAGTAAAAATTGGGAATCGATGGGTTGGAGAAGGCTATCAAACCTATGTGGTGGCCGAGATTGGGGTGAACCATAACGGCGATTTGCAGATCGCCAAAAAACTGATGGAAGTCGCCAAACACGCCGGGGTGGATGCGGTCAAGTTCCAGAAACGCACGCCCGAACTGTGCGTGCCGCCCGAACAGCGCAGCCAGATGCGCGAGACGCCCTGGGGGTACATCTCTTACATGGATTATCGCAGGCACGTCGAGTTTGGCGAGGCCGAGTATAACGAGATCGACCGCTACGCCCGCGAACTGCACATCGATTGGTTCGCCTCGGTGTGGGATGAGCCCTCGGTAGATTTCCTGGAAGCCTACCAGCCGTTGTGTTACAAGATTCCCTCGGCTTCGTTGACCGATCACGGCCTGCTGCGCCGCCTGCGCCAGACCGGCCGCCCGTTGATCCTCTCGACCGGTATGTCCACCATGCAGCAGATCCGCGAATCGGTGGCGTTGGTGGATCCCGATAACCTGATCCTGACGCACACGACCAGCACGTATCCCTGCGATCCGAACGAATTGAACCTGCGCATGGTGGAGACGCTGAGGTGTGAATTCCAGTGCCCGGTGGGCTATTCGGGGCACGAGGTGGGCCTGATCCCCTCGGTGGTGGCGGTTGGACTGGGCGCCTGCCTGGTGGAGCGGCACATCACCCTGGACCGCGCCATGTGGGGCAGTGACCAGGCCGCCTCGGTCGAGCCGGGTGGTTTCGAGCGCCTGGTGAAGTACGTGCGTGTGACCGAACAGGCGCTGGGCGACGGCGTGAAGAAGGTCTACGACAGCGAACAACCTTCGCTGGCCAAACTGCGCCGGGTACAGCAATCCTGACGCGCCAGAATGTTTGCGGTGTGCCGGGGAGGGTGTCTCTCCGGCCGCCGATTCTTTGAGAGTGACGGTAAAACGCTGGAAATGAGCTTAGATCAATGGTTTGAATTGAACCGGCAGCGCGCCCGGCGGGCGTGGGTGCACGGGCAGAACAATCTCAACGTGCGGGCCATGTCCTTGTTGGTGGCGCGTCACACCCCGGTCACCGCGGAACGCCCGGTAATTGTGTTTAACGCCTCGACCCGCCTGGAAGCGATGAGCCTGAACGCCGCTTTTTCGTTGCTGGTGAGCTGGTCGCTGCGCCTGGCGGGCGTGCCGGTGGTGCATTTTGCCTGTAAGGCGGGGATGAGCCGCTGTGTGTTGGGCACCCGCCGCGACGATCTGACCCAACCGCCGCCGTGCGGGCGCTGTGCGCTGCAATCGCGCGCTTTCTATGAGAACGGCGAGGTGCGTTGGCTGGAACCGGCGGTCGAGCCGGCGCTGGCGGCGGCGCTGGCGCGGTTGGGGCTGGACGAACTGTGCAGCTTTGTATACCACGACCTGCCGTTGGGCGAGCTGGTGCTGCCCTCGGCGCGCTGGATTCTGCGCCGCCACCACCTGGTGGACGACGAACCCACCCGCAGCCTGTACCGCGATTATATTCAATCTGCCTGGCAGGTGGCCCGCCAGTTTGAGCGTGTGTTGGACGAGTTCGAGCCGCAGGCAGTGCTGGTGTTCAACGGCATGTTTTTCCCCGAGGCCACCGCCCGCCGCCTGGCCGAGCGCCGCGGCATCCGCGTGGTGACGCATGAGGTCGGTTTGCAGCCGTTCAGCGGCTTCTTCACCACCGGCGACGCCACCGCTTACCCGATCGACATCCCTGAGACGTTCGAACTCTCGCCAGAGCAGTCCGCCCGGCTGGACGCCTACCTGGAACAACGCTTCCGCGGCAACTTCAGCATGGCGGGGGTGCGTTTCTGGCCGGAGATGCGCAGCCTGAGCGCTGAATTTTTGCAGCGTATCGCCGCCTACCGCCAGGTGGTGCCGGTCTTTACCAACGTGATCTTCGACACCAGCCAGGGCCACGCCAACGTGGTCTTCGAGCACATGTTCGCCTGGTTGGACGAGGTGCTGGCGATCATCCGCGCCCACCCGGAAACCTTTTTTGTGCTGCGCGCCCATCCAGATGAGGCCCGCCCGGGCAAAGAGAGCCGTGAGAGCGTGGCCGAATGGGCGCAGCGCAACCGCATCGCCGAACTGGACAACGTGTTGTTTGTCGACGCCGGCGAGTACTTCAGTTCGTACGAGTTGATCCAGCGCTCCAAGTTTGTGATGGTCTACAACTCGACCATCGGGCTGGAGGCCGCGCTGATGGGGGCGGCGGTGTTGTGCGCCGGAAGGGCGCGCTTCACACAACTGCCCACCGTCTTTTTCCCCGCCTCGCCGCAGGTCTTTCGCCGGGTGGCCGAAGATTTCCTGGCCGCCGAACGGGTGGAGGTGCCGGCCGAATTCCAGCGTAACGCCCGCCGTTTTCTGTATTATCAGTTGTTCCGTTCCTCGCTGCCGTTTGGTGACTTTTTGCAAGAGGACGGTGTGTGGCGCGGCTACGTGACGCTCAAGCGGTTCGGCTGGCGGGCGCTGCTGCCGGAAAACTCACTCACCCTGCGTACGGTGGTGGCGGGCATTTGCGACGGTAAATCTTTCTTGTTGGACGAATGAAACCGACCTGTTCGATCGTCATCCGCGCTTATAACGAAGAAAAGCACATTGGCCGCCTGTTGACCGGCATTCTACAGCAGACGGTGCGTGACGTGCAGATTATCCTGGTGGATTCGGGTTCGACCGACGCCACCGTGGCGATTGCCTCGCGTTACCCGGTGGAGGTGGTGAGCATCCGCCCGGAGGAGTTTTCCTTTGGGCGTTCGCTCAACCTGGGCATTGCGCACGCCCGAGCCGATTTTGTGGTCATTGCCAGCGCCCACGTCTACCCGGTGTACCCCGACTGGTTGGAGCGCCTGCTGGCGCCGCTGGCCGACGCCGAGGTGGCGCTGGCCTACGGCAAACAGCGCGGCGCCGAACAAACGCAGTTCTCCGAGCATCAGATCTTTCGTCACTGGTTCCCGGATCGTTCGCAATGGCGCCAGACGCACCCGTTCTGCAATAACGCCAATTCGGCCATCCGCCGTTCGTTGTGGCAGCAGCGCGCCTACCACGAACTCCTGCCGGCGCTGGAAGACCTGGATTGGGCGCGCTGGGCTCAGGAGCAGGGTTATGCCATCGCCTACGTGGCCGAGGCCGAGATTATCCACGTCCACCAGGAGACGACGGCGGGCATTTTCAACCGCTACCGTCGCGAGGGCATGGCTTTCAAGCAAATCTACCCGCAGGAGCATTTCGGTCTGAGTGATCTGGTGCGGCTGTGGACGGGCAATGCGTTCACCGACCTGCGCATGGCCCGCCGCCAGGGGGTGTTGGGGCAGGTGTGGAGCGACGTGCTCCGTTTTCGCTGGCAGCAGTTCTGGGGCACCTACCAGGGCTATCGCCAGACCGGGCCGCTGACCTGGCAGCTCAAGCAGGCGTTTTACTATCCCCGCCCGCTGCCGGCCACGTTGGACGCCCCGCAGCGTGCCGTCCCGCCGATCCAGTACGCCGATCATCTCGACCATCCGGCCCGTCCGGAAGAAACCGCGCTTGACTGATTGGGAGGAAGACTCTTATGGAAACCAAGAAAATCGTCGCCCTGGTGCCGATGCGTCACCATTCGCAGCGGGTGCCGGGTAAAAATTTCCGCAAGCTGGCCGGTAAACCGCTCTACCACCACATCTTGCAAACGTTGCTGGACTGCCCTGAGATCGCTCAGGTGGTGGTGGATACCGACAGCACGTTGATCATGGCCGGGGTGCAGCGCAGCTTCCCGCAGGTGACCATTCTGGAGCGGCCCGAGCATCTGCGCGCCGATCACATCCCGATGAACGAGGTGCTGCTGTACGACACCGGCCAGGTGGAGGCCGATCTGTATTTGCAGACGCACAGCACCAACCCGCTGCTGCGTTCGCAGACGATCTCAAAAGCCATCCACACCCTGCTGGAGAATTATCCGGCCTACGACTCGCTGTTCTCGGTGACGCGCCTGCAAACCCGTCTATGGGACGGGCTGGCGCGGCCGGTCAATCATAACCCGGCCATCCTGTTACAGACCCAGGACCTGCCGCCGATTTACGAAGAAAACTCATGCATCTACCTGTTCAGCCGCCAGACGCTGGTCAGCCGGCGCAACCGCCTGGGCGAGCGACCGTATCTGTTCGCCATCGACCGGGCCGAAGCGCAGGACATCGACGAGGAACTGGATTTCCTGGTGGCCGACCTGCTGCTCAGCCACCGGCTGAACCTGCTGCCCGCTGCTCCCGGCGCCGATGGGGCGCAGGTGGCTTAAGCGGTATAATATTTTTCCTGGAGCTATGCCATGAAGAAAACGATTTTGCTTTCTGCTCCGTATATGCTGCCGTATATGCAGCGCTTTGGGCCGGTGCTGGCGCACTATGACCTCGACGTCATCCTGCCCGAAGTGCACGAACGCCTTTCCGAAGAAGAACTGTTGGTCTACGCCGGCCAGTTTGACGGCGCCATTTGCGGCGACGATCGCTATACCGCCCGCGTCCTGGAGCGCTGCGTGCCGCGCCTTAAGGTCATCTCCAAATGGGGGACGGGGATCGATTCGCTCGACCGCACCGCAGCCGCCCGCCTGGGGGTGCAGATTCGCAACACGCCCAACGCCTTCACCCTGCCGGTCTCGGACAGCGTGCTGGGGTACATTCTGACCTTTGCCCGCCGCCTGCCGTGGATGGACCGGGCGATGAAGGCCGGGGAGTGGAACAAGATCCCGGGGCGTTCGTTGAGCGAGTGCACCCTGGGGGTGATCGGTATGGGCAACGTGGGCAAGGCGGTGCTGCGCCGCGGCCGCGCCTTTGGCCTCAAGCTGTTGGGCAACGACATCGCCCCCATTGCCCCGGATTTCGTCCTGGAGCAGGGGGTGGAGATGCTGCCGCTCAAGGAGTTGTTGCCGCGCGCCGATTTTGTCAGCGTCAATTGCGATCTCAACCCGACCAGTTTTCACCTGATCAACGCCGAGACGTTGCGCTGGATGAAGCCGGGGGCGATATTGATCAATACCGCCCGCGGCCCGATTGTGGATGAGGCGGCGTTGATTGCGGCCTTGCAGGCCGGGCAGATCGGCGGGGCGGCGATGGATGTGTTTGAAGTTGAGCCGCTGCCGCTCGATTCGCCGCTCAAGCAGATGGACAACGTCTTACTGGCGCCGCACAATTCCAATTCCAGCCCGGCGGCGTGGGAACGGGTGCACTGGAACACGATTCGTAATCTGCTGGACGGGTTAGAGATCGCTCACGACGACCTCGAGCAGTTTCAGCAGGGATAAAGTATCTTGATGAACCTTAATAACCGGTTTCGGTAACTTCTCTGGACGAGGGGCCGGCTCCCCCC
>CAZHTS010000066.1:0-25309 GCA_964535315.1 uncultured Anaerolineaceae bacterium
TGGAGCAGGGGACTCATAAGCCCTTGGATGTGGGTTCAAATCCCACCCTCGCCACAGAAACAAAAAGAGCCCTGTCAAAACAGGGCTCTTTTTGTTTTTACGCGGGAACTTTTCCGCCCCGGCGTACGTCTTAGACCTGTCTGCCCCCTGGCAGCCTCTCGACGCGCGTGATAGACTTATTCTATGCCTACATTTTGGAGACCTCTATGACCGAAATCGAAATGGAACCCCTACCCGACGAACGGCGCGGGCTTCATCTGGAATGGCTGTTGCCCCTTTTCTTCAGGCCGCGCCGCACGTTGACGGACGTCCTGGCCTGCGCCGGGCGGGCGTGGCTGGCGCCGCTGCTGGCGCTTTCGCTGCTGGCCGTCTTGCAGATCGTCTGCACCGGGTCGCTGCGCCAGGCGGCCTCGGGCGGGGCGCAGGTGGCGCCCGAAAACGCTCAGTTCTACACCCCGGAGCAGATGCAGCAGTTCAAGCAGGCCTCGGCCAACGCCGGAGGGGCGTTGTTCATTTATGTGCTGCCCACGCTGGGGGCGCTGTTGGGCGTCTGGTTGGGCTGGTTCTTGCTCGGCAGTCTGCTGCACCTGGCGTTGACCCTGAGCGGCAGCCGGGGTACGAGCGCCGCCGCCTTCAACCTGGCGGGGTGGGCCAGCCTGCCGCTGGCGCTGCGCTTCATCGTGCAGACCATCGGGGCGCTGTCTGCCGGACACCCCATCCAGCGCAGCGGGCTCTCGGGCTTTGTGGCGGCGGATGCCGGCGGCGGTCTGCTCTACCTGGGCGCCGTGCTGGCGCTGGTCGATCTGTACTGGCTGTGGCAGGTGGCATTGCTGTTGCTCGGCTCGACCCGTCTTTCCAACCTGCCGCGCGGCAAGGCCTGGGCGGCCACCCTGCTGGCCGCCGTGCTGCTGCTGCTGCTCCAGGCGCTGCCTGCCTTTGTGGGGGCGCAACTGAGCGGCCTGTCGACCGGCGGCGGTTTCATGCCCTTCTAGCCGATGGAAACCGAGGCGTATATTTCTGTGCGCGGTCTGCGCAAAACCTACCAGATGGGCGGCCAGGTGGTCAATGCCCTGGCGGGGGTGGACGTGGATATCCCCGCTCGTTCGTTCACCATCATCATGGGGCCGTCCGGGTCGGGTAAAAGCACGCTGCTCTATCTGTTGGGCGGGCTCGACCGGCCCACGGCGGGCAGCATCCATATCCAGGAGGCGGCGCTGGAGCGAATGGATGAAAACACGCTGGCGATCTATCGCCGCAACAAGATCGGGTTTATCTTTCAGTCGTTCAACCTGATTACCAGCATGACCGCCCTGGAAAACGTGGCCTTTCCCATGCGTTTTGCCGGGTGGCCTGCCGCCCGGCGCCGGCAGCGCGCCGGCGAACTGCTCGGCCAGGTGGGGCTGGGCAAGCGCGCTCATCACAGGCCGACCGAACTCTCCGGCGGCCAGCAGCAGCGCGTGGCCGTGGCGCGTGCCCTGGTCAACGATCCCCCCCTGATCCTGGCCGATGAACCGACCGGCAACCTGGACACGCACAGCGGGTTTGCCATCATGAACCTGCTTTCTGAATTGCATCGCAGCGGGCGCACGATTGTCGTGGTGACGCATGACCCGCGTATGTTATCTTATGCCACCCATACCGTCCGCTTGCTGGACGGGCTGGTGGTCAGCGAGGCCGAATATGAGGCCGCCCTGACCAAGACCGACCACCAGTTATCCTGGAAGGAGTGATTGTCTATGCAATCTGCAAAACGCTGGACTTGTGTTTTGTTGCTTGTCCTCTCGTTTACCCTGGGGCTGCCCTCGCTGGCCGCCGCCCAGCACGGCGATCCGACCGGTACCACGCCGTTGCCTCAGGACGGTGATACGGCGGTCCAACCCGACCTCACCGCCGACGGCGACCCGGCTGCGACGGATACGCCCGTACCGACCGACACGCCGGTGCCGACGGATACCCCCGTGCCCACCGATACCCCCGAGCCCACCGACACGCCGGTGGGGCCGGCGTTCGGCCTCTCGCCGGCTTCGGCGGCCAAAAGCGGCAAACCCGACCAGGTGCTGGTGTATAACATCAGCGTGAGCAACACGTCGGCGACGGCGCTCACGGTGGCGGTTTCGGCCAGCAGCAGCCGCAGTTGGAACATGTCCTTCCCGTCCAACGTGACCGTGTTGGCCGGGCAAAGCGCCACGGTCAGCGTCAGTGTGGTCGTGCCGGCCAGCGCGCCCAACGGCCAGGTGGACACCGAGTCGGTCACCTTTTCTGCCGGCGGCGAGACGCAGTACGTCCAGTTGACCACCACGGCGGTGGCTACGCCCGTTTCGTACACCGTCACGCCGCTGCCCTATGCGCGCCCGCTGGTGATGGTCTCCAGCTATTCGGTGGATGGCGGCCCGATCAGGGCCAAAGAGGAATTTGACCTGTCGCTCACCCTGTACAACAGCGGTTCGCTGCAGGCCAACAACCTGATCGTGACCTTTGAAAGCACGGTGTTCTTCCCGCGCGATACCGGCGGTGTGCGCGCCAAATCCAGCCTGGCGCCGGGCAAGAAGACCTCTTTCAGCCAGCCGATGGTGGCGACCAACGAACTGGAAGGTAAGAACACGGGCGCCGTTTCGGTGCGCCTGAGTTATACCGACGCCGAAGGCAAGGCTTACAGCGAAACGTTCAGCCTGACGATCAACGTCAAGGATACGGGCAGCGGCAGCGGCGGCGCAACGCGCACCCCCACCATTTCGCCGCGCGCCCAACTGGTGGTCAGCGGTTATGAAGTGGATGTGGATCCGCTGCAACCCGGCAAGACCTTTAACCTGGCGCTGGACGTGCGCAACCTGGGCAGCAGCAACGCTCGCTCCGTCAGCCTGGTGTTGGGCGGCAGCGGCTCGTCTTCCGGCAACGACTCGGGCACACCCGCGCCGGGCGGCGTTTCGGGCGGCAGCGGCGACCTGAACACCTTTGCCCCGGTCGGCGCTTCCAATCTGATTTACCTGGGCGATATTTCCAGCGGGGCGGGGCTGCGGGTCAACAGCCGCCTGATCGTCAACGTCTCGGCCAACCCCGGCGCTTACCCGTTCAAGGTTTCGCTGGTGTACGACGACGGCAAGGGCAATCGCAGCACCGACGATCAGGTCATCACCCTGCTGGTGTACGCCATGCCGCAGGTGGAGGTTACTTTCTACCGCAAGCTGGAACCGCTGTTCGCCGGCCAGCCGGGCATGCTGCCGATCCAGGTCACCAACCTGGGGCGTAAGACGACCATCCTGGGGAACATGGAGGTCTCGGCCGAAGGCGCCGAGTTGAGCGAGAATACGGCCCTGGTCGGTTCGCTGGACGCCGGCGGTTATTTCACCCTGGATAGCGCCATCACCCCGCAGCAGGAGGGCGAACTCGAGATCAAGGTTTTGATCACCTACACCGACGATTTCAACGAGACGCGCCAGATCACCCGCACGCTCAAGGCCAGGGTGCAGCCGGCGGAGGAGGCCGGGGCGCCGCTGACGCCTGAAAAGGGCGGCATGCCGGGGAACGTTGAAGTGCAGCCGGCTGAGGAGGGCTTCTGGGATAAGGCGCTGCGCTTCCTGCGCGGTATGATCGGGCTGGACAGCGCCCCCGAGACGAGCGAGCCGCAGCCGCTCATGCCGGAGGGCGACGTGGTACCCCTGCCGCCGATGCCGGCCGGGGGTGGCGGTGGCGGGTAGGTGAGGGCGTATGCGTTTGCCGGATTTTTTAAGCCTGATTTTTGAAAACCTGAGCCGGCGTAAGGGCCGCGTGGCGTTGACCGCCGTGGGGGTGGTGATCGGCACGGCGGCGGTCGTCTTGCTGGTTTCGCTGGCCAGCGGTTTGCAGCAAAACGCCGCCAGCACGATGGGCAGCGTCGACGAACTGACGCAGATTTTCGTCTACCCCAATTTCGGCGGGGGCGGCGGCGGGCCGGGGATCGTGATCAGCGCCGGCGGGGGCGATAAGGTCTCGAAAGAAAAACAACTGACCACGAATGCGGTGGAGGAGATCAGCGCACTGCCCGGTGTGCAGACGGTCATCGAGCGCGATTCGCTGCGCTCCGGGGCACGCATCGTTTTTGGCGACCTGGAAAATTACTCCGGGCTGCAGGGCATCGATCCCAAGGATTTGCTCAGCCTGAACCCCACGCTGCAAGAAGGTTCGTTGGAACTGGGGCGCGGTTCGGTGGTGATTGGCGGTTGGGCGGCGCATAATTTTGTCAACTCGCGCCAGCGCCCCGGGCAGGAAGCGCCGCCCCAGCCCAAGCTGCTGGGGCAGTCGATCAAGGTGATCATTTCGAAACAGTCGAGCGATGGCGCCGAAGTGCGCAAGACCGTCACCCTGCGGGTGGTTGGCATTCTCAAGGAGACGCGCGGCTCTACGGACGGGATATTGTTCGTCAATATGGACGAACTGAACAGCTGGAACGAGTGGGTGGAGGGCAAACGCATCAATCGTCGGCGCACCGGCTACGAACAGCTGATCGTCAAGGCCGACAGCACGGATGCGGTCATCGACCTCTCCGAACAGATCAATAAATTGGGCTACATGGCCCATACCCCGCAGTCCTACGTCCAGGGCATGAACAGCGTGTTCATGGTCATGCAGCTGGTGTTTGGCGGCGTCGGGGCAATTGCGCTGCTGGTGGCGGCGATTGGTATTGCCAACACGATGACGATGTCCATCCTGGAGCGGACGCGCGAAATCGGGCTGATGAAGGCCATCGGCGCCACCAACCGGGACGTTTTGACCATCTTTCTGGGTGAGGCGGCCGGGATCGGCTTTCTGGGCGGCCTGGGAGGGGTAACTATCGGCTGGGGCAGCGGGCAGCTGCTCAACACGGTGCTGGTCACTTATCTGTCACAGCAGGCGGCCGAAAGCGGCGGTTTGCCGGCGACGGTGGCGGTGTATACCCCGCTGTGGCTGCCGGTCTTTGCGCTGGTGTTTGCCACCCTGGTGGGGCTGATCTCGGGGCTGTATCCGGCGCTGCGCGCCGCAACGCTGGTGCCGATCACCGCATTGAAGTATGAATAGTTTTTGAGCCTGTGGGGCCTCCTGGCGCGGGATGCGTGTTAGCGGCGAGTTGGCCGGCGGTCATAGAGAGCGAGGGCAAGCCCCGCACCCTACGGCAGACACCCACACATTCCCCCGCTCATCCTGCATCCCCCGTAGGGGCGACCCTTGCGGTCGCCCGCCGCGTATCTACAACGCTTCCCCGGGCGGGGGGCAAGAGACGGCCCAGAAATGTAGGGACGAGGCGCCGCCTCGCCCGGGGCCAGCCCGTGCGCCATCCTGGTGGGGCAAATGGTTCCCGCCCGTCGCGTTGTTGCCGGCGGGGTGGCCGGCGGTCATAGAGGGCGAGGGTGAACCTCGCCCTCATACAGCTGTTTTGGCCTCAGGCGGGTTGGGTTTCGGCCACCTGCACCAGTTCCAGTTCGATGGAAATGTCCACCTCGTCGCTGACCAGGACGCCGCCGGTTTCGAGCGCCTGGTTCCAGGTCAGTTCCCAGTCCTTGCGGTTGATTTTGGCGCTGGCGGTGAAGCCAACGCTGACCGTGCCCCACGGGCTTCTGGCGCGCCCGCTGTATTCCACCTCCAGGGTCACCTCGCGGCGGATGTTGCGGATGGTCAGGTCGCCGGTCAGGCGGGCGTGGCTGTCGTCCAAAATTTCGACGCGTTTGCTCTGGAAGGTCATGTAGGGGTAGGCTTCGACGTTGAAGAAATCGGGTGAGCGCAGGTGGCCGTCGCGTTGCGGCTCGCGGGTGTTGATGCTGGCCGTCTCGATCTGAAAATCGACGCGGGTGTTGGCCGGGTTGGCCTCGTCCAGGGCCACGCTGCCGCTGAACTTTTCGAACTGGCCGCGCACACGGCTGATCATCATGTGGCGCACCGAAAAATTGATCTGAGTATGGGCGGGATCTACTTGCCAGGACATGTTGGTTTCTCCTTGTGTGTTTGCCCCAATACGTAATCGTAAAAGTTACATATTGGGCGAAATAAAAAATTATCCGTTGGGTTGGGCGCGTTCCATCACGCGCCGGGTAAAATCGGCAATCGTCATTTCGGCCAATGAGGCCTCCAGGGCGTTCTGGGCGGTTTGAATGACTTCGCTGAGTACTTCGGACAGGTGACCTCCGATGGGGCAGTTGGGGTTGGGGTGACTGTGGATGTTAATCACCTCGTGATCCTCGACGCTGCGGTAGACATCTCGCAAGGTGATGCCGGCCGCGCCGCAGCACAGGCGCCAGCCGCCGCTCACCCCGGGGCGGGATTCGACCAGCCGGCTCTGGCGCAGACGGGCCATCAAACGGCGGATGACGACCGGGTTGGTGCGCACGCTGCTGGCGATTTGCTCTGAGGTCAGGGTGTTATCCGGGTCGAGCGCCAGCAGGGCGAGGATGTGAACGGCGACGGTAAAACGAAGATTGGTATTCATGGCAACCTGTATTTGTAACTATTATAGTTACGATATGGGCGTTTGTCAAGAGCCAGTTTCGACGGAGAATCCGGATTCTGGTATCATTGAGATCAGTCTTTGAACCAATCGCTCGGATATTCGCGGCTCAAAGGAATTTCTTTACACGGAGAGTAACATGAAACGCATGTGTTGGTTTTCGCTGGTTCTGCTGCTGGTGTTGGCGGGATGTGCGGGCGCCGGCGGACAGGGGGCTCAACAGGCGCCGGCGGGGATGGATGTACGCAATCTGGCTTATCCCAACGAAATGGTCGTCAGCGGGGTGGCGCAGTTGAAGGACGGCGTGTACCAGGAAGACATCGCCGGTTCATCGGAGAAGCTGACCGTCAAGCTGGTCGATCCGCCGGCGTACGGCGACATCGACGGCGATGGGGCGCAGGACGCCGCCGTGCTGCTGGCGGCCGAGAGCGGCGGCACGGGAACGTTTTACTATCTGTCGGTGGTCGTCTCCCGCTCGGGCAAGCCGACGCCGGCGGCCACCGTATTTATCGACGACCGCCCGGCGATCGAGAGTCTGCGCATCGATCCGAACGGCAACGTGATCTTACAGGCCACCATCCACAAAGAAGAGGACGCCATGTGCTGCCCTTCCTGGCAGGTGGTGCAGACCTATCATCTCAATGACGACATCCTCGACCTGGTGACGCAGGAAGAGAAATAACTCAGGGCCGGATGCTGTCGAATCCGCCGGGCACGTTGCAGCGGGTCTCGTGCACCTCGCCGGATTGCTCGCCGATGGCAAAATAGACGTAGCCGGGTTCAACGTCGATGGGCAGCATGCCCGAACTGAGAACGGTGAACCATTTGTAGCTGCGGAAGGCGGCCTTCATGTTTTCGCTCATCTGGTAAGCAAACAGGCGCAGGCGCTCGCCCGGCGGAAAACTGACCAGCATGACGATTTCGTCGGTCATGCGCAGTACGGTAGGCCGGGGGAAGGGCTCGAGGGTGAAGCTGCTCTCGAGCAGGCCGGAGGGGCCGCTCACCTGCACGCTGTATTCACCGGCGCTGTGGAAAACGGTGGTAGGGAACTCGTAGAAGACGATTTTGCTTTCGCTGGCCTGCAACGAGTAGGTTCCGAGGGTCTGATCGCCATAACGCACGCGCACCTCTGCCGTTTCACCCGGCGGCCAGTTGCAGGCATGAATGACGATCGGACAGCCTAACTGCAGGCGGTCGCCGGGCCGCGGCGAATCCAGGTAACGGTCGGATAGTTCTGCCAGGCAGGTGCTGCTGCCGCCGCCCGGGTAATAGTTGACCTCGTCACGCACGTCGGTGGGGGGCGTGGTGTTGGCCGAATCCATCGAGAAATCGCCGGCGCCGCCGGCGTTTTCGGCGGGTTGACTTTGCGCCGAACTGCATGCGGCGTAGAGCAGCGTCAGGCAAACCAACAGAAGGGCGTTGGTCAGGATTTTCATAAGAACCTCCTCTCAAGGAGTTTTGCTCTCGCCGCTCGACCGGGGCGACCGGGCGGCGAGGGTTTGCGCCCGCCGTTCGTATAATTTATGCCGTGCGGTGTCGTAACGGGTCAGGTCGGCGGCCTGGGCGTATTCGGCGGCGGCCAGCTCCGGGTGGCCGCTCAGGTCGGCGATCAGCCCCAGGCGGGCGTGCGCCTCGGCTGCCAGTTCTTGCAGGCGCGGGTTTTGTCCATCGCCGTAGGCCGCCAGCACGCTCTGTAACTCGGCGGCGGCGGCGGCGAAACGGGTCTCGCCGGCGGCATAACTTTGCATCAGATAACACTGTCCCAGGCCAAAGTGCGCCTTGGCAGAGATGTCGGCCTGGGGCGGCTGGTGTTGGGCCAGCAATGCCTGCTGGTAGTCTGCGATGCTGGTGTCCAGCAGGGAATGATCGACGTCTGCCGGGAGATTGCTCTGATTGTAAGGTTGCAGGGCGCGCAGATAATACATTCCGGCCAGCCCGATCCGGGCGCGGGCGTATTCCGGGTCGATTTGCAGCGATTGACGGTAGGCCTGTTCGGCGCGCTCGAAATCGCCGCTCTTACCGGCGGCGTTGCCGACCAGCAGATAGAGCAGTTGCTGGCCCTCTTGTCCGGCCCAATATTGATGGGTTTGAGGGGACGCGAAAACCTCCAGGGCGGCGCGGTAATCCTTGACGGCGTAATAGGCCAGCCCGATGGACAGCGCGGTAAGCGCCTGGATGCGCGGCGAGATAAAGCGAGAGAATTCCAGGCGGCCGGATACCCCGCCCTGGCCCTTGAGTGAGAAAGGTACCCCCCATGCGTGCGCGCCGGTAACCTCGTTGGCGTCGTTCAGGTTCTGGTCAGACAGATAAAATTCGGGGGTGATTTGCCAGGGGTCTTCGCGGGCGTCAATCACGCCGTAGACGATCATGTCGGCCTGGATGCGTTCGGCCAGTTGGGCGGCGGCCGCGGAGCGTTGCACGGCGCCTTTCCCGGAGAGTGCGCCGACCTCCGGTTCCCGCGGGCCCCACACCGTGATGATCAGCCCGTTCTCGTTTTCGGCCAGGTTGGGTTGTAATTGCTGCTGTACCCGTTCGGCCAGATCGATGCCGGCCTGAGATTGATTTTCGTCGCCTTCGACGGTAAACCCTGCCACGGCGATGCGCAAATCGCCGTTCATGCGGCGCGGCTGGCGGTAGCGGATGGCGGCGACCACTGCGCCGCCGACCAGGACGATCAGCAGCGCCAGCAGGATCAACGCCCGCCGCTGGCGCGGGTCGCGAAAGTAATTGTATTGCACGCCACCCAGGGAGATGCCCTGGCTATCTTTGATTTCAATCGGCCGAGATTGTTCGTCTGAGGCGGGCATGGCTGTATCCCTCGCATTCTTGCTGAGGTATAATCAGGCTAACCACACAGCCACACCAATAAAATTCTTTATCCTATAGCATTTTAGCATGGATAGGTGTGGATCGTTCCCCTCTCTTTTGTTCGCCCTCACGAATTGTGAAAAAAGGAGGATGTGATGGACCCGACTGTTTTGATTTTATCTGCCCTGACCAGTGGGGCGACCGCGGCGTTGAGCGAGACGGTTGAAACGGTGGTCAAGGATGCGTACCAGGGATTGAAGACGCTGATCCAGAAGAAATTTGCCGGCAAGCCCAAGGCCGAGATGGTGCTGGAAGAGCACGCCAAAGAGCCGGAGACCTGGAACAAGCCGCTGGAGAAGGTGCTGCGCGAAGAGGGCGCCGACCAGGATGGTGAAATTCTCCAGGCGGCCGAGCGGTTGTTAGAGTTGATCCAGGCGCAGAGCAAGACCGGCGGCAAATACGACGTGCGCATCAGCGGCTCACAGGGCATTGTCATCGGGGATAACGCCCAGGTGGAGCAGCATTTTGACGATTTGCCCAGAAAGAAGCGCTGAGCCTTCCGCGGCATGAGCTGTCATTAATCCCGGTCATTCATCGTTCATTTTGACTTGCATTCCACAGGGGCTTTTGCTATAGTGGAGCGAGGTGTGGGTTGGCAATTCCAGCGAGGACTGGCTATTTTCTGTTGGAGGAGATGGGCGTGATGCGAACCAGGCTGAAAATCATGGCGACAATCGGGTTGGGGCTGGTTTTTCTGGCGGCGTGTGTTCCGGCCGCGCCAGCCGGTACGCCCACGTCGCCGCCGCTGCCCACGGTGATCATTTCGACGCCCACACCGGCGCCGGCGCAGCCCACCCCCACCTCACGCCCACCGGGCGAGAAGGTGACGTTATACGCCGGTTATCTGGGAAAACCCGACACGCTCAACCCGGCTTTTGCCGTTTCCAACCAGTCGTACATGGTCTTTGACCTGGTGTACAGTTCGTTGACCAAAGAAGGCCCGGATGGGGAATACGTGGGCGACCTGGCGCGCGATTGGCGGCATTCGGTGGATGGGCTGATCTGGACTTTTGTTCTCAAGGAGAATATCCGCTGGCACGATGGCAGCGTCTTTCAGGCGGCGGACATGGCCTGGGCGATCAACGCCGTCATCGACCGGCCCGAGTTGTGGGCGTCGATGTCCAGTTACGTACAGGGTTTCAAACGCGTCCGGGCGTTGGATGATCACACCCTGGAGATCCGCCTGGCGCAGCCGGTCAGTAACATGGAGTATCGCCTGTCTTTTCTGTTTGCTCTGCCGCGCAAGGTTTTTGAAGGCTACAGCGACGTGGAAGCCTTTAAGGCATTTAACAACGAGCGCCCACAGGGCACCGGCGCGTTCAAGCTGAATTCATTTGATCCGGCGAGCGGGGCGGTGGTGTTGGACGCCAACCCGGATTTTTATGACGGGCGCCCGTTGATCGACCGGGTTGCCTTCCGTCACTACGACACCCCCGAGGCGATGGTTCAGGCCCTGAAAAGTGGCGAGATCGATATGGTGACCGAACTGCCGTTTACGTTTTTCGAGGCGGCGCGCCGCCTGGAGAGAGTGCGCATCATGCGTTCGTCCGGGCGTACGCTGTCCGACCTGATCATTAATTCGGCGCCGGCCCGTGAGCCTGCCCCGAACCGCAACCCGGCCCTGTTGGATCCACAGGTGCGCCTGGCGATGGCGTATGCCATCAACAAACAGGAACTGGTGAGTGTGGTCTTGCAGGGGCTTGGCCGGCCAGGGACGACGATCATCCCGCCTACTCTGGGCGGCAACTACTGGCATAACACTGAAATTGAGGACGTGCCTTTTGACCTGCAAAAGGCACGCCAGGTGCTCGAGGTGGCGGGGTATCTGACGGATAAGGATGGCGTGCGCGCCAAAGGTGACACCCGCCTGGAGATGCGGCTGGAATATTTATCCGATTCTCCTACGTCGCCGAAGGTGGCCGAGATGCTGGTAGAGTGGTTCAAGCAAATCGGCATTAAGCTCAACGTGCACAGCGAGACCCGGGAAGTATTGAGCGCCAGGATGACGCCCGGCGCGGACTTCGATCTGGTGCTGTGGGGTTGGACGAGCGACCCCGACCCGGATTTCATCCTCAATGCGTTGACCAGCGAGCAATTCGTTGAAGGCGGGTGGAACGACAGCGGTTATAGCAACCCGGAATACGACCGTATGTATCGCGAACAACAGAGTTTACTGGATCACGAACAGCGGCGTTTGTTGGTGTGGAAGATGCAGGATGTCATTTTCAAGGATCGTCCCTATATCGTGTACTGGTATCAGGACGATTTGCAGGCCTATCGCACCGACCGGTTCATGAATTTCCTCGAATCGTCGGCGTTGGGCCTGGAGTCGGTGTATTCGCTGCGTCAGGTGCGCCCGGTGCAGTAAGCAAGGAGGGGCGGTGCGCCGGCCGCGGGCGGCGTGGCATTGGTTGCGTGTGTGTGGCAATTGTGGGAGGGATGGTGGATGGATACCACGGGCGGTAGGCAGCACCCGGTCTTTGAAGGCGTCGATTTGGGGGTGGGCACCTGGTCGTGGGGGGATCGTTTGTATTGGGGTTTTGGGCAGGGATACGCCGCTGCGGATCTGCGCGCCGCCTTTGACGCCAGCCTGGCAGCCGGTATCTGCTTTTTTGACACGGCCGAGATATACGGCCAGGGGCGTTCGGAAGCCTACCTGGGGCAGTTCTTACAGGAAGGCGTACAACAGCCGGTACGGCTGGCGACGAAGTTTATGCCCTACCCCTGGCGTTTGAGCCGTGGCAGCCTGCTCAGAGCGCTGCGTGGCAGCCTGAAGCGCCTGGGGCGGGCGCAGGTCGATCTGTATCAGGTGCATGTGCCATTGCCGCCGATTAAGGTGGAAACGTGGATGGAGGCGATGGCGGATGCTTACCAGGCGGGGTTGATCGGCGCGGTGGGCGTCTCCAATTTCGACCGCGCCCAGATGCAGCGCGCCGCCGACACCCTGACGCGTGAGGGGATTGCACTGGCTTCCAACCAGATGGAATATCATTTGCTCAACCGCAAAATCGAACAGAGCGGCCTGTTGCAGCACTGCCGCGATCTGGGGGTGACGTTGATCGCCTACAGCCCGCTGGCGTTGGGGGTATTGAGCGGCAAATATACGCCCGATAACCCGCCGCCCGGCCTGCGCAGCCGGCGTTTTGGCCGTAAGTATCTGACGCAGGTGCAGCCGCTCATCCTGGCGCTCAAAAAAATCGGCGTCGATCATGCCGGTAAAACTGCCGCCCAGGTGGCCCTCAACTGGGTGATGTGCAAGGGGGCGCTGCCCATCCCGGGCGCCAAGACGGTGGAACAGGCCGAACAAAATGCCGGCGCCGCCGGCTGGCGTTTGAGCGCCGACGAGGTGGCGCTGCTGGATGAAGCCAGTGAGCGGGTGATCCAAAACTCGGGCTGAACGCAACCTTTTTGCTCCTCTTGCGTATAAAGCTATAGAAAACAACGTCAAACGGTAGACGTTGCCTTATCTGCCTGAAACAAGAGGAGTTCTATGAACACGGCAAAACATGCTTTGAGACGTTCTCGTCGCGACCGGGTGTTGGCCGGCGTCTGTGGCGGGTTGGGTGAGTTCTTCGGCCTCAGTTCGTTCTGGTTCCGCCTGGCAATCCTGCTCACTTTCCTGCCGGGCGGCATTCCTGGGCTGACGATCTACCTGTTGTTGTGGATCATCATTCCATCGGAATGATCCATCGGCCATTTCCGAGACGCTTCTCCCACACCTGAGTGTCTCTATTCCCCCGCTCCCCGGGTTGGGGAGCGGGGGAAAATCGTGCCCCGGGGGAACTACGGGCGTGTGGCAGGGGGCGGTTCTGCGGTATAATCGGGGCCATGAACGATAAAAAGATACAATTTCTCCCTTTTCATGCCATTAATGAATTCATGCTGACCGAATTTCGCCAGGAGGTGCTGCATTGCGCCCTGGCCGGGGTCGAGCAGTTGTCGTCCGGGCGGCGCGGCGCGCTGAACGGGATGGTCAAACGCTACGTCAAGGTGCCCGGTTTTCGTAACGGGGCGCTGGCGCCGCTGCCGCTGAAGGTGCGCGGGCTGGTGGATGCCTTTGGCCGCGATCCACAGTTTACCGCCCAGGTGCTGGCGGCCTGGTGCGAATTGCACCCGCTGCTGGCCCAGCAGGTCTACGATCTGCTTAAGGAGCGCGGCTGGGAAGTGCTGCCGGTGGACGCCGACCGCACCAAACTGCCCGGTTTTCTGACCACCTGGCCGAAGGCCGACGAGTTCGAGGCGCTGCACGCTGCTTTTCGCCAGGCGCACCCCGATGCGACCGACAGCGATAACAACATCAGCCTGATGGCGGTCTGGCTGGGTGGGCGTCTGCCGGTGGATCTGGTCGAGAGCCCGGCTGCCGAAGCCTGATAACGATGATTAATGATTGGGAAATGATTTTGCGCCTGGCGTTGGCGGCCTTTCTGGCCGCCTGCGTGGGTTTTGAGCGCGAAAAACGCGGCCAGACGGCCGGCCTGCGCACCCACACCATTCTCTCGGTGGGCGCGGCGCTGGCCATGTATCTTTCGATCATGCTGGCTGTGCCCAATTACGATCCGGCGCGCATCGCCGCCCAGGTGGTCTCGGGTATCGGCTTCCTGGGCGCCGGCGCCATTTTGCGTTACGGCGCCAACGTCAAGGGCCTTACCACCGCCACCTCGTTGTGGACGGTGGCGATTATCGGGTTGGCCACCGGGGCAGGTTATTATGTGGCGGCGGTCATGACCACCGTCCTGCTGCTGGTGGTGCTGGTGGGCCTGGACTGGGTTGAACATCGTTTTATCCATTCCACCACGATTTTTACCGTGGTGGTGAGCGCCAACGATCGCGCCGGGCTGCTGCGCGATCTCAAGCGCGGCATTTTGCAGGCGGGGCGCTCGATCATCTCGACCCACATTGCCCGCAACATCGCCAAGGATATCACCACGTTGACGTTTGTCGTCAAGACGACGTCCGAAGATCAGACCGAACAGCTGGTCAGCGACCTGTCGGCCATCAAGGGCATCAAGCAGGTTGAGGTGTCGTAGCCGGGCGGTCAGTCGCCGAACTCGAGATCGCCTTCTTCGCCGTTTTCCAGATCGCCGGTTGATTGGATGTGAATTTCGCCGAACAGGTCGGCTTGCTCGGCGTGGATTGTCTTGCGTTTGATCAGTTCGAGCATCGCCAGGAAGGTGATCACCACCTCGAGGCGGGTGCGTTGCGGCGAGAGCAGCGAGCGGAAGCTGGTCAGGTTTGCCTGGCGCAAGCGCTCGACGATCAGGTGGATCTTTTCGCGGATGGTGACGCGCGGCATGGAGACCACCCGGCTGAGCAGCGGCAGGTCTGGCTGGCTGGCAAAGATTTCACCGGCGGCCCGCACCAGGTCGGCGAGGGTCACGCCGCTCAGATCCAGGCGCGGCTCCACCTTGACCGGCGGGGGCGCCAGCCGCAGATAGGTGCGCAGATTGTTGGCCTCGCGTCCGGCCATCCAGACGCTCAGCTCCTTGAACCGTTTATAGAGCAGCAGTTGGCGGGCCAGCGCCTCGCCGGGGTCTTCCTCTTCTTCGCCGCTGGGCTCCACCGGCTGGCGGGGCAGCAGGGCGGTAGATTTGATCTGTACCAACCGGGCGGCAATCACCAGAAAGGCGGATACTTCGGCCGGGTCGCGGTCTTGCAGGTTTTGCAGATAGGCCAGGTACTGATCGGTGACCTGGGCCAGCGCCAGGCGGGTGATATCCAGTTCGGCGCGCTCGATCAACTGCAAGAGCAGATCCAGCGGCCCCTCATACAGCGGGGTGCTGACCGTATATTTTTCCGTCTGGTGTCCGGCGACCTGAAAACTCACGCCGGCTATTATATCAGGTTTATAATCAAAACCCGTGCAGCCGCTGGGTTGCAGTCATTCTCTCTGAATATGAGTATCCCTATGCATTCAACACAGAAGATTAACATCGTTTTCGACTTTGGCGGCGTCCTGTTCGACTGGCACCCGCATTATCTTTACCGGCGCTTTTTTGATACCCCGGCGGCCACCGATGCGTTTTTGAAAGAGATCGGCTTTAGCGAGTGGAACCTGCAACAGGATCAGGGCCGGCCGTTCGCCGAAGGTGTGGCCGAACTGACGGCGCGTTTCCCGCAGCACGCCGGGTTGATTCGCGCCTATGACACGTACTGGGAGACCTCGTTGGGCGGGCCGATCCAGGCCACGGTCGACATCCTGGCGGAGCTGAAACGCGCCGGTTACCCGCTGTATGCGTTGAGCAACTGGTCGCACGAGAAATTTGCGTTGATCCGCCATCGCTACGCCTTTCTGGACTGGTTCGAGGATATCCTCGTCTCGGGCGAGGTGCGCCTGGTCAAACCGGACGAGCGTATCTTTACCCTGTTCCTCGAACGGATTGGCCGGCAGGCGGGCGACTGCCTGTTCATCGATGACAGCCCGGCGAATATTGCCGCCGCCCGGCGCCTGGGATTTAAGACGGTGTTGTTTGAGGCGCCGGAGCAGCTGGCCGGCGCCTTACCCCAGCATGGGCTGAATGATTTTCAAAATCCACTTGGGATAAGAACGGCAAGCGGGTATAATTTGGGTGATGAGCGTACAATTATCCCATCTTGATGACAGTGGCAAAGCCCACATGGTGGATGTGGGCGACAAAGAAGATACCATTCGCACCGCCGTGGCGCGCGGTGAGGTGATCATGCGCCCCGAGACGCTGGCGCTGGTGCGCCAGGGGTTGATGAAGAAGGGCGATGTGTTGACCGTGGCGCAGCTGGCGGGGATTATGGCGGCCAAACGCACCGCCGAACTGATCCCGCTTTGTCACCCGCTGCCCATCCACCAGGTGCAGGTCGATCTTGAACTGGACGATGCGCTGCCGGGGGTGCAGATCGTGGCCCGGGCGCGCACGGCCGGTAAGACCGGAGTGGAAATGGAGGCGCTGACCGCCGTTTCGGTGGCAGCGTTGACCGTGTACGACATGATCAAGGCCGCCGAGAAGACCGCCCGCATCCACAATATTCGCCTGGTGGAAAAACACGGCGGGCGCAGCGGCGACGTGGTGAACGAGGAGTAGATGCACATTACCGTTTTGTTCTTTGCACATCTCAAAGATCGGGCGGGGACGGCGCGCCTGGCGCTGGAACTGGCCGAGGGCGCTTCGATCCAGACGCTTAAGGAGCTGCTGGCCGGGCAATACCCGGCGCTGGCGCCCCTCTTGCCCGGCGCCCTGGCTTCGGTCGACCGTGCGTTTGCCTTTGACGCCGACCCCGTCCCGGATGGGGCCGAAGTGGCCTTCTTCCCGCCGGTCAGCGGCGGCAGCGCGGACTTCCCGACCCTGCTGCGGGTGGTCGAGGCGCCGCTCGACCTGGACGAACTGGTGGCGCAGATCACCCTGCCTTCGACCGGGGCGGCGTGTGTGTTTACCGGCATGGTGCGCGGCGAGACCCGCCGCGGCCAGCCGCACGAGACCACCCTGCTGGAATATGAGGCGTACGTGCCGATGGCCGAGGAAAAGATGGCCCAGGTGGCGGCGGAGATTCGCCAGCGTTGGCCGGCGGTGGAGGGTATCGCCATCGTCCAGCGCATCGGCCGGCTGCAACCCAAGACGCCGACGGTGCTGATTGCCTGCAGCGCCGCCCACCGCGACACCGGCGTGTTCGAAGCCGCTCGTTACGGCATCGACCGTCTCAAAGAGATCGTCCCGATCTGGAAGAAGGAAATCGGCCCGCAAGGGGAGACGTGGGTTGAGGGCGAATATCACCCCCAGCCGGGAGATTGAAGCATGGCTGCCATTCGCTGCACCGTCTGTCACCAACCCTATCCGGACGCCGGCCTGCCGTACGTGTGCCCGGCCTGCGGCGGCGTGTACGACTTCGACGGCCCGCCGGTCTTTGACCCGACCCAGGTCGAGCCCGAGCAGGCGGGGTTGTGGCGTTACCGTCACGCTTTTGGCCTGTTTCCCGGCGCGCCGGTCGTCAGCCTGGGCGAGGGTCTGACGCCGTTGGTGTGGGACGTAGTCAACGGGCGCAAGGTGGCGTTCAAGATGGAGTCGCTCAACCCCAGCGGGTCGTACAAGGATCGCGGCAGCGCCGTGCTGCTCAGCCAGCTGGTCGCCCGCCAGGCGGCGCAGGCGGTGGAGGATTCTTCCGGCAACGCCGGCGCTTCGTTTGCGGCGTACGCCGCCCGCGCCGGGGTGCGCAGCCGGGTCTACGTGCCGGATTCGGCCTCAGGCCCCAAGCGTGCGCAGATCGAGCGTTACGGCGCCGAACTGCGCCCCATTCCCGGCCCGCGTTCGGCGGCGGCGGCGGCGGTGCTGGCAGACGTGGCGGGCGGCAGCGTGTATGCCAGCCATGCCTATCTGCCGTTTGGCCTGGCGGGGATCGCCACGGTCGCCTACGAGTTGTGGGAGCAGCTCGGTGCGGCGCCCGGTACGATCCTCTCGCCCTGCGGGCATGGCGGCCTGATGCTGGGGGCGATGCGCGGCTTTGCTGCCCTGCAACAGGCCGGGTTGATCGAGAGACAACCGTATTACGTGGCGGTGCAGGCTGCGGCCTGCGCCCCCGGCTGGGCGGCCTACCAACACGGCCTGCCGGCCATGCAATCGGTGCAGGAGGGCAGCACGCTGGCCGAAGGGGTGCGGGTGAGCCGTCCGCTGCGGGTGGAAGCCATCCTGCGCGAATTTCCCCCGCAGGGCGGGCGCTTCCTGGCCATCCCGGAGGAGGACATTTTGCCGGGCTATCATGCCCTGGCGCAGCGCGGGCTGTACGTCGAGCCGACCTCGGCCCTCGTATGGAGCGCGCTGCAACAAGTTTTGGGCAGCGTCCCCGATCCGGTGGTGGTCATGCTGACCGGTTCGGGGCTCAAGTATCAATCCTGGTAACGAGAACGCATGGAACACAAGCCACGCACCCATCGTGTTGAGTGGCTTGCGCTCCCTGAGTTCTCAGGAGGCAGTTGTGGAAAATCGTTCGGTTTCGCAGGCTGTGGAGACGCCGCAAGAACTGGCGGCGCGCCTGGGGATTAGCTTCTCAGACTGGTTGTTGCTCAGCCGGGCGCTGACGCATCGCTCCTATCTGAACGAGCACCCTGAGGCCATCGAAGACAACGAGCGCCTGGAATTTTTGGGCGACGCGGTGCTCGATTTTATCGTCGGCGCCTGGTTGTACAACCGTTATCCCGAAATGCCCGAAGGCGACCTGACGCGCATGCGTTCGGCGCTGGTGCAATCGGAGGCGCTGGCCGATTTTGCCCGCCAGTTGGGCGTGGGCGCCGCCATGCGCCTGGGGCGCGGCGAGTCGCAGGGCGGCGGGCGTGACCGCGATGCGCTGTTGTGTGACACCTTTGAGGCGATCATCGGCGCTTTGTACCTCGACAGCGGGCTGGAGGCGGTCTGCCGCTTTATCAACCCGTTGTTGGATGAGACCGCCGATGAGGTGCTGCTGCATCACAAAAACGAAGATCCCAAGAGCGTCTTTCAGGAATGGGCCCAGTCGCAGGGGTTCAGCGCGCCGTTGTATACCACGGTGAACATGTCCGGGCCGGATCATTCCAAGACGTTTGAAGTAGACGCCGTGGTGAATGGACAGACGTACGGACATGGCACCGGGCACAGCAAGCAGGTGGCGGCCAAAGCGGCTGCCGCCGATGCCTTGCGCCGGTTGGGCTTGATGGATTAGCCGCCGGCCAGGCCCCATTACAAATAAAGGTAGAAAGCATTCATGACACCGCGTCTAAAATCTCTGGAATTACACGGGTATAAAACGTTTGCCAGCCGGGCGTTGTTTGAGTTTCCCGGGCAGGTGACCGCCATCGTCGGCCCGAACGGCTCGGGCAAGTCTAACGTCACCGACTCGGTGCGCTGGGTGCTGGGCGAGCAGTCGTACAGCCTGCTGCGCGGGCGCAAGACCGAAGACATGATTTTCGCCGGCTCCGAGCAGCGCCCGCGGGCCGGGATGGCCTCGGCCACCATCGTTTTTGCCAACGAAGACGGCTGGCTGCCGATCGATTTTACCGAGGTTTCGATCACCCGCCGCGCCTACCGCGACGGGCAGAACGAATACCTGCTCAACGGGCAGAAGGTGCGCCTCAAAGAGATTGCCGAATTGCTGGCGCAGTCGGGGTTGGCCGAGCGCACCTATACCATGATCGGGCAGGGGCTGGTCGACTCGGCCCTGTCGCTCAAGCCGGACGAGCGGCGCCGTTTCTTCGAGGAGGCCGCCGGGATTGGGCTATACCGGGCGCGGCGCGAAGAGGCGCTCAATCGCCTGGACGCCACCCGGCGCAACCTGGAGCGGGTACAGGACATTCTCAGCGAACTGGAGCCGCGCCTGCAAAGCCTGGAGAAACAGGCCCGCCGGGCGATTGAATACGAGCGCATCAAGGCCGATTTGCGCCTGCTGCTGCGCGACTGGTATGGGTATCACTGGCACCGCGTGCAGGGTGAGTTGGCGCACGCCCGCGAGGTGCTGCGCAGCCAGGAGGCGCGCCTGGAACAGGCCCGCCAGCGTCTTTCTGAGGTGGAAGGCCAGATGGGCGAAGTGCGCGCCCGCCTGCAGCAACTGCGCACGCAGTTGAACGCCTGGCACGCCCAGTCGGCCGGGCAGCACACCCGCCGTGAAAAGATCAGCCGCGATCTGGCGGTGTTGGACGAGCGCCAGCGCGCCCTGCTCAATCAGCAGCAAAACGTGGAGAGCGATCTGTCTCGCCTGGAAGAAGAACACAAGGCGCGCCAGGAACAGCTTTTTGATTTACAGGACGAACAGGAGCGCCTGCAGAGCGAATTGCAGGACGCGCAGAAACAGGCCGACGCCGCCCGGCGTGGGCTGGAGGCGCGCCAGACCGAGCGCGCCCAGGTGGAGCGCAATTTGCGCGAGGCCCGCCGCCAGCTGGTCGCCAGCGAGACGCGCCTGGTGGAATTAAAGGCGCACGGCGGCGAACTGGCCGGGCGGCGCGAGGCGCTGCTCAAGACGCAGCAATCGCTGACCCAGGCCATGCAAAACGAACAACAGACGGCGCAAAAGGCGCAGGCCCGCCTCGAACAGGTGGCGAACCAGCGCCAGCAGGCGGAGGAAGCCTGCAAACACGCCGAAGAAGACGTGCAGGCGCACCGCAAGCAGGTGAGCGAACTGGAAGCCGAGCGCCGCCGCCTGCAAGAAGAACGCAGCCGGCTGGACGCCGAGCGCACCCGGCTGCGCGCTCAGTTGGACGTGCTCGAACAGGCCGAGAAATCGCTGGCCGGATTGAACCAGGGGGCGCGCTTTGTGCTGCAATCCGCCCGCCAGGGACGGTTGAGCGGGCGCTATCAGGCGCTCAACAGCCTGCTGGAGGTGCCGGCGGCCTACGAGGTGGCGGTCGCCGCCGTGCTGGGCGAGTCGCTGGATGCGGTGCTGTTGGAGTCTGGCAGCCTGGACGCCGTGCTCGGTTTGCTCGAGCAGGGCGAGAAGGGCCGGGCGGTGCTCTTCCCGCAGGGCGAGATGCAGCCGGCGGGCACGCTTACCGCGCCGGATGACGACGCCGACTGCCTGGGGCTGGCGGCCGACCTGGTGCAGTGCGCCGATGCGTACCGCGCCACGGTGCAATTGTTACTGGGGCAGGTGTTGATCGTACGCGATCGCGCCGCGGCCCGGCGCCTGGTGAAGGGGCTGCCGCCGGCGGCGCGGGTGGTGACGCTCAAGGGTGAGGTGTTCTGGGGCAACGGCACGGTGGTGGCCGGCCTGGACGGCCGCGCCGGGACGATTGCCCGGCCGCGCCAGAAGCACGAATTGCAGGACGCCCTGGCAAAGCTCGATGGCGAACGCAGCGGGCTGCAGGAGACGTTGTTGGGCGTTGAGAACGATCTGGCGCGCCGCCGCGCCGCCGAACAGGAACTGGATAAGGCCGTGCGCCAGGCCAACCAGCAGCGCAATCAGGTCACGCAGGCCTTTCAACAGGCCACCCTGGAATCCGAGCAGGCCCGCCAGAAGCTGGAATGGCAGCGCAGCCAGCTTGCCAACGGCGAGACGCAGCTCAAACGTACCCAGGACGAGATTACCCAGGCGCAGGCCGAACAGGAGAAGGTGGCGGCGCGCATCACCACCTTTAACGAGCAGGTGCGCGATTTCAGCCGCCAGTTGAACGGCATGCCGCTCGAGGAGTTGCAGGCGCAGGTGGTACACTGGAACACCAACGCCGCCGTGGCCGGTCGGGCGCTCAAAGACGCCCAACGCCGGGTGGACGAGTACGAACAGGCGCTGGTGGGCAACGTCCAACGCCAGAACGGGCTCAAGCAGCGGCGCAGCGAGACGCTGGCGGCCTTGCAGACGCTGGAGCAGGAGAAGAACCAGCAGCGCGGCCAGGAAAACGAATTGAACGTCGAGATCGAGACGCTGCAGCGCCAGATCGACCCGGCCGAGAAGGAACTGGAAGGGATGGAGGCGGAATACAGCCGCCAGCAGGGCGCACAGGCCACGGCGCAGCAGGCGGTGGCGGTAGCCGAGCGCTACGTCACCCAGGCGCAACTGGAGTTGACCCGCGGCCGCGAAAGCGTGGAGAGCCTGCGCCGGCGCATCGAGGAGGACTTTGGCCTGGTGGCGTTTGAATACAACGTCGAAAACCCCGGGCAGACCCCGCTGCCGTTGGAAGGCATGGTGGAACAACTGCCCTCGCTGACCGAGATCCCACTCGAGATCGAGGATAATATTGCCCGCCAGCGCGCTCAACTGCGGCGCATGGGAGCGATCAACCCCGACGCGCACACGGAATATCTGTCGGTCAAGGAACGTTTTGAATTCCTCACCGGGCAGGTGGCCGATTTGCGTAAGGCGGACGTTGACCTGCGCCAGGTGATTGCCGAACTGGACGAGTTGATGCGGCGCGAGTTTCGCAAAACGTTTGACGCCGTGGCGGCCGAGTTCCGCCAGATGTTCACCCGTATGTTTGGCGGCGGTTCGGCGCGCCTGGTGCTGACCGACGCCGAGAACCCGACCGAGACGGGCATCGACATCGAGGCGCGCCTGCCGGGCCGCCGCGAGCAGGGGCTCTCGTTACTCTCGGGCGGCGAACGCAGCCTGACCGCCGTGTGCCTGATCTTCTCGCTGCTCAAGGTCTCGCCCACGCCGTTTTGCGTGATGGACGAGGTGGACGCCATGCTGGATGAGGCCAACGTCGGGCGCTTCCGCGACCTGCTGCTCGAGTTGAGCGCCAACACGCAGTTTATCGTGGTGACGCATAACCGTAACACGGTACAGGCCGCCGACGTGATTTACGGCGTGACGATGGGGCGCGACTCGGCCAGCCAGGTGATCAGCCTGCGGTTGGACGAAGTCAGCGACGAAATGGTGCGCTAGACAAAAACAAAAAAGAGAGCGGCCTGCTGGCCGCTCTCTTTTTATCGTCAGATTTTACTCTACCGGAACGCTGCCTTCCAGGGCGGGTTCGGTGGGGACGTTCTTGTTGACGAAGTCGTCGTAGGTCTCGATGGGGGTGTCCTTCTTGGCCTGTTCCAGCCAGGCGTTGAAGGCCTGCTGCTTGTCCTGCTGCAGCACGTTGGGATCGACGGAGCGGTTCTCGTGTCCCAGTACCTGGATGATGTGGTAGCCAAAGTCGGTCTTGACCGGGTCGCTGATCTTGCCGATTTCGAGGGCGTAAACGGCGTCTTCAAACGGCTTGACCATGGAGCCCTTACCAAACCAACCCAGGTCGCCGCCCTGATCCTTGTTGCTGGTGTCCTGCGAGAGTTCGGCGGCCAGTTTGGCGAAGTCTTCGCCGGCCTTGAGGCGTTCCAACACCTTTTGGGCGGCGGCTTCATCGGCGACGAGGATGTGACGGGCCCAGACCTCTTCTTTGGTGGTGGACACGTCCTGGGTGAGGGCGTCGAAGACCTTCTGGCGCAGCAGGTTCATGCGCACGATACCGCGCATGTCCTCTTCGCTGACGCCCAACTTTACCAACGGTTCCATTTCCTTCTGCAAACGCTGTTTGTAACCATCGAGGGTGTAAGGCGTCGCGCTGGGTTCGGGCGTGCCGGTGGGTTGGTTGGCGGCGGTCGGCTCCAGGGTGGGTTCGGCGGTGGGCGCCAGGGTGGCGGTAGCGGTGGCTGCTGCATCCGGAGTAGCCGTGGGGGCAGCCGTCGGGGTGGCGGTGGGCGGCACCAGCGTCATTTGCAGCGGCGAGAGGGTCGAGGTGGCGTAGGGGGTGGCGCTGGGCGCCGGGGTGGGGGTGCCGTTGGCAAAGAAGTTGCGTTGTTCTTGCATGTTCTTTTCAACTTCTTCGTCGCTGACCGTGATGCCGCGCCGTTTGGCTTCCTGGATGACCAGCTGGTCGCTGACCAGTTGATCCAACACCGTCTTGCCCATTTCTTCCGGCTTTTGCAGCTTGTCGAGGATGTTCTGGGACAGTTGGTTGAAGTAATTGAGCGTGTTGGGATCGGAACCAAACATACTCTTCATGGTTTCGATCTCTTGCAGGTTCTGGATGGACTGCCAGCGGAAGTAGTGCACCAGATCCTCGAACTCGCCGTAGCGAACGTAGTCGTCGCCAACTTTGGCAACGGGCTTGTTTTTCTTCAGAACGGTCTCGTCGAGAATGCCGTAGGCGATGACCAATACGACCAGCACGCTTACGATGATGACGCCGGTCAGCAGGTAACGCCGCTGAATGCGTTCTCGTTCCAGACGAGCCAGATGCTTCTTGGTGTGAACCACAGGGCTCGGTTGATTAGACATGGGCGACCTCTATGCATCGGTATAGAAAGAGGGGCATTGGGCATATTTCACCCCATGCCCCTCACTTCGTTTAAAAATGGGTAGGATTAGCGAATGGTGTCCGACCAGGCTTCGCTGGTGAACGGAAGCAGCGCCAGGTGGCGGGCGCGTTTGACGGCCACGGCCAGCTCGCGCTGGTGTTTGGCGCACGTGCCGGTCTGGCGGCGTGGGCGAATCTTGCCATCTTCGGAGACGAAGCGGCGCAGCATTTCGACCTGCTTGTAATCAATACGAACGTTTTTATCGGCGCAGAACTGGCAAATCTTCGGGCGGGCTACATAACGCCGCCCCATCGGTTGCTCGTTCTCGACCATCTGTTCTTCACTCATGGTAACTTACTCCATTAGAATGGAAACTCATCTTCCGGCTCTTCGGGGAGGGTATCACCGCCCTGCGGGTGATTGTTTTCGCGGCGGTCGCCGAGGATCATCATTTCGTTGGCTACGATCTCCACGCTGCTGTGTTTGACGCCTTCGGTGTCTTCCCAGCGGCGGGTTTGCAAACGACCTTCGATGTACACCTGCTGCCCTTTACCGAGATACTGCTTGCAGATCTCAGCCAGATTGCCCCAGGCGACGACGTTAAACCACTCGGTTTCGGTGCGTTTTTCGCCGTCGGCGGTGTTCCAGTTGCGGCTGGTAGCCACCGTAAAGGTCGTCACCGGGCGTCCGGCAGGGGTGTAGCGCATCTCTGGATCGCGCCCCAGGTGACCAATGATCATAACCTTGTTCAATCCTCGGCTCATACCAAACTCCTCGCCAAAATCAACCAATGGGAGCGGGCTTTACTCCGCAGCAATCAACAGGAACCGCATCACGGGCTCCAGGAAGCGCAAATTGCGCTCCAGTTCAGCCGTGAAAGCTGGCGCCATCTGGGCTTGCACGTACACGTACTGGCCTTCGCGCTGCTTGCGAATCGCGTAGGCCATGCGGCGTTTGCCCCAGACATCTACCTTGACGATCGTGCCGCCGGCGTCGACGATCCAGCCTTTGGCTTTGTCGACCAGGGCCGTCAGGGCAGTCTCATCCAGATCAGGATGAACGATGAGGGTCAATTCATAATCGCGCATGTTGGAAAACCTCCTTTCCTCGGGATAGCCCCCGGTCTACGTCGTGGACGCGCCGGGAGCGGAAAGGTCACTGCCTGTTGCCAGGCTATTGGACCATAGGCAAATAGTTTACTACAAAGTGGCGGATTGGTCAACAAAGGAAAAAACAAGTGGCTTTGTGGCGAATGAGACATCCTCTTAAGGGCGGTGAAAATACAAACGAG
>CAZHTS010000067.1:0-25255 GCA_964535315.1 uncultured Anaerolineaceae bacterium
GAACCCACAACTTCTTGATCCACAGTCAAGCGCTCTGCCATTGAGCTACAGCCACCATAACGACCCCGAGTATATCACAGCGGGGCGGGTTATGCAAGCAATTGGCGCAGTCTTTCCGCCAGTTCGCCCACCGCAACGCTCTCCTGAGTACGGCTGCCGAGATCCTTGAGCAGAACCGCTCCCGCCGCCTCTTCGTCCGGGCCCTGGATGAGCGCATAACGCACCCCCAGGCGGTCGGCCAGCTTCAACTGCCGCGGCAGCTTGGCCGCCTCAGGATAGACCACCGTCCTGATCCCGGCATTCCGCAACTGCGCAGCCAGCACAAACGACGCCGTCAGATGCGCCTCGTCGAACACGGTCACCAGCACAGAAGCCGGCGCGGCGTTCAGTTCGGGCGGGAGTAGGTTGAGCTCGCGCAGCACGATCGAGATCATCACGTCGCCCATCGCAAAGCCAACGCCCGGCAGCGGGTCGCCGCCCACGTCGTTGACCAGGTTGTCGTAATGCCCGCCGCCCAGAATGGCGCGCCCCTCCCCCACCCGCGTCCAGGCCTCGAACACGATGCCGGTGTAATACTCCAGGCCGCGGATGGTCTGGGCGTCGAATTCGACGTAATCGCTCAGCCCCATGCCCTCCAGGGTGGCAAACACACGCCGCAGCTCTTCTGAGCGGCGCCATAATTCCTTATCCGCCAGCAGCTCTTTCAGGCGCGCCAGTTGTTCGGCGCTCAACCCCAACTCCAGGGCGTACGCGTCCCACGCCTGCGGCGAGAGCTTATCACGCCGGTCGATCAGGCGCGTGGTGGCCTTGCGCAGGTCGCCGGCAATGCCCAGTTCCGCCAGCACCACATCCATCAGACGGCGGTTGTTGACGCGGATCACCACCTGCTGAGGGCTCAACCCCACCTTCTGGAAGAACGTGGCGCAAATCGCCACCAGTTCGGCGTCCGCTTCGGGCGAATTGACGCCGAACAGGTCGATGTTCCATTGAAAGAATTCGCGCGAACGGCCCTTCTGCGGGCGCTCGTAGCGCCAGAACGGGCCAAACGACCACCAGCGCAGCGGGTAGACCAGCTCGCGCTGACGCTGCGCCACCATGCGCGCCAGCGTCGGGGTCAGTTCGGGTCGCAGGGTGATGTCGTCGCCGCCGCGATCCTGGAAGACAAACGACTGTTCTTTAACCAGTTCCTCGCCGGATTTGGCAGCATACAGTTCGATGCGCTCCAGAAAAGGCCCTTCGTATTCCTGGTAACCAAACGAGGCAGACACTTCACCCAGCGTACGGTACAACCAGGTGCGGACGGCCATCTCCTCCGGGTAAAAATCACGTGTACCTTTAACGGGCTGGATCGTTGTTTTCATAAGCTCTTCTCATCCATGACAAAGTTTTGTGAATTGTAGCACAAATTCACCCTCCCAAAGTTGGTAAATTAGGGTAAAATTACTTACGTTCTTTTAGCGATCAATGCGATATTATACCCTCGGTTGAGCGCTTACAAGTATCCTGAAAACGAGCCCAAGGTAATTCGTATGGATGTCAAAAAACTCATCAAGTTGGTTAACGGTAAGTTGATCAACACCTCGGTAGATCTTACAAGGGAAATCAAAGGCGGCTGTGGTGCAGATCTGATGAGCGACGTGCTCGCCTCGATCCAGCCCGAAGCCGTTTTGCTGACCGGCCTGTGCAACCCCCAGGTGATCCGCACGGCGCAAATGGCCGATGTGGCCGCCATCGTACTCGTACGCGGCAAGCAGCCCCCTCAAGAAACCATTGACCTGGCCAATGAGGAAAACATTCCGCTGATCTCCACTCCGTACGGGATGTTCGAGTTATGCGGCCGTCTACATCAGGCCGGTCTCCCCAGCCTGGAAAAACCGGTACTCACCGACAACTGCGAATGCGAGTAGGTTGAGCACGAGGCGAGATGGATACGATCAACGCTGGCAAAGGGCGCATCGTCACCGATAAAGAAGCCGAAAACATCACCCGCGTAGAAGAACTCGCTTACGAGTTGCGCGTGCACGAGGTCATGTCGACCCGCATCAAAGTGCTCACCACCGACATGATCATGCAAGAGGCCCTGGATATCTTTCGGCAGGCGCACATCTCGGGTGCGCCTGTTTTATCGGTCGACGGCAAAATGGTCGGCGTTCTCAGCATCGAGGACCTGATCCACTGCCTGATCAACAACGACCTGGAAGCCTGCGTAACCACCTACATGACCACCCGCGTCATCACCGTCAAAGGCTCAGAACCGGTGGTCGAAACGATCAAGGGCTTTGTCAACTACCGCGTCGGGCGCTTCCCGGTGGTAGATGATAGCGGCAAACTGCTGGGCATCATCACCAAAGGCGATATCACCCGCGGTTTGCTCAAAGCGCTGCAAAAGGATTACCAGGAAGAGGAAATCCGCAAATACCGCGCCAGTCACCTGTTTGATGACATCAACTCGGATCGCACCAGCCTGATCTTACGCTACAACATCAAACAAGGCGACTTCAACCTGGGCGGGGCCGCCTCTGCGGCCATCAAGCGCGCCCTGCTGCGCCTGGGCGCCTCGCCGCAAATCGCCCGCCGCTGCGGCATCGCCATCTACGAAGCCGAGATGAACCTGATCATCCACACCACCAATGGCGGCGTCCTGCGGGTAGAAATCGAGCCGCATCAGATCTCAATCGACGCCTACGACGATGGGCCGGGCATCAAAGATGTCGAGCAGGCCATGCGCCCGGGCTACTCCACCGCCAGCGAGCAAATCCGCGAGCTCGGCTTTGGCGCCGGGATGGGCCTGGTCAACATCTCCCGCTGTGTCGACAACATGAAACTCGAATCGACCTGGGGCAAGGGCACCCGCCTTAAGATGAAGATTTTCCTGAACGCTCAAAATGCCGTTGGAGAAGGATATTCTGGCAAGGAGGCCAAGCAAGCATGAACCTGGATGAGATCATTCGCGCCCTGGATCTGACCCCGTTGACCGAACCCAAGGACTTCAGTGAGGTCGTCCCCAGCGGTGGCTACACGTCGGACCTGCTGAGCTGCGTCATGGCAGGCGCCAAGAACAAGAACCTGTGGGTCACCCTGCAGGCGCACGCCAACATTGTGGCCGTGGCCGCCTTGCTCGATCTGAGCGCCGTAATCATCACCGAAGGCGCCCAACCAGACCCGGCCACACTGGCCAAAGCAAACGAAGAAGGCATCATCCTGCTCTCCACATCCAAAGCCTCGTACGAAGTCGTCGGCAAGTTGTGGGAGTCGGGCTTACATTAACATAGGAATACACTGTTGAAAACCCTGCGGGCCGAGTTGCACGTTCACACCGTCCTCTCACCCTGTGCGGAGGTAGAAATGATCCCTCCGCTGATCGTGCAGCAGGCGCTGGAGTTGGGCATCCACCTGTTGGCCGTCACCGACCACAACGCCAGCGCCAATGTGGCCGCAGTGCAAAAGGCCGCTCAGGGCAGCGAATTGCAGGTGCTGCCGGGCATCGAGTTACAGACTCGCGAAGAAGTGCACGTTTTGTGCCTGTTCGATACCCTCGATCAACTATCCGCCTTTCAGACTGAGGTCGACGCTCTGCTGCCGGCGATGGTCAACCGGCCGGATTTCTTCGGCGAACAGTTTGTGGTGGACGAGACCGGCGATTTCATCCGGCGAGAGGAACGTCTGCTGCTGACCTCGGCCGATCTCTCGATCGAGGAAGCCTGGCAGAAAGTTAGCGCGCTGGGTGGGCTGTTCATCCCCGCCCACGTCAACCGCAAGGCGTTTGGGTTAATCGCCAACCTGGGATTGATGCCCACCGGCATCGCCATCGAAGCGCTGGAAATCTCCCGCCACATCACCGCCGACCAGGCCCGGCACACCTTCCCGCAAATCGCCGGCTACCCGCTCATTCGCAGCGGAGACGTTCACCGCCTGGAAGAATACCTGGGCGTCAACGAGTTTCAGGTCGAACAGGCCAGCATCGCCGAACTACGCCTGGCCATCCAGGGGCGCGAAGGCCGTTCACTGCGCCTGCTGCACCAGGGATTAGGCGGATGAGAGGACTATCTAAGCTTAAAGTGACATTTGGTAATTTTCTTTTACCCCTCAGCAACGTTAAACTCATTCTGATTAGAATGCGTTAATAGTACAAAATTCATCCAAATTAACGGAGCCTTGTATGGCAGAGTTACAAACCATCTCAGAAAATGATCCATTAAACCATCCAGAACAACGTCAGTTGATCGACCAGGTTCTGGAAGAAAACAAGCACCTGACCGGCGCAACCATGGTTGTGCTCAATGAACTGCAAAGTAAAATCGGTTTCATCTCCGAACCTATGCAGGATTACGTCGCCGAAAAGCTGCACGTGCCTGTCAGCACGGTGCACGGCGTGGTCTCGTTCTATTCGTTCTTTACCACCAGCCCGCGCGGTCGCCACACGATCAAGTTCTGCATGGGCACGGCCTGCTACGTCGGTGGGATGCCGCAGTTGATCGAAAAGGCCAAGCAGGTGCTCGGCGTCGAGCCCGGACAGACGACCAAAGATGGCGCCATTACCCTGGAAATCTGCCGCTGCGTGGGTGCGTGCAGCCAGGCGCCCGTCATCGTCATCGACGAAGACCTGATCGGCCGCGCTCGCCCCAACAAATTCCCGCAACTGGTGCGCCCGCTCCAGGAAGAGAAGAAGTAAGAGGCAGCCGTGAGAGAACTGGCCCTGCATCTGCTGGATATTGCCGAAAACAGCGTCGCTGCCGGTTCTCGGAATATCCTCATTGGCGTGGAAGAGGATCTACGCGCCGACCGCTTGCGCATGTGCGTGCAGGATGACGGGCGAGGCATGGACGCCGAAATGGTAGCCAAAGTGGTCGACCCCTTCGTCACCACCCGCACCACCCGCAAGGTTGGGCTGGGCATTCCGCTGCTCAAACTGGCGGCCGAAAGCTGCAACGGATTTCTCAAGATCGACTCCACACCGGGCATTGGCACCCGCCTGGAGGTGGAATTTCAACACAGCCACATCGATCGTATGCCGCTCGGCGACCTGACCAGCACCCTGCTCAACCTGCTCGTGGCTTACCCGCATATCCACTGGACTTTTAGCTATCGGGTCAACGACAAAGACTTCTTTTTTGATGACGCCCCGATCAAAGCCGAGTTGCAGGACGTACCTCTGACCGAGCCGGATGTGCTCAGTTTCTTGCGCGAATACCTGGGCGGCGGCATTCAGGATGTGCGCCCCGTTCCAGAAAAGTAAAAAGTCTTTCACAACCCTCAACCCCGTTTGAAGGAGAGTCTCGAATGTCTACCGTCAAGAGCCTTGAAGATCTGAAGCGACTACGTGAAGAAGCGCTGGAAAAGCGCAAGGTCAAGACCGCCAGCGGCCAGGTCCAGGTTATCGTGGGCATGGGCACCTGTGGCATCGCCGCCGGAGCACGCGAAACGATGAAGGCCATCCTCGATACGATCGAAGCCGACAACATGAGCGGCGTCATCGTCACCCAGACCGGCTGCATCGGCCTGTGTGAACGCGAACCCATCGTCCAGGTCGTCATTGGCGAGGAACCAAAGGTGACCTACGGCAAGGTCAACCCGGATGTTGCCCGCCGTATCATGAAAGAACACGTTGTTGGAGGCAAAACCGTCTCGGAAAACGTCATTCCGATGTAAATCAGGGCGGTATGGCCCATATTCTTGAATTACAGGGTAATCCCAATGAAGTATTATCGCTCACATGTTTTGGTAAGTGTTGACCCGGAGTGCCTCAAACGCGGCGCCCACGAAATCCTGGATGCGCTTCAGGATGAACTGGTATCGCAGGGGCTGATCGACGAAGTGCAGGTGCTGGAAACCTCGCGCCTCGGCGATACGCAATACGCTCCGGATATTATGGTCTATCCGGAAGGGGCGCATTACACCAACCTGACCCCGGATGACATCCCCTTCCTGGTCGAAGAGCACTTCCTCAAAGGCCGGGTTGCCACCAAGTTCCTCGTCCCCAGCAAAACCATCGTCGATGAAGAACTCGGCGCCCCGACCGCCAAAGAAGTACGCGTCGTGCTGCGCAACTGCGGCCAGATCGACCCGGAAAACATCGAAGACTACATTGCCATCGATGGTTACATGGCGTTGGCCAAGGCCCTGACCGAAATGACCCCCGATCAGGTGATCGAAACGGTGCTCGCCTCGGGCATGCGCGGTCGCGGCGGCGGTGGCTTCCCCACCGGGATGAAGTGGCAGCTGGCGCGCAAGAGCCCCGGCGACATCAAATACGTGCTGTGTAACGCCGATGAAGGCGACCCCGGCGCGTTCATGAACCGCCGCGTGCTCGAAGGCGACCCGCACTCCGTAATCGAAGGTCTGTGCATCGCCGCCTACGCCATCGGCTCCCACCAGGGCTACATCTACTGCCGCGCCGAATACCCGGTGGCCGTTCGCACCCTGAACATCGCCATCCAGCAGGCGCGCGCCCTGGGGCTGCTCGGCAAAAATATCATGGGCAGCGGCTTCGACTTTGACCTGGAAGTGCGCATGGGCGCCGGCGCCTTTGTGTGCGGCGAAGAAACCGCCCTGATGGCCTCGATCGAAGGCTTCCGCGGTGAACCCCGCCCACGCCCGCCTTTCCCGGCGGTGCGCGGTCTGTGGGGCAAGCCCTCCAACGTCAACAACGTCGAAACCTACGCCAACATCCCGCAGATCATCCTGCGCGGCCCGGAATGGTTCGCCAGCATGGGCACCGAGAAGAGCAAGGGTACCAAGACCTTTGCCCTGACCGGAGATGTCAAGCACACCGGTCTGATCGAAGTGCCGCTGGGCATCAGCCTGCGCGAGATCGTGTACGACATCGGCGGCGGCATCAAGGACGACAAAGCCTTCAAGGCCGTCCAGATCGGCGGCCCGGCGGGTGGTTGTTTGCCGGCCAAGTACCTGGATTACAATATCGACTACGAATCGCTCAAGTCGGCCGGCGCCATGATGGGCTCGGGCGGCCTGGTGGTGATGGATGAAGAGAGCTGCATGGTCGACATGGCGCGCTACTTCATGGACTTCATCCAGGACGAGAGCTGCGGTAAATGCGTACCCTGCCGCATCGGCACCCGGCGCATGCTCGAAATCCTCGAGCGCATCTGCGCCGGCGAAGGCAAAGACGGCGACATCCAGACCCTCGAAATGCTGTGCGTCGAAGTGCGCAGCACCAGCCTGTGCGGCCTGGGCCAGGGCGCTCCCAACCCGGTCGACACCATCCTCAAGAACTTCCGCGAGGAGTTCGAGGAGCACATCTATCAAAAGAAATGCCGCGCCAAGGTCTGCCGGGCGCTGATCGAATACCGCATCATCGACGGTATCTGCACCGGCTGCACCGTGTGCGCCCGTAACTGCCCGGTCAACGCCATTAGCGGCGAGCGCCGCCAGTTACACAAAATCGACCCGGACGTGTGCGTCCGTTGCGGTATCTGTATGCAGGTCTGCAATTTCAACGCCATCGTGGTCGAGTAAGCAGCGTATGGTATGGGAAGAGCCGTTCACCCGTAAGCGAAAACGGCTCTTCCCCATCTCGGTTTAAATCCTACCAATGGAGGCCCACACAATCGCAATTTCAACGACACCCGCAACGTAGCACATCCTGAACCCGATCAATCGATGCAATCCTGGATATACAACTGGTTCGCTGTACCCCTGGCGCTTTACAGGGATTATCCCTAAGGAGGAGCAATATGACCGTTGGTACTATAGATGGACAGGCAATCAAGACAGCCGTAGCAGCAGCCATCGAACAGCATGGCACCAGTCGGGACGAACTGATCCCGATTCTGAATCATGTCAACCGTACCCTGGGCTACCTACCCGCCGAAGCGTTGGAAGAAATCAGCCACGCCCTAAAAGCACCCAAGAGTCATTTATTCTCGGTGGCCAGCTTTTACCAGATGCTGTCTACCAAACCGCGTGGCCGGCATCTGATCCAGTTCTGCGAAAGCGCTCCCTGCCACGTGGTTGGCGGGCGCCAGGTATGGCAGGCGCTGCAAGAGGAACTCGAGTTATCCTCCGGCGAAACCAGCCCAGATGGCAAATGGACGCTCCAAACCGTAAGCTGCCTGGGAGTCTGTGGCGTGGGTCCGGTGATCACCATTGACGAGGATATCTACGGCAATGTGCGCCCGGACCAGATTCGGGACATTCTGGCTCGCTACGAATAGAGGAACGAACGATGAAAACATATCGCTCAATGGTACTGGTATCCAGCGATCCGCTCAGCATGCAGCGCGGCGCCCAAGACATCTTTGACCGCATGCAGGAAGAACTCAAGTCCTTCGGCCTGCAAGACGAAATCTCGCTGAGCATGGTCGGCGACGTCGGGCGTCACGATGTCTTGCCGCTGGTCATCGTCTATCCCGAAGCCACCATCTACGGTCCGGTTAAAGCTGAGGATGTGCATCATCTGGTTGAGGAACACCTCTATAAGGGGCGGGTGGCCTACGAAATGCAGGCCTCGACGCGCGAACTCTCCGGGCGCATCGCCTGGCTGACGGCGCGGCGCGGCACCCTCCCGGCCGAAAAGCGCGTCGTTCTTGAACGCGCTGGCATCATCGACCCCGAGAACATCGAAGACTACATCGTGCACGACGGCTACCAGGCCCTCGGCAAGGCGTTGGCCGAGATGACCCCGGCGCAGGTGATCGACGAGCTCAAGAAATCCGGTCTGCGCGGTCGCGGCGGCGCCGGTTTCCCCACCGGCACCAAATGGGGATTTGTGGCATCCACCAAGAACCATAAAAAATACGTCGTGTGCAACGCCGATGAGAGCGAACCCGGCACCTTCAAAGATCGTCTCATCCTGGAAGGTGACCCACACAGCATCCTGGAAGCGATGGCCATTGCCGGCTATGCAGTCGGCGCCGACGAAGGCTATGTGTACGTGCGCGGCGAATATCGCCTGGCGCAGGAACGACTCAAGAAGGCCATCCAACAGGCGCGCGAGATGGGCATCCTCGGCAAGAACATCTTTGGCACCGACTTCAGCTTTGACATCCACATCCACTCCGGCGCCGGCGCCTACATCTGCGGCGAAGAAACCGCCCTGCTCGAGTCGATCGAAGGCCGGCGCGGCGAGCCCCGTTCACGCCCGCCCTACCCGACCACCAACGGTCTGTGGGGCAAGCCCACGCTGGTCAACAACGTCGAAACGTTGGCGAATGTTCCCGCCATTCTGAACTATGGCGCGGCCTGGTATCGTGGCCTGGGCACCCCCAGCAGCCCCGGCACCAAGGTGTACACCATCCTGGGCAACGTCAACGCCACCGGGCTGATCGAGGTGCCAATGGGCATCACTCTGCGCGAGGTCGTCAACATTTACGGCAAGGGGATGAAAAACGGCGCCACCTTCAAACTGGCCCAGACCGGCGGTTCGAGCGGCTCGATCATCCCGGCTTCGTTGCAAGACACGCCGATGGATTACGACTCGTTCAACAAAACCGGCGTGGCGTTGGGCTCGGGCGCCCTGCTGATTTGCGATGAAGACACCTGCGTGGTCGACCTGGCGAAAGTGCTGATGAATTTCTTCCGCGTGGAAAGCTGTGGAAAATGCACTCCCTGCCGCATCGGCAACCAGCGCGCCTACAACATTTTGACGAACATTTCGGAAGGAACCGCCAGCTTGAGCGACCTGGACGATCTGCTCCAGATCAGCGACAACCTGTACCAGCTCTCCAATTGTGGCCTGGGCCAGACGGCCGGCACCCCCATCCGTGACGTTTTGACGTACTTCCGCGCCGAAGTAGAAGCGCACATCCGGCTCAAGGTTTGCCCCACCGGTGTGTGCCCGATGAGCGGTCGCAAGATCTAATTCTACAGAAAACAAAGAGGTTAGCATATGGTCAACGTAATCATTGACGGTAAGACAATCGAGGTACCCGAGGGCACGACCGTCCTGCGCGCTGCTGCGGCCGCCGGAGTTGAGATCCCCACCCTGTGCGATCACCCGCAACTGACCCCCTACGGTAGCTGCCGCCTGTGTCTGGTTGAGGTGGAAGGCGCCCGCACCCTGCAAACCGCCTGTACCCTGCCGGTCACCAACAACATGGTCGTACATACCGACAACGAGCGCATCCGCGCCGCTCGCAAATTCGTCCTCACCCTCATCTTCAGCGAGCGCAACCACTTCTGCCCCTATTGCCAGGTCAGCGGCGGCGACTGCGAACTGCAAAACGCCGCTTACCATGAGGAGATGAGCTACTGGCCGCTCCAACCCACCTGGCAAACCTACTCGGTGGATGCCTCCCATCCATATTTCGTCCTGGATCACAACCGCTGCATCCTCTGCCGCCGCTGCGTGCGCGCCTGCGCCGAAATGGTGGGGAACTTCACCCTCGGCTTTGAGGAACGCGGCGCCAAGTCCTTCCTGATCGCCGACTACGGCGTACCGCTGGGCGAGAGCTCGTGCATTTCGTGCGGCACCTGCGTGCAAATCTGCCCCACCGGCGCACTGATCGACCGCCAGAGCGCCTATCGTGGGCGCGAGACCCAGGTCGAGACTGTGCCGACAGTGTGCGTGGGCTGCAGCGTGGGCTGCACCGCCAATCTGTTGGTACGCGACAACCAGCTGGTGCGCATCGAGGGCGACTGGGACGCCGAACTGAACCACGGCGTATTGTGCAAGACCGGCCGTTTCGAGCCGATGGAAGAGAAGCGCGAGCGCATCGTCACCCCGTTGGTGCGCAAGAACGGCACCCTCAAGGCCGCCACCTGGGACGAGGCGTTAGACCTGATCGCCGCCAAAGTCAAGGAAGGCAACGTGGCCGCCCTGGCTTCCACCCGCCTGCCGGTCGAAACGCTGGCACAGTTCAAGACCCTCTTTGCCGATGGGCTCAAGAGCAGCCGCGCCACCAGCATCGAAGAAGGCTACCCCACCGCCGCCGCCGCCGCCCTGGCGGACGAACTGGGGCAGTCGTTTGAAACCAGTCTCGAGGCGCTCAAAGCCGCCGATTGCATTGTCTGCGTCAGCGCCGACCTGGCCGAAGAGCACCAGGTGGCCGGTTTCTTCGTCAAGCGCAGCCTGCCGCTGGGCGCCGACCTGATCACCATCGACGCCAAAGCCAACGGGCTGGATAAAGAAGCCAGTGTGGCGCTCAAGGGCAGCGAGAAGGATACCCTGCTGGCGTTGGCCCAGGCCGTCGCCGGTGGCGCCGCCAGCGAAGAGCTTCAGGCCGCCGCCCAGAAACTGGCCGCCGCCGAACACGCCGTATTTGTCTACGGCAAACTCGACAGCGCCACCCTCAAGGCCCTCGTCGATCTCAGCAAGACCGTCAAGGGTGCGGCGCTGCTCGGCATCAAGGGCAAGGCCAACAGCCTGGCTGCCGCTCTGCTGCGCCTCGACCAGCCGTTCGACCCCAAGGGCGCCGCGGCCGTTTACCTGGCGCTGGGCGACGATCAGCCCTCGCAGCGCCTGCTGCAAAAACTGGAGGGTGTGCCCTTCCTGGCCGTCCAGGCCAGCTATGTTTCCAAACTGACCGCAGCCGCCGACGTTGTCCTGCCGGTTGAGATGTGGGCCGAACTGGAAGGCCACTATCTCAACCTGGACGGTCGCCTGCAACAGGCACGCAAAGCGCTGAACGCCCCCGCCGAAGTGCGCAGCAATCAGGCTGTGCTCGAAGCGTTGGCCGCCCGCCTGGGTGTTGCCCTGAGCGACGACTGGCAGAAACAACTCAACGCCCGCGTGCCCGCTGTGGCGCTGGCTGCTGCTTAACTTATATTTTCAAGAGGTATCTATGGCAAAACCAAAAGTAGCTTCCGATTGGATCTGCGGGTGCGCCGGCTGCCACATGTCGCTGTTAGACATGGATGAGCGCCTGGTACAGGTCGTCGAACTGGCCGACCTGCGCGCCACGCCTATCACCGATCTCAAAGAACCCGATGAAAGCGGCGTGGCCGTCGGCGTGCTCGAGGGCGGCATCAACAACACCGCCAACGAAGAGGTCGCCCACAAGATGCGCAAACGCTGCAAAGTGTTGGTGGCGTTGGGCGACTGCGCCGTGTTTGGCGGCGTGCCGGCCATGCGCAATTTCTTCACCCTCGAAGAGACGCTGCGCCGGGCGTACGTAGAAACCGAGAGCACCGACGAGTCGGGCAAGATTCCGGACGACCCCGAACTGTGCCGCCCCACCAAGGTGCGCGCCGTGCACGAGGTCGTGCCGGTCGATATCTCCGTCCCCGGGTGCCCGCCGGACGCCGACGTGATCTTCTACGTCCTCAGTGAGTTGGCCCAGGGGCGCATGCCCGAAGTCAAGGGCGACAAACTGCACTGGCATTAATGGTAAGGAGGACAGAATGGTTGCACAGAAAATCACGATTGAACCGGTAACCCGCATTGAAGGGCATGCCAAGGTTACCGTCCACATGAAGGCCGGCGGCGGCGTAGAACGCGCCTACATGCACGTCAACGAGTTCCGCGGTTTTGAAAAATTCTGCGAAGGCCGCATGGTCTTTGAAATGCCCTACATCACCCCGCGCATCTGCGGCATCTGCCCGGTCAGCCATCACCTGGCGGCCGCCAAGGCCGGCGACATCGTCATGGGCTGCCCCCCGCCCCGCCCCGCCTCACTGCTGCGCGAACTGATGCACATGGGCCAGATCATCCAGAGCCACGCCATGCACTTCTTTGAGCTGGCCGGCCCCGATCTGCTGCTGGGCTTCGACGCCGACCCCGCCACCCGCAACGTCGTCGGCCTGATCCAGGCCAACCCCGAATTGGTGCTCAAGGCAGTCAATGCCCGCAAGTTCGGCCAGGAGATCATTCACATCCTCGGCGGCCGGCGTATCCACCCCACCTTTGCCGTACCGGGCGGCGTCAACAAGGCCCTCAAAGCGGCCGAACGTGACACCATCCTGGCCGGGTTGCAAGAGACGATCGCCACCCTGCAAATCGGCGTCGGTATCATCAAAGAGTGGGCCGAGCGCAACATGGAAGACATCAACAAGTTCGCCGTCTTCCCCACCGGCTACTTCGGCCTGATCACCCCCGACAACGGCCTGGAACTGTATGACGGCGACATCCGCCTCATCTCGGCCCAGGGCGACCAGATGGAACGTTTCTCGGCCCAGAACTACCTGGATTACATCGCCGAGCACGTCGAAAACTGGTCGTACCTCAAGTTCCCCTACTACAAGAAGCTGGGCTACCCGCAGGGTGTCTACCGCGTCGGCCCGCTGGGACGCCTGAACATCTCGGATCAGACCGGCACCCCGCTGGCAGACGCCGAACTGAAGCTGTTCAAACAGCTCAACGGCGGCAAGCCGGTGGAAAACACCCTCTACTACCACTACGCCCGCCTGATCGAGGCCATCTTCGCCGCCGAACGGGTCGAAGCCCTGCTCAACGATCCCGACATCCTCAGCACCGACACGCTCAACACCCGCCACGAGTTCAAGGGTGAGGGCGTGGGTGTGATCGAGGCGCCGCGCGGCACGCTGCTGCACCACTACGTCGCCAACGCCAACGGCCAGTTGCAGCGCGTCAACCTGATCGTCTCCACCGGGCACAACAACTGGGCAATGAGCAACGCCGTCGACAGCGTCGCCAAGACCTACATCACCGGCAGCGAAGTACGCGAAGGTCTGCTCAACCGGGTCGAGGCCGCCATCCGCGCCTACGATCCCTGCCTGTCCTGCTCGACCCACGCCGTTGGGCAAATGCCCATCACCGTCGAGGTCGTCGATCCCGAAGGCAACCTGGTCCAGACCATCAGCCGCGGCGAGTAATCGCTCACCGGACTCAACCAGCCGAGAGCGATGCCGCCTGGCATCGCTCTCTTTCTTTGTGCAAATATGAACCCTACAAAAATCATGATTTTCGGTTATGGCAACCCCGACCGGCAGGACGACGGCGTTGCCTGGCACATCCTGCGTGATATCGGCCTGCGCCTGGGGCGCGCCGTTCCCAACGAACCAGAAGACGAATTCGTTGACCGCGGCGAATACCCCGTCTTACAGTTCAACTTGCAGCTTACCCCGGAAATGTCCGAAACCTTTGCCGCCTATGACGCAGTCTGCTTTGTAGACGCCCACACCGGCAACGTGCCCAATGAGGTCAACATCGCGAGCGTGGAGCCCAATTTCCAAAGCTCGCCGTTCACCCACCACCTGACGCCAGCCAGTTGTCTCTCCATGTCGCAGGCGCTGTACCACCATACCCCAGACGCCATTCTGGTCTCGGTACGCGGGTATTTCTTTGGGTTCAGCCGCTCGCTTTCTACTCAGACCGCCGCGCTCAAGGAGCAGGCGGTGGAAGAGATCCTGACCTGGTTGTCCAACAGGGTGTGAAGCGCAGCATGGAACGTTTTCTGTTGATCTCGTTGGGCGCCGTGCTGGGCGCAAACACCCGCTATTGGGTGGGCGCCTGGGCCGCCGGGAAGTGGGGCGCCGCTTTTCCTTTTGGCACCCTGCTGATTAATCTCAGCGGCAGTTTCCTGTTGGGGCTGTTTCTGACGCTCGCCACCGAGCGCTTTGTGCTCGACCCGCGCTGGCGCACCTTCTTCGCCATCGGCTTTCTCGGCGCCTACACCACCTTTTCCACCTACGCTTACGAAAGCGTCAACCTGTTGAGCAAGGGCCAGTGGCTCTCTGGCGCCTTCAATCTGTTGGGCAGCGCTCTGTTGGGCGGATTGGCGGTACTGGCAGGCATATTCCTGGGTAAATTGCTATAATAAACACACAGGAGAAGGCCCATGTCCGAACCGGCAATGCAAGAACAGGCTCACCGTTTGCGCATCTACCTCGGCGAAAGCGACCGCTGGCGCGGCCGGCCGCTGTACATCGCCCTGCTCGAAACGCTCAGGGCGCAGGGTATGGCTGGCGCCACCGTCTTGCGCGGGGTGGCCGGCTATGGGGCACGCTCGCGTTTCATCCACACCGCCGCCATCCTGCGCCTCTCTGAGGACCTGCCGCTGGTGATCGACGTGGTCGACACCCCGCAGAAGATCGAACGGGCGCTGGAACACATCGCCCCAATGGTCGGCGAAGGGCTGATTACCGTCGAAGCAGTACGGGTGATCAAGTACACCCACCGCTATCTCAACCCGCTGCCGGCTGAAAAACCGGTCAGCGAGGTCATGACCGGCGATGTCCTTTCGCTCTCTCCCGAATGGGGTGTGCACGCCGCCTGGGAACAAATGCTGCAAACGCACATCAAAGTCTTCCCGGTGGTCGACGCCAGCCAGCGCGTCATCGGCATCCTGACCGACGAAGACTTGCTCGAACGGGCCGGCGTGCAGCAGCGTCTGGCCATCGCCACCCGTCTCAACGACGAACTCCTCAGCGAAGAAATCCAGCGGCTGCACGCCTCGGCGCTGACCGTGGCCGACATCATGACCCGCCCGGTGGTTACCGCCGCCGGTGAGGAAGCGCTGGGGGTGGCCGTGGCGCGCATGCACCGGGCCGGGCTCAAACGCCTGCCGGTGGTCGACGCTCAGGGCCGGTTGTGCGGCATGCTCTCGCGCCTGGACATCCTGCGCCAGGTGGCCGGCATCGCCGCCGCCCCCGAGACGCCCTACCAACGCAGTGGCAGGACGATCAAAGAGATCATGTCGCCCCAGGTGCCGGTGGTGCCGGCCGATGAAAACCTGCCGGGTATGATCCAGAAATTCTTGCAAACCGGCACCCACCGCCTGGTGGTCGTCGACGATCGCGGGAAAGCCACCGGCATTCTCAGCGACTCAGACGTCATCGCCCGACTCCAGCCCGCCCGCCAGCAGAGCGTGCTCGCTGCCCTGCGCCGGCTGGGCAGACCGCCCGCCGGGCAGGAGACCGCCGCAGACCTGATGTCGCCCGGCGCACTGACCGCCTCGCTCGAGCTGTCGCTGGTCGAGGCCGTGCGCATCATGATCAACGCCGGGCGCAAGTGGCTGGTGGTTGTCGACGAGCAGGGCCGCCCGCTGGGCCTGGTCGACCGCCACATCCTGTTCGACGCTCTGGCCCCCCTTGATTCCCGTTCACTCACATAAAGGTCCGTCATGCCCAATAACGATTTTTCCCTCGATGCCCTCCTCCCACAGGAAATCGCCATCAAGGCCGAAACCATCGGTATCCGCAAGGCCAACGCCACCACGTTTAACCTCTTTGTGCTCAGCGTGCTGGCCGGCGTATTCATCGCCATTGGGGCAATTTTCGCCACCACCGTTTCGGTCGGGATGAGCGGAACCTGGCCGTACGGCTTCATGCGCCTGGGCATGGGGCTGGCCTTCTGCGTGGGCCTGATCCTGGTGGTGGCAGGCGGCGCCGAACTGTTCACCGGCAATAACCTGATCGTCATGGCGTGGGCCAGCGGTAAGATCACCTTCCTGCAGGTGCTGCGCAACTGGGGCATCGTCTACCTGGGTAACTTTGTCGGCTCGCTGGCCACCGCCGGGATCATCTTTCTCAGCAAACAGTATCTGTTCAGCGGCGGCGCCGTCGGTAAGACGATGCTATCCATCGGCGTTGCCAAGGTCGGGCTGGAGTTCGTGCAGGCCATCGCCCTGGGCATCCTGTGCAATGCGCTGGTGTGTATGGCGGTCTGGTTGACCTTTGGCGCCCACACCACCAGCGACAAAATCCTGGCCATCCTGTTTCCAATCACCGCCTTTGTGGCCGCCGGCTTTGAACACAGCGTCGCCAACATGTACTTCATCCCCATCGCCCTGTTCATCAAAGACTTTGATCCGGCCTTCACCGCCAAAGCGGCGGCCGACGCCAAAATCGCCGTGGAGAACCTGACCTGGGGCGGCTTCCTGTTCAACAACCTGCTGCCGGTCACCATCGGCAACATCATCGGCGGGGCGATCATGGTCGGGGCCGTATACTGGCTGGTCTACCTGCGCAACCGGCCCAGGTAACCGCCTCCCGCCGGGAAATACTGTGAACACTCCAAGTCATACCCCCTGTGAGTATCATCAGTACACCGGCAATGCCTGCCGGGTGCTTCAAACCGAGATCACGGTTGAGGCCCCGGTTACCCTGACGGTCAACGGCGAGGCCTGGCTGAGCTTCTCCTGTACGCCCGATCAGTTGGAAGCGCTGGCGCTTGGCTTTTTGTACAACGAAGGCATCATTCACTCGCTGCAAACGGTCGAGATCACCCGCCTGTGCGCCAGCGGCGAAAACGTGGACGTGTGGCTCAGCCACGCAGCCGGCAAACCGGCCACCTGGCGCAGGACATCGGGCTGCGGCGACGGCAAGACCAACGCCGACGCGGCGCACACCCACATCGCCCCCCTCCAGGGCGGTCTGACTCTCTCGCCCCATGCGCTCAACGCCTGCATGGAACACTTCCTCAAATCTCAGCGGCTGCACCGCGTGGCGGGCGGCGTACACTCCTCGGCCCTGAGCGATGGGCAGGAGATCATCCTGCAAACCGAGGACATCGGCCGCCACAACACCCTGGATAAACTGGCCGGACAGGCGCTGTTATCCAGGCTGGACATGAGCAGGCTCATGCTGCTCACCACCGGACGCATCAGCTCCGACATGCTGCAAAAAGCGGCCCGGATGCAGGTGTCTATCGTCGTTTCGCTCAATTCGACCAATTACCTGGCCATCCAAATGGCGCAACGCTGGAACGTTACCCTCATTGCCCACGCCCGTAAGGGACGCTTCAACGTCTACACCCACCCGGAGCGAATCCTCCTGCCGCATTCAGAATTTACAGGAAACCAGCCCCATGACAGCGATCACGATTAACGACCAGATTTACGACGTCGCGGAAGGCATCACCGTTCTGGAGGCCGCCCGCCGGCTGGGGATCGAGATCCCCACCCTGTGCGACCATCCGGACCTCAAGCCGTACGGCGGCTGCCGCATGTGCATCGTCGAGGTGCAGGGAATGCGCACCCCGCAGACCTCCTGCACGCTGCCAGTGAGTGCCGGGATGGTGATCAGAACCGACACCCCGGCGCTGGTGACCTCGCGCAAGAACGTGCTTGCCCTGCTGATGTCGACCTACAACGACGACGGCTATGCGAAAAGCGACCGCGACCAGACCGAACTGACCCACTGGCTGCACCACCACGGCATGCAGACGCCCCCGCCGGACGAAAAGAAACGGCGCTACGAAGTCAACGCCGACCCCAACCCCTTTGTGTGGGTCGACCTGAATAAGTGCATCCTGTGCGCACGCTGCATCCGCGCCTGCACCGAGGTGCAGGGCCGCTTCGTCTGGGGCCTGTCAGAGCGCGGCTACCAGAGCCACGTGGTCGCCGGCAACGACACCACCCTGCTCGAGGCGCGCTGCGAGTCGTGCGGGGCGTGCGTGGCCTATTGCCCTACCGGCGCACTGGACAACAAGCTGTCGCTCGGCGCCGGCAAGGCGCAGCGCCTGGTCACCACCACCTGCCCCTATTGCGGGGTGGGCTGTCAGTTCGACCTGAACGTCAAAGACAACCGCATCGTGCGCGTCACTTCCAACCCCAGGGCGCCGGTCAACGGCATGCGCCTGTGCGTCAAGGGCCGCTACGGCTACGATTTCGTCCACCACCCCGATCGCCTGATCCGGCCAATGGTGCGCGCCTATCTGCTCAAGGGCGCGGCGCGCCCCGCCAAACACAACCGCGGCCAATGGGTAACAGTGGATTGGGACACCGCCCTCAACCTGGCGGCCGATCAACTGCGCCGGACGCGCGACAGCCACGGGGCCAACAGCATTGGCGTCTTGACCTCGGCCAAGTGCACCAACGAAGAAAACTACTTGATGAACAAGTTTGCCCGCCAGGTGGTCGGCACAAACACCATCGACCACTGCGCCCGTCTCTGACACTCCAGCACCGTGGCCGGTCTGGCCACCGCTTTTGGCTCGGGCGCCATGACCAACTCGATGGACGACATCGCCCAATTTGCACAGGCCATGCTGATCATCGGCTCCAACACCACCGAGCAACACCCGGTGTTTGGCACCATGATCCGCCAGGCCGTCTTGAAACGCGGCGTTAAACTGGTCGTCGCCGACCCGCGTGGCATCGATATCACCGAATTTGCCAGCCTGCACCTGCGCCTCCAACCCGGCACCGACATCGCCCTGCTCAACGCTCTGATGTACATCATTTTGGAAAAGGGCTGGGAAAATAAAGCCTTCCTTGACGAACGCAGCGAAGGCTTTGCAGAATTCCGCCAGAACCTGCTGCTCTACCCGCCCGAACAGGTGGCCGAAACGACCGGTGTGCCGGTCGAGCAACTGTACGAGGCGGCCGAAATGCTGGCCTGCAACCGTCCAATGGCGGTGATGTGGGCGATGGGCATCACCCAGCACACGATCGGCGTCCAGAACGTCATGACGCTCGCCAACCTGCAAATGCTGCTGGGCAACATCGGCGTCCCCGGCGGCGGCGTCAACCCGCTGCGCGGCCAGAACAACGTCCAGGGCGCCTGCGACATGGGCGGCCTGCCCGACGTTTATCCCGCTTACCAACAGGTCATCAACGTTGAAGCGCGCCAGAAGTTTGAGGCCGCCTGGGGTGTACCGCTCTCAGACAGGATCGGTATGACCGTGACCGAGATGATACCCGCCGCAGCCGCAGGGAAGATCAAAGCGCTGTATGTGCTCGGCGAGAACCCGGTGATGAGCGACCCGGACTCGAACCACATCCGCCGCTGTCTCGAAGAACTGGATTTCCTGCTGCTTCAGGAGATTTTTCCCTCCGAGACGGCCGAATACGCCGATGTGCTCCTGCCGGGGGTAAGCTTCGCCGAGAAAGATGGCACGTTTACCAACACCGAACGGCGCATTCAACGCGTGCGCAAGGCGGTCGAGCCCGGCGGTGAGGCAAAACCGGACTGGTGGATCACCAGCCAGCTGGCGCAGCGCATCCTCGCCGGCGGCGAGCGCCGGGTCAACGGCGGGACCCATTCCGGCTGGGACTACCGCTCGCCGCAGGACATCATGGCCGAAATCAACGCCCTGGCGCCCTCGTACGCCGGCGTGAGCTACGAACGCCTGGAAGCCGGCGAACGATTGCAATGGCCGGTGCGCCCCGGCCAACCGGGCACCCCCATCCTGCACGTGGGCAGGTTCACCCGCGGCCTGGGCAAATTCCACGCCACCGTGCACGTCCCGCCGCGCGAGATGCCGGACGACGAATATCCCCTGCTGCTCTCCACCGGGCGCGTGCTCTACCACTGGCACGGCGGCGAAATGACCCGCCGCGCCCGGGGGCTGCTCGACGTCTACAGCCGCTCGCTGGTCGAGATCAATCCCAGCGACGCCGCCCGTCAGGGCATCGTCGACGGCGGGCGGGTCCGTCTGAGTTCACGCCGCGGGGTGATGGAAGCCGCGGCCTGGGTCACCGGGCGCGTGCCGCCGGGCATGCTGCACGCCAATTTCCACTTCCCCGGCGAGCAAAACGCCAATAACCTGACCCTGGCGGCGCTGGATCCCATTGCCAGGATCCCTGAATACAAAGTGTGCGCCGTGCGCCTCGAAGCGCTGGCAGATTGAAACACCCACAGTCCCAAACGGGCAGGCGGGTCGCCTGCCCGTTTGGGTTTTAAACTTTTCGCCCGCCAATGCAGGGTGGTTACGATCTTGATGACAATTTGCGCCGGGCAAAGGAAGGATTGCACTTCAATGAAAACGCTCCGCCATGATAAAAAGGTATAGTCTGCCTTCCCCGCCTCACAGAAAGGATCATCATGTTTACACAGGCTGACCTGGCCCAGACACTTCAAAGCATCCCCTGGTTCCTGGAACTGAAAAGCTACCAGATCGACCGCCTGGTCGGCATCGCCGGTATTCGCACCGTCGAAGGGGGCGAAGAAATCCTGCGCGAGGGTGACCGCGAGGATTATCTTTATATCGTGCTGGAAGGACGTGTCACGGTGGAAACACACGTCCCCACCCACGGCAAGATCGCCGTTTTTACCGCCGAACCGTTGGACATCATCGGCTGGTCGAGCCTGACGCCGGTGGTGCGCCAGCGCACCGCCACAGCGCGCGCCCTGGCGCCCTGCCAGTTAATCGCCCTGGAGGGCGAGTCGCTGCGCCGCCTGTGCGACGAGGATCACGATCTGGGCTACATCATCATGCGCCGCATCGCCAACGTGGTCGCCAGCCGCCTGCTCACCACCCGCCTGCAACTGCTCGACCTGATCCTGCACACCGGTCACGACGCCAACGCCTGACAGCTTCCCAAAACAGCGACAGATTGCGGCGGTTCTACACCATAGGATGCGAGGCGTTTACACCGGCCGCGCCGGAAAAACGCATTCCCCAGAACGCGCCAAAAATCCCACCTTTTTGGTAGTATAATAACTGCATGCACGAACTGGCTGTTACCGAAAGCATCCTCAATATCGCCGTAAAGCACGCCCAGGCCGCCGACGCCCAACGGGTGACCGACATCCACATCGTCCTCGGGCAACTTTCCAGCATCATCGACGACTCGGTGCAGTTCTATTGGGACATCATCAGCCAGGACACGCTGTGCGCCGGGGCCAAACTGCACTTCAAACGCATCCCCGCCACGCTCAAATGTCTGGACTGCAACCAGGAATACACCCTCAACGGGCAGTTGGAACCCTGCCCCAACTGCCACAGCGCCCGGGTGCGCGTGGTCAGCGGCGAGGAGTTCTGGCTCGATAGCCTCGAAATCGAACGCTAATCCATTTCAGGAAAATCAAACCTATGACTTCACTTCGTGTCCCCATCGTCGAAAAACTGCTCAGTGCCAACGATCAGTTGGCCGCTCTTAACCGCGCCCGGCTGGACGAAGCCGGCGTGTTCGCCGTCAACCTGATGGCCTCGCCCGGCGCCGGCAAGACCAGCCTGATCCTGCAAACCATTCAGGCCCTCGCCCCCGAACTGCGCCTGGGCGTCATCGAAGGCGACACCGCCCCGGTGACCATCGACGCCGACAAGGTGACCGCAGCCGGTATGCCTGCCGTACAGATCAACACCGGCGGCGACTGCCACCTGGACGCGGTGATGATTGAACAGGGTCTCAAGGCGCTGCCGCTGGCCGAACTCGACCTGATCATCATCGAAAACGTCGGCAACCTGATTTGCCCGGCGGCCTTTACCCTCGGCAGTCACGCCAACGTGCTCATCGCCAGCATCCCCGAGGGCGACGACAAGCCCTACAAATACCCCAACATCTACCGCGGCCTGGATGTGTTGATCGTCAACAAGACCGATCTGCTGCCTTACGTACGCTTCAACATGGATTATTTCCGCCAGGGCGTCGAAATGCTCAACCCGGGGCTGGTGACCTTCCCGGTCTCGTGCGTCACCGCCGAAGGCATCTGCGCCTGGGTCGACTGGCTGCGGGCCCAGGTGCGCGGCCGCAAAAATAAGGGATGACGCCAGCGCAAATCGGGCTTAAAATCTGGGTCAGCGGGATCGTCCAGGGGGTCGGCTTCCGCCCGTTCGTCTATACCCTGGCGCAGCGCAACCAGTTGACCGGTTGGGTGCGCAACACCTCCGGCGGGGTGGAGATCGAGATTAACGGCGCGCCCGAGGGGGTGCAGACCTTTCTGCACGCATTGCGGCACAACCCGCCGCCGCTGGCGCGCATCGACCAGTTGCGCTGTGAGGATTGCCCGCCCGACCACTACACCGGCTTCAACATCCTGGCCAGCCAGGCGCAGGACGAGCAGTTCGTGCCCATCTCGCCCGACATGGCCATTTGCGCCGACTGCCGGCGCGAGTTATTCGACCCCCACGACCGGCGTTACCGCTATCCGTTCATCAACTGCACCAACTGCGGGCCGCGTTTCACCATCATCCAGGACATTCCCTACGACCGGCCCAAAACGACCATGTCCGGCTTTACGTTATGCCGCGCCTGTCACGACGAATACGAGAACCCGCTCGACCGGCGCTTCCACGCCCAGCCGGTGGCCTGCTCTGACTGCGGGCCGCAGTTGTGGTACGAGCGCGGCGGGCGCCGCCTGGGGCGCGGCGAAGAAGCCCTGCAGCTGGCCCGCCAGGCGCTGCGCGCCGGGCAGATCGTTGCCGTCAAAGGGCTGGGCGGGTTCCACCTGGCCTGCGACGCCGCCCACCCCGCCGCCGCCGGCGAACTGCGCCGGCGCAAGAAACGCAGCGACAAACCCTTCGCCCTGATGGCCTTCGACCTGGAAGCGGTCAAACGCTATTGCCACGTCACCGCCGGAGAAGCCGCACTGCTGCAATCTCCCCAACACCCCATCGTCCTGCTCGAACGGCGGTCAGACGCCGACCTGCACCCCGAGGTTGCCCCCGGGCAAACCACCCTCGGCTTCATGCTGGCCTATACCCCGCTGCACCTGCTGCTGCTCGAACCTGCCCCCGGCTTCCCGGACGCGCTGGTGATGACCAGCGGCAACCTGAGCGAAGAACCCATCGCCTACGAAGACGACGAAGGCCGCCAGCGGCTGGAAGGCCTGGCGGATGGTTTCCTGCTGCACGACCGGCCGATCCACATGCGCACCGACGACTCGGTCGCCCGCCTGGTGCGCGGACGGCCTTATTTGCAGCGCCGGGCGCGCGGTTATGCACCCGAACCGCTGACGCTGCCCGTCGCCACCCCGCCTACCCTGGCCGCCGGCGCCGAACTCAAAAACACCTTTTGCCTGACGCGCCAGCAGTACGCCTTTCTCAGCCATCACATCGGCGACCTGGAAAATTACGAAACGCTGCGCTCATTTGAAAGCGGCGTGGCGCACTTTGAGCGCCTGTTCCGCCTGCGCCCCGAACGTATCGCCTGCGATCTGCATCCGGATTATCTCGCCAGCCGCTACGCCCAACGGCGCGCCGCCGAAGAGGGCCTGCCGCTGGTGACGGTGCAGCATCACCACGCCCACCTGGCCGCCTGCCTGGCCGATAACGGCTGGGCGTCCGGCGAAGCAGTCATCGGGCTGAGCTTTGACGGCACCGGGCTGGGCACAGACGGCGCCATCTGGGGCAGCGAGGTGCTGTTGGGCGGCTACGCCGGCTACCGGCGCTGTTATCACCTTAAGTACGTGCCGCTGCCCGGCGGCGACCAGGCGGTGCGCAAGCCGGCGCGCATGGCCCTGGCGCACCTGTGGGCCGCCGGCCTGGATTGGGAGACCGACCTGCCGCCCGTCCAGGCGCTGTGTTACGAAGAGCGCATGGTCGTGCGCACCCAGTTGGAACGCCGCCTGAACGCCGTACCTACCTCGAGCATGGGGCGTTTGTTCGACGCCGCTTCGGCCCTGGCCGGACAGCGCCAGGTGGCCAGCTACGAGGGTCAGGCAGCCATCGAGTTCGAGGCCCGCGCCGACCGCCACGAGACCGCCGCCTACGAATTTGAGATTGAGGGCGAAACGATTGACCCGGCGCCGCTATGGCTGGCGCTGCTCAACGACTGGCGCGCCGGGCTGCCCGTGGCGACCCTTTCGGCCCGCTTCCACAATGGCGTGGTGCAGCTCGTCCGCCAGGTGTGCGCCCGGCTGCGCAGCCAGACCGGCTGCGCAGTGGTTGCGCTCAGCGGCGGGGTGTGGCAAAATACCCTCTTGCTGGAACGCACGCTCCAGGTGCTGGAGCAGGATAATTTTACGGTTTTGTGGCACCGCCAGCTGCCCGCCAACGATGGCTGCATCGCCGTTGGCCAGGCAATGGTGGCTGCACACGTTCACTAAGTATTCTCTTGGAGGTCAAAATGTGCCTGGGTGTCCCCGGTAAAATCCTGGAAATCTACCAGAACGGCGGTCTGCGCATGTGCAAGATCGACTTTGGCGGCGTGGTGCGCGAGGCCTGTATCGAGGCCCTGCCCGAGGCAAAACCGGGCGACTACACCATGATCCATGCCGGTTTCGCCCTCAACCTGCTCAACGAGCAGGAGGCCCGCGAGACCCTCGACCTGCTCGAAGAATTGGGGGAAGTGGAAAACGGGGAATAAAATGACCGCCATGGATCTCCTTGCTCGCTACCGCGACCCGCAGTTGGTGCAGTCTGTGCTGCAAGAGATACGCAAGACTGTCACCCGCCCGTGGGTGTTGATGGAAATCTGCGGCGGCCAGACCCACGCCCTGATGCATTACGGCCTGGACGAAATGCTGCCGCCCGAAGTCGAGCTGGTGCACGGCCCCGGCTGCCCGGTGTGCGTCACCTCGCTCGAACTGATCGACAAGGCGCTGGCCATCGCCGCCCGCCCCGAGGTCATCTTCACCTCGTATGGCGATATGCTGCGCGTGCCCGGTTCGCACGGCGATCTGTTTTCCATTCGCGCCGCCGGCGGACAGGTGCGCGTGGTGTATTCTCCGCTGGATGCGGTGCGCATCGCCCAGGAAAACCCCGATAAACAGGTGGTCTTCTTTGCCATCG